>DUDT01000025.1 GCA_005110385.1 Candidatus Melainabacteria bacterium | reverse complement strand
ATAGATACGGAAGCAGACTATTTAAAAGCTTTAGAGTTGTTATCAACCTTTGGGACTAGAACTCGCGCTGTGTAAGGAATTCTAAAAGGGAATGATAAATAAAAAATAAAAGATCTACTCTTGTGAGTAGATTTTTTACGCATATGTGGCTAAATTATAATAAAGCTCAAATTTCTTTAAACAATTTAAACGTCTTGATTTTTCAGGGGTTTAATTTTTTTTAAATATTTACAGTATAGTTGTAAATTAAATAGGTGGATTGGATATCGTGAAATTTGGTGCAGATATATTAAATACTTTAAAAAGAATATTTCCGATTTTTTCTAAGGTTCATCGGGAAAAGCGCTTTAATCATGAATCTAGTAGTTCTCTTGCAGAGTCAGCAAGAGAAGAAAAGAAGGATGCTGATGATAAGTCTAAGTTTGCGAGTTCAAAGCTTAAGAAAAGCCATATTATTTCTTACTATGAATCTACCTCCGAGGGTTTTAAGCTTATAGAGGGGATTCGTTTAAATCGCAGTTTTATTGAAGAGGCGGTACATGCATTAAAGCAGGAGCGGGATGATTTGATTTGGTTTCTCGTTAATGAACAAGGTGAATTACAGTATGACCTTGATGGCGATTTAATTATTTTCAAGCAGGGTGATGGTACTATTCTCTCAGATGAACAAAGAGAGTGTCAGAAGGTTAGGCTTGGTTTATACGAGTCAAAGATAATGATTCAAGGTGCTAATCTTGGTAACTTTGAGTGGGATAAGACTTATTTATTTGGTTTTGCTGATACTGGTGAGCTTGAAAGTATAAGGCCTATAGGTAATAATTTTTATATATGATTTTAATAGCTGCTCTGTTAAGCTTCTGGACTCCTTTCTGGACATCTAAAGAAGAGCAGCAGCAGAGAATTAAAATAGAGAAAGATTGTTTTTTTATTCAGAACATCTGTTTTCGTGATTATGATTTTGCTCATATTGATAGAGATCAGAGTTTATTACTTAGTTTTCAGGAAGCGAAGCTATATCGCTTAGAGCTATTTCTTGAGGCAGATAAAAACAGTGATGGCAAGATTAGTGAGACTGAATTTTTAATAGCCTCTCGTGATTTAGCGTTTAAGCCAGCTTGCTTAGGAAAAAGTTTAGTGGAATCTTATGAAAAGAAGATTCAAGCAGAATTCAATAAATTTGATTTTAATAAAGATATGAGAATAACAGCACAAGAGCTTGAAAATTATGGTTCTCAGGTTTTTGACGAGATGGATGTCAACGATGATAATGAGGTTTCTATTAAAGAGCTAAAAGAGTTTAATGCAGCTTTAAACTAATTCTAGCTCTAGAATTGAGTTCTGTAATTTTTGTTTTTTGCTATCGATAGTTTTAATGCGTTTGATAATCAATTTAGCTTTTTGCCATAAAGAGCACTGGATTTCATGGCGATTGCGAGTATCTTCCTGTACCTGTAGCACACTGTGGTCATTCGTCGTTCTAAGCCTTGAAATGGCATGTTGCACAGTGGTTTCTAGAACTAAATCTAAGCCACTTTCTGAAGAGCTTAATGCAGCTAAGGCTATGGTTTCTTTTTCGGCGATGCTGAGTAAATCTATCTCTCTTAGAGTTTCCCTGAGAGAATCAGCAGTTTTATTAAAGAACTTTCGTTTTATTAACTCGGTATCAAAATATGAACAAGAACAAACTAGATAACTGTTTACAGTTTTATAAAAATCTTGGGACTGCTCGCAATCTCCAATTTGGGCTTTAGAACTAGCTTTTATTAATTCTTGATGGAGGTCAATAAATCTTATCCCTGCTTCCTCAGCCATTTCTTGAACAGTCTCTTGCAGAATCACGGAGAGAAAATCATTTTCATTGAAGTATATTTGATAGAGTTTTGCTGAGCTTATATTTACTATTAGTTTTTTAATACTATATTTGAGTTGTAAAATCTCACTGTTATAGTTTTCGATCTCAAGATTTAATTTATCTGAATAAAGAAGAGCGGCATCAAAAGGCAGTAGCTGATTGCTAGAGATAAAATCGTTAGTTTTAATAAAGGCGTTATGTAACTTTTCTTGAATTTGCTCTTCGGGGTCTTCAAAAAGTACAGAAAGCGATTTCAGAAGGTTATTCGGTATTTTTATTTTTTTAGTTGGGGTAAAAAGTCTTATTTCTGTATCTAGATCTTGAAGATAGCCAGTATCGGTATCTGGATTCATGTGTAAGAATACCGCTAGATTTAAAGAATAAGAAAGCTTATCTAATAGAAAGGAATTAATAGCTTCAAGATCATTAGAATCCTCACTGAATAAGGTTTTTATAAGCTTACTCAAATAATTTAGGATTAAAGAATAGAATATATAGATTTGGAATTGAGTATCTTTTGGCAGGAAATCAAAATTAAAGAATTTATTCGTGCGGTCTAGGATTATCATTAAATACGCTTTTTTCTCTAATTCAGATCTGTCTTTATTATTAATATCTAAATCACTACTAAGATAATTTTCAAGAGCGGGCCATAATTTTTCTGCTAGCTCTATGCCAGAGTAGTTTTTGTTTTTTCGAAATCGATAAAGATTGCGAATTAATCTTCTTATGTGATTAGGATTATATTTAGATTTAAATTCATTAATTTTCCCAAAGTAATCACGGATTTCTGATTTTAATCCTTTAACGATTTCGATTTTTGCAGCTAAAGAACTTTTAAGCGCAAAGTTATGCATAAAGAATACTGAGGTGTTTTGATTAATCATTTTGGCTTCCTTGATTTAAACGATTCAAATTTAAAGGTAAATACTATCATACTTAAATAAGTCATTCGAAATATTTCTGTAAAGACTTATAAAAAATTTTTAATAATCAAGAATCCTCTTTTAATAAGCCTCTCTTTCTATTTTATGGCCAAATCAATAGCCGAACCTCAGTCTTAAAGCGGTATTGATAAGTCAAATGAAGAAAGTATTAAGCATTAAGGAAAAATAAAGAAAAGCTCCATTTGATTAGGCGAAATATTTTTAAAGATAAGTCACCCGTTTTTATAAAAATAATTGATATTTAATTTTCGAGTTTTTTATTGATGAATCTTATAGGATATGGATTGTTAATCATATCCATGATATTTACCACCATTTACTATCAAGATAATTTACGGTGATTTTGCCAAAATATAGCGCTTTTAATGTATTATATAGTTTTAATAATACTTTCCATATTTTATGGGGAGTATTAAAGGGGAAGCTCAAAATGGATGTTATGAAAACTGCTGAATATGTTGTTGATTATTTAAATAAAATTCAAAAAGATAACGATACGATGAAGGCTTATAGCCTAGATTTGGAGAAATTCGTGAATACTTTTGGTGAGAGAGATATTACTGACCTTACGAAGGATAATTTAGAAGAGTATCTTAATTCTCTTTCGACTAGATCGGGAAAGAAAGTTAGCGTTGCTACGCAGAATAGGCACTATGCGACTCTTAGCTGCTTTTTTAATTATCTACTTAGAGCTGGTTCTATAAATGATAATCCGATGAAGAAAATAGAGCGTCGCAGACCTCTTAAAGATCAAGGAGAGGCTAATAATAAAGAGATAATTCGTTATTTAGATAAGGAGACGGTAAATGTCATTTTATCTAGATCTAGATCTTTAAGAGAGGAGTTCCTTTTTGATTTGCTGTATAGTAGCGGTTTAAGAATATCAGAAGCGCTTTCTTTAAATGTCCAGGATATTCGTAATGGGGTTATTCATGTTAGGCAGGGTAAAGGAAATAAAGCTAGGATAACTTATTTATCTAAGTCTAGTGAGAAGCTATTTAAAAAGTTTATGGAGAAGAGAGTACCAGAAAGAGTGGTGGTTTCTAAAGCTAGAACTATAGAAGAAGCTAAGAAGTTACAGTCTGAGGGTGCCTTATTCACGACTAATAATGGAACGAGGCTGGGTTATCATAGAGCTAACCAGCTATTTAAGCAGGCTTCCGAGGATCTTAAGAATCCAGATGGCACAGCTCTAACGATTCACCAGCTTAGACACACCTTCTGTACAGAAAGAGTCGGTTATATAGATATCAGAGTGCTTCAGAAGCTCGCAGGGCACAGTGATATTAGAACTACTTTAAGATACGCAAAAGTAGCTGATAAAGTAGCTAAGAAGCAGTTTGCGAAGTTTGATGAAGATAGAGATGGAATTCTTGCTGACGCAGAGATTGAAGAAGATAGTATTTCGTCTTATTAGGCTTCTTTGCCCCAGTGTTTATGAAAATTCTCTCAGAAAAGGTTTAGGGGTCTTGCCTATAATTTTGTGAGATTTGGGTTTGGAAAATCATATGATTGCGAAGCGGCATAATTATGAGTTTCTCGTGCCAGACAGGGTTATATAAACTTATAGTTAGAAAATTTTACTAAGTTCTTTTTAAAAGCACTGTTACTGCGGGGCAAGACCCCGAAGATTTTTCTGAATAATGATTGCAGCTATAAGTCTTTCTGGGATTACTTTCTATTTAAAAAAATAGGTTTAGTCCCCTTTAGACACTGTTAAAATCAGGTTAATAGATGATTAAAGCTAAATAATCACCTGCTTTCAGCTTATCAATTAGAATAATTAGTGTTAGATAAAGGTTATTAGGCTTAGGCCCACTCGAAGGAGAGATTATGTCTATGAATGGATTAGTAGCATCTGTTGCTATTGCTTTTACTTTGGCGGGAACTATCGCTAGGGCTTGTAAGCATCCTGGAGCTCAGGGAACGCAGGAAATGTCGGCTACCCCTAATAATAATAGTGCTTCTGATAATGCGGTAGGGGTAACTAACTCTAACTCTAAATTTAAATCAGAAGCATCGCGAAATTTAGGGACAGCACTTTGTGCTGCTTGAGATTCAAAAGAAGATCAGAATTTTAGATCATTATTTAAGGTTTAGGTAAAGGTAATGTCCTTGTGGAGTAAGCTTTTTTCTCCACTTCGTTTATTTTTCGGCAAGACCCGTAAGATTTTATAAGTCCTAGATTTTTCTTTAAAACCCTGCTAATAAGCCAAAACTTAATCAGGAAAGTAGATCATTTTTTGAAAATCCAGTCGAAATCTGTATTTCAATGATTAATATTTAATAATCCTACTATAATTCCAAATGTTTTAAGATTTAAGATCTAGTTAAGGTTTGCTAGTTTTTCAAGCCTTAGGAAACATTTTATGAGTAATGTGTTAAAAAAATTTGGTGCTGGTGCTGCTGCTTTGGCTGCTCCATTTGTTGTGCTTACTGCTAGCCCAAGGGCATTGGCTGAGGACTGTAAACAAGCTCCGCCTCCGCCTTCGAGCAGAGCTTATGATTTATCAAAACCTGTTCTTATTGCTGATGCGGGTCCTTCGGTGGCTCAGGCGCAGCAGCCTAATTGTACTCAACCTAGTCAACCATCTGCTGCTACCTTTATGCGAAATCGCGTTCAAGCAGTACAACAGGGATTAGACGATTGGGATAAAAAGCGGAGAAGCCTTCCGTCTGTACCAGGAGGCTAAAGATACTTAAATAGTGCTTCGAAGTTATCTTAAGGAAAATTAATTTTTCTTAATAATCCTTACTTAGTCTTTATTTTTTCTATTTTGCTCTTTTTTAATAGCATTAGTTTTTTACTTTTAGTCTTATCTTAATCGTTCTCCCCTATTCTGATTTTATGGAGCTGGGGGGCGGCATTAATTTTAATATGGGAAATCCTGTGATACTTTCACCTGTTTCTAATTTGGATCGTCTGAATGGTGAGACTATGCCTTTAAATTGGATTGGTAAAGAAGTTGATCCGTTTACTAATAGTGATTCTCGAAGTCCTTTAAAGCAAATGGCAAAGCAGCTTGAAGACTATGAGAAGCTTATGGATATTAATGACCCGAAGCAGGTGGCGTTTTTGAAGGATAATAAAGCTTTATTAGAGCGCATGAGGCGAAATGTAGAAGCAGGTAAGACTACGCTAGAGGAAGTCAATAAATATATCTTAGATAATCTTATTCAAGGTATTTCACAAAATATTGAAAAATTACGTGATCAAGGTGCTGCTTGGTTCGCTATTACTGGTACTGAAGAATTACCATCAGATCTTCGGCTGAAAAATACTGATGAAGCTTTTGAGCAAGATTTTCGAACTGCTCAAAATAAGCTAAATAAGTTTCTTAAAAATGCTAGTCCCGAAGAGATCGCAAAAGTACAGAGCGATCGTGAAGCCGCAAAGCAGAGGGCTCAACAAGTAGGAATGCAGCAAGATTTCATAGAAGTTCAAAATATCATAGAAGTTCAAAACACTGATCAAGCCTTAAACGAAGCAAATAAGACTGCGCAAGACAATTTGCGTGCCGACATTTCAGACTTAGAAAAAGAACTGAAGAATCCAAATCTTACTAACGAGGAAAGGCAGTCTTACGAGCAGCGAATTGAAAAAATGAAAAAAGCCATTGAATTTTTAGATAAGATTAAAGATGACCCAGAGTTTAAAAAGAAAATCTTGTCAAAGCTTTCTCCAGAAGAGCAGGAAAGACTTCTTGAAGATATAAAAAATAAAAAACTCACAAAAGAATCTATACAAGCCATCAACATAGCAACAGCCGCAGCTGAAGTTGCAGTTTATAAAACGCAAACTATTAACGAAGGTTTCTTTGCATTAAGTAAGCAGAGGAAGGAAGATACGACTGGTATGACTCATGAAGAATATTATGAGAGGTATAGAGTTCCAATGAATTTAGATAAAAGTGAATTTATCAAAACGAATATAGACTTAAAAGTTTATTCTAGAGATTCTGCTTATGATAGTTCTTCTTATTCCAGCAATAACGAAAAAGATCCTAAAAATTCAAACCTAAGCCTAGAACAGAAAGTTGAAGATATAATCTCAGAGCTTGAAAGCCGTGGTGAATTAACTCCTGCTGAGCAGAATTTAACTAATAAAGATATTGCTCAGAGATTAGGTTTAAAACCAGATCATCCAATAGTACTCGCTATAGCTCGTGGAGAGTATGATTCAGCACGGGAATTATCAATAGGACTTAATCTGGAGACTTCTGTAAATGCTATAGCGGCACCGACGACAGATGATCAAGTAGACCCGTGGCGAGTTATTAGTCTTACACCAGAGGCAATTAGCTCTATTGATCCTCTTGGGGGAATAGGCTTCCTCGGACTAACTTTTGTCTAAAATACCAAAACAAAAAAGGAACCCACAGGGTTCCTTTTTTGTAATAACTTAAATTTTTAGTTTACTAATAGAGACCGCTGCACAAGTCCATTCTCTGCCTTTTCGTCTATTAAACAAACTGCTCAATAAGCTTATGCTGAAGATCTTTAGATAAACCTAGCTCATGCTGAACTAAAGGCTGCTCTAAAACTTCTTTCTCAAACTCTTCATACTGAGGACGTTCTTGAACATAGAATATACCAGTACCGATTCTGTCAGTCTCTAAAGCTCTTTCTAAAGCAGCTGCCTTAGAAGTTTTATCATGATTCTCACCTTCGATTTCATAAGTGTTATCACGGTAGAACTGAGCAGTGTTAACTTTATTAAAAGTAACACATGGGCTGAAGGTATCTATATAAGCGAAACCTTTATGCTTAACCGCTGCTTTATAAATCTCTACTAACTGTTTAGGATTACCAGAGAAACCTCTAGCTACGAAGCTACAGCCAGCAGAAAGTGCTAAAGCGATAGGATTTAAAGGCATTTCTGGATTACCAAATGGTGTAGATTTAGTTTTCATATTAAGGCCGCTAGTAGGCGAGGTTTGACCAGTAGTAAGACCATAGATAGAGTTATTCATAACTACGTAAGTCATATCTATATTACGTCTCATAGCGTGGATAAAGTGACCTACGCCGATACCGTAACCATCACCATCACCACCACAGGCTATTACATTCATCGCATGGTTAGCGAGTTTAAAGCCTTGAGCGATAGGTAGTGATCTACCATGTAGAGTATGTAATCCATAAGTGTTAATGAAACCTGGTAAGTTAGATGAACAACCAATACCAGAAACTATCATAACTTCATTAGCAGGGATACCCATTTCAGCTAGAGCTCTTTGAAGTACACTAAGTACACCGAAGTCGCCACAACCTGGACACCAGTCTGGGTGAACATCACCTTTATAATCTGCTATAGTAACGGGGTTTTCTGTAATACTAGGCATGTGCTAACTCCTTTTTTTTAACTGCATTAACGATATACTCGCCAGTGAACGGCTCACCATCGAATCTATTAATAAATCTCTTAAGCTCAAATCCAGTCTCTGCTAGGATTAGCTTGCTCATTTGATTGCTCATATTATTTTCTACTGCCACAATCTCATTACAAGAATTAAATACTTCTACAAGCTTCTCTCTATCCATAGGATATAGATCAGTGAAATGTAAATGATTTACTGATAAACCATCTGCTCTTAAAGTTTCACAAGCTTCTTCGATGTAATCGAATGTAGAACCCCATCCTAGAAGAGTTAATTTAGCGTCTTTAGGACCAACGATTTCAGGAAGATTAATATCATTCTCTTTAAGCATAGTCTCTTCTTTACGCATTCTCTTAGGATGCATTTTCATTCTAACGTCGATAGCTCTTGGTAAACCAGCAAGAACGTCAGAGATTAGTTCTCCATTTTCATCATGCTCGTCTGAACCTGAACAGTACATATGACCAGCTGCTCCGGGCATTAATCTAGGAGAAATACCATCTTCAGTAACTTCATATCTCTTGTATCTAGCTGCACCAGCAGGAAGTTCTTTCATGAACTTACCACGTTCGATGGTCACTTTGGAGAAATCAAATGGATCTACAGTCTGATAATGCTCTGATAAGAACAGGTCAGAAAGAATAATTACTGGACACTGATATTTTTCAGCAAGGTTAAGTGCTCTAGCAGACTGGAAGAAAGCATCTTCTACATCTTTAGGAGCGATAACGATTCTAGGGAAATCGCCATTACCACCCATAACCAGCTTAATATCAGCTTGTTCTTGTTTAGTAGGAAGACCAGTAGAAGGTCCACCACGCTGAACGTTAATTAAAACTACAGGTACTTCTAACATACCAGCTAAACCTACAGCTTCTACCATTAGACAGTAGCCACCACCAGATGTAGCTGTAGCAGCTCTAACACCTGCGTGTCCCGCTCCGATAGCGAAGTTAGCTGCTGCTAATTCATCTTCAGTCTGTTTAACGATAATTTTCGCTTTTTTAGCTTGAGTAGATAGGTAATGAAGAATACCAGTCGCTGGAGACATAGGGTAAGCTGCATAAGACTTAAGACCACCAGCTAGAAGTCCCATACCGATAGCATCGTTACCAGTCATAAACATTCTTTTCTTGCCATCACCCTTTAAAGAGAGACCAGATTTAGCATTAGCTTTAGCCCAAGCCACACCAGCATTAAATACTTTTTGGTTTACTTCTACGATTTCATCACCTTTTTTAGTGAATTTTTCTTTAAAGAATTCTAGGCTAACGCCAGTATCTAAACCGACTGTTTGGATAAGCGCACCAGCAAGTAGTACGTTTACCATTACTGGAGAGACTCCAGGGAAATCACATAATTCTTTAAAATCTAGACCGTAGTACTGAAGGTCATCACGGATTACAGAAAGATCTTCTTTAATTTTAGAAATATCATAAAAAACGATACCGCCAGATTTCATATCAGGGATATGAACTTCAGGGCTAGTTTTATTTAGTAATAAAGCTACATCGGGCTGTTCGCCGTGACATCGAGTTTTTTCTTCACCTACGTTTAACTGTAACCATACATGACCACCTCTAATTGCGGACTGGTAAGCATTATAGGCCATTACGTGTAAACCCATTCTAGAACAGGTTTTACCGAACAGTTCGCCCGTAGAAGCTATACCGTCACCAGCAGCTCCAGCGATTCTGACTATGACATTCTTTTTTTCACTCATAAATTAAAAATTCTTTTCTTCCCAACTCATACAAATTTAGCATTTATAGTTAGCTACCATCAAGCATTTATTTGTTTTCGCTTCCTGTATTAATTATTAATAACTAGAGCTATTTTTTCAAAGCCTCGTTGAATTGGGCGACAGTAGCTTTAGCCTTATAATCCTCAGCAGTCTCTTTATCACCGAGTTTCATATAAAAGATAGATAAATTAGATTTCGCCATTATCGAGTCTGGATTTAATTCCTCTAATTTTTTCATCGCCTCTATCGCAGACTGGAAATTATTTTCACGAGCGAATATTACTCCTAAAAGCTCGTAAGCATCTTCGTTCTTGGGATTTTCTTTAATAGCTTTTTCTAATAATTCTTTAATCTCTGAATAATCCTGAATATCTAAGCGAGTGAATAAATCTCTAGCCTCGTCAGAGTATTTCAGGGAGCGTTCTTTGCGTTTTTTTAAGCCGATATTAACGAATTTAGAAAGTACTTCTTGACCAGGGAAGCAGCCTTTATCTTTAGGAAAATATTTTTCGACTAAATCTAATTTAATTAGTGAATCTGTTTCATTAAAGTCTTCTAAAAGAAGATTTTTTAAAGAGTCTAGTAAGCCTTCTGTTTCGCTGAATGTCTTTTTCAGCCAGTCTTCTAAAGAGTTTAAGTCTAAGTTTTCTGTGAAAGTCTCTAGCTGAACATCATCGAAGATAATAAATTTTTCTAGGTGCTGTTTTAAATTAGCTGTTTGAGTGCTATCTGTAACAAGCAGAAACTGATTACCCTCTTTCACATTGGGTTTTATAACAAAACTAAGCCCTTTAATCTCCGCTTTAGGTCCGAGGAAAGCGGCGTAGAGAGCGTTATTTAGAGGTAAAGATTTAATATTAGCTGAGCTTTGGCTATGTAAGAAGCGTTCTGTGTCTGAGCCTGAAACTTTAATTATGGAATAAGACATTTCACTAATTCTAGCTTAGGCGTGTAGCGAAACTTCAATTTCTGCGTTTAAAACGCTGAAAAACTTTCACCACAGCCGCAGGTGTTATTAGCATTCGGATTTCTAAAAACGAAGCCTTTACCCATTAGACCATCATCGAAATGTACTTCCATTCCTTTAAGGTAGATAGCACTTTTAGGATCTATAATCACTGGCAGTACTTCTTCTTCGTCTGGTACTTGAGCGAACTGTTTATAATCTTTTTCTTGAACTTCATCGAATTTAAGGTCATAGCTTAAACCAGAGCAGCCGCCACCTTTTACCGCGAATCTAAGCGCATGAGTGCTGTTATTTGCCTGTTCCTTCTTATATAGTCTAAAAGCTTGCTTTATTGCTGATTCAGTTAGATTGACTATGCTGGAGGTTTGTTCTGATGTACTCATAATTTTAAACTCCGTACTCTTGCAGCCTTGGCTGATAAAGCTTATGGGGTAATTCCTTAATAATTAATTATACCCTTTTAAGCTGATATTTATGATATATTGTTGTACTTGTAGTTTGCGCCCGTAGCTCAGCTGGATAGAGCAATTGCCTTCTAAGCAATGGGTCACTGGTTCGAATCCAGTCGGGCGTGCCATTATAATTGAGAAAAATCTAAACCAGTTTTTTTATTGTATATTTTTTTACTGGTTCTTTTTATTTCTCCTATAAAGCTTTGAGGATCAAAGCTTTCTTGATAAAAGTTTTGAGAAGGAAAAGCTGTGAGCTGCAAATCAGAATCATAGAATTTAATTTTATTTGAGATATCTAAAACATTACCTAAGACACTTCTTTTATTTAGGGATGGAGATATAACTGCGACATCAACATCGCTCCACTCATTAGCTGTTCCTTTTGCATATGAGCCGAATAATAAAATCTCATCCAGCTCGTAATGATCTTTAATACGATTGCAGAGTTCTGTTAGAAGATTTTCTAATTCTAGTTTATTCATCTAATTCATCAGGATATCTAGTACTTGTATAAATCTGATTCAATTTATTGAATAGTGATTTAATATCATCTTGCAAATTATCAATTAAAGCTTCTGAAGTTAATTTGAGTAGGTTATGAATTTTAGAAGGTACTTTCCCATGCTCTGTAATAATGCCTTTAAGTAATTTCTCTACTGCATTGTGACATTTCTCTACACATGTTAGATACATTTCCCCATCAAAAGAGACCTGAGCTGCTCTCAAATCATACTTAGCTATTTTCAACCAATTGTCTGTATCTTTTTTCAATCCAATATTCTAATAATTTTACTTAATTATATCTAACAATCTCTTTATTACAGCAATATTTGTTTATTCTCTTCGCAGCCTCAAAATCCAGCTCCCCAAGATCATTTAAATCATGCGTCCAGTAAGTGACCTTTACATAAGCCCACTTCAAGATTATTTCAGGATGATGATTCATCTCTTCTGCTATCTCACCAATTTTATTTACAAAAGCCAGAGCTTCACTAAAATTTTTAAATTTAAATTCACGAAAAATTTTATTTGGCTTTCCTGGAGCTAGTTTCCAGTTGTTTAAGTTTTTAAGATTTTCGGATATGTTCATAAGATGCTCCATAGAATCTCTGTAAGTTCACTATCTATCGCAACGCGGAACTCTTGACCAGCAGAATTTAAATCTAACAAATCGACTTTGTAAGGTAAATCAGAATCTTCAAACTCAAAGTCCAATTGATTTAATAGTTTTGAATCAATTAAATGCCCAGAACCATTTTCTAAAGCCAAGTCTAAATCAGACCCTTTTTTGATGTTCTTGCCAGTAGAGCGAGAGCCAAAAATATAAACTTTAATGTCTTTGTTTTGACCAACTAAATATTTTTTTAATATGCCTAAAACTATGTTGAAATGCTTATCTTCAATAAATAATTTATTCGGCATTTAATCCTCGCTGCTCTAATTGCTTAAAAAGATATTTCACTTCAGTTAAAAACGCAGGAATATTTTGGTATATGTCCTCTGCCTTGTTTTCATCATAAGTATGGCTTGTAATTCCTCTGCGTTTTCGATAAGCCTTCCACGCTTCAAGATCATTTAGTAAAAGACCTTTTTCATATCCTTTTCTAATTAAGTCATTGAAAGTAATATCATCAAAATCTGGACTCGGTTCTGTGGTTTCCAAATATCTTTTTATAAGCTTCCAGCTTAGTTCATATGTAAATCCAAAAGCCTGAATGGCTCCAGCTTTTAACTGCTTTTCTATGCGTGAATCAAAGCCTCTTGCAGATTTGTTTTCGCAAATATCAAGACTATCCTCTAATTGTTGAATAGCTTTCTTGAAAGAACTTAGATCTAGAGACATAATTCTACATTCTACCTGAACTAAAAAAGCTATTAGATAAACTCCTCAGAAAATTTTGTTATATCCCAAGGGTTAATAATGCTGGCTTTAGATCTATTCTGAGATTTTTCACCGCCATAGACTATTGCTTTTTTAATTAGCTGATCTTGAAAAATACTCTCAAAATAATCAAGGTTTCTAAAGAAACTCTCATGAAAAGTCTTTGCTGATTTGATTTCTGTACTAATTAACTTATCACTAATTTTACTAACAAGGTCTATCTCATGTGTTCTATCTTGATAAAAATAATGATTACTCTGCTTACCTTGATTAAAACGATATTTCACAAACTCCATTATCACGAGGTTTTCAAATAAGCTACCAAATAAAGGATGTGATTTTACGTGTTTGGCGCTTTCATTGTCAAGTAAACTCGCTGCTAGAGCTGGATCTGTAAAATATAATTTCGGTGATTTAATGATCTGCTTTTTTATATTAGCGAAATATGGCGGTAACAGAAAAATAATGTAGGAAACCTCTAAGAGATTAATCCAGTTCTTTACTGTATTCTGAGCAACTCCTAGATCATCAGCTATATTCTTGTAATTAAGGCATTGACCGATGCGTGCTGCACAGAGTTTTAAAAAATTTCTAAATAATCTTAAATCATGAACAGCTGTTAAATCACGTAAATCTCTCTCCAAGTAAGTTTGAATATAGTCAGAATAATAAATACTAGGTTCTATATCCTCACTGTAGATTCTTGGATAGAATCCTTTGTAAATTAATTCCGCCCAGTCATTTGTTTCAGCTTTATCTACTTTTTTCAACTCCTGTAAACTAAGAGGCAAAAGCTTTACGAGTCCTGTTCTACCAGCAAGAGACTGGCTTACATGCTTCATCAATTCAAAGTTCTGGCTGCCTGTAATTATAAAGAGTCCTTTTTCTTTCTGCTCATCCACTAAAACTTGAAGATAGGATAATAATTTAGGCACTCTTTGAATCTCATCAATAATAGCTCCGTTAGGGTACTCTTCCAGAAAGGCATTGGGGTCACTTTCTGCCATCTCTCGTATATCTAGTTTTTCTAGGTTAACGTATGCTTTTTTTGGAAAAACCATTTTGGCTAAAGTGGTTTTCCCCGATTGTCTTGGCCCAGTGATGGTAATTATGGGATATTTCCCTGCAAGATAAAGAAGATGCTCTTTCAGTAAGCGTTTTATTGCCATATTTTCATTATGCACTAAATATGCAAAATTTTTGCATATTTAGCCTATTTTATTTCACATCGTCGCGATCTCCAAGATTGCACAGAATTTTACTAAAATGGCACCCTCGAGAGGAATTGAACCTCCGACCTAGTCGTTAGGAATGACTTGCTCTATCCTGCTGAGCTACGAGGGCTTAGTTAGAATTTTAGCGTACTTGCTAGATATTTCTATTTTGGATTTGAAATACAGCTAGCGAAAAC
>DUDT01000024.1 GCA_005110385.1 Candidatus Melainabacteria bacterium | reverse complement strand
TTAACGATATGGGCGCAAATGCCACCTTTAATGGTGTCTCCCTTTTACGAAGTACTCTTGATATAACTTTGCAGAATGGAGCGAATGATGGCAATCAATTAATACTTCAAACTGCAGCAGGTACCGTAGCAAATAGAGGCTTCTTTATTGATTTCACTTCAACAGGTTCTGGCTCACTTGGAGAAGGAGCCATCGCCCTAAGTACCTTCACTATAGGCTCTGCAAACGTTAAAACGTTAAGTGGTACTACAAGCGCAACCGCAACAACAACTGCTCTGAGCAAATTAGACGCCATGATTAAAAACGTCTCTAGAATGAGATCTCAGGGTGGTGCCTATGAAAATGCCTTGGGCTCTAGTATGGAGTATCTAGATAGATATTCTGAAAGCTTACAAAGTGCTAGATCTAGAGTTCAAGATGTAGATGTCGCTTCCGAAAGTGCAGAATTCACTAAAGGTCAGATACTACAGCAAACTGCTGCGGCTATGCTTGGACAAGCCAATGCATCACCTCAACTTGCTCTAAACCTGCTGCCTTAAGAAATCATCGAAAAAGCTACATGGGATCCAATTTCAAAAAGGCTTAAGCTTAGCAGAATTCATAAAAAACTTTAGGAGCGAAAAGCAGTGTGCAGAATATTTAGAGAAACTAGGGACTATCATTCACTCTGATACTCTCACTGCTTTTAATGCTCTTAATACCCTAATAAGTAATCTTAAAAACTTCTTAAGAAGCACTCACCATGATGTCTCTGTTAATTACTTTAAATAAAATTAGGGGCGGCTTAATGGGTAATCAAGTTCAGTATTAATTGAAAAATGTTTAAAGTAGCATTTTTTAATCTTGGCTGAGTCCGATAAGCAGCTCAGGGAATTAATACTTAATACCTTAAAAAAATGAATCTCTTGAAAAAAACTAAACTAAAAACATGAAATCCTTTCAGAGACTAGATCACCAAGTGCATTTTCATAACAAACACTACCGAACAACCATGTTAAGCCGATATAAAAGTTTGTAACTAATTCAAACTAAGTCACTGAAAAGGAGTAAGACATGGGTGTTATAATCAATACCAATACACAGAGTCTTTTTGCTCAAAGAGCATTAAGATCAAATACAAATATGATGCAAAAGTCCATTGAGAAATTATCAACAGGATACAGAATCAATCGAGCTGGTGATGATGCAGCTGGACTATCTATAGCTCAGAAAATGACTACTTTAATTAGAGGCATGGATCAAGCCCAAAGAAACATTGGTGACGGGATCGCAATGATTTCCACCATTGATGGGGCTCTAGGAGTAGTACAGGATAATTTACAAAGAATTCGAGAACTTACGGTTCAAGCCCTAAACGGTACTAACGGCTCTGACGAAAAAGATGCCATACAAAGAGAGATTAATGAAAGAATAATTTCCATTAACGATATGGGGGCAAATGCCACCTTTAACGGTGTGTCCCTTTTACGAAGTACTGCTGATATAACTCTGCAGACTGGAGCAAGTGATGGTAATCAATTAATACTTCAAACTGCAACAGGTACCGTAGCAAACAGAGGTTTCTTTATTGATTTCACTTCAACAAATTCTGGCTCACTTGGAGAAGGCGCCATCGCCTTAAGCACCTTCACTATAGGCTCTGCAAACGTTAAAACTGTAAGTGGTACTACAAGCGCAACCGCAACATCAACTGCTCTGGGTAGATTGGATACCATGATTCAAAACATCTCTAGAATGAGATCTCAGAGTGGTGCCTATGAAAATGCCCTAGGTTCTAGTATGGAGTATCTAGATAGATATTCTGAAAGCTTACAAAGTGCTAGATCTAGAGTTCGAGATGTAGATGTCGCTGCAGAAAGTGCACAAACGTCAAAAGCTCAAATCTTGCAACAATCTGCTGCTACTATGCTTGCACAAGCTAATGCAACTCCACAGATTGCACTTAACCTTCTACCTTAATCACTTAGTTAAGTTAGTTACAAGGTTCATGGAGAGATGTTTATTCAATATGAACATCTCCCTATGATTCCTAAAACTAAAGTATCTGAAAAGAAGTTTTAGGAATAGTCAATGCTCTTAATTTATCAATTTTAGCCTCGATTAAACATTCATTTAAAAAATCAATCTTACGTACGGCTAAATAAATATCTAGAGCAGTGTCATAATCCTTTATAGCTTCATAATAAAGCCCCTTTGCGGTTAAACTTAAAGCAGATTTCCCATCAATCTCCTGAAACTTATCAACCAAAAATTTTAAAAGCTCCACTGATTGAGGGCTTTTTATTACGTTTATCATCTTAAGTATCTCGTTAAAAACATTAATATTACAAGTCTTCTCAAATTCACGGCTAAAAGTCTCTACTAAATCATGTTTTGGCTGTTCTGTATTTATAATTAACAAATTAGACTGATAAGCATCTTGCCTAGCTAGGATAGTTAAATTAGATGACCGAACAAATTCAACAATTAACTCCTCATTAAGAAGATTCGCAACAGAATTAGCAAAGAAATAATAATGCTTATTTGATTCCTGCTTGGATGGAATATCATAGATATAAAACAAGCCCTTTTGCTTTAATTTGTCTTTTAAACTATCCATAAGATCTAAAATAAAATAACTAAAGCGCAACTCCGCTCCAACTGGGTGATGACTAGCAGTTGATTCTAAAATGTGAAAATATTTTTGCTCCATTTCACTAGCTTGAGCTAAATCATAGTCAACCCATCGTTCCATGATATTTAGGCGCGATAAAAAACCAAGATCATTAATCAAGTTCTGGTTTTGGATGAACTGATTCTGGGATATCTTTAACTGTAATTTATCAAAACACCCTCCCTCCTTTTTCTTTAAAGGAATCATTGGCAGGCTATCCACTACATAATTAGCAATTACTAAATCTAAACTATCCAGTTCTATCTGATTTCCTTCTAAATCGAACACCGAATCAAAATTTGGTAAGAATAATGTTACAAGGCGAAATACACCTAGATCTTGAAACTCTTCAAGTATGCCCTTTTCTTGAATTTGTCTTAATGAATGAGGCGCGATATCACTTAAAAAGTACTCTAACCTCTGCAAAATTCCTTCTTCCTGTGCTGCTAACAAAAAATGCCTCGCAAACAAACCAGCACCAGCACCACATTCAAGAACTCTTATTTTAGAAGAAGAATCTAATTCACCTAAATTTGCTTTCAGCATTCTAACAATAGATAGTGCATGCGGATATGAATTACTTACGGTATTAGGAATAGAATTAGAATTAGTAGCCTGAGAATCAAAGGCATCTACACCTTTTTTAGCATAATATTCTGAAGAAATAGAATTCAGAACAGATTTATCATAATCAGTCCAATCTTGAAGGACTTTTAGACTCTGCTTAGTATTATTTTTTGAAACCATACACCTTTTATATGGTTTTTCAGAAATTACTAACTCATACTATCAACGCATTTTTAAGACATTATTTAAATCTTTAGTAAAGAATGGTAAGAAATCTTTATTTAGACTTCCTTCAAGAGAATCTCTAATTTGAATATCCGGGAACAAAGCTAACCAATGCTCCATAAGCTTTTCAAACCCGATATAAAATTGATTAAGATTTTTTAAATTATAAGAAAAATTCATTTCTGGCTCATCAAAGAGCTGCAAGTATGTTTCAAGCATTGCATCTTCTTTTACCACAGATTTTAAATAAATAATCTCAGCATCCGGAAATAATAATTTAATTAATCCCACGTAAATAAAATTCATTTTAGATGTATCTATCGATGAAACTGAATCCCCGACGACCTTTGCTACACTATCAAGATAATGCAGTCTAAATATATCTAAATTTTCTGAGTCTAATTCCGTGAATTTAGTAATAAGATTCAAAAAATTATTACTATACCTAGAACCCGCTAACATTTGGCTTAAAAAAGAATTTTCTCCAATATAAGCTCTGGCATTATCTTTCAACAAGTCTTTTACTAATTCTTGAACCCCTAAACCAGGGAAGCTAATCACAAAAACGGGTTTAAAATTTGATACTTCACTAAGATTTCTGTTCTCTCCTTGATTTTGGAAAACATTCTGATTAAATGTCTTTTTAATATTATCAAAAAATTTAAGATCTAAATTAATATCATAATTCAATCCCTTGTTAACTTGATTAGCAGCTTCAGCATAAGCTTCATAAGCCCTTTTATAATCATTTTGATCTTGAAAAGCCTTAGCTAAAGCAAAATTCAAAAAACCCTTTTCTTTTCGTGAAAGCTTTTTAATTCTAAGTGTCTCTTTCATCTCTTTTAAATATTGCCCATCAGCATCTGAGAAAGAAACTATTTGTGACATTAAATAGAAAGCTTCTGGGAGAAGTGTATCTTTAGATAAAACGTATTCTATTTTATTAAACGCCTCATTATTCTTGGCTTCTTTAATTAAGACTTTAGCCCACTGTAAATAAGCTTCCATATTATCAGGATTTGCGACGAGAACCATCTTCAATTGATTTACAGCTTCTTCATAATATCCTGAAGCTGTAAAAATTTCTGCGAGCAATATTTTTGCTCTTTCATAATATTCACCAGAGTTAATCTGATTCAGAAGATTTAAAGCAGCCTTCGCAGCATCTGGATAGGATGAACGTGACGAATATAATAGCTTAGCTAGCTCAAACTGTAAGCCTAAATGCGTGGGTTCATTATTTAAAGCCTTTAATAAAATTTCTATTGCTGTATCCACATCTGATTGCTTCGCTGCAATCTTACTTAAAAAAAATAAAACTTGAGTATCAGCTTGATCCTTCTCTAGCTCATTATCACAGAGTTTTTTCGCTCTCTGAATCTCATTTTTCTCAATCAATTCAGCAATAAGACTTCTAGTCTCAATTCCCTCTGTAGTCTGTTTATTAATGAAGCCTTGTGCCATAAAACTATATCTGCCTGATTTTCATAAAAAGACTCTCAAGCATAAAGATGATCTATTCAATTCAAAAACTTGGGCAAACAAAGCTTACAGAATGAGACAGAGTATTCCTATTTCTGAATATGAAACAGATATTTTAGCACTCGCTGAAAAACTGATTCAGAAAGGTTCTTTCGATGAACTTGTTTCTATAATAAATAACAGACTCTCAGAAAATCCATTCGATGCAGAGACTCTGTTTATTTCTGGTTTACTTTATAAAGCTCTAGGTAAGTATGATGAAGCTATTAGTTCCATAGAACTATCTAATTATAAAGACATTCGAGCTGAGATATATTGGAATGCCCTAGGAGAATGTGAGTTTTATTTAGGACAAAAAGATCGAGCTATTCAATCATTCAAGCAGAGTATATTATCCAATCCCAGTTTTACAACAGGGTATATAAGCCTAGGCATATGTTACTTAAATAAGTCTAAACTTGAAGATGCACAGGCAGTCCTTGAAACGGCTTTATCTTTTGAAAGAGAAAACCCTTATGTTAATTTATACCTAGCATTAGCTATTTATAGATTAACTCTCACACCTTTAGCAATAAGTGATTATATCGAAACGGCTTTACAAGTTGATAATTCAAAGCTAGATACAGCCTTATGCTTAGCTTTCTTGAATGCTGAAGCGAAAAATGATCATTATAGAAAAAATCAAATTGTAAATCAGCTAATACATTCTTTTCCTAATTTCAGTCCCACTTGGGTCTATAAAGCACATATGTGTTTCGCTGAAGGAAACATTGACGAAGGCTTAAATTATTTTAAAAAAGCTATTTTGGTAAACCCTCGTGACAGTATTGCTCACAGCAAGCTTATAATGGTTTCTCACTATATAGAGAAAGTCTCAAGTGAAGAGATTCTTGAATATGCACAAAATTATTACAGACAGTGTATCGTACCATTCTTGATGGAAAATTCTGTAGAATTTGATTTTAGAAATTTAATCAATAAATTTCAAGAAAACCCAAAACTACGTATAGGATTTGTTTCTGCTGATTTGAAGATGCATCCAGTGTTTTTCTGGGTAAGCTCGCTTTTAAAATATGTAGAAAAAGATAATTTTGAAATCTATTGCTATGCAAATAATGCTAAAAACCCCCTTGCCGAATCGCTTCAATGCCATAAATTAGAATACATATATCATCTTTCTGATAGAGAATTAGCAGAGAAAATATATGCTGATGAGATTCATATCCTTGTTGATCTTTCTGGCCATACTGCTGGGAATAGATTAAATACTTTTGCCCTTAAACCAGCTCCTCTTCAAATAACTTGGCTTGGACATATAGGCACGCAGGGATTACCAGAAATTGACTACATGATTACGGGTGAATACTACGTTAAACATGGTGAAGAGCATCTTTATGTAGAAAAAATTCATCGAATGCCTAAATCAGGTGTAGCTTACCCTGCTGCTGATTATAATAATTTGCAAATTAATCACTCCCTAGCACGCACCGATAACATTATAGTCTTTGGTTCTATAAATCATGCAAGAAAAATTAATGATGAAGTTTTGCACGCTTGGGGTCAAGTTTTACAAAATGTCAATAACTCTATAATTATTATTAATAACGCGTCTGTGAGCGACATAGAATACCAAAAAAAAATTATTCAATTATTTCAGTCCTATAATATTCATGAGTCAAGAATTGTATTCAAAGCTCCATCAGATAAGAATGCTTACTTTTTAAGTTTTCTGGAATTTGATATAGCTTTAGATCCCTTTCCTTATGGAGGAGGAACTACAACCTTTGAAACATTGATGCTTAGTGTCCCTCTAATTACTTTAACTGGAAATAAAATTGCTTCTCGCTTAAGCTCTGGGATCTTAGAAGTTGCGGGCTTCCCAGAACTTATTGCAAATAGCAAAGATGAGTATATTAATAAACTAGTCAATTTAGCAAAGGACCCCGACAGAATAATAAACTACAAAAAAAATATTAGAAAAAAATATCTTAATTCAGCAGCTGCTGATATGGAAAATTTTTCAACTGAATTTTTTAAAGGACTTCAATATCTTTGGGGACAAAAAATAATTGAATTCAAAAATAAACAAGCCTAAAAGTAGTAAATGTTATGCTAGCAAACAATTATCAAGTCGACAAACTAGAACTAATAGAAACCCTTATTAAAAATAATAAATTAGGCATGGCTCTAGATTTACTAAAAGAGCTAGAGAAGACGGGATTCTCAAATGACGAGATTCTTAAAAGGAATCACCCTCAATTAATGATGAAGATTCTTACTCATTACAAAAATATAAAGAGCTTAGAACAGCTTGAAATAGAAAATCAAGAATTAGCTTTTTTATATTTAAATTTTCAAGAATTTAAAAAAGCACATCTAATATTTGAAAAACTTTACTTGCAAGAACCTAATAATTTTGAAGTCCTCTATGGACTTGCTAAATCATCACTAGAGTTAGATCTCACAATAGACCCTCAAATATTTTACTCTCTTGAAGCAGAGTCTAATGCGAGGCAGGAATATCACACAGAAATCTGTGAAATATTAGGAGACTTTTACCTAGCAGAAGATCAAAACAAAGCTCTATATTTCTTTGCACAAGCTTTAGATAGAAGCCCTCTTAACCCTTCATTGAATTTCAAATTTGCACATTTACATTTTTCAATCTATCAAGATATTTATGCAATAGAGAAATTTCTTCCTTATGCACTAGAGCAAGCGAATACCTCAATAGAAAAAGGTATCACTCTTAATTATGCCCTAATGCTTGCTCTGGAAAAAAATGAGAAAGATGAGGGAAAATTAGCCAAAAGCTTAACTGATGAGTTAGAAAACTTATTTCCTCAATACCTAGATATTTTTCATTTACTGAGAGGAGCTGTTTATACCTCTAATGGTGATGTCGATAAAGCGATTTCTGAATTTTTGCAGGCAGTATCTTGTGATCAATGCCTCACATTAGCGCATGACAACTTAATAATGCTCTCACATTATTCTCACTCAATTACCAGTGAGCAAATTCTTGAATTTTCACAAAATTATTACCAGAAATGTATTCATCCGTTTCTAGAACAGCATAAAATAGATTTTGATTTTTCAAACTTAATTAGGAATTTTCAAGAAAATTCCAAGAAAACTATCAAAGTAGGGATGGTTTCGCCAGACTTTAAAATACATCCAGTGTTTTTTTGGATTAGCAGTTTATTAAAACATGCATCTAGTGATGGTAATAATAACTTCGAAATTCACTGTTATGCAAGCATTTCACCAAATGACTATTCAGAGTCATTACGTAGCATGTGCCATAAACTAGAATATGTTAATCACTTATCAGACGTCGAATTAGCAGAAAAAATATATGCTGATGAGATCCATATCCTTATTGATCTTTCTGGACATACTGCTGGCAATCGCCTGAAGACTTTCGCATTAAAACCCGCCCCACTTCAAATCACATGGCTAGGGCAGGCTGGCCCCATGGGATTGCCACAAATAGACTATATGATCGCAGACCCTTTTGTAGTCAGGGAAGGAGAAGAGGCATTTTTCACAGAAAAAGTTTATCGCATGCCTCATACTTCATATCCTGCTCAAGATTATGAAAACTTGCAAATAAACAGATCTCTAGCTAGGAATGATGGAATTATTGTTCTAGGATCATTTAATAATAGTATGAAAATTAACAAAGAAGTTCTAGAAGCTTGGGCACAAGTTCTTAACTCAGTACCTAAATCAATACTTTTAATGAGTAATCACAGTGTTGTTTCAACTCATTACAGAAAAAAGATTTTAGACTTCTTTAGTGATCACCGTGTTGATAAAGAAAGAATAGAATTTGAAAATCCATCAGACAAAGAAGCTTACTTCCAAAGATTTAATAAAATAGATATTGCATTAGATCCATTCCCCTTTACTGGTGGTACTACTACTCATGAAACGTTAATGATGAGTATTCCCTTAATTAGTATCAATGGGAATAAATTTGCACACCGTAACTCTGCAGATGTCTTATATTTCAGCAAATTAGATGAACTTATTGCAATAGACCAAACAGATTACATTAACAAACTTATTCTGCTAGCTAATTCTCCAGAACGAATCATTCACTATAAATCTAGTATTAGAGAGAGATATCTTAACTCAGCAGCAGCTGACATGAAAAGCTATTCAAAAGAGTTTTTTAATGGTCTTAGATATCTTTGGAATCAAAAAATTCAAAACTAATCAATGCTTGAACAAAGGGAACTAAAATTAATAAAAATTAAAGCTGATCTAGAATCACAAAGATATGATTCCGCGATTAACTCTCTTTATGAATTACTAGAAGAAAAAAATTACTGCCCTGAAGCAGTTTACCTACTTGCGCAGACAGCTTTTCTAAATGGCAACCTTGATGCAGCAGCAAACTTAAGCCAAGAGCTATTACTCGAAGATCCAGATAATCAAAGCTATTTAAGCTTTTACAAAAAAACAGAAAATGCTATCCATGAAAACAAGTTAACCAAAGCTTTATTAGCATCATTTGATGATGCTTATCAAAGAAAAGAATATTTTAATATCCTCAAATATGGTTATCAACTCTTGAAATACACAAGTCAAGCACTAAGAACTCATACAATACTTGCAGAGACACTATTTACGATGGGCAAAGCAAGATTAGCTCACAATCATATTCTTAAAGCACTGGAAATTGATCCCCACAACAAAGGTCTTCTTAGCTGTATGGTTTCCTATCTTCATTATACTCATGACAGCAGTAATGCAGAAGTAAAGCACTTTGCCCAAATATACGGAGAAAAAGCTTTTCCAGAGTATCAAGGAAAAGAATATACAGAATTTCCACTTTTAAATTTACAAGAAAAAAAACTGAGAATAGGTTTTATTTCGGGAGATTTTAAAAGTCATGTCATCTCTCTATGGATAGGCAATTTAATACCTAAATTACAAGAAAATGGACTTGATATATTTTGTTATTGTAATAATGAAAAAGACCCTGTCACAGAGATCTGGTCAAAGCGAACAAACCATTGGCGCGATATTCAAAATCTAAATGATATAGAGGCTGCAAAATTAATTCATCAAGATCAAATAAATATTCTTATTGATTTATCTGGACATAGTACTTTAAATCGGCTTGGAGTAATAGCCCTAAGACCAGCTCCAGCACAAGCATGCTGGCTAGGAAACCCTAGCCCTATTGGTCTAAAATCAATTAATTACTGTATTAGCGATGTCAAACACGTGCCTAAACAGGATGATACTTATTTGGAAAAAATTTATCGTTTACCTAAATATGGCTCTAGCTTTAATATTGTAGAAGCTTTCAACCTCAGTCAAGAGAAGGCATTAGTACCTTATAAGAAAAATGGTTTCTTAACGTTTGGTTGTTTAAATAACATGATTAAGCTCAACACAAATTGTTTTGACATTTGGATAAAAATTTTAAAAGCAGTCCCCAATTCCAGATTATATTTATGCAATCATGCACTGCAAGAAGATGACACACATAAATACATCAGAAACTATTTTTCTCACAAAGGTATAGATGATAAGCAACTAATCTTAGAAGGGGCAACAAATAAAAATCGTCATGAATACCTTAATTATTATAATAATATTGACGTTTATTTAGATTCATTTCCTCTAGGTGCTAGTACAACTTGCATTGACAGTGCATTCATGGGAGTTCCCGTAATTGGCCTCCGAGGAGAAAGAATCTTGCATCGCATGTCAGCTGAAATCATGGATACACTAGGACATGACGAGTTGATCGCTGAAAATCATAATGACTATATCAAGAAAGCTGTTGAATTCAGTCTTTCTCCAGACCTGATAGATTATTACAGAAATCAATTAAGAGAAAGCTTGTTCAACTCAGCCATAGTAAATGTTAATGACTTTGCAAAAGACTTCACTGAAGCCATGAAATCAATGTGGAGTGAATTTTGCGAAGTATGATTTAAATACTGCAATAAAATAATCTAAATCCTCTTCCCTAAGCCCAGGCCAAACACCAATCCAGAACGTATTTCTCATCGAATAATCTGTATTCGGCAGCAGCTCATAAACGAAATCATCAATCTGTGAGCTTCTTAGTAAATCCGAATCTAAAACCCTAAACTCAAAATCATAATCTAGATAAGCTGGCTGTCTTAAAATATTACCAGCGAAAAGCTGTCTAGTACCGATTCCATTCTCTTCTAAATAATTTACTAAATCTACTTTTTTAACACCTTTATCTTCTCTCACTGAAAGAGGGAAACCGAACCATGAAGGTTCAGCTAATTTAGAATGTTCTGGCAGAATTAAATATTCAGAATAGTCTTTTAATCTTTCATAGAGGTATTTAAAATTATACTTTCTTCTCTGAATAAAGCTTTCGACTTGCTTCATCTGAGCCACACCACACGCAGCCTGCCAATCAGTCATTTTCAAGTTATAGCCAATATGTGAGTAAATATATTTATGATCATAACCAGCATTCAGCTTACCTAATTCATAGCTAAAACGCTTTCCACAA
This sequence comes from Candidatus Melainabacteria bacterium, assembly GCA_005110385.1. GTDB lineage: Bacteria > Cyanobacteriota > Vampirovibrionia > LMEP-6097 > LMEP-6097 > LMEP-6097. The sequence continues at coordinate 31,841 of DUDT01000024.1, read as the reverse complement.
GTATTATCCTTTCCAGATGGACACCAACAATCTCTACCCCAATCACGAATAGATAGAAGTATTTTATATAATTCGGGATCGCGAGTAAGCACAGCACCACCCTCACCAGTAGTGATGTGATGTGCAGGATAGAAGCTTAAAGTACAGATATCACCAAAGGTACCTGTTAATTTACCATCATATCTAGAACCTAAAGCATCACAGTTATCTTCTATAAGCCAGAGTCTATGCTCATCACAAAAAGCTCTTATAGCATTCAAATCAAAAACATTCCCTAAAGTATGAGCAATAAATATAGCTTTAGTATTAGGGCTTAAAGCTCTTTCTAACTGAGTTACATCAATATTATATGACCCTAACTCTATATCTAAAAATACGGGTCTGAGAGAATTCTGAATTATAGGATTTACCGTAGTCGGGAAACCAGCAGCCACACAGATAACCTCATCTCCTCTCTTTAAAGCCCTCTCTCCAAGCTTAGGTGAACAGAGAGCTGAAAGAGCAAGTAAATTAGCAGAAGAGCCAGAGTTTACCGTAAGTGCATATTTAAGTCCTAAAAAATCTCTTAAGGCTTTTTCAAAGTCTCGATTAAACCTTCCAGTAGTGAGCCACATATCCAATGAAGCATCCACCATATTTACTAATTCCTCAGCTCCTAAAACCTTGCCAGAGACAGGTCTATAAGTAGAAATCGGTTTAGACCATTTATCCAGAAAGAAAAACAGCTTAGATAAAGATTTAATCAAGCTTCTTAAAATATTTTTTAATAAATTCATTAAACACACCCGTGATTATCATATAATGCCAAGAAATCTTTTATCTGACTATATGTAAAATCTTTTATTTCAGATTTATTCTCCAAGAAAGCCTTATACCAAAGAGCTGTCATAGAAATAGCCTGCTCTACGCTAAGCACTGGTCTCCAAGCCAGCTCACGCTTCGCTTTAGATGCGTCTAACATTAAAAGCTTAGCTTCTTTAGCCTTAGAAGAATTATCATCTAGCCTATAATCCCCTGAACCCCACTTGTTAAGGAAAATACTAGTAAGTTCTAAAACCGAAACACAGCTATCCTGATCTGGACCGATATTCCAAGCAGAGCAATACTTATAACCCTCTTCTAATGAAAGCTTATAAGCAAGTAAGCAATAAGCATATAATGGTTCTAAAACAAACTGCCAAGGTCTAGTAGAGGCTGGGTTACGAAGCACTATATCTTCATTACATGATAAAAATCTAACAAAGTCTGGCACCAAACGATTATCATTCCAGTCTCCTCCACCAATTACATTACCAGCACGTACTGTAGCTAGCCTAGGATGGCACTGTTGCCGAACTTTAACTTCTGCGTTTTTGTCATAATTCTTTTCAGATATTTCCTTAGATTTAAAAAAGCTCTGATAATAAGAATTACTAAGTATCTCCACCATCGCCTTACTAGCACTATATGGATCATTTCCGCCAAGTGAATCTCCTTCTTGAAAAGGGACTCCAGAATCGAAATTAGCATAACACTTATCAGTAGTGACATTTACGACCACTGGATCTAAATTGTTTTTCCTCAGTATCTCCAAAAGATTTAAAGTACCAAAAACATTAGTTTTAAAAGTTTCTGCTGGCTGTGCATATGATGTCAGAACCAGTGACTGAGCAGCTAGGTGAAAAATTATTTCTGGTTTTATATTCAGAATCAGATTTTCTAAAGCCACATAATCACAAATATCGCCAATAAAACTTTTCTCGGTCTTATCTATCCCCAATAGGCTCGCAAGATCTTCTGTAGACTTCGGGGCGAGTGCAAAGCCGTAGACCTCTGCTCCAAAGGATTCCAGCATAATATACAGCCAAGCTCCTTTAAAACCAGTGTGACCTGTGATGAGTATCTTTTTATTATGAAAAAAATTTTTTAAAATAGCTATCATAAATTAGTTTAGATAATTTGGTAACGTAATAACTTTATTTTTCAAAGACAAATCGCCAATGCATTTTAAGATTGGGACTTGAGAAATCGTGGTTGCAATTAGGATAGGATAATCATAGTTTATTAAATCACACGGTTTTAATAAATTTATATTTTTATTTGAAAGGCTCACAACTGAAGCGTTAAAAGTAGAATCAGTGATACCAAAAATCTTCTCCTGAGGAATAATATCTTCCGCAAGCAACTTCAAGCAAAGCTGCCCAAGACCCCAGACTATGACCTGATCTACGTTTAACAACTCTTTCTTTATCAAAGATTTTATTCTCATAAAATATTCTAAAGACCGCTGCGCATAAAGATTGATTTCTTTTTTGTAAGCGACTGGATAGGGTAAATTTCCAGCAATTTCTAAAAAATCTTTATTAGTAGATCTTTGAAAAAAAGCAGATATAACTGGTACAAATTTATGCCTTACAGGTTCAATACTACCTTGACTGGTTTCGAAATTCTTAAAGCCATTTCGTTCAAAGAAAAATTGTAAAGCCTCTGGCGAGAAATGATTAATGTGCTCGAAATTGAAATCCTGAAACGGTGATTCAATGTAGTCACAATATCTAGCAGCATCAGGTACCTCTATGTATACTGAAATATTGGAGGAAAAAGTTTGTTTCAACTCATCCATGAACTGTTTAAGATCAAACAAATGCTCTAAAACATGTACATAAATTACCAATTCCGCATCAGCAACAGCTTTTGGCAAATTACCAATTAATCCAAGCAGTGCTTTAAAAGGTAATTTATCAATATCCGAGGAATCATAACTAGGATCAACAGCCATAAGATTTTTATAACCTCTTGCTGCTAAGCAAAACATCAAACAAGCACTACCTGAACCTATCTCTACAATTCTAGTTTCTAAACTAAAATATTTATCAATCAAATCTACAAGTTGGTTTGCTCGCTTAATCTCAAGTTCTGAAAAATCATTTTTAAAAAGATACTTCGTACTACTTTGATAATAATTGTCATAACTGCTTTGCTCAACCAAGGTATCTGAAAAAATAAAATGACAAGATTGGCATTCATAAATCTGAATTTGGTCAGAAAGACTAATCGGTGGTAGTTTAAATATTTTTTGTGTGTTAATTAGCTCTCGTTTTTGTGAGTCACAAAGGGGACAATCTCTCATAAATCCATTTTAAATCACATTCCAACCCTTCAGGTCAAAAATCATTAAAACGTTTCAAGAAGCTCAAGCAAACAGACCCATCATAAGCAAATAACAGAATTGAGGCTATAAAAATGGGTGATCTAGTGTATTATTTCTATTGTATTACTGGGAACTAATGGAAAAAAGCTCTGCCGAGGGAATTGAAAAATGGATACATTATCACAACTAGATAAAAATTTATTTGAAAACTTGTTTGTTCTTGAATTAGCCAATAATCATCTAGGAAGCTTAGAGAGAGGTCTTAAAATCATTAGAGATCATGCCGCAGTTGCTAATGCAAACAATGTCAAAGCTGCAATTAAGCTGCAATTCCGTGATATTGAACATTTTATCCACCCTGACTTCAAGGGTAATTCCTCAATTAGATATATAAAAAAAACAGAAACTACTAAATTAACAAAAATGGAATTTATGCGCCTGATTGAAGAAATCCGTAATCTGGGCTGCATTCCAATGGCAACTCCTTTTGATGAAGCTAGTGTAGATTTATGCATGGAATTCGATTTACCCATTATTAAAATAGCAAGTTCAGATATTAACGACTGGGTTTTAATTGAAAAAATAGCAAGAACTAGGCGTCCTGTTATTGCTAGCACCGGTGGTGCTTCGGAGCAAGATATTGACACTTTAGTCAATTATTTTGAAAAGTTTAAAATACCTCTTGCCATTAATCACTGTGTGTCTTTGTATCCTTGTGAAGATAATTTGCTTGTACTTGACCAGATTGACTATCTAAAAAATAAATACCCAAACCATATTATTGGTTTCAGCACCCATGAATATCATGATTGGTTCTCAAGCATGCTGATCAGTTATGGTAAAGGAGTAAGAACGTGGGAAAGACATATTGATATTGATTACCAAAACGTACCAGTCTCTCCATATTGTTCTTTACCTGAACAATGTGACACTTGGTTCAAGGCTTTTATTAAGGCTAGAGAGATGTGCGGAGGTGTTTCTACTGCTCGTCGTCCAATTGATAAAAAAGAAGAAGAGTATTTAGATGCTTTAGTGCGTGGTGCTTTCGCAAAACGTGAAACACCTGCTGGATTAACTATTACCCGGGATAATTTTTTTGATTACTTCTATCTATCGATCCCCCTACATAAAGGACAGTTAAGCTGTAGAGAGGTTATGAATCAAGAGTTAATAGTTAAGCCTCTTAAAGCGAACGAACCACTGACGGTGGAGCATATAAGTGGTAATAGCATAGTAAACCCTGATATGAAACTCTTGATTCTCAATCGAGGACTATGACTGATCAAATACGATTAGCAGATTATGTAGCACGACGTTGTGCTGAATATGGTGTTAGACATGTTTTTCTGGTCACCGGTGGAGGAGCAATGCATCTAAACGATGCCTTTGCTAGGAACAAAAATCTAACGCCGATCTGTTTTCATCATGAACAAGCAGCAGCCATGGCTGCAGAAAGCTACTTCAGAGCTAGTAACTCTATTGCAGTAGTAAATGTCACTACTGGACCAGGGGCGATTAATGCACTTAATGGTGTTCATGGCGCTTACGTGGATTCACTCGGAATGGTAGTTATTTCAGGACAAGTCAAACGGACAACACTTTCATGGAACTATGACAGTCTTAAAGCAAGACAGTTAGGAGATCAAGAAGTCGACATCACTTCAATTGCACATCCTATCGTAAAGTATGCAGAAACAGTTCAAGATCCGCTAGCGATCGGCAAAATTATGGATTTTGCTTTCTTTTTAGCAACATTTGGCAGACCTGGTCCTGTATGGATTGATATTCCGAATGATGTACAGAGCATAAAAATAGACACTTCTCTACTGGAAAGATGGGATGGTGATATTTCTTTATTAATCGACAATCCTAGTATTCATGAAAATACAAAACAAGAATTACAAGAATTAAAGTCACATTCCTTTGATCAAGAAATAGTAGAAATATTAAACAAATTAAAACAAGCCAAGCGGCCTGTCATCTTTGCTGGCAATGGCATAAGGTTATCTGGACAACATAATACGTTTCTTAAATTAATTTCTAAACTTAGCATACCTGTAGTAACTGGCTGGAACGCCCACGACATATTACCTTTCGACAATCCTTGTTATGCTGGTAAACCTAGTACTGTAGGTGATCGAGCTGGAAATTTCACTGTTCAAAATTCAGATCTTCTATTAATTCTGGGGTCTCGGCTTAATATTAGACAGATTAGTTACAATTGGGAAAATTTTGCAAGCAAAGCATACAAGATCATGATTGATGTAGACCTTGCGGAACTTAACAAACCAACTTTAACAATTGATACGAAAATACAAGCTGATTTAAAAGAATTTATGCCTTGTTTTTTGGAAAATGTAGCTGATTGGGAAATTCAAGAAGAACATTCAAGCTACCTCCAATGGTGCAAAGAAAGAGTTCAAAAATATCCAACGGTTATCCCTGAATACCAAAATAGCCCGCAAGGACTAATTAATCCTTATTTTTTCATATCAGAATTATTAAATAGTCTCCAACCAGAAGATGTTGTGGTTACAGGGAATGCATCTGCTGCAATTATTAGTTTTCAAACCGTTAAAATCAAAGATGGTCAAAGACTTTATTCAAATTCTGGCAGTGCTAGTATGGGCTATGACTTGCCAGCCGCTATTGGGGCTTCAATAGCTTTAAATAGGCAGAAGATAATTTGCCTCACCGGTGATGGCAGTATCATGATGAATATTCAAGAATTGCAGACCATTGTAGGCTATAAGTTGCCTATAAAGATTGTTGTTTTGAATAATTTTGGTTATCTAAGCATTAAACAAACCCAACGTAATTATTTTCCCGATAATGTCTTTGGAACATGCCCCAACGATGGTGTCAGTATGCCAGATTTTATTGCACTCGGGACTGCCTTTAAATTGACATGCTATAAAGTGACTTCAATTCAAGACTGGAGAACTGAGGAAGCACAACAACTCCTAAATTCTGACCAACCTGTACTTTTTGAAGTAATGTGTGATCCATCTCAAGAGTTTTCACCTAAACTCATGTCTAAAAGATTAGCAGACGGTTCTATGCTAGCCCCCTCTTTAGAAAATATGAGTCCATTTTTACCAGAAGAAGAAATGGCTCAAAACATCATAAGTTAGTACTTTATGGTCTAAAATAAAGGATAAAATCATATGCCACTAACTAGAAAATGCCCTCTCTGTTCAAGCCCTACTGGTTCGATATTACATACACAACAATTTATAATAGAAGACGATAACCCCCTAGATCCACACATCAGTCTCGTTGCTTGTGATCACTGCCACTTTACTTTCTCAGATTCGCGATCAATTCAGAAAGATTACAATAATTACTATGCAAGGATATCAAGTTATGATAACGAAGAATTAGGTTTTGGTAATGCCTTGCACACTTGGGATAAAGATAGATTGCAAGAAGTAGTGAATTTGTTTGCAGATAAAGATCTTAATCTAAATATTTTGGACATCGGTTCAGCTACTGGTGGTCTATTACAGCTCTTTGAAGAAAAAGGATTTAAAAATTTATTTGGACTGGACCCATCAGATCGCTGCATAGACAAAATTACATCTAAAGCCTCGTCTATCAAAGCTTTTCAAGGTAATCTCTCAGATGACCTAGGGTTAATTTTTGGAGAAAAAAAATTCGACCTAATAATTCTTTCGCATGTACTAGAACATGTTTTTGATATAAATTCAGCTTTGAAAAACCTAGTGAAAATCTTAAATAAAAATGGTTTAATTTACGTCGAAGTTCCAGATTCATCAAGATATAAAGATTTAATGCACGCACCATTTCACTATTTTAGCCTTGAACATATTAATCATTTTACAGACTTATCTCTAAAAACCCTATTAGGACTACATGGTTTAAAAGTTTTACAATGTAGTAAAAAAACTTTTTATATCTCTGAGACCGAACAATATCCAGCTATTTATGGCCTTTTTGGGCTTGATCAAGAATTCCAAGATTTCTTAGCATATATAGAATTAAGCTCACAGCCTGAAAATCATGAGGTACTTAATCAATTAATCAATAATAATATCCCCGTGGCTATCTGGGGTGCAGGTATGCAAACAATGCGCCTCTTGGGTGATGATAAATTTAAAAAGCTAGATATCCGATATCTTGTGGATTCAGATAAAAATAAACAAGGAAGAAAAATTGGAAATTTATTTGTCCAATCACCAGAGAATCTAAAATATTTTCAAGGGACTATTCTGATATCTTCCCCATCCTACCATCAACAAATCACGCAGCAAATAAGGAATGCTCATTACACGAATGATGTAATACTACTCAATGTATAAATCTACTTTATTATTCACCCCTTAAAATGAGTCTGCTTCAATTCTCTAATTTAATTTCTAAAAGTGGAACTGCTGGTTCTTAATTTCGGGGGCTTGACATATGTTTAAGATACTATATTAGTAATTCCTATACTGTCAAATATGAATTCTAAGCAAACTAAACTAAAGTCCATTTTCAAATTTGAAGATATTTACCCACATATCAGCTTTTTAGATGCACTCCGCAACAAAAGAATACTGATCACTGGTGGAACAGGATATTTGGGCAAATGCCTATTAGATTACCTTGTAACTGCAAATACAGCATTAGATTTAAACTTAACTCTAAATATATTAAGCAGAGACCCTGCTGCTTTTCAAACAGACTTTAAATTAATAAAGAATATTCAAAAAATTAATTTTTATCAAGTTGATTTCACTAATCAATTCCACTTACCAGCATTAGAAGACATAATTAAAGAGATAGATTACATAATTCATGGAGCAACACCATCAACAAAAATTCAGGATTTGCTATTACTAAAGGAAAGTCCTGAGATATTTTTAGAAAGTATCTTAAATGGGACAAAGTTAATACTTGATTTGGTCAAGTTAAATCCGGATATAAGATGCTTGTATGTTAGTTCTGGTGCGGTTTATCGAGAAATTAATAATAACAGTCATTTTTCAGAAGAAGACTGGAAACATACGATGCCAATAATCAAAAATAGTGGCGTTTATATCTTAGGAAAAAGACTTTCTGAAAAATATTTTTATGATTATTTTGATAACGATATATATAAAAAATTTTCAATTGCGAGATGTTTTTCTTTTATTGGTCCTTATTTACCATTAGGCACGGAACTTGCTGTTTCAAACTTTTTCACCAGTTTAATGCACAATAAGCCAATTTCTATCAATAGTGATGGTAGTGAGATAAGAAGCTTTATGCACAGCTACGATCTAGCCATCTGGCTAATTAAAATCTTAATAGAAGGCAAGAATGGAGAAGCTTATAATGTCGGTTCAGATGAAGCCATTACTATTAAAGATTTTGCAGAAAAGATTTCCCGCATGTTTAATCAACATCCTGTAATTATTAACAAAGATAGTAATACTAATAATGCAGCAAATAAAGCCTACATACCAGATCTATCAAAAACACGCCATGAATTAAATCTAAGCCTAAATTTTGATTTAGATAGAGCTATAAGTGACTCAATAGAATGGTACGGCTTATAAAATTATTGACAAATTAATTCTTTTAATCGATTCACTTTTAGCCTAATCGTGGCAAACAATGGACAGTAGCAAAATAGCACAGTCAACTCAATATAGAAGCAAGAAATTATGAAGGCAAACTCTTCTCTTTCAATTAATGGTATATTTCATCGAGGGGAAGCCACTTTAGATAATGATCTCTTATTACTTTATGATCAACTCAAACGCCTCATAGAACTCCAGCTAGATATCTCTCCTCTTGAAAAGTTTTTCAATAACTTCCTTATCAAGACAGGCTTATCTTCAAAAGAATTAGAGCTTGCCTGTAAAGCAATAGGATCTTTTTACTTAAAAAATAGTGAGGATTTGGCTATTAAGTTTTATCAAAAAGCCTACGAATTAAATCCTAACTGCCCTGAACTAAATCTGTTCTTCCTCACACTCCATTACAACAAAAAAACCAAGAATCCTGATATTTTAAATTACATACCACCTGCACTCAAGAATACCCACTTAGGCCCACTACCATACTATATTGCAGTGAATCTGGCTTTAAGCTTAGATGATAAAAAAACATTCAATAAATTAATTAAAGAACTTATCAATAATTTCCCAGAAGATGAATGGGGCTATTTGTATCAATCTATGATTAAGCAGTGCTATGGTCTTACAGACGAAAACCTAGCACTCTTAAATAAAATCCTTTACCAAAACCCTCAAAATATTACAGCTCATGATAATCGCACAATGAATTCGCATTACAGTTCAACAATTTCACAAGAAGAAATACTTGCAATTGCAAATGAATACCACCAAAATATCATTCAACCTTTTGTTAAAACCGCTGGGAAAAATTTTGAATTTTCTAAATATCAAGATGAGTATAAAGAAAAAAAAATTATCCGTGTCGGCTTCGTCTCTGGAGATTTTAAGGAGCACCCTGTTTTCTTTTGGGTAAGTAGTTTAATAAAATATTTTCCTAAAGAAAAATTTGAAATTCACTGCTATGTTAATAACGAAGAAAATCCCTTTGCAGAATCACTGCTTTCTTTATGCCATTCTTTTACCTATATCACCCAACTTACTGATACTGAGCTCGCCGAAAAAATTTTCGACGATAAGATACATGTATTAATTGATCTATCTGGTCACACAGCCTTAAATCGACTTAAAACCTTTGGACTAAAACCAGCTCCGATACAGATAACTTGGCTTGGTCAAGTTGGTACTACTGGAGTTAAGGAAATTGACTATATGATCGCAGATAAGTTTCTTATACGAAAAGGGGAAGAACATTTTTATACAGAAAAAATCTGCTATCTACCATTCGCTGGTGCCTACCCTGCAAATGACTATGAAAATCTATATATAAACCGCTCACTTGCCAGAAACGACGGCAAAATCATATTTGGGTCCTTCAACAGCTCTATTAAAATCAATCCTACTGTAATAGAGACATGGTCAGAGATATTAAAATCAGTTCCAGAAAGTCACATATTAATCAGTAACTTTTCATTAGTAGATCCCGATTACAAGATAGAGCTCATTAACAGCTTTAAAAAACTTGGAGTAGATGAATCTAGACTAGAATTTGAAATACCCGAAACTAAGGCCTCGCACCTAATGAGATTCAGCAAAATCGATATAGCTTTAGATACATTTCCCTTTAATGGAGGAACTACGACACACGAAACTCTTATGATGAGTGTTCCATTAATAGCGATTGAAGGGGATAGGTGGGCAAGTAGAATGTCTGCCGATATATTAATGAGTACAAATTTACCTGAACTAATTGCTAAAGACCGGCAAGACTATATTGATAAAATAGTGAATCTTGCAAGATCACCAGAGCAAATAATCTACTATAAAGAAACTATTCGAGAACAATATCTAAATTCATCTGCCACAGATATAAAAAGCTTCTCAAATGATTTTGCTGAAGAAATTAAGAATATTTGGGAGCAGTATTTAACAAGCAAAGAATCAGATAGAATAGTCTATAGATAATTCAACATATCATCTAACATACCTAATACTTAACCCTTAGTATTGGTTAATAAGTACTAATAAGGATATCGAAACTTATGAAAGCAGTTATATTAGCCGGTGGTCTAGGTACAAGAATAACGGAAGAATCTTATCTCCGCCCCAAACCAATGATAGAAATTGGTGGTAAGCCAATTCTTTGGCATATTATGAAAATCTACTCTTATTATGGAATAAATGATTTTATAATTTGTGCTGGATACAAGAGTTACATAATCAAAGAATATTTTGCAAACTATTTTTTACACCAATCAGACATAAGTTTTGATATGTCTACGAATCAGATGCAAATCCATCATAATAGCTGTGAACCTTGGAAAATTACAATTGTGGATACTGGTGAAAATACTATGACTGGTGGACGCCTAAAAAGAATCAAGCAATATGTTCAAGATGGAACCTTTTGTATGACTTACGGTGACGGCGTTTCCGATGTTAATTTAAGCGAATTAATTAAATTTCATCAAAATTCAGGTAAACTTGCAACATTAACTGGAGTCTGCCCTCCTCAAAGATTTGGTGCTTTACAGTTAGGTGAAAATAACTCCGTAAAAGGTTTCCAAGAAAAACCAATAGACACAGATAATGGCTGGATCAATGGTGGCTTTTTTGTACTAGAACCAACAGTATTAAATTTAATTGAAGGAGACTCCTGTATTTGGGAAAAAGAACCTCTAGAACATCTTGCATTCAGTAATCAACTATCAGCATTTAAGCACCCAGGTTTCTGGTTACCAATGGATACCCTCAGAGATAAATTAGAATTAGAAAAACTCTGGGAGTCGAATCAAGCTCCATGGAAACTCTGGGATCAAAAAATATCAGCAAATCAAGAATATCATTTAGACTATTTTCAAAATCAACTTAGTTTATTTAAAAATAAACTTGACAAACAAAAGCCCTTAATGAATGCGCCTCTGCCCGAAAGGATTCCAGAATAAAAAATACTATAATACCAACTATGGAAGACTCTGTAAGCCACATTCAAACACTTGAAATAAATATATCTGCAATTAACTCTGTCGCAGATACAGTTCGCCACACCGTTGGACCTAAAGGCTTAGATGTCATGCTAGTCGACCAGTATGGTGATTTTCAGTGTACTAATGATGGTGTCGCCATACTTTCAGCTATTCAGATTCAGCACCCAGCAGGAAAACTTTTAATCGAAATCGCTAAAGCACAGGAAAGACAAATCGGCGATGGTACTACTAGTGTGGTTATATTTGCTAGTGAGATTTTAAACCTTGCCTTAGAAAAAATTAAAAGCGGTCATCAACCAATTCCACTAATTAAAGGGATTTCCATGGCTATAGATAGAACTATAGAATTACTTGAAAGGCACTCCACGCCTATTCAACAAATAGAGGATCCTAGATTACGCTCTGCGACATTAATTTCAGCAAGGGGAGATAAAGAATTAACTGATCTTCTGATTAAACTTGCTAAATATATCTCTGAGAAAAATAGTTTTGAATATTTAATTACGCAGTTTGATTTTAATTCTGCCATACACAGCTGCTCACGCCGTGAATCTGAAATTTTCAATTCCTATTTTATTAATAAAAGAGCTCACTACCACTATGACAATGATTTCTATGACTGCAAGTGTTTAATTATAGAAGGGCCACTAGAGCCAGAAGCCTTATCTAGTGAAGTAATCAGCACCGATACTGGTGTAACACGCCTAGATGAAAGTATAGAAAAGCTTCTCAGCATGGCTGATAAAATAGCACATTTAGGTATTAAAGCTATTTTCTCTAGTGGGAGCATTATGCCTAAAATCGAAGAATTCTTTATTAAAGAAGGGGTTTTCGTTTTAAGTAATCTAAGGCAGATAGATATTAATGCCTTAATTCGCATTAGTGGTGCTAGCAAAGCTAGTAGACAAAAGCTACTCAATGCAGAAGCCTCTAGCATAAAAGCACTCAGTGGTAGTTTAGAATATATCCAGAAAAGTTCAAGTCCGATAGGAGTATTTATCAAAGGAACTAAAGCGCAGGAAGCTACTTTATTATTATCAGCAGAACTAGAAAGTGCTTTAGCAGAGAAAAAACGCATAGCAGTTGATGCAGCAAATGCATTTAAAAAATGTTTAGAATCTGGTTACGTGCTTGGGGGCGGGGTAGCTGAAATTAACCTCATAGAAAGACTTCGAAAATCACAGGAATCACTCTCACTCAGCAAAGATATCATTACAGGCTTTGACATTATTATCGATGCACTTCCAGCATTATTTAAACAAATTGTTAAAAATGCGGGTCTCGATCCTAACTTTAAATTAAAAAGCATCAACTTCAATGCAAGCAATAAAGATGGCATTGATTTGGATACAGGAAAAATATGCAATTATGATCAGCTTGGCATCTTAGATCCACTTGCTTTAAAGGTTTCTATTTTTAAAATAGTTAAAGAGTTAGTGAATCAAGTACTTAAAATCAAACTCATATTACAAGCCAAGTGAGACGCCTGCACAACTATAATTTCTGCGTTTTCGAGCAGTCCTTCACAGTACGAACGGCAACACACGAGCTAAGATAGCTCCTATCCCTAAAGCTAGTATCCATGAGCTAACCCAAATACCCATAGCTATTTTCAAATTCTTTTCTTTAATCATTACTGCCACCGTTGCGATACAAGGCACGAAAAGAGTTAGTACAACACAAACAGTGACTAATTGAGCAGCATTAAGTGGTATTTCTATTAAACCAAAAGCACCAAAGTCTCTCCTGATCATACCTAGAATAAAACTCAAGGTAACTTCTTTCGGTAGTAACAGGACATCAGCCATAATGGGTTCAGCCCAGTTAATAATATTTTTTAAAATCCCAGTTACTTGTAAAACACTAACGACTAAAGCTGCAATAAAAAACGCTGGAATAGCCTCATTCATAAAAACTTTAGTACGCTGTATCGTTTTCTGCATAAGGTTTTTAAAAATAGGTAATCTAATAGGTGGAATATCTGAGACGAAATGGCCGCATTCACCTGGTACTAATTTATTTAAAACCAAACCAGTCAAAACAAAAACTAAAAATAAAGTCCCACCCCAAATTAACCATGGTAAAAAGCCACCAATATTAGTTAAAAGCCCTTGTATTACGCCTAACTGAGCAGAACAAGGAATAGTTAAACCAAGCAAGGCAATAGTAATAAGCTTCTCCTTCTTAGTCGATAAGAGCCTAGTCGTGACAGTCGCCATGGTAACACAGCCTCCACCAAGAATTAGAGGAATTATAGCTCTACCATTCATGCCTAAACTAGAAAGAACCCCATCTACTAAAACAGCTAAACGTGGTAAATATCCAGAATCCTCTAGAAAAGCAAGTCCTAAATAAAAACCAAATACGAGAGGTAATAAAAGTGCGTAAAGATAAGTAACTGTAAGTGTTAGCACACCATAATCACCCACCAGTATAGTACCTAAAGCCCTAGCTGGATCAGTAAATAAAGTGCCTGCCATAGAAGAACCATCGTAAGAAAGTACTGAGCCGACTAAATTTCTCATAAAAGGCTCATAGTAAACTTTAAAAATATCATTCTCAAGAAAATCAACAGTAGTACCAGCAACAAAAACACCTAAAAATAAAAATAAAAAAGTATAAACCACTACTACTGCGGTAAGCGAACCAATTACAGGATTAAGGAATAAATCACCAAGTTTATCCATCCACGCAAACTGAATCTCAGAAACAGCTTCCCTCACAAGTTCATCGACTTCACGATTACGGATATTATAAATTTCCTTGCGGCGCGATGTCGCATTTAGAGGTAAGACTATATCATTAGCTTTAGCAACTTCAGCATCAGCTTCGGCAATGAGCAAAGCGGAGGCCCTATCAAAAACCATCTCTAAGTAAGGGACACAGTAATTATCTATTTCCTTAGATATCCGCCCTGGCTTAAACTTCGCATTATCAATAAAATTTAAAATATAAGCACGTAACTCCTCCAAACCTTCTCCAAGAGTTGCCGAGCTTAATTCTACATCTAAACCTAAAGCCTGGGAAATAACCTTCACCTTAACATTTATCTTGTGTTTTCTCGCTTCATCGTACTGATTAATTAAAACCAACATCGGCTTTCCCATATCAGCAAGCTGCTTAGTTAAAAATAAATCACGCCCAAGAGATAAAGCTGATACGACATTTATAATCAAATCAGCTTCAAGAATATAATCACGAGTAACAGTTTCCTCTTCTTGCAGGTTTGAGACACTGTAAATACCAGGGGTATCAATTACCTGAAAAGAAAAATTAGACCCAAGCTTCTCGGTGTCAGAGAGCTTTAAATTCCCAACACTAACCTCAATAGTAGTACCAGCATAATTACTAACATCTACATAAGAACTAGTTAAATAGTTAAAAACTACTGATTTACCAACATTAGGATTCCCAACCAGAACGACTTTAATAGTTTTTTTTTCGCCCTTAATAAAACTCATCTACTCTATTTAACTGTAACTGAAATATTCTCAGCTAATCTATGAGTGATAGCGACCTGATTAAAAGCACGATCTTTTCTCAATACCACTGGTCCATAATAACTACGAGATATACATTCCGCACTATCACCAGCTTTTATACCTAATGAAAACAGCCTCAGCTCTAGATCTTCTGGAATAAAATCTATCTTAATACTTTGCCCTGGTTTAACTTGATTGAGATTCATAAATTACGGAGTGATTTATCTAGAGGTTTGATTTAGGATTGAGAATGATTCTCAAGAACGCATGCTGAAAATTATAGCAATTTATATTAAGAAAACCCTATCAGAAAAATTAAAGCTTTGTTTTAGGAATATATAACGAAAACTTAAAATATTTTCATTGCTACAATAGTCACTGTGACAAGCGAACACACTAAAGTTACAAGCTGTTCTGTGACTGGCATGCCAATATGCAGGAGAATGTTCAACATAAACCTAGCTTTAGGTTACACTGAGGAATTCTATTCTCTTAAAGCTCTTGCAGAAAAGCATGATATGACCATGGAAGCGATGTTTGATTTCTCCCTAGATTATATTCAATCTAGGGAATGTTTTCGTAAAGAATGGGCTAAAATGCTAAGTCCTAGTGAATGTCCATTAGCAAATGACTGCGTAATTGACAAATGTTTTTAAAAATCAATTCAAAGAAGTAAAATATTGAATATGATTATTAATACAGATGAGGACTTAGAAAAGTTCTCAAGCGAGAACTCACAGCCTCTAATTCTTACCAATGGCTGTTTTGACATTTTACACGTAGGACATCTGCGCTATCTACAAGCCTCTAAAGCTTTAGACTCACAGGCATTATTAATAGTGGGCTTAAATTCAGATAGCAGTGTTAAAAAACTCAAAGGCGATAATCGCCCAATCAACTCTGAGCTTGAACGAGCAGAATTACTTCTCGGCTTAAAACCCGTGGATCATGTAATTATTTTCAGTGAAAGCACTGCTTCTAAGCTACTTTCAGCATTAAGACCGATTATCTATACGAAAGGCGGTGATTATGATTTAAACGATTATGAAAAATGCCCTGAATTTAAAATAGCGAATGAAATTAACTGTAAAATTATATTAATTAATTTTGAACAAGGATACTCTAGTACTAAATCTATCTCCCTTTTAGGTAGTAATTACAATGCCTGAACCGATGGTACAAAAAACATTCAAAAGCAGAATTCTAAAATATATTTTAATAAGCTTAATCACAGCGAGCTTATTTCCTTTACCACTTAAAGCTGCTATTACTGGCAGTTTAACACGGAACCCTATTTACTTAGATGAAAGTACTGATCTAATAATCGACTTAGATAACTCTGGGGAAGAAGCTCTTAAGTTTCCCCTACATACTAATAGCTACGACGTGGTAGCAAGACAAAGCAGTTCAAGCATTACTATAATAAATAATAAGTTCATGCAGACTAAGCAATTAGCTTATACACTGCGATTCAGAAGAGCAGGTATATTCACTTTGCCGATACGATCTAATATGAGTAATGATCCTAAAGCTTTATTACAGATCAAAGTCTTAGAAACTTATCAACAAAATAATGCCACGCGTAATAACCCTAGTTCTCTAAAAGATCAAGAAATATCAAACCAAGCTAGAGAAGCAGGGCAAGAAGTTCCGTTTGCGATTATTTCAGTAAATAAAAACAATCCCTTCCTCAACGAACAAATTATCTTTAAACTCAAAATCTACCATAAAGGTACTTTAAGACAGATACAGCTCCCAGACTTTGATTTAAGCAACTTTATCCACAAAAGAGCAGAAAAAAGTAAAGAATACACAGAAAATTTCAATGGTGAAGATTACTTCATTTACGAGCTACCCTACACACTATATCCAGTCAAAGCTGGGCAAGTCAGCATCCCCGCGAAAGCAATTTTAGTTAGCGTTTTAAAAGAGATTGATGCTAACTTTGATCCCTTTGACCCATTTGCTAATTTCAATAACAGCTTCAGTACTGAAACAGAGAAGAGTTTAAAGACGAATGCTTTAACTATAAATGTAAAAGCTCTGCCCACCCCAATACCCTCAGGCTTTAAAGGCTATATCGGCAATTTAAAACTTAATCATCGCCTAGCACAGGATTCAGCTATAAATGGTGAGCCATTAAGTATTTTCACAGAAATCTCTGGAGATGGTAATCCTAATAACCTAAACTTAAAAGAACTTTTCTTAAAATCAAGTGATTATAATATTTACCAAGATAAATCAAAAAAACAATCATTCCCACTCCCTGGTAAAGAGCAGTTTAGAATAAGCCTAAACAGTACTCTAATCCCAAATAGTAAAAAAAATTCATTAAAGCTTAGCAGTAACCCTTTCATTATCTTCAATCCAGAAACAAACAAATATGAAACTATCTCTAGCAAAGAGTTTGATATCAAGATTCAAGAAAAAAAATCTAATTCAAGCATCAATAATGAAGAGGAAGACAATCGAGCAGAGGAAGATAATCGCACTGAAGATAAGCCCGATAATGCCTCAGCAAAGAATCTCAGCAGCAGTAAGCAGCTTAACCACATTAGAGATACTAGTGTTCAGGCTTATTCTCACACTTTATCAGACCCAAATCTCTTGATTCGCTTGATGAGAGATTCTTATTTCAATCTTTATATTTTAGCCTTAGTAATCATTCTAAATTTGATAGGTTACAGTCCAAGCATCCTTCGCATAATACGAAAATTAGCTAAGAGAAAGCACTATGAAAAATTCCCTTTCAAGGAATATGAAAAATTTATTTTAAAAAATACAAATGTAAGTGATATTTCCAATAAAATTAAAAGCCTCTACACCCAGATAGATCTTGAGCAAAATATTGAGAATAAAGTCCCAGCTCTTGACCCCGAGCTATTTGAAGAGTTTAATAGATTTATTGAGAACACTGATAGAATTAATTACGGTATAAAAGAAAACTTAGGCGCTGAACTTATCAGCAGTGATTTAAAAGAGAGAGCTCTGAAAATTTTAAAAGGCTTAAAGAGACTTTATGAATAGTGAGAAGCTAAAACAAGCAGAAGAATATTACCTAAATCACGACTATGTTCTAGCTTCAGATATCTATCAAAATCTACTTATAGAAGAATATAACAATCCCTATCTTTTAATAAATTTCGCTAATACCCAATTTCATCAAAAGCAATACGCTAAAGCCTTAGCCCATTACTTCAAAGCGAAAACCATTATCCCAAGAGATAAAGAGTTAAATAATAATATTAACTACGCAATCCAAACAATCAAAGCAAATAAACTTAAAGATGTATATCCCGCGATGTTTTTTACAGTTAGCGAATCACTGATACTTTTAATCGCCTTTAATCTACTATTTCTTATATTCAGAAAATCTAAATACACTATCCTCAAATATTCATGCCTAGGACTATTGATCTTAAGTCTCGGCAATGCCGCTTATGTAAGCTGGCTCACTCACTATAAGAAATTTGCTTTTATAAGTGTCAACAGCACTGAAACCTACGCTGGAAATGACACTAGCTATCCGCAGATGTTTGAATTATTCAAAGCACAGCCAATAGAAATATTAGAGAATAATGGATCTTGGGCAAAAATTAAATACGAAAACCAAATTGCTTGGCTTCAAAGTGATAAATTTATAGCAGTAAGATCCGATGCCCCCTAATACTAAAATTTGCATAATTGACTATCAAGGTGGGGGAAACCTTTTCAGCTTAGAAAATTCCTTCGCACACCTAGGTGCTAGTACCTACAGGACTTCTGATCCAGATGAAATTAATAAAGCCGATAAAGTTATTTTTCCAGGTGTTGGTAGTTTCGCAAATGCCATGAATCAAATCCATAAATTTAATTTAGCCGATAGCATTATACAAAAAGCTACATCTGGAGTACCTTTCATGGGCATATGTGTTGGCATGCAAGTTCTTTGTGCTTCTAGTTCAGAGAGTCCTGTAGAGCATGGCATTGAAATAGTTGATGGTTTAAACGTCTTTGAAACACACGTACGTAAATTTGATTTTTTAAAAATTCGCCAAGCCGAGGCTGAAGAAAAAATTAAAATTCCACACATGGGCTGGAATCAAGTAACCTTACCAGATAACAGTAAAAACCCTCTTTTTAAAGACATAGAAAATAGTAGCGATTTTTACTTTGTGCATAGCTATCGTGCCCACGCTAAAGATTTAAAAAATAACGAAAGTGTAGAAAAAAGGTTTCCTAAGCTTGAATACGCGCTCACTAACTACATTGAAGATTTTATTAGCCATATTTGGAATGGTGAAAATCTATTCGCCTGCCAGTTTCACCCAGAAAAAAGCTCTGAAACAGGACTTACCTTCCTAAAAAACTTCATAAACCTCTAAGAGAGCGACACAGAGCTACATCTTCTGCGTTTTCGTCGTCCTCGTGATCCTCATGTAAGCTTGATAAATCAAGCTTGTATTTCCGCTTGCTCGCATATGAGACTTGTCTCGCATGCTCGGCATCGCTGGAAATTACTTTTAGTACACTGCGGTCACTCGTCCTCCTCAGCCTTGAAACTGTACGCTCTGTATCGCTCTCTGAAATGCGGTTGTACAGAGCTACATCTTCTGCGTTTTCGTCGTCCTCGAACTAATCTTTTTTGACGAGCGTACCTATTTCCATGCCATATACAAGGTCTCTGATCGCACCAGGGCGAGCAAAATCAAAAACGGCGATAGGAATACTATTATCTCTGCATAACGCAATAGCGGAGGTGTCCATGACTTTTAAGTTTTTAGTAATAATATCGTCATAGGTTAAAGTATCAAATTTCTTAGCCTGTGGATTAAGAGACGGATCATCATCATAGACACCATCTACACCATTTTTAGCCATTAATAATAAATCACAGTCCATCTCTGTAGCTCTCAAGGAAGCAGCTGTATCAGTCGTAAAGAAAGGGTTACCAGTACCTGCACCAAATATAACTATTCTGCCTTTCTCTAAATGGCGAGTCGCCCTTCTTCTGATATATGATTCCGCTATAGAATTCATAGTAAGAGCCGTCTGAACACGAGTCGCTATACCTCTTTTTTCTAGAACGCCCTGTAAAACTAAACAGTTAATAACGGTAGCTAGCATACCGACATAATCAGCAGCAGCCCTATCCATGCCTAATTCAGCAGATTTCTGTAAACCACGGAATATATTTCCACCACCGACGACTATACAAACTTGGACTCCAAGTCTAGAAACTAAATAAATTTCCTCTGCGATTCTATCAATAATCTGCGGTGATATACCTAAATGACCCTCACCAACCAAAGCCTCGCCACTTAGCTTAAGGAGTACTCTTCTATACTTAATTTCCATCAAAATTTCATTTTAACTCACTTGGCTTAAATAAGACTCTAATTTCGCAGATTTGCTAGGCTCTCTAAGCTTCTTCATAGCTTTAAACTCAATCTGCCTAACTCTTTCACGAGTAATATTAAATACTTTACCTACCTGCTCAAGAGTGCGTACTTGACCGTCTTCTAGACCATAACGGAGCTTAAGAACCTCAGCTTCTCGTGGAAGTAAATCTTTTAGTAATTCTTGAATATGCTCCTTAAGCATCTTTTCAGTACTTACCGTATCCGGCTGGCATTTCACATCGTCAGCTATAAAATCAGATAGCGTACTATCCTCTTCTTTCCCCAATGGCGTTTCTAAAGAAACTGGAACTTTATTAGCGTTCATTATTTCTTTAAGCTTCTTCATAGAAACACCTAAAGCCCAAGCAAGCTCCATATCAGTCGCCTTACGCTTAAGCTTCATGGAAAGCTGCCTAGAGACACGTTTATAACGATTAATAGTCTCCACCATGTGTACTGGGACTCTGATAGTTCTAGACTTATCAGCGAGACTCCTTGTAATACCCTGTCTCACCCACCAAGTCGCATATGTACTAAACTTATAACCTTTTTCATGATCAAATTTTTCAGCAGCTCTAATTAAACCTAAATTACCTTCTTGAATTAAATCCAGAAAAGAAAGTCCTCTATTTAAATACTTCTTCGCAATGCTAACCACCAATCTTAAATTAGCCTGAACTAATTTACGCTTAGCGTCATCACCACTTTTACCACCCTTTAAAATCTCTCTAGCGAGTTGAATTTCTTGCTCCGCTGTAAGTAGAGAGATTCTACCTATTTCTTTAAGATAGAGCTTTATAGAGTCCTCTGAGCCATCAGATTTAGTAGCTTTAATCTCCGCCAACTGAACTTCTACTGCACCTACCTCTACTTCTTCGGTTAACTCACCATCGAATTGTTTATCTAAAAAATCAATTAGAAAATCATTATCTTCAGCTACCATATATAAATTATTTCTCCTACATGCATTTTCGTAAATACACTAGATATGCGATTAGTTTCTATAGTACTACGCTATATCTAGTGAGTGCACTGAATAAAAATATATATTATGAACTGTGAGAAAATACTTAATTTTTTTTAAGAATTAGGTACCAACTGTCCATGAATTCATGTATTCGAGCATTTCTGAACTTAAAGAGTCGATAGAAACCCCCATGGAATCTAGCTTTAACCGTGCAATCTCTTGATCAACTTGGAGCGGTAACGTTTGTAATTTATTGTCAAGATTATCTTGATTTTTAACTAAAAATTCTACCGCGAGGGCCTGATTTGCAAAACTCATATCCATTACAGCTGAAGGATGGCCCTCGGCCGCAGCTAAATTAATTAAGCGTCCCTCACCTAAAACGAAGATAGAACCCTGTTTATTGGTTTTAGATGGATCACGCTTATACTCTACGACGAAAGGCTTGACTTCATCTTGAGATAAAGAAATATCAGCTAGAGCATCTAGATTCAACTCAAGATTAAAATGGCCTGAATTACAAACTAAGGAACCGTCTTTCATGTTTTTAAAATGCTCTAAATCCACCACATGCCTATTACCAGTAACCGTTATGAAAATATCTCCTTCCTTAGCAGCTTCCGCTATAGGCATTACCCTAAAACCTTCCATTTTTGCTTCAAGAGCCTTCACTGGATCTATCTCTGTAACGATTACATCAGCTCCTAAGCCTTTAGCACGCATGGCGATACCTTTACCACACCAACCATAACCCAATACCACAGTAACTTTACCCGCAATAAGAACATTAGTCGCCCTTAAAACACCGTCAAGAGTAGACTGGCCAGTGCCATAACGATTATCAAATAAATGCTTAGTTTTACTGTCATTAACGGCAATAGCTGGAAATGATAAAACACCTTCGTTTTCCATAGCCTTTAAGCGCACTATGCCAGTAGTAGTCTCTTCTGTACATCCGATAATATCTTTAACTTGTGCAGGTCTCTCCTTGAGCAAAGTAGCTATAACATCAGAACCGTCATCCATAATGATCTGTGGCTTAGAGTCTAAACCTATCTCAATATGCTTCGTGTATGTCTCTCCAGACTCACCCTTTTTCGCAAAGACTGGGATACCATGAATCTTCACAAGAGCTGCCGCCACATCATCTTGAGTAGAAAGAGGATTACTTGCGATAAGATAAGCTTCCATACCGCCTTCCTTAAGAGTAATAGCCAAGTTAGCAGTCTCTGCCGTAATGTGCGCACAGACTAACATTCTCATACCAGCAAAAGGCTTTTCTCTAGAAAAACGTTCGCGAATTTTATGCAGAACCTGCATTTCCCTCGCAGACCATTTAATTCTTTTATCTCCTAAATCTGCAAGGCTTAAATCAGCGACATCATGTTTTATAGTTTGGGTCATAATTACATTGTAGTCATGTATCGTTTTTTTTAAACCCCCCTTGACTCAAAATAAGTAAAGTAAACTATTTAAAAAGATTCTTGTTTTTCAGTATTTTGTACAAGTCTTAATTGATAGAATTTCTATTATGAATACTTGTAGACCTTTACTGATTTGCTTGATTCTAATTTCCTCTTCAATTCAGCTTCCTCAAGCTATAGCAGCGAATCTCAGCCAGAGCGAAGATTCTTTTACTTTTAAATTCGTTAATGCTGCTCTCAGTGATGATTACGAGAAAAAATTTTTCAAATCAACTTCAAAAACGCATGATCCTCAATATGAAGTATCTGGAGATAAAATTAGAATATTAGCTTTAGTTAAACCAGAAGTTGAATCATCTTCTCATCTAAAATTTGCTTCGGCCCTAGCCCTTGATCTTTTTACTGGCTTAGCTGCTGGCGCTCCAGCTGGAACCCAGTTCGCATCAGGTGTTAAAGGTAACGCAAAAGTTAAGCATCATATTAAATCTCTTGATTTGCAGAATCAAGAGGGGAAGTTAATTTGTAAACCCTTGCAGCAAAAACAGTTTTTTGTAAATGATAACTTCATTGATTTCTACGGTATGGCTAAGTTTTATCACGCAAGGGAAATTAATGAACCTTATGCGGTAATGGCTTTTGACTTTGCAGAGAATTGCTTCGAACATCCGAGTTTACAAATGCTGATCAAGACAGAAGAAAAGCCTAATGAAAGTAACATTTATGAAATTAAAAATAAAATATTACAGCAATTAAAATAATCAATTAGCTTCTAATATTTCACTAACTAATTTTTTGTTAATAGTATCTGTAGTGTAAGCTCTCGTAAAGCCTTGTTCAAGAGCTTTACCAACGGATTCAATTTTAAGAATGATTTTCTTATCTGCTGTAAAGCATTTTTTTGGAAATTCTACTAAAGCCGCTTTAGAACCGCTAGGATACGATTTTTCATCATAATCTTCACGCTCAATTATATTTTTATACTTATCCACAAATGTGTGATCAAACTCTAAGACCTTAGAAGAACTAGGCTCACAAACAAGCTTTTTTTCTGAGTCAATAATACTAGCTTTATAAAAATTTTCATGAGGATGCAGCTGAGCCCTAACTCTAGCGACTATGGCTCCGACTAAAATCGATCCAACTCCTCCATCTAAATACCCATGATTTTCAGCAGAAGCCAAAGGGGTAATTATAAAAGTTACTAAATTCGGATTAAAACCGTTATAGACATCTGTATTAGTTTTTACAAGATGCGGAGTTACCACATCGTACTTAAATTTAATAGTGTCTGTGCCTGGTGCTATATTTCTCGTAGGCTTAAAGTTAGCAGTAGATCTATAAATTCCAGCTGCAGTCGGTAAAGAGACTAGGAGGGAGGACCAGAGCAAGGTATTAATAAATTTCTTCATGCCTATAGATTCTAACACAAAAATAAATTCTTATCTAACGAAGCCCCAGAGTACCTCGGTAGCTTAAATTACCAGCTCTTACTGAATATAAAATCGAAATCCTATTCGCAAAGAACTTCTCTGGGAAAGGAGTCTTGATAAATATTTCATTATCTCTAACACCTAAATATTTCATGGAACGCTTATTTCCAGTTATGCTAAGAGAAATATTTTCACTAGATTCTTTGATGGTTTTGAACTTAGCTATAGTTTGTGAAACTTGATTACCTGATCTTCTCAAAATACGCAAACTAGTATCAGGCACTAGTCGATTAGGCGGACTTAAGGGGTAACTTTGATCTGTCACCGTAATAGTAATATCTGTTGTCGCTGGATCCAAATTCAGACCAGCATCGCCAACAGCATTTACCGTTATGTTAAAGCTATTTTTGGTCTCATAGTCAAATACTGCATTAGCTAAAAGCCTAGGACCTGATATTATAAATTTATCAGCATCTGGACCACTTAGGCTGAAGTTATAGATATAACTAAAACCATTGACCGAAAGCCGTCCTATATCATCACCTATTGAATTATTCTCCTCGATATCCGTATGACTTATCTCGACCAACTTGGGATCATCACTAGGATCATTGGTAACATCTATAGTAAACACACTCTCAAGATACGTGTCATTTGGAGCAGTCGCCCTAACTTTTACCGTATAACTAGTTCTTTGTTCATAATCTAAAGTATTAATGGCTCTCAGAGATGAGCCGTTTATTTGAAAAGTCTCAGCACCTTCAATTAAAGTATAAATATACTGATAGGAAGCATAGTCGCCACCTACGACATCTAAAGTACCTGAAGTGTATAAACTATTTTCTCTAAAATAACCAGAGCGTAAAGTAAGAGATCCTTTTGCTGGAGGTGGAGCTGGACTACTACTATAAGCATCTAAAGCTGCTTTGATATTCAAAACACCAACAGTACCATCAAAAAATTTCCCTTGGTTATTAGTAAAAGACTTTGAGGAAGAGTTTTGCAAAGCATTTTTAATTTGAGCAAAAGAAGCATTAGGATCTATAGATTTAATTAAGGCTACTGCCCCTGCCACATAAGGACAAGCAAATGAGGTACCTTGTACAACATAATAAGATTCTTTCTCTGGAGTCACAATAAGATCACTAAGACCATCATAGACCTCAGGGAAACTCTGACCTATCAAGGTTACATTATTTCCAGTAGAAACTATTTCCGAGCCCGGAGCCAGTATATTAATACCAGAGCCATAATTAGCAAATGAGTCAACAGTAAGATTTGGATTAACAGAAGATACGGAAATAACTTTATCTAGAATACTATAGTAAGCTGGATACTTAGCCTCATAATTACTTAAAAGAGTATTCCCATTACCTGCAGCAACAATCATTATAGTACCCTTGGCGCGTGCATAATCAATCGCACTTTTAATAGTCGATGAATCAACGCTCCATAGAACAGATAAGGCAATCGCCGACGCAGATTTATCTGCAGCGTATCTAATAGCATCAGCCGTACCAGAAATAGTTCCCTCTCCGCTAGGTCCTATGATTTTAATCGGCATGATTCTTGCTCTAGGGGCAACACCACTCAAGCCAAGACCATTATCTTTCACTCCAGCTACAATTCCAGCCATAAAAGTACCGTGACCGACATAGTCTTTCATATATTGCTCTGATGAGTTAATCTCTTTGTAGAAATCTTTTCCGATAGAGCCTAGAAGCATCTCATTAGAATCAACAGCATTATTATTATTTAAATCAAGATCTTTAAGATTGATAGATCCATCCAAGTTTCTGTCAGTCACAAGATCAGGATCCACCCAAATATTACTAAATAAATCAGGATGATTATAAGAGAGACCTTCATCCAAAATTGCAACTACACTATTATTACCCTGTGTAAGAGTCCAAGCTTCTTTGGCTTTGCTTTGCTCTAAACCCCAAGTCTCTGAAAAGGCTTTATTCCAAAAAGACCCATTAGAATTCAGAAAAGGATCAGCACTACTGCGCTGGAACTTTAATACTTTATCAACTTCGACATATTCATATAATCGAGACTCGTTTAATTTTTTTACAATCGTATCGCAATCAGCAGTATCGCAATCCAAGCGATAAATATTATCTAAACCTAACTTTTCGTAACGCTTTTTAAATTTCAAGTTATTAATTAGCTGATTTGAATCCTGTTTATAAATCTGCTTCAGTGAATTTAGAGCGAGCTGTGGATTTTTAGAAAAATCTGCTAAAACCAACTCTAGATGGGAAAGTGATCTAGAATCCTTAATTTTGAATTCTAAAGTTTTAGCTGAAACTGATGATAAGAGCAGAGAAAAACTTAATATCGCAAAAAATCTTATGAACGACACGATAACAACAATTTAACATAATAAAACCTAAAGGATTATTAAGAATGCGTGAGAAGGTAATAGTCAAAATGTTAATAAAAATTCGGATTACGTAAAAATCTCTAAAAGCAAATCAACAATCTTTTTCGCAGAAGAACTAGGTATAGAAGCAGCTTTCTCTATCAGCCTAGATTTATCTACAGTCCGAATCTGATCAAGTACGATCTGCCCCTTTTTCCCATTAAATTTTAAATCTATCCTACTCGGATAATTCCTAAGCGTACTAGTCAGTGGAGCAACAATGACAGTACTCAGATTCTGATTTAATTCATCAGGTGAAATAATCACGCAAGGCCGTACTTTATTTATTTCGCACCCCACAGTCTGATCTAAGTTAACCCAATAAATTTCAAATCTTCTCACCATGTCCAATCATTTTGATCGAAGTCATTAGAGATTTCTGAAAATTCAGTGATAACACTATCTAGCTTATCAGTCTTAGCTTTCTTAAAAGCATCATTCCAACCAGCTCTTAATGCTTTAATCGGAGTGATAATGATTTTCCCATCTTCTATGACAAGCTGCATAGTCTTTTCGATTCCACAAGCTTCAATTACTGGCTTAGGTAAACGAATACCTTTAGAATTACCTATATCAATTAAATCAAGATTCATTTTCATCGTATCCTTTTGGCAAGTAATTACATTGTACACACAAATAATTTAAAAATCAATTAAGACTGGAAAATACATCAGATTCCCGATCTTCCCCGTCAGTTTTAAAACAAAGAGTCTAGTTTTTAAAGTCAAAATAAGTCAATAAAGCTGCTATGGAAAGAGCACTGAATACTGCCGCAACTGGGATGCAAGCCCAGCAGACAAACATAGACATAATTTCAAACAATCTGGCGAATATTAACACCACAGCCTACAAAAAAGCTCAAGCTCATTTCAGCACTTTATTTTCACAGGTATTAACAGCACCGGGCGCCGTATTATCAGATGGTAGAACCAGCCCAAATGGCGTACAAGTCGGGCTAGGAGTGGAACTCAGCTCAACCGATAAATCTTTCGGAATGGGTAGTTTAAACAACACCAATGATCCACTAGACGTGGCGATAGAAGGAGAAGGTTTCCTTCAAGTAGTCAATCCAGACGGAAATATAGTTTACACGAGAGACGGAAATTTACAAATAGATGGTCAAACGGGTGAATTACTTAGCAGCCAAGGCTATGGACTTTTCCCAAGTATCAATATAGGAAACAATGTTCAAGAAGTTAGAATTCAACGTGATGGAACAGTCTCAGTCGTAAGAGGTGGAACGGCAGAGGAAGAAGTAGTTGGTAATTTAAGAATAGCTAAATTCACAAACAATGCAGGACTAATGGAGTTATCACAGAATCTCTACAAAGAAACTAACGCAAGTGGCAATCCACAAGAGGGTAGCCCTGGTGAATCTGGCTTTGGCTCAATCAGACAAAAGTTTCTAGAATTAAGTAATGTTAAAGTAGTCGAAGAAGTAGTAAACATGATTACCGCTCAAAGAGCCTATGAAGCGAATAGTAATGCTATTAAAGCTTCTAGTGAAATGCTTCAGCAAGCAAATAATCTAGTTAATTAATAAATTTTACGGGCATTTATAAAGTAGATGGCTCAAAAAAAGAAAAATAAAAAGCTTTATTTTCACTTTATAACTATTGGTTTGTTTTTTTCTTGCATTATATTATTCAGACTCAACATCAATGCAGAAGAAACTTCTATCAGCTCCAATACGGTAACCGCTCCTAATCACAGCATCTCTGACGCGACATCATTATCAGAAACAACAAGCAAAACAGCCACCTTAACAAATAGTGTCAATCATGATACTTCACCGTTTTGGTTAAATTTAAAACCAAAAGTAATCGAATATCTCAGCAAAAATATCAACACAAACGTTTTTAAATACGAGTTAATCGGTCCAACAATGCCAATGAAAAAATTTATCGGGAATGTACCAAACGCTGCAGTAAGCATCTCTGGTTTCAATCCTAATTCTAAAAGCGATATGCAGACAATAATCGCTAAAGCTGCAAATGGAGAAATAATTAGCATACATATCAAAATCGCTAAATACAGGAATATGCTTATCAGTAAAAAAAACCATGAACCACATGAAATACTTTCTATTAACAACTTTCAAACCGAAAAAAGAACAATTCCTCCACATGACTATGATCTATATGCAGACGCACCCTTAGGTAACGTCATCATTAACACTAAATTAGCTATTGGCAGCCCACTGAAAAAGAACATGCTAACGCAGCACAAAATAATCAAAAGCGGTGAATACATACGTGTCATCAGCGAATCTCGACACCTAAAATTAGAATTCCGCTGCCAAGCGATTACCAGTGGAACCGTTGGCAGCATTATCACCGTCAAATGCCCTGATATCAATAAAGCATCAGTAAAAGCTAAAGTAGAGGATTTAGGCTTAGCAAGATTGCTATAATCTGGTTTGATGTTAAAAGCGGGTATCGTAGGCTTACCAAATGTAGGCAAATCAACACTGTTTAATGCTCTCAGTAACAATGAAACGGCTGAAGCTGCGAATTATCCTTTTTGCACCATCGAGCCAAACACTGCTATGGTAATAGTTCCAGACTCTAGACTTAAAGAGTTGCAAATTTTAGTCAATGGTCAAAGAACAGTTCCAGCCGTTATAGAATTTGTTGATATCGCTGGACTAGTCAAAGGAGCTAGTCAAGGAGAGGGACTTGGGAATAAGTTCTTATCAAATATAAAAGAAACTGATCTTATCGTCCATGTAGTAAGGTGCTTTGACGACCCTAATGTTATTCACGTCGCAGGTAAAGTAGACCCAGTAGATGATATTAGCCTTATAAATACTGAGCTTGCTATTTCAGATTTAGACTTAGTCGAAAAATGCAGAGAAAAATATTCTAAAAAGCTCAGAGCTGGTGAAAAAGAAATAGTCGAGATAGACGAAATATTTGAGAAAATATTACCTTTTTTACAGGAAGGCCTACCAGCTAAAGCTGCTAATCTCAGTGAGGAAGAGAAGTTTAAAATTAAATCCTATGGCTTGCTCACCTTAAAAAAAGTTATATATGCCGCGAACGTTTCAGAAGCAGATATCGCGAAAGACACCAATGAATACGTTGACAAAGTCCGCAAAATTGCAGAAGAAGAAGCCTGCGGTCTAGTAATGATCTGTGCTAATGCCGAAGCACAGCTTATTGGTCTAGAGGACGAAGAAAAAGATGAATTTTTAAAAGAACTTGGCGTACAAGAGATGGGCTTAAAAAAACTCATCAAAGAGACCTACAGACTACTTGGACTTCAAACTTATTTCACTGCTGGAGAAAAGGAAGTCAGAGCTTGGACTATAGGTATTGGGGATAAAGCTCCTAGAGCCGCTAGTAAAATACATACTGATTTTGAAAGAGGCTTCATTAAAGCAGAAGTCATCTCCTATAATGATTTTATTCAATGCAAAGGTAGAATTGCAGCACGTAGTTCAGGAAAAGCTCGCGACGAAGGAAAAGAATATGTAGTGCAGGATGGGGATGTAATAGAGTTTAAATTCAACGTCTAATAATATATTCATTAAGAACATTTTTGCTCAAAATACATTTTAGAGGAGCGATTTAAAATGATAAAATTATAGCCGTGGTGATGACCGAAGATTTTTACGAGCTTTTAGGTGTTAATAAAACTGCTGATGAAGCAGAACTTAAGTCCGCTTATAAAAAAGCGGCTCGTAAATATCACCCAGATAATGCAGAAACAGGTAATGAAGAGCTTTTTAAAAAAGTTGGTGCTGCATATGAAGTTCTTAAAGATCCTCAGAAAAGACAAATTTATGACCAATACGGAGCAGAAGGCTTAAAAGGAGCTGGTGGCTTTACTGGTCCTGGAGCAGAGGGCTTTGGCGGCTTCGAAGATTTAGGGGATATTTTTTCTAGCTTCTTTGGTGGTGGTTTCAGTGGCGGTGGAGCTAAAGCTCAGAATCGCCCAACCAAAGGGCAAGATCACGAAGTCAGCATTCAGATAGATTTCATGGATGCAATAGAAGATAAAACTAAGAAAATCAGACTTAATCCTCTTGATTTATGTAGATCCTGTAATGGTAAAGGTGCTGAGAACCCTAGCGACGTTAGCACCTGTGGCACCTGTAACGGAACAGGTCAGGTGATGAATCTTCAGAATACTATATTCGGACAAGTGAGACAAACTAGCACATGCCCAAGCTGCCATGGCAGCGGAAAATTTATCAAAAACCCCTGTAAACCCTGTAATGGACGTGGTTACAAGCGTGAAACAAAAGAAATAGAGGTTACCATTCCTGCTGGAATCAACGACGGTACAACCATGAGATTATCTGGGCAAGGAGATATTGGTAAAAATGGTGGTCCTCGCGGCGACATTTATTTAGTAGTA
The DNA here is from genome assembly GCA_005110385.1 of Candidatus Melainabacteria bacterium. Classification (GTDB taxonomy): domain Bacteria; phylum Cyanobacteriota; class Vampirovibrionia; order LMEP-6097; family LMEP-6097; genus LMEP-6097. The sequence continues at coordinate 683 of DUDT01000024.1, read as the reverse complement.
AGAGTACGCTCTCACGATAAATTTAAACGTGATGGAGCGGATATATATTCCACCGTAAAAGTAGGTTTCGCAGAAGCTGCGCTCGGGCATGAATTAGAAGTACCTACTATCTATGGCGAACAAAAGATTAAAATAAAGCCTGGTACTCAATCACATGAAATCTACACAATAAAAGAAGCTGGAATGCCTGTCATTAATCGCAAAAACCGTAAAGGCGATCAATACGTTAATGTAGAAGTCGTAATACCAAACAATCTATCCAAAGAAGAAAAAAAACTTTTAGAAGAGTTCCAAAAGCTGCGGCGGGACAAAGACATAAAAGTCTGACCCGACAAAATTCTTTCTGTGCCTGTAGTTCAACCGGATAGAATATCGGTCTCCGAAGCCGAAGGATTGGGGGTTCGATTCCCCCCAGGCACACCATTTTCCAAACTGCCCCCCTTAATTTCTCCTACAAGGCAAGCCTAAATCCCTGAGAGCGAAGCATTTCCCCCATTTCAAATCAAATTTTTCATAAGAAGAGTAGCCTTATCTATGACTAGGTTGTGAAAATAGGCATAGATATAGAGTATATGTTCTAGCATATGAATTCTTTTAGTAGTACACCAAGTACGCCTACTTAGCCTTTTAACATTGTCCCTGATCATGGCACAGCTATGATTTAGAGCGAAAAGGGGATCTCT
>DUDT01000023.1 GCA_005110385.1 Candidatus Melainabacteria bacterium | reverse complement strand
ATTTGCTTCTTTAATTTATTGATTTCAAGCAAAGATCCATCCTGATCTACTTGCTTCGATACCTTGTTGTAAATTGTCTTTGCTGCAATTCCATAAATCTTTGCTAAGCTAGGTATACTTTCACCACTCTTAACTTTTGCTAGAACCTCTTCCCATTGCTCTTTTGATAACTTTGTCATATATCCTCCTTATGATACTTCACTCACTTGTTTAGTATATGGGGGGATTACCAGGTACAGCGAGGCTTTACATTATTGTATCAAGTTATGAATTGGTCTCTATAAGAAACGGACTAGTAATACTGAAGGTTACTGATTGAATTGTATCAAGTTATGAATTGGTCTCTATAAGAAACTTCGCATAACGCTCATAATCATCAACTGAAATTGTATCAAGTTATGAATTGGTCTCTATAAGAAACTTTCTACTGCTGTTTTAGCCTTAGATTTAAATTGTATCAAGTTATGAATTGGTCTCTATAAGAAACTTAGGTGTTGGCTTGTTAATCTCATACTTAATTGTATCAAGTTATGAATTGGTCTCTATAAGAAACAGATGAGGAAGGCAGGATAACGCATGTACCATTGTATCAAGTTATGAATTGGTCTCTATAAGAAACCTGTAACCGTAAGCGGAACCATTCCAGTTCATTGTATCAAGTTATGAATTGGTCTCTATAAGAAACAAGAATTCTTTCCCGGCGGGGATTATGTACATTGTATCAAGTTATGAATTGGTCTCTATAAGAAACTAGGGGGAAATTTAGAACTGATGCAAAGTATTGTATCAAGTTATGAATTGGTCTCTATAAGAAACTTATAGCAGTAGCTAACAAGTGCGTCATGTATTGTATCAAGTTATGAATTGGTCTCTATAAGAAACCTTAAAGTGATAGTTTCATCTACATAAAAATTGTATCAAGTTATGAATTGGTCTCTATAAGAAACACGATTGATTATTCAATCAGAACTGATAACTCTTATTCCTGTCTAGAAGGCATTCTTAATTTCTACTGTTGTAGATGGGATATCTTGTTTGACATTTCTAAATCTCCATCCTTTACGGAAATTTATATCACTAAACTGGGTCATTAATGTGCCACTAAGTGGGTAATTACACCGCCGTTATGCAAACTCTTTTAGCGATTGGCTCTCATGAGAATTTTTATCGTGATTTGAAGAAGAAAATCTGCGTAAATCACTGAAATTATTTAGGTATAATTATAATATCCATTTGGGTATATGATGTATGAAAGTTCTTATAAAAAGCAATCCCAGAAAGCTCCTAAGCAAGAAATTAATATAGCCATAAGCCAAATGATAGAGGTGGAAAAAAATGAAAGCAATTACTCTTAGTGATGTGATTAAAAAAACCTAAAAGACCCTGAATTTAGAAAGCTTTATGAAAAAGAGCAGCTTATTAACTCTATAGCTCAAATGGTGTTGCAAATGCGTAAAAATGCAGGGTTAACGCAGTTGCAGCTTGCAGAGAAAGCACGCACTACGCAGCCTGTAATAGCTCGCTTGGAAAGCGGTAAGGACAGTCGTACACCATCGCTTGATTTATTAATGAAGATTGCTGAAGCTACTGGCTTTAAAATTAATATTGGATTTACGTAAGCTCCATTCCTAAACTGCTTGATTTTAAATTTCTGACATAAACTACTTACAGTAAAACAATTAGAAAGCGTAGCTTCAATTAATTTAATTGAACTAAAAATATCTTGTTATCTATAGGTGTAAAAAAGCAACCTTAAGGGTAAAATAGTAACATGGCTAAAACAATAAAAATCTCTGATGAATTATTTGACATGCTTAAATTTCATAGCCATGTTACTAAAAGATCAGTTCCTAAGCAGCTTGAATACTGGTCTGAGATTGGTAAAATTGCTGAGGAAAATCCTGATTTGAATTTTAACTTTATTAAAGATGTTCTATTATCAAAGGAAGAACTTAAAGCTGGACTGGTCTCGGAATATAAATTCGGAGTATGATGAGTAAAAAAGAAATAAAAGTTTTACAAACACAGCATTTTGCAAAATGTATCAAAAAACTTCATGTCAATCAAAAACGAGAACTTGATGCTGCAATGAAGCTCTTAATAAAGAATACTGATTTAGGAGAAGAGAAGGTCGGTGATTTACAAGGAGTTCGAGTATATAAATTTATGATGATAAACCATTTGACTCTTTTAGCTTATTCTTATGATGGTAGCGTTTTAACTTTAACTCTTTTAGCAATTGGCTCTCATGAGAATTTTTATCGTGATTTGAAGAAGAAAATATAATTTAATATTGGCACCGTGGTGGTATAATTAACCACTATTTAACTCAAAAGTGGTATAATTAACTACTTGATGAGTAAGGCGGTAATATTCACCAATCAATTTAAAAAAGCAGCTAAAAAAATTTTAAAAGCTGAACACTTAAAGGAACTTGCTGATTATTTACAAGCTAACCCAGAAGCTGGAGATCTAATTCAAGGGACTGGTGGAATTAGGAAATTGAGATGGATTAGTCCTCAAAACAATAAAGGAAAGAGTGGTGGATTGAGAATCATATACCACTATCACGATAATATCGTAATCATTTTGATTACAGTTTATTCAAAGTCAGATGCTGACAATATTAGTGAAGCTGATAAAAATAATATGAAAAAATATTTACCTGAGATAATCAAAAACGCAATGGAGGAGCTAGGATGACAAAGAGTAAAATTGAAAAAACACTGGGGGAGCAGATTGTTGAAGCGATGAAAGAAGCTGCCGAAAACCCCAAGTCAATGACTGTCTACCGCAGAGGGATTGATGTTAAATCAATTCGCAAAACTTTAAAAATGAAGCAAAATGAATTTGCTAAAACTTATGGATTTAACTTGGAGACACTTAGAAAGTGGGAACAGGGAGCACATGTACCAGATCAAGCTGTAACTTCTTACTTATCTTGTATAGTTTTGAGACCTAAATTAATCGCTACACTTCTGAGTAAAAGAACATCAGAAGCTGTTTGATTTTAAATTCTTCCCATAAACCATCTTATAAACCACAGGCAGTAAAACCAAAGTAAGCAAAGTCGAACTCAAAAGCCCACCAATAACCACACTCGCTAGCGGTCTCTGCACTTCAGCTCCAGCCCCATGCGAAAGAGCCATCGGTAAAAACCCGAGTATCGCCACTGTAGCTGTCATTAAGACTGGTCTGAGCCTTGATTCTGCGGCATGTATAAGTATCTGATTTAATTTTTCGCTGCTTTCCTCTTCTAGATTCTCTTCTCGTAGTTTCTTTATAGTAGAAATTAAGACTAAACCATTTAGTACGGCTACCCCGAATAGTGCTATAAAGCCGATTACCGCAGGAACACTTAAATAGAGGGAACGCAGCCAGAGAGCTAATATCCCGCCGATAAGAGCGAAGGGTACATTAATTAAAACTATCAAAGCATCAGTGGCAGAAGAAAAGCTAAGTACCAGTAAACCAAAAATTATCATTATGGCAAGAGGGACTACTATGAGTAATTTTTTCATAGCTCTCTCTTGGTTTTTAAACTGCCCGCCCCATTCTAAGTAATAGCCTGAACCTAGCTTAACCTCTTTCGCGATAATAGATTTAGCTTCTTTGACGAATGAACCCATATCCCTGCCTCTGACGTTCATCTGTATAATAATGCGACGTTCACCGAATTCTCGATTAATCGTTTCAGTGCTGTCTGAGACCTCGATTTTAGCTACCTGTGAAAGAGGAATTTTTTCTTGACTCGCAGTTTCTACTAGTAGATTTTCTAAATTATGTGGGTTAATGTCTAATTCACTGGGGAACTTCACTCTGAGCGTGAAGCGTTTTTTATTCTCAAGTATTTCAGCTACTGGAGTGCCAAGTATCGCAGTGCTAATCGCTGTGCGAATATCATTTACGCTAACCCCATATAATGCCATTAAGTTTCTATCGGGGTTCACTGTGACTTGTTTACTGCCTGTTAATTTCTCGACCTGTAAATCACTCTGCCCAGGAACTTTTTTTAGTGCAGCTTCTATCTCAGCAGCTTTTTTAATTAAAAAGTTTAAATCTTTACTAAAAAGTTTAATCGCTAAATCAGAGCGAACTCCTGAAACTAGCTCATCTACTCGCATGGCGATAGGCTGAGTGAAATTAAATCTAGTGCCGATAATGTTTTTCTCTAATTTATCATTAATCTCTTTAATTAATTTATCTTTAGTAAGACCCGCTCTCCATTTATGTTTAGGCTCTAGGCTTATAAACATGTCTGACATAAAGACGCTCATCGGGTCTGTCGCTAAATCTGGTCTACCAGTCTTAGAGACGACTTCTTTTACTTCAGGTATTTTTTTAATAATCGATTCTATTAAGCTAGTATTCCTCAGTGCCTCATCTAAAGCGATACTGCTAAAGTGCCTAACCTCTATCAGTAGATCCCCTTCATCTAGCTTCGGTATAAACTCTGTGCCTAAGAAGGGTATAGAGAGACAGCTCACTATAAATAAACTTACAGATATAGTAATTAGCTTACGCGGCTTTTCTATACATCGTTGTAAGAACTTTAAATACGGCTGTTTAATTTTATTAATAAGTATATTTTCTTTTTCCACTATATGAACTTTCATGAAATAGCTGCATAGAACGGGTACTAAGACGAGGGCTGTAATCAGTGAGCCTATTAGAGCGAAACATACGGTAAATACCATCGGTGAGAACATTTTATACTCTATGCCTTCTAGGCTTAATATAGGCAGGTAAACTATAGTAATAATTAAAACCCCAAAGAGAATTGGTTTAGCCATCTCCCGGACTGATTCATTAATAATTTCTTGGCTGCTAGTTTCTTTTTCTGGGTGAGCTAGTCTTTTCATGGTATTTTCGACCATAACTATCGCTCCGTCTACTATCATCCCAAAGTCAATCGCTCCAAGGCTCATGATATTAGCCGTTATACCAAGCGCTTTCATGCCCATAAAGGAAAACATTAGAGAGATGGGAATCGAGAGAGCTACTATGAGAGCGGCTCTCAGGTTACCTAGCATAAATAGTAAAACTGCTATAACTAGTATTCCGCCTTCCATGAGATTCGCTTTAAGGGTTTTTAAAGTCGCTGCGATTAACTCGGTTTGGTCGTAAAATGCTTTTATCTTCACGCTTTCAGGGAGGGTTTTATTAATCTCTGCTATTTTTTCTTTTACTCTTTTAATTACATCACTACTGTTTTCGCCTCTTAGCATCATGACTATGCCAGTGACTACTTCACCTTTACCATCTTTCGTAACAGCACCTTGACGGAAAGCATCGGTGAATTCTACTTCAGCTACATCTTTTATAGTGACTGGGCTGCGTCCTTCTTGTTTAATTAAAATGTTTCTAATATCTTCTAAGGTCTGAATTTTCCCTAGACCTCTAATTAAATACTGTTCAGCATGGTGTTCTATAATTCCACCACTGAAATTTTCATTATTGTTTTGTAACGCTGAAAATACTTCTTTTAATGAAAGCTGGTGCTGTATTAGCTTTTCTGGAGAAATTATTACTTGATACTCTTGGTTAAAGCCACCCCAAGTATTAACTTCATTAATTCCCGCTACTGATTTCAGTCTGTATCTTATCTCCCAGTCTTGAATTGCTTTAAGCTCAGTTACTGAATAGCCATTGCCACTGACTATGTACTGAAATATTTCTCCCATGCCACTTACTATCGGACCTAGTTCGGTATTTATGCCAGTCGGTAGTTTAGATTTAGCATTCTGTAATTTCTCGTTTACTATCTGGCGGGCGAAGTAGATATTTACCTGATCTTCGAAAATCACGGTAATTACTGACACCCCAAATTTAGATATGGAGCGGATTTCCTGTACTTTAGGTAAACCATTCATCATAGCTTCGATAGGTATAGTGATCTGTTCTTCTACTTCTATAGGAGCCATTCCAGGGGCTTCTACGAGTATCTGCACTTGGTTGTTAGTTAAATCTGGAAAGGCATCTATAGGAAGACTTAAAAATGAAATTATGCCTGCGATAAAGCAAAGCCCAAATATAGAGCAGACTAAGATTTTTTTCTGAATAATTTTAATTAACAATTTTTCCATTATATTTTCTAAAATTTACTCTTTTTGTTTTTCATTTCCTATTCTTCATCTTCTATTCTTCGTCGCCACTTAAACTTTTTAGTAACTCTGCTTTTAGAAGGAAACTGCCTTCGCTAGCTATTTTCATATTCGCTTCAACTCCACTATTAATCAGGTAAGCATCGTTAATGAAAGAGCCTAATTCTACAGTTCTTTTTCTAAAACGATTTTTACTTAATTTCTCAAAGACGAAAAATTCCTTACCATACTGCTGTATACAGCTATCTGGCAGATATACTTTAGTTTCAGCTTGGTTCGTTTCTATAAGAGCTTCTCCTACTAAGCCAGGTAAAAGAATGCCACTCGGGTTATCTAGTATGGCTCTCGCTACATAAATTCCAGTATTCGTGAAACTGACCTGCTGAATATAGCTAATAATCCCATTAAATTTTTTATCAGGATAAACAGCTGTTTTGAAAGTCACTTTCTGTCCGATTTTTACCTTATCTATGCTTTTTGGGTGGATATTTATATCTAACCAAAGCTCAGACAGGTCAGCTATTTCATACATCACGGTATCTGGGTTTACGAGAGAGCCAAGGCTTATATTTTTTTTAATTACTATCCCAGACCTTGCTGCGGTAATTGGTAGATTTGCGTTAATTATGCCAGATTTTACATTTCGAGGATTTAGGTTATATGCTGAGAGCAAAGCTCTAGATTCAGAATTTAAATGTTTTTTATGAGTGACTTTACCTGTTAGTTCACTACTCGCTATGCGGTAATCAGCTTCAGCTTGCAGGTAATCTTTTTTCGGTGAAATCCCTTCCTCGAAGAGCTTCTTCTCTCTTTCTAGATTTTCTAAAGCTAAGCTGAGTCTAGTATTTGCTTGTTCTGTCTCCACTTCATTTAGGTGAAATTCATGAACATAAGTGGATTGTAATTTAGCGATTTCAGGATTCTGAATCAGAGCAAGGGTTTCACCCTGGTGAACTTTATCACCAAGATTTACATTATCTTGGATTACTAATCCCATAATTATGGAGTTAGCTTTAAACAGTGAGTTTTCATTTATTTTTAAAGTAGCTGTGCTTTCAATGGGGATTTTTAGGCTTTTTACTTTAGCTGTGACGTAATTTATTTTATTGGTTTTGATTGCGCTGCTGCTAAGTTTAATAATTTCAGGATCTTCTCTCTGAATGCTTTTCTCATTTTTTGTAAAAAAAGAGCAGGAGCTTAAAACTAATACGCATAAACAGAATAGCCCTAATAGAGACCACTGTACAACGCTCAGTTTCAAGGCTGAGGAGGATGATTGACCGCAGTGTACTGGAAGTACATGAGGATCATGAAGACAACGAAAACGCAGAAAATGGAGTTGTACAGTGGTCTCTAAGTTATTTTTCATGATTGTCTCCTAGGGCTCTCTCTAAATCAGAGATTGAGTTTTGATAATCGGCGATAGCATTTAGGTAATTTATTCTGGTATCGATTAATGACTGCTTTGCGCTAATTGGTATAAAGACTGGGCATTTGCCTTCCTCGAAGCATCTTAAAGATTTTTCATTTATAATATCTGCTTTAGGGTTGAGTTCTGTTTCAAATCTTTTTAGTTTAGCGCTATTAGCGTTAAGCATACTATACGCATTGCTAACTTCAAGTGATATTTGGTTTATTAAATCTTCTTTCTCTTTAGCTAATTGAGTGCTTTTAGCTTTAGCTGCCTGAATCTGACCCTGTCCTTGATATAGAAGAGGTAATTGCATATTCCCTATAATAAAGATACCTGTTGAATTATTTCCTGAATTATTTCCTGAATTATTAAGGACTAGATCGGGTCCTAGAGTGAGTGATAGATTTGGGATTCTATTTGCTTTAGCTAATCCTAGTTCAGTGACACTGCCAGTCTGCTTGTTAAGATTTATTTTCATTTCAGGTCTTTTATTGAGGGCTGTATTAATTAGCGTATCAACCCCATCATCCATGGGAGATGCTGTAAAAGGACTCTGTTCAGTAAATCCAATTTTTGCATCTTCTGCTTCAGTACTTATTATTGATAATTTATTCGGATTCTCTAGCTCTAAAACAGTTCTAAGATCTTGATTGAAAAAGGCATTTAGTTTATTCTGAGCCTGAATTAACTGAGAGCCTATATTCTCTAATTCATTCTTAGCTTTTAAATTAACCATCTCGACCTGTAAAGTGTCTAGATTTGCGGTAGCCCCACTTTTTTCCCTCTTAATCGCTATGTCTAAGAGCTTTTCAGTGCTTTCTATAATATTTTGAAAGCATTTATATTTTTCTTGGAGTACATATAGTGCGGTATATGTCTGCCTAACTTCTGTTCTCAGATTCAGTTTCAGTAAATTAATCTCAGATTTGATTTGCTTTTTATTATTTTCTGCTAATTCTATTCTTTTACTTCTCTTGGAACCTAATTCTAAAGTCTTTTCTATACCTAATCTGTAAGTTTTTTCCGCTAGACCATTATCACTGACTAGGTTTGGGTTTATTCTGCTTTTAGCTGTGATTACATTTGCTTTACCTATAGCAAGCTGTGCCTCAGCGGCTTTTAGCCGAGGACTTCTTTTTAAGCTAATATTTATAGCTTCCTCTAAATTTATTTTAGATTTAGGTATTTCTTGTATAGCTTGGGTTTTACTCGTGAAGGTCTTAGCTTCTAAATTTAAAAATCCAAAAGTGTATATGAAACAGAAAATGAGTAAAAATATTTTTCTCACGAAAACCTCTAAAGATATTGGTTTACTAAGTTGTTAACTTGTCTGAAAATAATAGTAGCTAAATTATGCTGTGTACTGGCTGTGCAGCATGTAAATTTTATAATCTTAGAAAAATACTTCTACTAAGTAATCCCATAAAGCTTTTAAGATTTATAGCCGATGTAGAAAAGTTTTCTATTCTTGATCTGATTTCATTTTCTAGCGAATTTCTTAATTGCTCTAGAATACTTATGCTTAAAGCATTATTAGAGGTATTTAGTAGTATCGGTGCTAGCAATTCATCTATATTAGAAGCTGCTTCCTTGTATGATTCTGGATGATCGAGCTGAATAAAATGGTCTTGCTTAGAATTATCTGATGGCAGTGCCTTTAAATATCCTGATTCAATGTCACTGCTGCTGAATGAATTACTTTTATGTTCTAAGACTAAAAAGCATTCTTGACCTTTTTTAGTAAAACTTAACTGATGATTCTCTTCAAAGCTAAGGAATAAAGCTGTAAGATTAGCCTGCATGCCAAGTAAAATAACTAGGCATAAAATGCTCAATAATTTTATTTCATTTGTTCTTACGACATTCTGCATTTATTCTTTTTCGGACTATTTTCGAGCTATTGCTAAATAGCACTACTGCTACTTATTTTACCCTGCGATGGTAAAACTTTGTTTAATGACAGTCAGATAAGAATTTGTCTCAATTATCCCAGCATGTTATATTCAAAATACTGTGACTAAGCTTTTTCTTGTATTCAGTTTCACCCTTCTTTTGACCTTGCCCTATGCATTTATGGCTAAGGCTCTAGGTCCTACAAGTCTTTCTTCCAGTTCATATTTGAAAAGTGCCTGTTATAAACGTTTCTTAGCCAAGGATTATAAATTAGCCCTTAACTGTACTGAAAATGCGGCGGAGAAAGGTGATGGAGTCGCTGAGTATTACTATGGGCTTATGTACTACAAAGGTTATGGCATGCGTCAAGATCACAAACAAGCCTATAAATGGTTTACTAAATCTGCTGACCATGATTATGCTCCAGCTCAAAATAGTTTAGGCGTTATGTTTGATAATGGTCACGGAGTTATTCAGAATTTTAGAACCGCATTCTCATGGTATCTGAAAGCTGCTTCTAGAGGGCATGTCATAGCTCAGTATAATATCGGTAATATGTTTTACAAAGGGCGTGGTGTTCTCCATGACTATAGGCAAGCCTACGTCTGGTTTTTAATCGCAGGAAGTAATGGTCACCGTGAAGCGATGCAGCTCAGAGATTCTTTAGCTATAACTCTTTTACCTAAACAAGCGGAAGCAGCTCAGGATGAGGCTAAAGTGATAGCAGATGCTATCGATGATGGCTCGATTTTAGCGGCGCCTGTCACTGCTATTAAAGAGCCAGTTCCAGTCAATCCTTTAGCTGTTGCGCCAGTCGTTCAGCCTGTGGGAAAACAGCCTGTGGTGCCATCGGTTACTACTAAGCCAGTTGTGGCTAAACCTGCTGTGGCTACAGGAGCTAAGCCAGTGGCGGTAACGCCAACTGCTGCTAAGCCTGCTGGACCAGTGCTTGCACCTGTGGCTAAATCATCTCCAGCTACGACTACTAAGCCAGTAACGACTACATCTGCGGTTAAACCCGCTACGACTACAGCGACTAAACCAGCAGCTACGCCAGCGACTAAACCTAGTCTTAAACCAGAAATTACTAAAGTTACTAAACCAGTTGCGGCTCCCACTGCTAAGCAGCTTGTAACTAAGCCGTAAAGAGATTACTCACTCCTAAAGCCAATGCTTCTGAAACTTCCTCTTCGGATCATAAGTTTCAGCTTGTTTCTGAATATTAAATATATGAGGCTTTTCTGTGGCTACCAGTCCCGCTATATATGAGCAATTCAGCCAGTTACTAAATACATCATGGTCGATGAGCATATGCTCGAAATAACTAGCAGCGAATCTCCAGTCCTGCTTTAAATCATGAATTAAATAGCTAACTACATTTTGCCTGCCACGATTAGACATATAGCCCGTATAATTTAGCGAAATCATATTCGCGTCAATAAAGGGTTCTCCAGTTTTACCAGTCATCCATTTATTGCAAAGCTCTGTATCTAGACCACGGTGAGTATCTCTGTCGTGCGGCCCTTTTAGCTTAAAAATATCTATTTTATATTTCCCATAGAGTAATCTAAAATACTCTCGCCACAGTAATTCGAATTTAAGCCAATAGGTGGAATCATTTTCTAACTCCAGCTTCTCAAATTTTTCTATCTCGTAAAGAACATGATTCATGGAGATGCAGCCAAGTGAAAGCCAAGCTGAGAAACGGCTTGAGAAATTACGCCCCATTAGCTCATTTCTAGTTTTTTTATATCTTTTAATGGATTTTTGCTCCCAGATATACTGTTTAATACGATCTAATCCTACATTTTCGCCACCTTGATAAACGAAAGTCGCTCTAGGATCAGCTTGTATGGAAAATTTATCTATTCTTTCAGTTAAATCATTAACGATTTTTAAATTACTTTCTGAACTTGTTTGAGATTTCTGGAATGCTGTAAGTTCTTGTTTGAAATCGATTTGCCTAGCGGTATATTCATATTGAACGGGGAATAGTTTTTTTTCTGCCGATAAGTATAATTTTTCATAATCTTTTCTAAATTTTGTAAAAGTGTCTGGGAGTTTTCTTACTTTAGATTTTACTTCTTCGTAATCGAAAATATAATTAGCATTATGTTTATGAAATTTTATATCTCTAAAATTTCTTTTTAGCTGCTTTTCTAACTGTCTTTCCTCAAAAGCTATATCTTTTTCATAGTAAACATCCGTAATTTTTAAGCTGTTTATGATTTTAGATATCTGTTGAAAACAGTTACCTTCAAGGATAATTAGCTCAAGGTTCATCATCGCTAGATTATTTTTTAGGTTAATTAATGATTCGTAAAGAAATTTTAAGCGAAATTCGCTAGCTCTTTTAAAACCATAGGGAGTCATTTCAAAGAGGCGTTCATCAATAACGTAAACAGTGATTACTTCCTGTGACTCCGTAAGTGCTTTAGAGAGGCACTTGTTATCGAAAACTCTGAGGTTCTTTCTGAACCAAATTAGTGATTTATCAGGCAAGCATTATCATTTTATAACATTAACCCCTGGAAAGATGGTTATCTAGATTTAATCTAAGGGAAAAATGCTTATATATATATCCAGGAGGATTTTTATGTCTGCGCTTGATAAAGTATGGTTTAAAATTTTTAAAGTAGATTTTTATGAATCAATAATAGATTACGCTGTGATTAATGCTAGTAGAGGCATTATAGAAGATGAACTTGTGCATTTTCTGCAAGTTAGAGGCTTTGAGATGTCCCAAGATGGTGCTAATGACGCTTACATAACCTATCAAGAGCTTTTTGGAGCTTTATGGAAGAAGAATGGTGAGAAATTTTATGTTAATTCTCAAATGCTCAATGAAATAATGCTTTTAAAAAGTATTAAGCAGGAAAGAATCGTTTCTCATATAGCTCTCTTTATATCGCTATTCTCGGTTATTAGTATCTGTAGCTTAGGTTATTTTTTAATGGTGCAGAATACTAAATCGCATTATTCTTTCTTTTTAGAGAAACAGACAGATCTTCTTGGCAAAATTAATACTAATCTTGAACATCTTAGATTTAATAAGATAATTGAATAGAAAGTTTCGATAATTGAAATATTTTAGGTAGCAGCAGGTTGACTTGAATCGATTCTTTGATGAAGTTTTATGAGCATTTCTGCTCGAACCTTTGGATTCTTTTCGAATAAAATTCTATGGAAGAGAGCACTTATAAACATTGTTGTTTTGTTAATCCTTGTAAGAAGACCTTGTTGTTTTAAGAGTGCTTGTGCGAATTCATATCTCTCTTTTATCTCTGATACTGTTTGTTCTAGATCATGTTTTAAATCATGTATTAATTGATGCTGCTCCGTTCTATTCTTCTGTTCAATCAAATTTCTAACTTCTCTGCGAAAGTCTCGACCACCCTGAGGATACTTGATCATAAAGTCACATATTGCTTCAATGATCTCTGATTCATCATGTGCAGAATCTGAATTTAAATGTTCACTCATTATGCTTCGAGCAGCCTCATCTAATCCAATTCCTTCATGCGATCTTGTAGCCGGATTACTTGTTTTCAAAGTCTCAGGGTACTTATAGCCTGGCTTACGCTTAAAATAGGTTTCATTTATTGTAAGATTCTTATGACCACTCCCCACTATCCTTTCAAAAGATTCTTTATTAATTTTGCCTTTAGGATTTTCACCAAACCATTCATATATTGCATGCTCGACGACATCTGTGTGTGAATGTAAGTATGGAATCAAATCTTTATTATTAACATGACATGATTTGCGCAGAGCTGATCTAAGCTCTTTCTCTAATTCTTTTCTTCTCTTTTCTGCTTTTAAAATTTCCTGAGCAATCTGCCCTAGTATATTATGTAGATCATTTAAAGCTGTTCTATTTTGACGACTTGAAGCAGGAGGCTGAGCATGATTCGTCATACGAATAGGCATTGAGATAATATTATCTGATCACCCACCAAATTATCAACAAAAAGCTGAAATGCTAGGTGTGCTTATTTATCTAAGCTTTCCCTTGTTGCTATTATTTATAGCCCTAGAAGCTATCTCTGAATTATTTAGATTTACCCTGATAATGTCGTGTTGCCTTTTAACCTTTTGGTAAACAGCTGAAGCCTGCTCACCTATTTCTAGCATTTGCTTCATGGCAGCTTTAGTCCAGTTTAGACCTTCATTTTCGCCAGGCACGTAATTATAATCACCGTCTTCTCTGCTGACTCTAAAATATGATTCTAGAACTTTTTGTGCTGAAATATGATTATTAACTTCAGCTTCTTTTATTCCACCGTGACCATTTGCTTGGTAGATTTTTCTTTCATAGACGAAGTTATCAGGAGTTATATGAGCAAGAGTTCGCCTGGCATGCGCATCTGCTCGTTCATAGGCAGCCCAGTCTGGAGTGCCTACCTCTTCGACTGATCTTAAAAAAAGTCGATAATTAACTGATGCTAGATATGGATCAAACATACTCCATTCTGCAGCATCTTTAGGATTTTTCAAGTCCCCAAACTCCCCATTGGGGTTATGTTCTGGGTCATATTTATTCGAGATCCAATCACGGCTCATATAATTATCATCTTCAAATCTGCGAAAACCAAGTTCACCCATAAGCGAGTAAACAGAATTTAGAATTTTTTTCTCCTGCTCTCTAGTAATGCCGATCTTTTTAGGCTCAGCGATAGCCAGCATGAATAATAAAGCAGCATCTGCATTCCTTGCTTCTTGGAAACCTTTTATTTCTGGTATCTCTTGTATAATTTCTTCATTTAGGCGTTTCTGTATAATATCTTTACCTTGTTGAATCGCCGTCTCTAATTCACTTTCAAATCTTTTGCGGTTTAAATCTATTCTGGGATTATTTATATTCGGTACTTCCGTGTCTTTCCTGCCTTCGTAATACTCTTGAACACTAACTAATCCACTAACCACAGCTGCGATACTAGAGAGGCGTCCTGCTTGCCAATGAGATTCCCAAGCTCCGAGATCATAGTTAAATTCATAATGGATATTTTTTAGCATGCGTACCATTGCAACTAAGGTGGATTCAGAGTTTTCGTGTTTTTTACCTTTTTTGACTTGATCATCTAATTCTTTTAAATCCAATGTTCCATTCTTAGCTAGAGTCGTAAGCTCTTGTAGAAAGTAACCGTAGGCATCAAGCTGTTGATGGCCCCAAGGGTGATCTAATTGAATTAATTTTTTAGATCCATCATTATCGCTAGATTCAGCTACACTGAACTTAGTAGAAGGAACAGTCCGACCCGCATTACCATCATGAGGTGCCCAATTCCTTTGTGCTTGAGAACCATTCAAGCCATTTATTTTTTCTCTTTCTTCATTAGAGTTGTAGGCTTCATAGAGTGCTTTCATCATTTTTGCAGCAATTTTATCTTCATGTGTATCCCTCATACTTTGGCTAATCGCAGCCATATCTCTTACCCATGCTGATCTATGGGTGCCACCATTCGAAGCATAGACGATATTTCCATCTACTGGAATATTTAAAGTGTCAGCTAAAATGGTTTTGAGATTTTTAAAATCTTTTGGTCCTAAAGGATCTTTTTGAAAGATCATTAAATCTATTGCGTGCTTTCTCTTTGTTCTGCTAGTGAATCCAGTGTAGACTGGTGGCACTGGTAATGATAGCTCCCTAGATACTACTGGTGTTCCTATGCTACAGAAACCTCCAGAAGGACAAGCGCGTGCAACTTTCATACCTAGAGGCCTCTTTGAATTACCTGTAGTGCTTGTATGGGCTCTGGATGAACTTGCTAGTAGTGTCATAACAACCCCTTTGTTGTTTACATAAAATATTCTAGTTTATTAATTTAAAATCCGCAAGTTTTCAAATATTAAAACTTATAAGTATCTCGGGGCTTATGCTTTATATGAACAAAAAATTAGCTATAATTTTCATGCTATCTTTATAGTTTCATACGGGGCATTACCTCAGCTGGATAGAGGACTCGGCTACGAACCGAGGCGTCGGGAGTTCGAATCTCTCATGCCCTGCCACTTTATAATCAAGCAAAAAGCTGCACTGAAAAGTGCAGCTTTTTGCTTGATATAGGTGAGAAGGCTATGAAAATCCATTGGTAAAAAAACGATACTCTAAAATCGTTTTTTTACGTTCCTCCGGGGTGGGTGCGTTTGCTTGAAAGGCTTTTAGTTAGTGCTTCCCCTAAACTCTCATGCCTTTTGTTTATGTTAAATTTTAGATTGAACCAAGTTAAGTTTTCTTGATTTTGCAGGATATTAATACCTGATATTATGATGGTCATTATGACTCATAAAGAGAAGTTAGATTTAATATTTCAGATTACTCGTAAGATTTGTGAAGAGCCGTATTTGCACGAAGATGTACATTATTTATTAAGAGGATATTCAGGTGATTTATCAGAGCCTATATACAGCTCTGAATATGGTTATCTTTACACTATAGAGGCTTATACAAAGCAACTCCTAAGAGAGTTTGATGAAAATAGCTTAAGAAGAATTGCTGCTGATTTTGGTCTTTTTTGGGGTAATTTTGATCTGGATGAACCTAGCTGTTGGGCTAATAAAAAATCTAAAATCAAAGTATTTATAAGCCACTTGAGTTCTGATAAACATAATGCACATAGACTTAAATCGGCTCTAGAGGTAGATAATTTTATTGGTTTTGTGGCACATGACGATATTGAGCCAACTTCAGAGTGGCGAAAAGAGATACTACGAGCATTAAATAATATGGATATTTTTGTTTGTCTGATTTCAGAAAACTATAAAGATAGTTTTTGGTGTCAACAAGAAATAGGCTATGCTATGTGTCGAGGTAAAACTATAATCCCTATTAAATTTGATGCAACTGATCCATTGGGATTCATATCTGCTTATCAGGCTATTAATAGAGGTGAAAAGCGAGCTGAACAGGTAGTGCAAGAAATTATTGATCTTATCCAAACGAATGATAAATTAGCTTACATAAAAGATAAAATAGTAACTCAAGATATAGAAGTCCCATTCTAAGCGTCAAAGAATATATTTAAATAGATTATTTAATCAATCAAATACCGAATATGCCTATAAAACTCACTATTTAAAATGTTTTCTAGCAGGGCTGTTTCAATGTCTAATTCTTTAACTATCCTGATAAAAACATCTTTTAACTGTATAAGATCTGAATGAATTATATTCCAAACCAGCTCAGCATCTATGCCTCTGTAATTATGTGAAAAGATATTTCGCATGCCGACTATATTCGTCCAAGATACTTCAGAGTATTTTTCCTTTAAATTATGATCAATGTTTTTAACTTCTTCCCCTATGGCTATTAATAAATTAGCCGTAGCATTAAAATCTTTCTGGTCATTAGCCCAGAGAAAATCACTGTATGATTGATACTCACTAGAATAGATAAGTATTTTTTCTATAGCTTCTAGTATAGTAAGGCTAGATATAAGATTTTTATTCAATGATAATCTTCTCCATCTCAATCCCCATCATGATAATAGGATTTAAAAATTCTGGATTATAATAGACAAGATCTATAGGTCGCTTATCTAATAGCTCAGATAATTCATCTTTAGCATTTATATAATTACTAAGAGTTTTAAATTCAGATGAAAGCTTCACTGCTATATCTATATCGCTGTTTTCATTTTCAGAATTTTTAGCGAAGGAGCCGAATAGCATAATTTCATTGAAGCCATACTTCTCTTTTAGGTAAGGCTTTTTAGCACTGAGTGTTTTTAATATTTTCTCTTTTGATAGAGTCATAAATTAATTTTACCACTGCTACATTTTCCACCTGAAAGTTGCGGAACATGTCTATTATGGGCTGCCACTTTATAATCAAGCAAAAAGCTACACTGAAAAGTGCAGCTTTTTGCTTGATATAGGTGAGAAGGCTATGAAAATCCATTAGTAAAAAAACGATACTCTAAAATCGTTTTTTTACGTTCCCCCGGGGTGGGTGCGTTTGCTTGAAAGGCTTTTAGTTAGTGCTTCCCCTAAACTCTCATGCCTTGCTGTTTATTACAGTTTAGAGATTGGTTGAATGGTCTAGCGTAGTCATAGATTTATTTGGGATTTTGTAAAAATCATTATTGAAATGTAATCAAAAAGGGTATAATTAGGGTATTATGGTGCAGGATTCTAAACTTCAGATACCAGTAAGCCAAAAACTAAAATCTGCTTTGAAAAAGAAGGCAGATGCTTTAGGCTTTTCATCATCCAATGAGATTGTTAGAGTGTTAATTCAGAACTTTGTTAATGGCAATATTCAATTAGCTTTTACCACTAACCCAAAAGAAGAGTTTATTCCTTTGCTTGATTTGGAGACAGAAAAAAATATTGCACAGAGCTTAAGAGAGATGAAGAATGGGGATTTTGATGTCTTAGATTTCAGAAAAGACCCTGATGCCTTGAAAAAACTCTTAGAATAGTTCATATCCACAGGCTTTAGAACCATATTGCACTTAATTCATGTATAAGCTAAATTCCTCTAAATTTTTTACGAAAAAGCTTAAGAAGCTTATTGAAAACAAGAGGCTGGAGCTTGAGGTCTTGAATAAATCATTGCAATTTTTAGCCAAAGACCCTTTTAATCCAGCTCTTAGAACTCATAAGGTAAACACCAGAAAATTAGGGAAACATTATAGCTCAAGAATAGATGGGGATTTAAGGATTATCTGGAATTTTGACCAAGACAAAAACTTGGTTTTGCTTCTTCTCGATGTCGGTGGGCATTCGGGAAGTGATGGCGTTTATTGAAATTATTCAATGATTTATTCCGTTGGTAAAAAACGATATTCTAAAACGCAAGATCACCTAAATCTTTTTCTGATATAGAGATATTAAAAATTCCACTGTAGAGCTTTATAGACATTCCAGTGTACATCCTAATGAAGCTAATTACTATTTTAAAGTCGTCATAATTTTGTTCTTTTAAATTTTCCTCAAAGATAGAAAGCCTATCTAGAGCAAGGTTAGAGCTGTGTATATAAGAAGAACCTAATATATATGCTACTGACGTATCAGGATAGCCCACAGATTGATTACTTTGAGAGATTAACGTCTAAACCCACTTCGAGAATATAAGGGTAGGACCATTGGAATATTGATCAACAATGAGTTTATCTGGTTTTATATATTTTGGATATTTCCCTGCTAAGATTTCGTTATCTCTGTAATGATCTTTATCTTTTGGTATTTTCTTTATAAAAGGGCTTTTATTTAGGTCAGCCTTGCGTAGCGCAATGTTTTTTTCACATTCTTCAAACACTTCTAATCTCTTAATTCTTAGGCTTTCATCATCGTTGAAATTTTCTGTGTTAGCTTTTTTTAGTAACTCGTAATATTCAACAACCCCATGGTAAAGATAGAGATCAAATCTAAAATCCTTTTCTTCTGCTGTAAGCGTCTTATTGAATAGATAGGAAAAAGTAATTTGCTCTTCCATTAAGACTCTTGCGAAAATCCATAACGAAGACAGGTTAAATAAAACGAATTCTTGATCTATTTTGGGTAGTATCTGATCTATAGCATCTAATGTTAGGCATATTTTTAAGAAAAGCTGATTTGCTATTTCTTCTTGTCGAGTATTAAATTTATGCTTAGGATTTCCATAACAAGCATGAGCTACGTCTGTTAATTTTCTAAATTTATCTATTGATTCTTGAAGCTCTGTGTCTATCTTAATCTTCCATTAACTGCTCATGGATTGACTTTGAGAAGTCTAACTTCTTAGTTTTACTAGTCTCGTAATCAGAGATTCCTTTATTAACAATAGTTTCAATATATTCTTCTAAAGCCCTCTTTGAAGATAACCAATTTCGTCCTTCTTTAAATGCTTCTAGTTTCCCTTGTGTGGCAAGCTTGCGTAAATAGTTGACAGAGTAAGGTCCTTCTTTTGCAAGTTCTTCTAAGCTTATATATCTATCAGCTTTTTTTTGTTTAGGTTTGAGAATTTTTAAGTAGAGGTTCATAGATCTAATCACTGACTGAGCTACAAATTCGCAGAATGGAGAGTAATTAGCTTTATCTGCTTCTGAAAGAACTCTGTAATATCTTTTTCTATCATTCTTTAAAATTATCGCTAAGGGAAAACCTGCATGCATAATGAAAATATTCATAATGATTCGAGAGACCCTTCCATTACCGTCCCAGAAAGGGTGGATATAGGCGAGCTTGTGATGAACTATGGCTGCTAATTCCACGGGATGTAATTTATTCTTATTAGCCTTAATCCATTTAATTAGATTTTGCATTTCATTGATTACCTTGAAACCTTCTGGGGGAGTATGATCTGCCCCAGTAATAATGACATTACCTTCTCGGTATTTTCCTGCAATATCAGAATCAGTTTCTTTTACAATTAAATGATGAATCTCCCTTATTAATCGTTCTGAAACTGTATTTTGTTTTTCTGAATCTATTAATTCATAGAGGAAATCCAATGCTTCTTTTTGGTTCTTCGCTTCCAGATGATCTCTTAATGCTTTGCCTTTAATAGTAATACCTTCTTGTATAACCCAAGCTGTTTCTTTTAGAGTTAATGTATTTCCTTCAATAGCATTTGAGTTATAGGTCATTTCAATTTGAAAATGCTGGCGTATTTTTGATAAGACTGTCTGAGGGATTGGTCTACAAGAATTGAGTTCTTTTAACTTTTGGTCTAATTTTTCTTTGGTCTTGTCTGATAAAAACATAGGGTACGATACTCGTTATTTTACTTTATCGTACTCTGAGGTGGGAATTTTTTTTCATCTTTAGCATTTATATAATTACTAAGAGTTTTAAATTCAGAATTTTTTTAGGTAAGGCTTTTTAGCACTGAGTATTTTTAAGATTTCCTCTTTGGATAGAGTCATAAATTAATTCTACTACCGCTATATGTTCCACCTCAAAGTTGCGGAACATGTTTATTATGGGCTGCTATTTTATAATCAAGAAAATATCGCAGGCATTTAATTCTAAGCCTTGATAATTAATTGAAAGTATCAAATTATGGTAATAAACTTAAGGCAAGCGAGGGCTGTGCGTTAGCTTGGCTTAATACGGCTGCAGCAGATTGTTTTCTAATTTGATCTGCGGTGAAATCAGAGCTAACTTGAGCGTAATCTGCGTCTGTGATTTGTGATTTAAAGTCACTGTAACTAATTTTCTCGCTTTGTAATTTATCATAGGCACTTTGAAATTTAGCTTGATATTTGTTAATAACAGAAGTCATGCGGTTTAGGTTTTTTAACATCGTATCTAAACTATTTAGAGAACCGTTCTTAGGTACGTAAACGCCACTAGTCCCGCCAGAGTTAAATGCTTGTATATTACTGCCCACCGAAAGAGTACCAAAACTAGATATAGCGCCAAAACCCGCACTTCCTGGTATGATCGTATTACCACTAAGAGATAGTGCATTATCTGGCGTATCATTACTAGGATTAGGTCCATTAGTAAAATCCAAGACTATTACATCATTTGCATCAGCACCTACTTGAAATACTTTTAAATATCCTTCGTCCTGTACCGTATTATTGGCTCCTTGGAAGAGATCTTTTATATATTCTGGGTGGAGAGCTGGATCACGGGCCTGAACGATAGATCCAACTATTGCATTAATTTCCCTTTGTATAGAGTCTTTTTCGTCGATACCATTAGTACCATTTTCTGCTTGTACCCATAATTCCCTAATTCTCTGAACTTGTTCCTTGGCGTATTCTACACCAGAATAAGCATAATCTAAAACACCGAAAGCATCATTAATATTCCTTTCCGCCTGCCTAATACCCCTTAGCTTGGTAGTTAATTTTTCACTTATTGAAAGACCAGCTGCATCATCACCTGCGCGATTAATTCTAAGACCGCTGCTTAATTTTTCTATACTTTTAGCATCTTGGCTAGCAGCATTTCTGACTGCCCTTGCGGCAAATAGGCTTGCATTATTGGTATTTATAATGACATCCATATGTACTAAACTATCGGTAGAGAAGAGACCTTTAAGTATAGGCTATTAGGGGGATAAGCCCTCTAGATCAAATAGACCTATTAGCTGATACTATCTTTAATATATGCATTTTTGGCAATTATTAACTGATATCGGTATCCTTTTAGGTTCTTCACTGCTTTTAGGTGCTATCGCGATTCGCTTAAAATTGAGTCCGATTATTGGTTATCTTATAGCTGGTATGGTCCTTGGTGGACCAGGTAGTTTACAGTTAATCAAATCCCCACTTGAGATCGAGGCTATCGCTGAGCTTGGTGTTTCATTATTACTTTTTAGTTTAGGGCTTGAATTTTCTTGGGATAAAATTAAATCTTTGCCTTTGAAAATTATTAGGGGTGGGGCTTTACAGATTATTCTAACCCCTCTTTTTTTTCTAGCAGTTTCATCTTTATATGGTTTAAATATGAAGATAGCTATTTTAGCTGGGCTTATATTTACTTTAAGCAGTACTGCTACAGTCTTGCGTACTTTTAATGATTTGGCTGAAATAGATAGCCAGCATGGCAGAAATTCGACAGCGGTTTTACTTTTACAGGATATCGCTGTAATTCCTTTTACTATGATAGTTTCATTTATTTCTGTTAATAATGCAGTGGCAAGTGAATTTCAGAATAATTTTTTATTTACTATAGGTGCAGCTCTGCTATTGGTTCTTGCTTTGTATATATTTTTAAATAAAATTGCTGGACCAGCTTTAAGTCTTTTTAGTTTAAATAATAATCGAGAGATGGCGATTTTGCTTGCGATTATTATCAGCATCGGTTCTGCTTGGACTGCTTATCAGATCGGTATTTCACCGTCGATTGGTGCCTTTATCGCGGGAATGCTTTTAGGTAGTTCTTCTTTTGCTACTCAGATTACAGCAGATATAGCACCATTGAGGATTTTATTCTTGACACTATTTTTTGGTTCCGCTGGTATGCTTGCTGACCCAGTTTGGGTCTTTAACAATTTTGCTTTAGTTATATTACTCAGTGTTGCGGTAATTCTTTCTAAGACATTAATTAGTTTTGTGATTTTTAGTTTATCTGGTCATAGTATTGCTATATCAGTGGCTTCTGCTCTTTCTATAGCTCAGATTGGCGAGTTTGCTTTTGTTTTAAGTGATATAGCTAAAGACTCTTCATTGTTGAGTAATGACTGGTCGCAGCTTGTAGTTTCTGTAACTATCGTAAGTTTATTCTTTACACCTTTTATGATTAAATTCGCTCCTAGAATTGGTCTCAAGGTGCAGCAGTTTTTAAATAATAAAAAGTCAGGTGAATTTCTTGATGCAGAAGCTTCAAGTTCAAATCCAGCTCGTATTTATGTTATAGGTTATGGTCCCGCTGGGCGTGAAGTTACTAGGCAGCTTAAAGATTTATACCTCGATGAAATTGCGATTATGGATCTTACTAAAGACTCTTTAGATTCTGCTGAACTAGAGGGATTTAAAACTTATATGGGTGATGTAAGGCAGTTAGACGTACTTCAGCATAGTGGCTTAGAGCTGGCTAATTTGGTTATTATCACTATTCCTAGCTATGATGCTGTTTTAACTACTATTGATAATATTAAGCGTTTAGCACCGACTGCACATATTATCGTTAGATCAAGATATCAGATCTATGAACATAGTTTTCATGAAGCTGGGGCTCACGAGATAGTAAATGAAGAATTTACGGTAGGTGAAAAATTAGGAAGAACGGCTTTTAGTTATCTTTTAAGCGCATGTAGTCGAACAAACAAGTTCAAGGCTGAGGAGGACGAATGACAGCTTAACTAAATTTTAAATAATTATTGTTAGAAAGGTCTTGAGGTTCAATTATGTCAGCAATAAATTCGGTTACGCAGCATGCACTGAACACCGTTGCAGAAAATAGTCAGGTACAGGCACAGAATGCAGCGGCTATAAGCGCGAATTCAACGGATGTTGACACTACTATTAATCGTATCGCAGAGACTAGAGAAATTTTAAACTCACCTCGTGAAGATGGTGAAAATACTTTAAAATCCATTAATATCGAGCAAGCAAATATGGATGTTAGTCTCTCTCAGACAGAATTAATAGTTTATGATGGTGAATTATCATCTAATAATATTGAGCTTCAAGCAGTTAGGTCTCAAATAAGTTCTAAAAAGACTGAATTAGCAGCAGAAGAGGCTAAGACAGAAATAAAAACTTCTATAAATGCTAATGGTGAAGCAGAATTCACAACTCATTCTGGTATGAAGATCGTAACTGATACGAATAAGGGTGGTCACACCACTAAGGTCTATAACCCTGCTGGTGAGCAGTTAATGCAGATAGAGGGCGACCCTCACGTGAATATGCTGAAGGATGCCGATGGAAATAATGGTTATGATTTCCATTTTGGTGATGATTCTACCTTAAAATTCGAAGATGGTACTGAGCTTACTTTTAACACTACTGAAACAGGTAAGGACACTGGGATTTTCTATACGACTGGTATTTACGTAAGGGCTGGTGATAATGTCAAGCATACTGGTGAGGCCACTGCAGGTGGAGCTAGAAGGACTGATATCGCAACTGTAGATAAAAATTCTTATAGTCGTGGCGGTGAGACAGCTAAGGGTTCAGTTACCATGGGACTTAAGGGTGATGGTCAGATCCTTATGCAGACTGGGAATCAGTGGAATGAAATTAAGGATGAGTCTTGGGCTGGTTATTTAGAAGATAAAACTTTTGATGATCAAAAAGGTGCTGCTGTAGATTTTAAACCTCAAACTATTAAGACTGCTGATGGACTTTCGGCTTTGAAGCTTGAAATCACCCAGCTTGAGAAAAAAGAAACTGGTTATCAATCTAGAGTTGCTGCTTTAACTCCACTGAAGTCCGGAGCGGAATCTAATTTAGATGCAGCTAATTCTGATCTTGCAAGGTTTTCATCGATGGATGATTCTGAATTTGTTGATAATGAAGAAGCTCGTCAGGATGTGGAACAGAAAAGTTTAGATATATCGAAGCGTGCCAATAATTTAGGTGTATTTGTTTCTAAAAGTTCACTGGTTGGGGCTGGAGATCTTAATGCATCTGGTATAAATCAAGCAGCTATGATCTCAGATGGTGTGTCCGCAGATAGAAGGATGCGAGGGAATGAGTTTGATTATATAGAAAGAGGACTAGATTATAGTGCTACAAGAAATGATAAGACTGCTGATTTGATAGATACTCTTTCTAATTTAGCGGAGCTTGGTAGTTTTGAAGAGAAGTCTTTAAAAAATGATGAATTACTGCAGAAAAATGCTGCTAATGATGCCACTAAGTGAAATCATGACTAAAAATACAGTAGTAGTGCCACCAGCCTCTTCTATTAACCATATTTTAACTACTAACTGTTAAAACTCATTAGTCGAGGATGATATATGAGTACTATTGGTTCTGCAATTAGAACTTCAAGCATAAACACTGTAGCTGCAAATACGCAAGCACAGGCGTCTACTAATACTGCAACTGGTGTTCAAGTTGATGATACTATTGAGCGTTTAAACGCCACTCGTAATGAGATTAATACTCCCCCTTCAGATGGCGAGCATACATTGAAGGAAATTAATCTAGCTCAGACTCAGACTGATATAAATCTTTCACAGACAGAGTTTATAGTTTATGATGGTGAAATTTCTTACAACAATATTGAGCTTGGAGGAGTGCGTTCTCAGCTTGCTGCTAAAGAAGCTGCTCTTGCGGCAGAGGAGGCTAAAACGCAAATAAAAACTTCTATAAATGCTGATGGTAATGCAGAGTTCGTGACTCATTCTGGAATGAAGATAGTTACTGATACTAATAAGGGTGGTCATCAGACTTGGGTTTATAATCCAGAGGGCGAACAGCTTATGCATATTCATGGAGACCCTCATGTGAATATGCTTAAGGACGCAGATGGTAATAATGGTGATGATTTCCACTTCGGTGATGATTCTACTTTGAAATTCGAAGATGGCACAGAGCTTACTTTTAATACCACGGAAACAGGCAAGGATACTGGAATTTTTTATACTACTGGGATTTATGTAAGAGCTGGCAACAATGTTATGCATACTGGCGAGGAAACTGCTGGTGGAGCGAGAAGGGCTGATATCGCGAAGGTAGATGCTGATTCTTATAGCAGAAAAGGTGATACTGCCGATGGTGCCGTTATGATGGGACTTAAAGGTGATGGACAGATCCTTATGCAGACTGGAAATCAGTGGAATGAAATTAAAGATGAGTCTTGGGATGGTTATTTAGAAGATAAAACTTTTGATGATCAAAAGGGAGCTGCTGTAGATTTTAAGCCTACGGAATTTGCTGATTTAGGAGCTTTAAGATCAGAGATTTTAGCTTTAAAAGATAAAGAGTCTGGCCATGTAAATAGTATCGCTGCACTTACTCCTCAAAGATCAGTTGCTGAAGGTAATCTAAGTGCTGCTAATACTGACTTTGAACGTTACAGTGTTATGGATGATTCGGAATTCGTAGATAACGATGAATCTAGATTTAATATAGAGCAGAAGGGTTTATCCCTAAATCAGCGAGCTAATAACCTAGGTCTTTTCCTTTCTGATAGTCCTCTTGTAACGCCAGATGATTTCAGTAGTCTTGGTGTTACTGAAGGAAATATGCTTAATGACAGTGTTAACTCAGATCGTATGCAGAGACAGAATAATATTACTTATCAAACTGGTACTTTTGAAGGTAGCGGTTTAAATGAATTGAGCGATAATAATAGCTCAACCAATAATTTGGTAAATTCTTTAAGGTCTCTTGTTGATTCTAGTGGTTTTGAGGCATCGTCTTTAGAGAATGATGCATCGGCTACTACAGACACAGCAGCAACGCCTACGGCAACGACTGCTGCCGCAACAACTGTTGATACTGCCGCAACAGTAACACCTACTACAGCTAATGCTGAAACGCCTGCTGTGACTGATACTGAGGATGAAACAAGAAGAACTGTAACTGAATAGTTAGGTTAAGATTTATTTCTAGTAATATTTTATTTTTTAAATGGTGGACGGTGAAAGTTCAAAAGTCGCTTGCCTATTTCATGAATATCGGGTAGAATCGGATATAATCGGGTATTGCATTGGGTATGTTTTTCATGAATGAACTCACGTTTTCTTTATCTTCGGATATTGTTAAATTAATTGCTGAAATCGACGAATTTAAAGGGCGTTGGGATGCTTTGAAAGTTTTATCTCCAGAGCGTTTGAATGCATTAAAACATACAGCCACTATTGAAAGCATTGGTTCATCTACCCGTATTGAAGGGGTCACCTTAACGGATTTTCAAGTAGAGACATTACTTTCTAACTTACAGATAAGCAGCTTTAAAAGTAGAGATGAACAAGAAGTGGTGGGTTATGCCGAAGCGATGGATCTGGTATTTCAAGCACATGCAGAGCTTCGCCCAACTGAAAACCATATAAAGCAATTGCATCAGCTTTTATTGAAACACAGCCCAAAAGATGAACGTCACCGCGGGCGTTATAAAACACTCACTAATCACGTCGTTGCCAAAGACGCACAAGGCGTTCAAGTTGGCATTGTTTTTGACACCACTACGCCCTTTGACACCCCACGTGAAATGGAAGCATTAGTGCATTGGCTCAATAAGGCTGTTCAGGAAGAGAGTTTTCATCCTTTATTACTCGTGGCAGTGTTTGTCGTGCGTTTTCTTGCTATTCACCCTTTTCAAGATGGCAATGGTCGCTTATCTCGTATCTTAACTACGCTGCTCTTACTGCGAGCGGGCTATGCGTATGTGCCTTATGCATCATTGGAACATGTGATTGAAGAAAACAAAGATTTATATTACAAGGCGTTACGCCGCACGCAACTGACTCTCAAATCAACCCAAGCAGATTGGGAGCCTTGGTTGGGGTTCTTTCTGCGTTGCTTAAAAAAACAAAAAGATCGGCTTCAACAAAGGTTAGATAAGGAACACCAAGCTTCTGTTGCTGATGATGCATTGCCTTCATTGTCAGTGGAGATTTTAAAATTATTGACCCTTCATGAACGCTTGACGATTGCTGAGATTGTTAAACTGACCAACGCAAACCAAAACACTCTCAAGGTCAGGCTTCGAGAATTGGTGGAACTTTGTCGAATTCAGCGTTTTGGTAAGGCAAGAGCGACTTGGTATAGATTAGCGTAGAAAATAAGGGTAATTATTGGGATATCAATTCAGGAGAGACATGGCTGAGCCCACCTTGCAAAATAAACTAAAAAATGGTGGACGGTACTGGACTTGAACCAGTGACCACTTGCGTGTCGAGCAAGTGCTCTACCAACTGAGCTAACCGTCCAAAAGGTTTTAATATGCACTGACTATAAGCTTTACTGGGCTTAAAAAATCTGGCAGAACGACAACTAAAAAATATATCACAAGAACTTAAGTTAAGGCTAGATTCTTAGATTTAATTCGATTATTTTCATCTACTAATAAAATTTTAGGCTCAAAAGATTCTATCTCTTCTTCCGATGCCTGTGCGTAAGAGCAGATGATCACAAGATCGTCTTTCTGGAAAAGCCTAGCCGCTGCACCATTAATACCGATAACGCCAGAATCACCTTCTATCGCATAAGTGATAATTCTGTTTCCATTACTTATGTTTAAGACTTGGACTTGTTCGAACTCTTTTATATCAGCTTTTTCAAGCAGATCTCTGTCTATAGTAATGCTTCCTTCATAGTTAAGATCACACAGTGTAACCTTCGCTCTATGAATTTTAGCTCTCAGAATCGTTCTCAGCATGATCTAATTTCTCGGTATCGAGTTTTTTTACCTTTGGTTTATCACTACCAGGAATTATAAATATTATCATAGATTTACCAGTCATCTTACCGACTTCACCTTCTGCATGACCTTCATTCGCTAAATCAGTGACGAATCTTTTAGCTAAATCTACAGCTAAATCTTTATGCTGCATTTCCCTACCTCTAAGTGTGAGATTGAGTTTTACTCGTTTACCTTTTTCTAAGAATTTTTTAGCTTGATTAAGTCTAGTGTTATAGTCGCCGATATCAATGTTATAACGAATTTTAACTTCTTTAAATTCATTGCCGCCTTGTTTTTTCTTCTGGCCTTTCTCTTTTTTACTTTGTTCGAATTTATACTTACCGTAATCTAAAATTCTAGCTACTGGAACTTCAGACTGATCAGAGACTACGAATAAGTCTAAGTCTTGGTCTTGGGCTTTTCTTAAAGCTTCTTCCTTCGTCAGTTCACCTAGATTAGTGCCATCTGCATCTATAACCCTAAGTGTTCTTGCCCTAATGTACTCATTGAGAGGAACATAGACTTTAGGTCTTTTATTGCCTCTAAAGCCAAATGGGTTGTTACCTTTAAAATTTGTTGAATTAATTGTTAGTTGCTCTCCTAAATATAGACTATGCTTATTTTACCCAAAAAAATAGCTTTTGTCTGAAATTTCAAATTTTTGTGACTGCTGAATACAGAAATTAGTACAAGCTAGTAAGGCAGAGTGATCTGCGATACCTTGACCTGCTATGTCGAAAGCACAGCCATGATCTACGCTAACTCTGATGTATGGCAAGCCGTAAGTCATATTAATAGCGTTATAGCCTGCGATTCCTTTAATAAGTGGTAAGCACTGGTCATGATAAGCGGAAATATAAAGGTCGTGAGCGACTGCTTCACCTTTTAAAAAAGCTCTAGCTGCCTGAGCTAGTATGCTATCAGCTGGAAGTGTATCGGTGAGGGTGATTTCAGAGTGTGAATTCCTGAATGATTTTATTACTTCATTCATCCAAGTTTCTTCATCACCGATTAAACCATTTTCGCCAGCATGGGGATTAAGTCCTGCTATGCCTATGCTCGGGGATTTAATGTTAAAAGCTGTGTTTAGGAGCTCTGCTGAATGCTTGATAACTTTATGGAAATTCTTCTGAAGCTCT
Source organism: Candidatus Melainabacteria bacterium (assembly GCA_005110385.1). Taxonomy (GTDB): domain Bacteria; phylum Cyanobacteriota; class Vampirovibrionia; order LMEP-6097; family LMEP-6097; genus LMEP-6097. Next base: position 11,411 of record DUDT01000023.1, on the reverse strand, counting down.
TTGGATACTTCGTTTAAGGGTATGTGTCTAGTTGCTAATATAATCCTGAAATCTTGGGCGTGCACCGGAACTCCAATTTCCGCGTTTTTGTTGTGAGCAGTCCCATTAGCTATAAATAACATCTCTACATCAGAGGCTGTGAGCTTATTTAATCTAGCGAGAAGCTCTGTTTGCCCGCTGTAGTGATGTTTCGCTAGAGAAAGGGATTCTTTAGATACTGGACCTGTAATAAGATAGTCAGCAAGACCACTCAGGCAGAGATTATTAGCTTTAACTAAAGTCTGGTAGCTGTGTTCACCAGAGATATCAGAGGCTTCCCCCATCTTTAAAAGAGCTGTATTTTTTTTAACTTGGCTGAGATCATCTGCTAGGATGATTTTTATATTTTTAGTAAACTGCCACTCTTGCTCGGAAATGCGCTCTAGGTCTCGTGTGAATTTAAAGAAAATTTCTGGACCTATGCCAGAAAGGTCTCCTAGAGTGTAAAGTAAATTTAGTGTTTTAGGGTGGGAAAACATCGACTACGGCTGTCTTTAGATAAGAGCTAAATGTTATAATTATTGCATGAATACTACATCGGCGACTTTAATAGAATCTAGTAATATAGATATGACTCCTTCTTTGAAGGAATATGCAGAAACTAAAATAGATAGAGTGCATAAGCACTTTGACAGCTTAATTCAGAATCACCAGATCAAGGTAGTTCTAGGTGTTATAAAAAACCATAAAAGTAATAATCAAAAAGCAGAAGTAACTATTAATCTTAAAGGTGGACACGTGATCAGATGTCATTCTACAGAGGATAATGTTTATGCTGCGATAGATACTGTAGTAGATAAGATCGAAAAACAGATGAGAAAGTTTAAGACTCGTATCTATAACAGCATTCAGCGTGGTAAGAGTATTAAGGCTTTCGGTTATGATGAAGAGTATTTAACTAATATCGAAGAAGCTGATATGGCTGTCCCAGAGGACTTCGTCGAAGAAGTTAAGTCATATAATGAACCTAAGATAATTAAGACTAAGAGATTCAAAATGGAGCCTTTAGATCCTCAGGATGCTGTAGGTAAGCTAAAAGACTGTGGTCATAACTTCTACATGTTCTTGAATATATTTTCTAATAAGATCGCTTGTGTTTACCAAAGAGAAGATGGTGACTTTGGTTTAATCGAACCAGAGTTTCTTCAAGTTTCTAATTGAGGATGACGAAAACGCAGAAAATGGAGTTATAGAGTGGTCTTCATGAAAGAGACCGCTCCATAACGTGCAGTTTCAAGGCTGAGGAGGACGAATGACCGCAGTGTGTCAAGCATACATGAGGATCATGAGAACGACGAAAACGCAGAAAATGGAGTTATGGAGTGGTCTCAAAAAAAACGAGGCGTGAGCCTCGCTTTTTTGGTGTGTGGGTGTGTGGAAAATTACTGAAAAAGTTTTAACGCAATAACGCAGAAATTAGGGTTTCACTGCATGTCCCTTAAGGTATTAAGCTTAAAGCTAATTGTGGTGACGAATTAGCTTGCGCTAATAAAGATACAGCTGATTGTTGTAGAACTTGATTTACTGTCAATCTTGAGGATTCTGTAGCGATATCAGCATCCATTACATTAGATTTGGCTTTTTCGAAATTAAATTTACTATCAGTTAAAAAGTTATAATCAGAAGACAGGCGATTACGTTTCGCTGATATTGATGCTTGCATCGTTGAAAGATTTTTTATCATCGAATCGAGGTCGGTTAAATCACTACTTGCTGCAACGGTAGAGGCTCCACCACCATTGTTACCTACGTTTATTGATACAGACATTTGATCTAATCGTTTATTTGATTGATAACCTAAAGATCCGATATCACTAGAAGTACTGCCTGTGCTAGAGACATCGATATTTAAACCATTCCAAGAACCACTAGTCATGTTTAAGGCATAACTATCACCATCTCCAGAACCATTTTGGATGTTAATGTTAAAAGTTCCATCTAGTAATTTATTGCCATTGTATTTAGTATTAGCGCTTAGGTCGTTGATTTCAGCGACTAAGTTATTTATCTCTATCTGTCCACCGTCTAATTCTGCCTGACTTGGAGTGCCACCAAGGGCTTGTACCATGATTTCTCTAATTCTTTGTACGTTATCTATAATTGTGGTTAATGCCGTATCACCAGTGTCCAAGGCTGATATTCCATCGTTGATATTACGCTGTGCCGCAGATGAACCTCTTATTAGAGAATCTAATTTCACGCCATAAACATAGCCTCCAGAGTCATCAGATGGCCTATTAATTCTTAAACCAGTTGATAATCTTTCTGTAGATTTATTTACTTCCCTAGTATGTATACCTAATGCTCTTTGTATAAATAAACTATCAATATTTGTGTTTATGCTTAAACCTTGCAAGCTGTCCCCCTCCCCATGCAGTGTTAAGTATTATATTTATTATCTACCCTGTTTGACCTAGTTTATAACCTGTAATTCTTATTAATTTAATTTAGATTTTGAAATTAGTGATGATGACATAGTGAGGTTCTACGCCGTGCTAGAAACTTAACTGCCTAAAAGCTTCGTAATATACTGTCTGAACTGTACTTGCGAGATTTAAGCATCTAGCGTTAACCGAACTCATCGGAACTAAGAGCATTTGTTCTTTATAAGTTTCATGAATTTTTTTACTGAGTCCACGAGTTTCTGAGCCGAAAACTAAATAATCATTAGTGGAATATTTAATTTCCCAAAAACTTTTCTTGGCTTTACTGCTGAGGAAATGAAGAGAATTATTTATTAGAGGAGAGCGTGGGATGCTATTATCCATCATTTCTAAAAATCCTTCTGTTTTTAAAAACTCTTCCCAGTTTTCATGCACGGTATATTCAAGGTACTCCCAGTAATCTAAAGCAGAGCGTTTTAAATATTTATCATCGAGCTTGAAGCCAAGGGGTTTAATTAAGTGTAACTTGAGATCATTTGCGACACACATCCTTGCTATATTACCTGCGTTTTGGGGTATTTCTGGTTCAAATAGAACTATATTTAAAAAATTCTTGGATCTCATAAAAATTATTATTACGGGTTGCGATAGAAATTTTATCAGTTAGCTCTGGTCTTGATACCAAGTTTTTATTTTCAATAGCTTGTTTTGATTCAGGGGTATCTGCTAAATCTCTCTCTGATAGGGTTTTAATTAATTTACTGTAAAAATCGCCGATCTCTTCTAAAGAAGCACCATTAAAACCAGCACAAATAATGTGTATGTCGGGACTCGTGTCCCAGATTAATAAGATCATTTCTATGATTTCAGTAAAACGATTTGGGTAATAAGAATTTTTAATTTTAATTTCTTGGTGTTGTTGCGGAGTTCCGATTTCCGCCTTTTTGCTTGTAATAGTGTCAAAGTGCGAAGCTAGTTCTAGTAGATTCTCTAAATCTTGAGAATTATTAATTTCTAATCCTTCGTTATCGCTGTAGTTTAATGTTAATCCTTGTAATTCTTTTATTGGATTCTGTAGTGAGCGCATTAGCTCCGCAGTATTATTTATAAGACAGGGAAAGATTTTTATTGAATTGATGTTATTTGGGTTTCTAATTGAGTCTTTTGATTTACTTGCCTCCGCTCTCGCTTTGCCGATAAGCGTTATTAACTCGAAAAGATCTTTTTTGCAGAAAATAGCTGGAATAATTTCAAATGTGTAAGGTGCTTGCTGAAATTGAAGCTTGCGAGCAGTTTCTGCGTTTTCTAGTATTTGCTTGATGTAGCTAGTTGTTAACGGCGTGTAGGCTTTGACTTTAGGGATTAATTGAGATGATTGAGTAGTCTCTTTGGTCTTTTTTAGTAAACTTCCAATTAATAAATTTAAGCGCTGATAAGTGGAATGATCGTAAAGTGAGGCGAAGTTTAGTTCGAGGGTTTGTAGATTTTGATCACTTAATAAGGCTTTAAATAAACTTATATTCTCCTCTAAGGAAGCTGATGCTAGGCTGATTTCAAGCTTAATTTCCTGTATACCTTTTTCTAATACGTCAGTTTTAAAATCTTGGATGAGCTTCTGGTATTTGTTTCTTAAATTGATAAGCTGCTGTTTTTGAGCTGTATGATCGGCGTCTTTTTCATCTGCTTTTAAATTTATAATCGAGTAAAAAGTCGCTGGTTTAAGCACTGGAGTTTATCTTTTATAGACATTAATTATCTGCAATTTCGAAGACCGTTCACCGAGTTCAATAGAAGTATCAGCAATTTTCGATTGAGCTAGGGGGGGAATTCTTTTATCTTCCCTTATCTCGCCGATAAGTGAGATGAGGTCATCCTCGATTTTAAAAGCCTGCTCTTTAGAAATAACCGGAAGCTCTAAATACTTTTCTTGAGAGCTATTATAGTGATTACCTCGAGTTTCTATCCAGTATTCTTTTCCAGATTTAGGCTTAGCGCGAGTTGGAGTGTTTATCTGTATTTTATAAATTTCGATTTCGGTGATTAGTTCAGCTAGTTTCTTTGTATGATCTGGATTCTCAGCGAATTTAGGTAAAAACATAATCTGTAACTGTAATTCTGGCTTTGCCGATAAGTGTGATAAAGCAATTTCGGATTTTAATAATTTAATGCCATTAATAATTCCTTCTAAACTAAGCCCAGTAGCGGCTTGGTTAATGCTTTTTAAACTCAGTTCATCACTAGCATCAAGTTTCAGGGAAATTAAATCAGCTTCTTTTAAATCCCTGCGTACTTCTTCGTCTTCTAAAGTCGTAGCATTGGTTAAAATAGAGACTGGGACAGCTTTTAAATTTTTAGCTTTAAGCCAATTTTTTATAGACTTAATCATCTCCCCAAGATTTAAAGCAAGAGTCGGTTCCCCAGAACCAGCAAATGTAATAACATCAAGTTTAGTAAAATCAACTTTCTCCACATCATCGCCCTGATAAGCTTTTTCTAAATCCTCAATAATAAGCTCAGTCTCCACGTAAATCTTGCGCTTGCGAGTTACATTCTGGATCTGCCCAAGCTGACAGTAGGAACAGTTAAAACTGCAAGTGCTAACAGCACCAATGGGATCTATGCCTAAAGAAGTACCATTGCGCCATGAACTTACTGGTCCATAGACGTAGGAGATTCTGTTTTTGGATTTATTATCAGGTTCGACCATAAACTATTTTCTTTATAAACTTCTCCATTGAATGGGTATGTATCGGCTACATGCCCTTAATTAGATTTTCTCTTTGAAAATCCAATCCAGTAAAGAGATTTTAATTATAATACGACTTAATTATTTTTCCTGTTAAATCTTTAACTTACTACTGCTAAGCTAAACTTATGCTTAAAAATAAATTAGTTTCAAGGAAATTGATGATACTTGGCAGTATCAGTTTATTTTTAAATTCCTCGACTCTCTTAACTAAAGCTGAGGATTTAAACTCTAAAGCTATGGCATCGCCGATAAGCGAAAAAGAATTAAAGGCTTCTGAAAATCAAAAAAATAACTCAAATAGCGGAAAACTCTTAGGAGTTGAGCGATTTCCAGCAAATATCGACGAGAATCTAAATGTTCGAGTTCTTTTAAATGACGCTGTTTATAAGGTCTATATACAGCAGGGAAATAAGCAGGAAATTCGTTATGATTACAAGACTTTTACTGCGAAATTTAAGGATAATACTGTTGAGTTCGGTTCTGATGCTGCCTTCTTTGAAGTGATTTTAGAAGCCTTTGGTGCGGACGCTTTAAAATATAACCTGAAAAAAACGAATAAAGTACAGATTAAAAAGAAGGGTTCAGCGTTAGAAGTAATTCTGAAACTGCCTTTAGAAGAGTATTTAAGCGTAGTCGTCGGTTCTGAAATCCCAAGTTCTTGGCCTACTGAGGCTTTAAAGGCTCAGGCAGTTACAGCGAGAACTTATCTTTTAAACCAGCTAGAATTTAGCGCAGATAGTGACTATGATGTGGCTTCTAGTGTCGCTGATCAGAGGTTTAACGGCACGGAAAAAATCTCAGAACGTAGTGTGAGTGCGGTTAAATCTACTAAGAATCAGGTAATCATAGATAAATACGGTCTTTTAGCGAGAGTCTTTTACAGTAGTAGTCACGGTGGTTTTATTTCAGCACCAGAATTCACTTGGAAATTAGCTGCTAAGCATTATTTAATATCTAAATCAGCCTACCCTGAAGATGGTCCATTTAATTCATGGCAGAGAAAATTTAGCGATGATGAGCTAAATGACCTTGTTGGGATAAGTTTCTTTGATATAGAAGAGATTTTGCCAGTGGCTTCTGATTATTTATTAATATCGAAAGATGCTAAAAAAACTAAATTGCTTATCGGTGAAGAGCTGAGGCATAAGCTATCTTTACCAAGTTCTTCATTTACTCCACACAAAGATGGAGATAAATGGATATTTGCAGGGCGTGGTTTCGGGCATGGTATAGGTATGTCACAGTATGGTGCTAAAGCTATGGCTAATAACGCAAGTGATTATGCTGAAATTATAGGTTTTTACTATCCACAGACAAGGATTATTAGTTTATGAAAATTTTTTTGAAAAATTTTAAAAATTTATATCAAAAAAATCATGGGGTTTTCTTTATATGTTTATAAAGTTAAAAGTTAGGAGAAACATTTTATGAAAAATAGATTTGGTAATAGAGAAGTATTATGTGAAGGTATTGGTGGTTTTAATCGAAATATTGGTGGTGCTGATGGTGTAAGGCTTACGAATGTTAATTCAACAAAAGCAGCTGATGTATCTAGTATATCTCCACTGGATGCAATAAGGAATGCATTGAATAGTGTAAGATTTGAACCAGGGACTGCGGCAACTATTGCAGCTGCTGATTTTGCTACTGGGAGGATCGGTTAATTGCAGCGATAACCTTTAAATATCCCCCATCCCGCCTAATATTTTAGTCTAACTAAAAGTGAATATTAATCTATATGGCGAATATAGATAATGAGTTGGATGACTTATATGCTCAGCTTAGTAGTTTAAGTCGTTCTGGAAGAGAAGATTCTTCTAGTTCTACCGCTAGCAGTGCTAAAGCAAGTTCAGTAAAATCTCGTCCTTTATCGAATTCTGGAAATTCTTCTAGAGCTTCTGATTCCTCCTTATCAAGAAAATCTATTTCTAAAATTACAACCTCTAGAGCTACTTCTCCCGTAAGCTCTAAACCTTTTTCCGACAATAAAGTAGATAGCGTGAAGTCACTTTTCGCTAATGAATTAAAAGAACGTGTAGGTTCTCAAAAAACACCCAATGGGCAATCAACCAATAAAGCAAATTTAAAACCTTACTCCGATAAGCAAGATAAATTAAAAGAGTATATTCGCGACCTAGAAATAGTAGATCAACAGAATGTAGATGAGCAGATTAAGGATCAATCTGAGACAAAATCCATGCAGAATGGTAGAAGGTGGCAGAAGCTTTCTTTTAGGGATGAAACTAGTTTCGATATTATAGACAACAGTGAAAGTGCTGTAGTAATCCTAGATAGAGAAGAGTTAATGCAGAATAAATCATTATTCGCTAATAATAAAAAAAGAAAATTAGGCGAAGCTATTCAAGAGAGAGATAACTCTTCCTATATAAATACTTCAGCGAAACTCCTTAAAGATAATAATAATTTTGGTCCTTTGAAGCTGAAAAAATATTCTAGTAGATAATTTCACGAAATACCCTTACTCACTAAACATAATATTCAGATTCGCTTCGCTCACCTTGAAACTTCTTATTCTAGAGCCATTTTAAATTAAGATAATATAACGTTATCTTGAGTTTGCTAAGTAGGTAGAGTCACAGTATTTCGAAAGCTATCTTGAAAAAGATATTAATGGAAAGTGTGTGGAATAAGATAATAAGGTGACTGAATTATGGCTACTGGTCCAAGCGGTTTTAGCAATAAAAAGAGACTAGAGATGGTTTCTAGTCAGGAAACTTTTCTATCTATATACCTCGCACGAAATGGTCGCACGCAAGGAAATACTAAAACTGGAACAGCTCAGGATGAAACTAGTTCAGATAGCGTCAGTTTATCTGATGAGGCGCTTGAAGCTGCACGATTGCGAAATGAAGATAGGCTTAATGAAAGGCTGACGAATCGTAAGGATATAAATACTTATAAACCTTATACTGGTAATAAATCTCCCCTCAATCTTGCTGGAACCAGTGGTGTTAATACACTTACTGGTGGCGCTGGTAATGATACACTCGATGGTCTTGGTGGTGCAGACACGCTTATTGGTAAAGGTGGCAATGATACTTATATAGTTGATAATAAGGGTGACGTCGTAATAGAGTCTGCTTTAGCTGGAACCGATACAGTAAATGCATCTATAGATTACAGCCTTGGCGCTAATGTCGAGAACTTGACTTTAACTGGATCAGCGAATATAAATGGTACTGGCAATTCTTCTGACAACATTATAACCGGTAACACTGGTGATAATACACTTAATGGTGGTGCTGGAAATGATACACTTATCGGTGGTGCTGGAAATGATACTTATATAGTCAATGATCTTAATGATGTTCTAAAAGAATCAGCAGGTCAGGGTGCTGATACAGTAAATGCATCTATAAACTATAGCCTTGGAGCTAATATTGAGAACCTGACTTTAACTGGATCAGGAGATTTAGATGGTACTGGCAATGCTGATAATAACATTATAATTGGTAATACTGGTAACAACACACTTGATGGTGGCGCTGGTGTAGATTCGCTCGCTGGCGGTAAGGGCAATGATACTTATATAGTCGACAATGCGGGTGATGTCGTAACAGAGCTCACAAATGAGGGAACAGATACAGTAAATGCATCTGTAAACTACAGCCTTGGAGCTAATGTTGAGAACCTGACTTTAACTGGATCAGCGAATATAAATGGTACTGGTAACGCTGAAGCTAATACTATAACTGGTAACACTGGTAACAATACACTTGATGGCGGTGCTGGTACAGACACACTTATCGGTGGTACTGGTGATGACACTTATGTAGTCGATAATACTGGTGACGTCGTAACAGAGCTCATAGGTGAAGGCACGGATACCATAAATGCATCTATAAACTACAGTCTTGGAGCTAATGTCGAGAACTTGACTTTAACTGGAACAGAAGATCTAAATGCTACTGGTAATGACAATGATAACGTTATCACTGGTAACACTGGTAATAACACACTTGATGGTGGTCTTGGTGCAGATACACTTTATGGTGGTGCTGGAAATGATACTTATATAGTTGATGATAGCAATGATATCGTAATCGAGTCATCAAATAATGGCACGGATACGGTAAAATCATCTGCCGATTACACCCTCTTTGGTAACATTGAGGACTTAATTTTAACTGGATCAGAGAATTTAAGTGGCACTGGTAATTCCTTGAATAACACTGTAATCGGTAACACTGGTAATAATACACTTTATGGTGGTATGGGTGATGACTACATTGATGGTGGTCTTGGTGATGATACACTTGATGGTGGCGCTGGCATAGACACACTCAAGGGCGGTGCTGGAAATGATACTTATATAGTTGATGATGCTAATGATATCCTAATAGAGTCATTCAATGAAGGTACAGATACGGTAAAATCATCTGCAGATTATACTCTTGCAACTAATTTTGAAAACTTGACTTTAACTGGATCAGCAGATTTGAATGGTACTGGTAATTCCGAAGATAACATTATAACTGGTAATTCTGGCGATAACAAGCTTAGTGGTGGTGGCGGTAATGATACACTCGACGGTGGCGGTGGAATTGATACACTCGAGGGTGGTACCGGAGATGATACCTATGTAATTGATGATCTAAACGATATCATACTAGAGCGAGATAATGCAGGTACAGATACGGTAGAGTCGTATATAAGTTATACCATTGGAACTAATATTGAGAATCTGGTTTTAACTGGAACTGGGGATATAAACGGTACCGGTAGTGCTGATGATAACACTATAACTGGTAATTCTGGTAAAAACACACTTACCGGTGGCGGTGGCACGGATACACTCAAAGGTGGTGCTGGAGATGATACCTATATAATTAATGTCAGTGGCGATGCTACTGATATCATAATAGAGCTATCAGGTGAAGGTACAGATACGGTAAAATCCTTTATAAATTACACCCTTGGAGCTAATGTCGAGAACCTGACTTTAGAAAATGGAGCAGGGGATTTAAATGGCACTGGTAATATTCTAAATAATACTATAACTGGTAATGATGGTGAGAATAAACTTGATGGTGGTGCTGGTGACGATAAACTCCTTGGTGGTGATGCTAACGATATACTCATTGGTGGCGATGGTGACGACTGGCTTGATGGCGGGAATGATATAGATAAACTCTCTGGTGGTATTGGAAATGATACTTATGTCATTGACGATATTTATGATTCCGTAACGGAGTCATCAGGTGAAGGCACGGATACGGTAAGATCATCTATAACTTACAGCCTTTTAACTAATTTTGAGAACTTGACTTTAACTGGAACTGGGAATTTAGATGGTACTGGTAATGATCTAGATAACGTTATAACTGGTAATACTGGTAATAATACACTTGATGGTGGCGATGGTAATGATTCGCTACTTGGTGGCGATGGCAACGATAAACTCATTGGCGGCATTGGTAATGACTATCTTGATGGCGGTACAGGTGTTGACAAACTCATTGGTGGTGATGGGAATGATACTTATATAGTTGATGATACTGGTGATGTTGTAACAGAGTCATTAGGTGAGGGAACAGATACAGTAAATGCCTCTGTAAACTACACCCTTGGAGCTAATATTGAGAACCTGACTTTGACTGGATCAGCGAACTTAAATGGTACTGGTAATTCCACGGATAACACTATAACTGGTAACACTGGTAACAATACGCTTGATGGTGGTGATGGTAATGATTCACTCTTCGGTGGCGATGGTGCCGATAAACTCGTTGGCGGTGCTGGTAATGACTATCTTAATGGTGGTCTTGGCATAGATACACTTGGTGGTGGTGCTGGAAATGACACCTATATAGTCGATAATGCGAATGATGTCGTAACAGAACTCACAAATGAGGGAACAGATACAGTAAATGCCTCTATAAATTACAGCCTTGGAAGTGATGTTGAGAACCTGACTTTAACTGGATCAGCGAATATAAATGGTACTGGTAATTCCTTGAATAACACTATAATTGGTAACAATGGTAATAATACACTTAATGGTGGTCTTGGCGCAGATTCACTCGCTGGTGGTAAGGGCAATGATACTTATATAGTCGATAATGCGGGTGATGTCGTAACTGACTCATCTGGTATAGATACAGTAAATGCATCTATAAACTACAGCCTTGGAAGTGATATTGAGAACCTGACTTTAACTGGATCAGCGAATATAAATGGTACTGGTAATTCCTTGAATAACACTATAACTGGTAACA
>DUDT01000022.1 GCA_005110385.1 Candidatus Melainabacteria bacterium | reverse complement strand
TTGGTTAAGATAGCGCTTTCTGAGGCGATAGTCATAACTCAAAGTCTGCTGTGAAAAGGATTTCCTGCATTTTTTACAGTAATATTTCTGAATTATTTTTCTATCTGATTTTCTCTCAAAAAAACCACGACGAATCACTGTTCCCCTAGCTTTACATATCGAACATTCATCAAGACCATGTACTCTTTCTCTCATTCATAATATTCTCCCTCCATAACCCCTCTGCTTTTTAGGGGTCATTTTTCCCCAATTTACCTTAAGTGAAATTAATTGGGGCAGTTTTAATTTGATCTGATGGAAATATCAATAATGCCCATTGCAGAAAGTTCCCCGAAAACATAGAAGGCGTCATCTTTATTAAAATAATAATCGCCTATTTGAATTGTGTAATAATCAGAGATCCTGATGATTTTACTATTTTGTTCTGTGATTTTTTTAATCCTATTTAACTGTAACTCTGCAGCTTCTAGCGAATTGTAACTACCAGAGCAAATCATTAAGCCTTTGCTCAAGTAATAAGCATTATTGTCATTAGGCACTGTTTTACTTGAAAGATTCTTGAGTCGTGCTTTGGAGCTATCTTGTGTGTTGTGTTTATTAAGGACATTTCCCTCAATTTTGAAAAGTAGGAATACTATTAAGAGAGCTGACAAAATTAACAGTATTTTTATGTTAAAGCTATTATAGAAATTATTTTTCAGTTCGATCTCTTCACTTATTTTTAAATTACTTGATTCTGATAAGGTTTTTTGAAAAAAGTTGCTTTGAAGATTTTTTTTTAATGTTGGCTGTTTAGGAATTCTAGATGTTTTAAATTTATTTTCAAATTGTGGCCTAGAAAGCTTTACACTAGCTTCCTCTATTTTCCCCTGAGGGCTTTTAAAGCTGTTGTTAAGGATATCTGCTCTTTCCCTTAATTTTTTGATGTCATCAAGTAAACCCATTAATCTTTATTTGAAACTTTTACTTATCTTGGTACTATTTATCTAATATGAATAGATTAGCAAAGTTTGTTTTATTTGTTATTTTTCTGATGCCAGTTCTTTCTTTTGCTGATTTAAAATCAAATTTCGCTTACGCAATAGATTCTACGAATGAGGTTAATTTAAACTTAGCCTGTGACGGTCCGTATCTCAAGATTAAGGATATAGTAGCGAATCCAAAAGCTTACAAGGGTAAGAAAGTGAAATTTCTTGGTGATTTTTATTCATTTTCCTCTTTGCCATTAGATTATCCGCCTGCGATGAGAGAAGCTAAAAATTATATTGGCATAGTACTTGCAAGGCCAGACCATAAGCAGATTCCTCTTGTTGAGCTCAAATTGGCTGTTAAGTTAGATATTTTTAAAAATACTGAAGATCGTTTAAGTTTAGAACAGGGAGATGCTCTTAAGCTTTCAGGTAGAGTATTTGAAGTAGCTTTAGGTGAGCCTTGGTTGGATATAACTTCGATTGAAGTGGTGAAAAAAAACGTAAAAAAGGATAGATAGAGAGATGTATTCTTCGGATATTGAAAGGCGAAAAGATATGCTTACTAAGCTTGAAGTGTCTAAAGAAGTAGATTCTTTTCTTCTTTTTGATGAATTCTCTACTGTGATTCATGAACATTCAAAAAAATATTTACAGGATATAAATTTACAGAACTTTATGGAGTATCAAGATGGTTTTAAGTTTTCTTTAAATGATCATGATTCTGTAATAAGGCATATTATTTTGGTTGAAAAAGGTATAGTTTTCTTTTATCAATTCAATGCAATGTCCTTATTAATACTTGCAGGTTATCGTGAAAGTGCTGATATTTTTGACCTGCAGATTAAACTTGATAGTATTGTAAATGATCTTAAAACCTAGGGAATGTGATTAGTCCCATCTAGGTTTAATGAGGGAATAATATCAATAAAGGGATAGTTGAAAAATGTCTAAATTCGTGAGATTTCTTTTAGTTTTTAGTTTAAGTGTTTTATATTCAGCCGTTTTTGCTGAAAATTTTAAAGGCTCAGTAAGTTTTGTTGCCCAAGGAACCCCAGTCCAAGCTGTTTTAACAGAAACACTTAGCTCGGAATTTACACGAGTAGGTGAAACTATCGCTCTTCAGTTATCGGCACCTGTATATTCTGGTTCAGCTATGGTGGTGCCTGCTGGTTCCGTAGTAGAGGCTGAAGTGGTTAGTGTGAATCCAGCTGGTAGAGCTGGTGAGCCAGGTAAGATAGACTTTAGGCTAAAGACTTTAATTACTCCTAATGGAGCAAGAATACCCATTTCAGCTAGTATAGACCAGAATCGTTTTAGTCTAGTCGCTGAGGATCATGCTCGTGCGAAGCATTTCGCTAAAACGACTGTAGCTGGAGCTGCCGGTGGAGCCTTAAGTGGATTAATTGGTGGTGCTATTAGCGGTGGTAAAATTGGTAAAGGTGCTGCACTCGGTACGGCTATTGGTAGTGGTGTAGGTTTAGTCGGTGGGGCTATACAGAAAGGTAAAGAGTTAGTTTTACCTAAAGGCACTCAGATCCCTTTCGTGTTAGATCAGGTTTTAAGAATTGCTAGTCCAGCTAATTCTCCTCAGTATGCTGATCCTAGTCAGACTTATCCTGCTGGGGCTTTTCAAGATCCAGGGGTGATCTATCAACAACAGAATCAGAATCCTTATTACTAAAAAATCAGAAAAATCTGTAAGCATAAATAAACCTTAACTCTAAAAATGTATGATACAAAAAGCTGGATTTTTTTGATTTTAATAGCTTTTTATGGCTGCTACGTTTTTCGCGTATATAAAATTCCACTTAAAGAAAGAAGAGACATGAAGGGGAAAAATAATGAGTCTGAATGAAATAACAACACGAGCAGTTAATACTGTTATCGATTCTACAGCTGTAGAGAGACAAAATGCTGAAAATATAAGGGATGTATTAATAATTGAAAATGCGACAATAGAGGATGATCGGTCGCGAGCTCAAGCCGATATACAATCCCTAAGAGCACAACTAAATTCTCCTCAAGTTGTAAGTGAAGTGCCATCGTCAAGCATTTTAGGTGATTCTGTTGACGCTGGAATCACGGCAGTAGAATCTGGTAATAATGATGCAGTTGCGACACCAGAGTCTACTAATAACGATGTAAGCTTAGGTACTGATATTGTGACATCTGGTGGAGGAAAAATTTCTACTAATGTTGGTGAAGGTGGAGATGAAGTTCTTATTACAGACCCTAATGGTCAGCAAATTAAGGTACATGGTGACCCCCATCTAGATTTTCAGAATGATGGACGAGATGAGGCGCATTTTGGTGATAACTCTCAAATTAAGTTAAGTGATGGGTCTAAGGTGCATTTAAATAGTGTTAAAGAAGGGGACGCATATTTTACAAGAGGAATTTTTATTGAAGATGTCAACGGCACCATAACGCAAGTAGGTAGATCTGCAGATGATAAAGAACACCTTGCAGAGGCTAAGCAAGTAGATAAATCAGCTATAAGTACTCTTGGCAGTAATCAAGAGGGTGCAGGTATATTTGGTATAGCTAAAGACGGAACGGCGATGATAGAAAGTAATGGTGCTTGGCATGAACTCAAAGCTGAATCATTTGATGAATTTAAGGCAGATATGACTTTTGATAAGCAGATTGGGGGAGAGGTTAATGCTGAAGTCGGACTTGGTCTTCAAAATGGTGAAGCTGCTTTTGGAGAGACTGATATTGCGACTGAAGGAAATTCTTTGATTCAAGAACAAATTGATAGATTGGAAGGTGAAGTCGCTGTTCACGATAATCAAATAAATTCTAACGAGGAACAGATATCAGATGCGACGAGTCAGGCCGAAGCATTAATTACTGAAGAAACGGCTCTCAATGAAAGGTCTTCTCCAGAGCTAGATGGAACTGATGCGGTTAATAATGCTTCTATAAATGAATTAGATAGTAAAAAGACTACGGATACTGCTAAACCCGAAGATCAGCATCTTCTGGCATCATATTCCAACGAAAATGGACGTGTGATAAGAGATAATCAGATTGCTGAAGTTTGAGTTTTACGGTAGCTTCTAAACATACTTAATACTATTACTACCTGCTATCATTTACATCTGATGGTATCTGTATTTTTAGAAGATGGTAGCTCGAAAACTGTTGAGGATGGGGCGAGTGGCCTTGATTTAGCTAAGGCAATATCGACCTCTCTTGCTAAAAAAGCTATCGCTCTTGAAATTAATGGTGTGGTTAAAGATTTAGGTACACCTATTCAGGATGGCGATAAAGTTAAAATCATTAAAGTTGGTGATAATCGTAGTTATGATGTCTTGAGACATACTACTAGCCATGTACTTGCAGCAGTAGTGCAGAAAATGTTTCCGTCAGCTAAGGTGGGCGTGGGACCTGCTACTGAAAGGGGTTTCTTTTATGATTTTAAAATTTTGGATCATAAGATTACCGATGAAGATCTTCTTAAAATAGAAAAAGAGATGAAACGCTTTGCTGAAGGGGCTCATACTATAGAGAGAGCTTTAGTGGAAGATGTTGATGCGAAACTAGCTGAATATAAGGCAAATGGTGAGATTTTTAAAGCTGAGCTGCTTGAGGAACATAGAAATAATGTGCCAACTGAATATTATTTCGTGGATAATAATGGAAAGAAATTATGGTCAGATCTCTGTGCTGGCCCGCATTTGCCGAATACTAAATTTATTAAACACCTTAAGCTAACTAATGTTTCTGGGGCTTATTGGCGTGGCGATACTGCTAATGATCAGTTACAGAGAGTCTATGGTACTGTATGGTGGGATGAAGAAGAATTCCAAAACTATTTAAAACAGCAAGAAGAGAGTGAAGCTAGAGACCATAGAAAACTCGCTAAGCAGCACGATTATTTTTCTACACATGAAATGGCTGGTGCTGGTCTGATTTTCTGGCATAGAAAGCTTGCGACTATTAGGCAGGAATTACAAAGGTTCTGGGAGAAAGAACATATTAAGGCTGGTTACGAGTTTGTGGTAACGCCACATATCGCAAAATCAGAGCTTTGGGATATATCTGGTCATAACTCTTTCTACAAGGATAATATGTATTCTTTAAAAGTAGACGAAGAAGAGTATGTTCTTAAGCCGATGAACTGCCCTTTCCATGTACTTATTTTTAAAAATAGTAAGCATAGTTATCGTGAGTTACCTATTCGTATGGCTGAAATGGGTACAGTTTACAGAAATGAATCTAGTGGAGCCGTTCATGGGCTTGCGCGTGTGCGAGGCTTTACTCAAGATGATGCTCACATATTTTGTACTAAAGAGCAGTTTAAGCCTGAGATTCAGGGCGTATTTAAATTAATTAATAAAATATATTCGGTTCTAGGACTGGAGTTTAAAGTAGAGGTTTCTACTAAGCCAGAGAAAGCTATTGGTAGTGATGATTTATGGACTTTTGCGGAAACTGGTCTTATTGAATCACTAAATGAGCTGGGGATTGAGTTCGAGATTAATCCAGCGGATGGAGCTTTTTATGGTCCGAAGATAGACTTTAAATTAAAAGATGCACTAGGAAGAATCTGGCAGGGGGCGACTATTCAGCTAGATTTTAATTTGCCTGAAAGATTCGATCTGCATTATATCGGTAGTGATAGTAATACTGAAAGACCAGTCATGATTCATAGAGCGATATTCGGCTCTATGGAAAGAATAACTATGGTTCTAATAGAGCATTTCGCTGGTGCTTTCCCTCTGTGGCTCGCTCCAGATCAGGTTATGATTATACCTGTAACTGATAAGCATAATGACTATGCTTTAAGTATCAGAGATTATTTAATCGATAACGATATTAGAGCGAAGGCTGATTTAAGCTCTGAGCGTATGAATTATAAGATTCGTACTGCACAGGAAGATCAGATACCCTATATGCTAATAGTCGGTGATAAAGAGATGGAAACTGGCTCTGTGAACGTAAGATATCGTAGATCGCAGGATCAGGTTTCTATGACACAGGATGAGTTTTTAGCGAAGCTTAAGCTCGAAATTAGTTCTAAGCTTTTAAATTAAATAGTAGAGAACGTTCTATCCTTCTCATGGGCGCGTAGCCAAATGAATAAGTTCAAGGCGGAGGAGTGATTTTCACTGCATACTTTTTAGAAGCCGTGGATCTATTCTTGCGGAGCGTTGAGGTTGGTAGCCTATGGCAGCTCGGGACAGACCGCTTAAGTCCATTAAATTAACTGGTCCAAAATTTACGCCATTATCTACAACATCTTGAAAAACTCTTGAATATATAGATCCTTCTTGGAGAACAGCTTCTAAAGCTATTTGAATAGGGCTGTTACTTACATAGGAAAGAGGGGATATCGTTAAGTCTTTATTTAAGAGCTTTGCCGCTGGGTCATTCACCGCTAGAACAGAGCCTATGCCTTCTACATTATAAAAATTAGTATTTCCTTCAATATTACTATTTACAATTATTGAGCTGATGAGACCCATTTGATTAATAAATATTCCTTTACCTTCCTCAGAGCCTTTAAAATTGACATTATCTAGTATGCAGTGATCTAAAAACCAATTATGGGAAGTCATTTCTTCGATATCTACATCTTTTATGGTGCAATTAATCATGTTTACACCATCCATTAAAGCTTTTTCCCAAGTGCTTTTGCTCAGGTTGCAGTTATGGAAAGTAGTTCCTTGCATCTTAGCTTCGCTAAGGTCAACTTCACTTAGATCACAGTTATTGAAAATAGTATTTTGAAGCTTAGTCCCAGATAAATCAGTTTTAATTAAGCTACATTCATTAAATACAGCCTCACTGAGATCTTTTCTTGAAAGATTTGCTGAATCGAGTATAGCTTGATCAAATGATGTGCCACGTAAGGTGATTTCTAGTTTACTAAAATCTTTCTTAGTTTGATTACCAGAGACTTCGGGTAAATTCTTGAGGGCAGCTTGCTGCTTTATAAGAGCTAAATTATACTGTAAACTCTGCTCTCCTCCTAGTCTCTCCTCTTGGATCAGCTTCCCAGCTGTCATTCCAGCTTCAAGCATACTCTCGCGCTCACCCTCATCTGGAATTATTATTAATCCAGGTGTTTCGTCGGGAAGAATTAGGGAGAGATCTGTTGCTGCGGTGATTTTTTTCTTAGGGTCTTCATAATCAAGAATCGCTTCGAGTGCGCGTCTTTGAAAGGGACCGATATTATTTAAAATATGCTCTTTCATTTTAGATGTAACTCCCTTGAAAGCATTTTGAATTATTTCTACATTTTTTAAAGTATTATTTTTCAG
This sequence comes from Candidatus Melainabacteria bacterium, assembly GCA_005110385.1. GTDB lineage: Bacteria > Cyanobacteriota > Vampirovibrionia > LMEP-6097 > LMEP-6097 > LMEP-6097. Next base: position 45,622 of record DUDT01000022.1, on the reverse strand, counting down.
TGGAAGTGTAATATCCCCAATTTGTACTTGATTTTTTGTACTTATAAGACTCGTAAGTTTTTTTGAAGGGAAGGCAGCCTGTCCTACACTATTAAGTAAATCGTCTGGTATAAATCGAGTTGTTCTATCGATTAGTGGAGGCTGTCCTCTTTCCCAGTAAGGATTGCTTACTCTGCTACCCTCCAGTATTAGAACCCTTTTATTGAGTCCTTCTTCCCAGTAAGCACCGCTTAGTTTGGTACCTATGAGTTTGCTACCAATGAAATTAGTGTGAGTTAAATCAGCCTCAGTTAAATCAGCCTCATTTAGTACTAGGGAGCTAAAATTTGATTTGCTTAGGTCTGCACGAATCATGTCTGCTCCTCTAAAATTAAGTTTCTGTATGTCAAAATCATAAGTTCTAAAATCTAAATCTCTTAAGTAATATCCAGATAGGTCGCACCCTGGTTCAAATTTTAGAGTAGGGTTCTTTCTATAATCATCAACATTGCAAAAATAGGACTGGTGTATGTGCAAGGGAATGTTATGAGGTGGTTTCTCATAAATAATGGGAACCAGCTTTGATCTTAGATCAAGAGGTAAGGTCTCCATAGCTAGTTTAAATTCCTTTAAATAATGTAATGGATCATGGTGGGGTTCACTCTTAATCAAAGAGATAGCCCTCCAGATTTTTTCTTCGTGATCTTCTAGAATCTGTTTGTCTACGCGAAATATTGCATCAGTTACTTTGTTTAGTATCTCCGTGTCTATTTGAAATATTTTTATTAGTTCTGTCCTGATTTTTGATTTTTCTTTTTCTTCTATTACTGGAGGAGTAATTATTCCAGAACCTTCGTTTATTGAGTTCATTTGTGCCACTAAAGAATTAAGTTCTCTGTTAATCCCCTCACTGATCTTTGAGGTAGCTTCGGAAATAATGTCTAACATTTCTTTCCCATCGGTGGGTTTTAGCTTGGCGGTGATTATATTTTCAACCTGATCCAGAAGAATATCGCCACAATTTTCTTCTGTCTTTTGAAGCGATGAAGTGGAATCTAAGCCTGCTTCTCCTACTTTCATCTGTATTAATTGTTCCATGTAGTCAAAAAAATCTGTAGACTGCTGCTTTTTTGATAATATTTCTGCCAAAAGTCTTTGATTACAGCTTTGATTTGGTGCTACTTCCATTGGTATTAATTTTTCCTGGTAATCGGAAAAAGCTTTATTCCATTGATGTCTTAATATTAGGAAAGAAACTTTTCTATTAGGACTAGGATGAATCATTTTTCTGAAACCTTTCGATAATGACTTAAATACTCAAGCATTTAGACAAGGTCTAAAAAATATAGTTTTTGATATTATTTTAAATTACTAAAGTCGTTAAACTTAAACTAAGTTAAAACCAAGAATAATAGAAGCCCCAAGAAAAAGAATAAAAGAAGCCCAAGTAAGCTGATCTAGTTTATCTTCAGCACTGCTTTGCATGCCTTTAAAATGGTGAGCTGAACCACCGATAGAACCCAGTCCCTCTGATTTAGGTTCATGCGCTAAAATTAAAAAGCCAGTGGCTAAGCCAGATAAAATCTGAATAACTGTTATGAAGTTAAGCATAAGTTCATTAATAATAACATGAATATTATTTAATAAATGTATTTCAAGGAAAATTTCACATTTCAGTGAAACAGTCCCATTAAGCTTCTAAAAGCTCTGGATTAAGTGCCGCGATGTCAGCCACTGACTGTATGCTTTTTACTGGAAATCTACGATCTTGTTTTTTTATTAAACCGTTTAAAACTTTTCCTGGACCTAGTTCTAAAATCTCACTGATTTGATTTTCTGGATTTATTAACTTTTGAACAGTTTGCGTCCATTTAACTGAGCCAGTCATCTGTAATTTAAGATTAGTTTTTATCTGTTCTGAGTCGCTCACAGCTTCTGCGGAAATATTCTGGATTACTGGAATGCTTGGGGTATTAAATTTAACTGAATCTATAAGCTTAGAAAACTCTAGAGATGCTTCTTTCATAAGTGGTGAGTGGAACGCACCACCTACTGTAAGTGGTATAACTCTTAATTTAAGTTCTTTAGCTGTTCCATAGGTTTCTAATGCTTGGTTAGCGGCTAATACCTCGGTTTCTGAACCAGTTATAACGATTTGATCTGGTGAATTAAAATTAGCTACTGAGACATTAGAAAAGTCTTTAATTACGCTGTTTAAATCATTTTCACTTAATCCTACTACCGCACTCATAGCCCCCTTAGGTGCTTTAGACATTAGGTCGCCTCTTTTAATGACGAGTTTCAGGCAGTCTTCGAAAGATAGTACTCCTGAAAAATATAGAGCAGAAAATTCTCCAAGACTATGACCAGCAGTGAATTTTACTGAATCTAAATTTAAAAGATTTTTATGTTTTAGTGTTTCTACTACCGCAATGCTTAAAGTTAATATAGCTGGCTGAGTATAAGCTGTATTCTGTAAAGTGACCTCATCTTCACCAAAAGATAAGCTGCTGATGCTGTATTCACTACCTTTATAGTAGTCATTAAAGATTTGGTCTGCTTGATCATAAATCTCTTTTACTTTAGGGAATTCTAGGTAAAGGTCTTTACCCATGCCAGCGTACTGTGCACCTTGTCCTGGAAATACTATAGCTCTTATCATGACTAAACATTATATGAGATAATCTAAAAGAATGTCAAACCTAATCAAGAAGCTAGATTTACGAGGTGTAAAGTGTCCATTGAACTTCGTTAGGGCGAAAATTGCTTTAGATGATTCTGAGGTGGGAACAGTTTTAGAGATTTTTATTGATGATGGCGAAGCTTATGATAGTGTGCCTAAGAGTCTTTCCGAGGAAGGGCATGAAATAGTTTCTCTGAGTAGCTTGGATGATGGGACTTGGTTTTTAGTTGTTAGGAAGATTCACTGAATGAGAGATATTGCGACTTCAGTCTTGAAATTGCGTGTCTAATATTAATTGAAGTGTAAATAACTTTGTATAAATTTAAAATAAATCTTCCACATCAAGAGTTCTCTCAGCAGCAATTTCTTTCTCGTTTTGATTAATAAGCATGTCTAACTCAAGCTTACTTTCAACAGATTTGGTCATATACCCAGTTACCATAGCACTGAAAAGTAAATGACTGAGAGCGTCTTTATTCATAGTGATGGAGACATCAGCAAGCTCGCTTGGGACGTGACCTACAAGTGAGCTTACACTAGTTTCAAAAAAAGTCTTAGCAGAGTCAGAGACCTCTTTAGTGAGCATAATGATATCTTCTTTTTCTCTTGAGCTAAAGAATTTATGGAAATCAAGACCATCAGTCTTAATGGATGGAGTGGTATCGTTATTATTCCTAAAGAAAAACATCTAAATTTAATTTTAACATTATTCCATATACCAAAGCGAGTAGCTAATGGCTTTAGAATGCGAAAAACTACCTAGGCATTTAGTACGGCTTTCGTTGAAAAATTAACGATATCTGCAAAATCATTAGCTTTTAATGATGCACCACCGACTAAAGCTCCATCTATAGCTGTTTGAGCCATTTGTTCTTCTATAGTAGAAGGTTTGACTGAACCACCATAGAGAACTCTTGTTGAGTTAGCTAAGCTTGCAGGGAAAATATTTTTAATTAGATCTTTAATATTCTGAATTACTCTATTAGCTTCAATTGAATCACAGGTTTTACCAGTACCTATAGCCCAGATCGGCTCATAGGCTATAACTATTTGATCATTCTCTACTTTACTGAAATCTAAATCATTGAAAGCTGATCTGATCTGAGTTTCTATCCATTTATCGGTTTCATCTTTTTCTCTAGTTTCTAGAGACTCACCGCAGCAAAATATTAGTTTTAGGTTAGAATCTAAAACCTTTTTCGATTTCGATTTAATAGTCTCATTAGTTTCGTTAAATATTTCTCTGCGCTCTGAATGCCCCACTATGACAGCTTGAACACCTATTTCTTTTAGCATTTCGGTATTAATCTCACCAGTAAAAGCACCGCTCTCATGTTCGCTAACATTTTGGCTAGCGACAGTGACTTTCTCTAATCCATTATTAGTAAGAGCTTTTACTACAGTTTCTAAACTAGTAAAAGGTGCTGAAAGAATTATATCTACTTGGTTTTGGCTAGCTTTAACTTTCTCTGCGAAATCTTTAATAAATTCACTTGACTGCTTTTGAGTCATATTAAGTTTCCAGTTAGCGATGATTAGAGGTTTAGTCATAAGCAAATAAAATAGCATAAAATAAGATATTCTGGCAATTTGACGAAAGTAGTAGATGGATATACCATCTAGTTATAATGTCATTTACATTTTTTAAAAAATCAGAAAAGCCTGCTGAAGCTAAAGTGAGTGATTATGAAATCATCTCCATGTGCCAGTTAGGTGATAAGCTCGCTTTTAAAGAGCTTGTTAAAAGATATCAAAAAGTGGTTTATGCACTATTTTTTCAATTGGCTCCAGAGTGGGACGATATTAATGATCTTTCTCAAGAAGTTTTTATACGTATATTTAGAGGGATTCATTCTCTTAAGAGTCCGCATGCGTTTAAATCATGGCTAAATCAGATAGTTATAAATATTTTTTATGATGAATTAAAGAAGCGTCCTAAAAAATCTAAGACCGTAAGTATTGATCAGGTTTTTGAAACTGATGATATGGAATCCTCTTATCAAGCTGAAATTACAGATAAGGCTTATTTACCAGATGAGCTTTTTAGTAATTCTGAGCTTAAGTCGGTTTTACAGAATGCTATTTCTGATCTTCCAGAGCAGTATAGAACAGTTATAGTATTAAGAGAATTACAGGATCTTCAGTATGAGGAAATCGCTGATTTGTTGAACTGTGCGGTAGGTACTGTTAAATCAAGGCTTTCAAGAGGTAGAGAAAAATTACAGGAACTTATTCGTCCGCATCTTAGTGATGAGATTTATATTGAAGTATCTAAACGTAAACTTGCTTAATGTCTGGTTTTGAAGAATTTTTTGCTAATTTAGAAGAGAAGCTTAAAGCTACTAGTCGTATAGGTCTTGTGAAAAAAACCAATGAAGAGAATATAACTCAGTATAAAGTTAATAAACTGCTTTTATATTGGTTTAAACTGAGAATGCATAAAAATAAATTTATAGCTGCTTTTATTTTCTTTTTTGCTTTGGTGGCTTTTTTTATATACACTCTTATTTACAGTTGAGCTGAGGTCTTTAGTATAAAACAGGCTCATCATCTAAGCTCCGCCATATATACCAAACTGCAACAGTCGACCAAGGATGCCATCTTTCACTGTGCTTTAGAATTTCATCAAGACTAGAAAAGCCGTAGAGTTTTTTCATAGTATTAATTACTCCTATATCCTTTACTGGAAATATATCTGGCTCTAAAGCATAAAAAATTAAAAACATCTCTATAGTCCAAGTGCCTATGCCTTTGATCTTTATTAGTTCTGAGGAAATTTCGCTGCTAGACTTGTCCTTAAAGTAATTATCAGTTATTTGCTTTTCGTAAAAATAGCTTGAAATATTTTTTATATATTCTATCTTTTGCCTAGATAGTCCTAGTGATCTTAGTTCCTCTGAATCTGCTTTTAAAAAAAACTCTGGGCTAAAATTGAAATTACTAAAATTCTCTAAGCGCGACCACACACTATCAGCAGATTTGACTGAAATCTGTTGTCCGACTATAGCCCTTAGTAAGGTATAGAAAGGATCTTTGCGTGAACTTAAGATCGTTTCGGGATACTGATTAATTAAATCAGCTATTAAAGCATCTGTGTTAGCTAATTGAGCGCAGGCCTCTGACCAATAATCAGGCAAAGCTCTATCTCGGACGTCTAGCGGAACTCTAATTCCTGCGTTTTTTCTGTCCTCCATTTAGCTATTTACAGTTTCCTTGTAGTGAACCGTGAATTTAAATTCATCATCGCTAAAGTCTATAGTTACCTTGGAGTTAGGTATTATTTTTTTTCCAAGAATAAGGTTAGCTAAATTATTTTCTATTTTCTGCTGTATGATTCGCTTCACTGGTCTTGCTCCGAAAACAGGGTCATAGCCCATGATTCCTAACTGTTCTAAAGCATAATCACTTAACTCAAGTTCTATATTCATTTCTGCTAAGCGAGTTTTTAAACCAGATAGTTGAATCTCTACTATAGCTTTCATTTGCGAAATTTTCAGTGGTGAGAATATAACTATTTCATCAATTCTATTTAAGAATTCTGGTCTAAAATACTCTTTCATAGCCTGCATCAATTCTTCTTTAAGCTGCTCATTTTTAGTATTATTTCTAGTTTTAGAAGTGCTGAATAAGTAATCAGAATCTGTTGAATCAGATTGTTTACTAGCCTGCTTGTTTAAATTAGCTTTATTTAGCTCATTATCTAAATCTAAATACTCATCCTCAGAATCTAAAACGGATAAAGTTTCGCTCAGCTGTTTTTCTATGATTAAATGACTACCGAAATTACTAGTCATAATAATTATGCAGTTTTTAAAATCGACTTTCTTACCTTTCCCGTCAGTAAGAGAGCCTTCATCTAAAATCTGTAAAAGTACGTTAGAGATATCTAAATGTGCTTTTTCAAATTCGTCTAAAAGCACTATACAGTAAGGTTTTCTTCGCACTGCTTCGGTGAGCTGGCCGCCTTCTTCAAATCCGACATAGCCTGGAGGGGCTCCGATCAATCTAGCAACGGTATGTTGTTCCTGATACTCAGACATATCTAAGCGAATCATCGCATCTTCATCATCGAAAAGGCACTCAGCTAAAGCCTTAGCCAGTTCAGTTTTACCTACACCAGTAGGACCAAGAAACATAAAAGAGCCGATAGGACGTTTTGGATTAGACAGTCCAGCCCTAGCTCTTTTTACGGCTTCAGCGACTACGGTTACGGCTTCTTCTTGCCCTACGACTCGCTTATGTAGCTGATTTTCTAAGTGTAGTAATTTTTCAGTTTCTTCTGCTAAAAGCTTAGTTACTGGAATGCCAGTCCAGCTTGATACTATATCTGCGATATCATGCTCATTAATCTCTTCTTTAAGTAGCTGAGTTCCCTTATCAGCAGAGGAATGAAAGAGTTCTTTATCTTTGAGTTGTTTTTCTAAATCTAGTAAAGTCCCAAATTTCAGCTCCGCAGCTTTTTGTAAATCAGCCTTTCGCTCAGCTTCTTCTATCTGCACTTTAGTCTTATCTATTTTTTCTTTAATATCTTTAACACTTACGATTTCAGCTTTCTCTCTTTGCCACTGTTCACGCAGTATTGAAGCCTTAGCTTCAAAATCGCTAAGCTCAGCTTCGACTTTTATTAACCTAGTTTTACTACTTTCATCTTCATCAGCTCTTAGGGCTTCTCTTTCGATTTTATGTTGCATTATCTTATGATCAAGAATATCAAGTTCACGTGGTGCTGAATCTATCTCCATGCGCACTTTAGCCGCAGCTTCATCTACTAGATCTATGGCTTTATCTGGTAAGAATCTATCCGTAATATATCTGTTACTAAGTTTAGCTGCGGCTACTAGAGCATTGTCTTTAATGCGAACGCCATGATGTACTTCATATTTATCTTTTAAGCCTCTGAGTATGGAGACTGTCTCATTTTCAGTAGGTTCTGAGACTTGTACTAGCTGAAATCTTCTTTCTAAAGCAGCATCTTTTTCTATGTACTGTCTATATTCACTGTAGGTCGTAGCTCCGATACAGTGTAATTCACCACGTGCTAAAGCTGGCTTCAGAAGATTACTTGCATCCATCGCACCATCTGTAGCACCAGCTCCGACTACTGTGTGTAGCTCATCTATAAAGAGAATAATTTCGCCTTCACTATTCTGAACTTCTTTTAAAACAGCTTTTAGTCTTTCTTCAAACTCGCCTCTGAATTTAGCACCTGCGATAAGAGCTCCCATATCTAGCTCAATAACTCTTTTATTCTTAAGACCTTCAGGAACATCTTTATTAATAATTCTTATCGCTAAACCTTCAGCTATAGCTGTTTTACCGACACCAGGGGCTCCTACTAAGATCGGATTATTTTTTCGACGACGAGAAAGAACTTGAATAACTCTTCTAATTTCTTCTTCTCGTCCGATTACTGGATCTAACTTACCTTCCAGTGCAATCTGAGTCAAATCTTTACCGAATTTTTTCAGCGCATCATTGGTAGCTTCTGGATTATCACTAGTTACTTTTTTACCTTTTCTAATTTTTACTAAAGCCTTTTTAAACTTATCTTCATTTAAACTAAATGATTCTAGAGTGGGTTTTAAAAAGGCTGGTTCATTAAAAGCTGCTAAAAAAAGGTGTTCTGGTGAGACGAAGTCATCTTGATTCGCTTGAGCTGCAAGCACTGCATTATTTAAAAAATCTTGGGTTTTACCAGAAATAGAAAACTGTTCATTAGCTAAAGCAAGTGGGCTGGCTTTCTGTTTTTTAGCTAAATAGTCATAGATGATCTGACTTAAAGACTCCGTGTTAATTTTTAAACTTTCTAAAACTTTGGCTAGATCAGTTTCTTCAAATTTATCAATATTCAAAGAAGAGTGAATAATATGTTCTGGCTCTATAACTGAATGATCTAATTTCTTTAAAAGACCACGACAGTTCATGATTACATTTTGAGCATTTTGTGTGAATTTACTAAGGTCCATATTAAAATTCTAACAAATAAGAAATATCGTATTAGAATAATTGAATAACCCGATGGTAGATTCAATTGCTAACAATATAGTAACTTCACAGAGCAGTTTGGCTACCCTAAGCAATGTTCTCCCAGACCTAGAGCCAAGCTTACAGATAGTTGGTCTTCTATTTATACTTAGTTTCTTACCTATTATGGTCGTGTCAATGACACCATTCTTAAGAATTATTCTTGTTATGTCACTTTTAAAACAGGCTTTAGGTACACAAAATTCACCGCCAACTATGGTTATTGTAGGTCTTGGTCTTTTTCTTACGGGTTATATACTTGGACCTGAATTAAATCAAATGAATACAGAAGCTTTAATTCCGTTAGCTAATAAACAGATCAAGCTTCCTGAAGCCCTAGAGAGGGCTTATCAGCCATTAAAAGGACATATGCTTAGGAATGCAGATAGTAAAGATATTAAATTCTTTTATGAACTAGCTAGAAGCCCTTTGCCTAAAAATAGTCAAGAAATCGCACCAAGGGAACTTATCGTCTCTTATTTGCTTGGAGAATTAAGGAAGGCTTTTCAGATTGGCTTTTTAATATTTATTCCCTTCCTCGTCATTGACTTGATAGTAGCGAATATACTACTTGCACTTGGGATGATGATGCTTTCCCCTACTATTGTTTCATTACCATTTAAAATTATGATATTCGTTGCGATAGATGGCTGGCAGCTTATAATAAAAGGTTTAGCGAATAGCTTTAATTAAGATAGCTTATGGATTGGGTACCCGAGATTATTAGAGAAGGAATGCTTACTGCGATATTCATTTCGGGTCCGCTTGTAGTATTAGCTGCTGCTCTAGGTTTGATAGTAGGTATTCTTCAGGCAGCTACTCAAGTTCAAGAGCAGACCCTAGGTTCTGCTGTGAAAATTTTAGGAATCTTTTTAGCTCTTATAGTTGGTGGATTCTATATGTTTTCTTATTTGAAAAAATATACAGAAAGAAACATAGTTAGAGCATTTCAGTTAATCCCCACTCTAGAACCGCATCCTATGCCACGTAAAAATTATTTCACCACAGTGAATAAAAAAGATTCTAAATTAGCAGGATTACCTGAAGAATTAGATATGAAAAAGCCTAAAGCCGCTCCGCCTAAGGCTCCATCGAAGTTAAAAGCGAAAGACATGGCAACTGAGCCAGAGATAGTTAGGGGTACTCCATCGAAAAGCATACCAGCATTAGATAAACCTCCAAGTCAAGTTGCGCCACCTAAACAGGGACTTAATGATCAAGCCATAGGAAAGCAGCAGCGCCCTGTAAATAATCAGGCTCAAAGACCAGCAACTACGAATAATCTTAATACTCCAGCTGCTGGCGGCAGACCAAATACACCAGCTGCGGGAACAAGACCAGCTACTCCAGCTGCAGCAGTAAGACCAAATACGCCTGCTGCGGGAACAAGACCAACTACTCCGGCTGCTGCGGTAAGACCGAATACGCCTGCTGCGGGAACAAGACCAACTACTCCAGTTCAACAAAGACAGGCTAATGCTAGACCTAGATTGACTCCTGAATTAGTAGACACCAATACCAATCAACAAGCTGTTCCAGCTCAGACTGCGGTGCCGGTATCCGTCCCAGTAACTCCACCTCCACCTTCAGCTCCAGTAGATAGTCAATTCTCCAGTGCTATTGAAAAATTAAAAGAAAATGCTCAACAAGGAGATACCCAGCCTTAGATGTTAGCCGAGCTTAATCAAGCATTTTTTGGTAATCCAGTGCTGATGAGCATGACTCAGTGGGTTATAACGGCATCATTGATTTTTGCGAGGGTAGTCAGTTTTTTACATCTAGCTCCAGTATTCTCTGATAAAGGTGTTACGACTATGATTCGTATATCAATGTCTTTACTATTGTCATTTATTCTTTATGATATTTTGCCAAATATTCAAGAACCAGCTGGAGGCTATTATTTGCCATATGTTCTAGGTTTAAATATCGCTATTGGTCTAATGATGGGCTACGTTACTAGATTAATGTTTGCAATAGTTATAGCTGGTGGTGAGATGATGGATTCATCTATGGGTTTCTCTTCGGCGCAGATGTTTGACCCCGCTTCTGGAGCACAAACGACGATGTTCGGTAAATTTATGTCATCTCTTGCGATTATTATTTTCTTTTTTTGTGAAGGACCTGAAAATTTAATCAGAGGGCTTCATAAAAGTTTTGAAACTTTACCGCTTTATTCCGCGAATATTACTTATGAAGTGGATAAAGTCATCAATTTAACTGGAGATATAATCAGCATGGGCTTTATAGTAGTTAGTCCAATAGTGCTTACTATTCTATTAAATGATTTGATATTAGGCCTGATATCAAGAGCATCGCCGCAGATCAATGCATTTCAGATAAGTTTTACTATTAAGCCTATGCTTGGCCTTGCTATTTTTATTATGATTTTACCTCTATATTTTCGAGGTTTGATTAATCTGTTGTCAAACCCCGTCCGATTTTTTTAGTAGAGACCGCTTTGATCATTCGTTCTCCTCAGCCTTGTATCTTTAAAGCAGATCTAACAAGATAATCTAGTAAAGAGTATTGACATTTAGTATTATGGGTGGTTAAAATAATAACTATAAAGGAAATATTTTTTATGCAGATAGGAGACTCCATCCCAGAATATATTAGAGAACCAGTACGACCGCTGACACCGCCGGAATGGGAAGCAGTGAAGGAAATATTGAACAAATTGAACACAAAATCGGAACCAATAATTCAGGGAACCAGATTAGACGCACGAGCACTAGCTGCTCCAAGTGGCGATTATTCCGTATTTAATACAGAGAATATAAAGCCTCAAGGACGGCTGACAACAGAGCAATGGGGACAGTTGCAAAGGTTGATTGGGCAGCTACCTAGCATGGGCGGATCCGACGAACCAGAACTAGCACCAGAACTAGCACAAGCACTAGCTGCTCGACCTGAGGATTCCGGACTATCTGAAAAGATCATTACACTACCTCAAGAAAATATCATTGAAAAAAAGCCTGTGCTGGCAGGGGAGCAATGGGAAGAATTGAGAGAGTGGCTTATGCAGCAAGGTAATAAGAAGGTGGACGGGATTCAACCAGAACTAGCACGAGCACTAACTGCTCCACGTGAGGATCTCGGACTACTTGAAAAAAAATCATTGAAAACCCTCTAGAATTAAACAAGAAGAACAGTTAATGTTTTTTTTCTGATTGCCTATGAATATGCCCTAAAAGCAGCTTAAATGCTTACTCTGCCTAGCTCTAGAGCGCGTGAATAAATAGCTAAGCAGAGGTTTAATTCCAGAATGGCTTAAGTTTAAAATCACGGGCGGCTCAATCGGCTATTCATGTAACCATAGGCAATAAAACTAATAATAAGACCAGCTACCGCTAGGAGTATTTCACTTGCACCTATAGAAAAATATTTTACGAGGAGAAAAAGTAGGAAAGCTGAAAATATTGCTCGTGAAAGAGAGCCAATGGTTTTCAAGGTTACTACGCTGTTAATCATTTCAGAAGGGAGTTGAGTATTGTTATTCGCTGAACTCATTTCTGAGCTTGTACTTTGAGTATTAGTATCTTGATCAGAGATGCTTTGTGAATGCAGATTACGAGAAAATCCTTGAATATAAACGAAAGAAAAATTTAAAACTCTGAGATAAATTTGAAAAACTAAAGCTGTTAAAAGAAATTTTAAAAATAGAGCTTTAAAAAAAAATATAATAAAAATTAAAGAGAATAGAATGCTTACTAGGTGAGTATTTGCGAGATTTAATTTTTCTAATTTCACAGAATCATTATACTAGAGGCCGCTGTACAACGTGCAGTAACGCAGAAAATGGAGTTGTGCCGAGGTCGCCACTAATAAAAAACCGCCACTGTTTTAAGAGTGGCGGTTTTAAAGATTTTTCTTACAGAGTGTTAAATTTTATTTGTGTTCTTTGCCATCTTTGTGATCATCGTGGCTTTTGTGCTCGTCTTTCTTTTTGTCGTGATCACAGTTTTTATGCTCATCTTTCTTTTTATCTTCATGAGATTGTATTTCCGCGATAACTAGAGTTGATTTAGCATGATTAACAGCGCTTACTGTTACACCAGTAGCTACTGCTAAAGCAGTTAAAGCTAGTACTGAACCTTTAATCCATTCAAGTAAATTAAGTTTTTTCATTGATTTCCTCCGTTTGTGGAATTACTTCCAAAGCTTTTCATTCCACATGGCCTGACTCCATTATCAAGATTTTAGAGAAATGAAAATCACCTCGCAAGCTTAGGCGATATTTCTGTAGAAAGATATCGAATCGATAGCAGAATTTTTAGTATCTTCTACTGAATTTATAAGCTCATCTAGGCAGTTCAAAAGATTTACTTCTCTCTCTGTTACTAGTTTATTTTCAACAACCAGAGAATTTAGATTCTCTTGAGCTTTAAGAAAACTTAGCTCACCTTTAAGGTAGCTTAACGCAGTATTGAATATATTCATTGTGTTTAAAGAATCAATTCCTAGAACTACATAGAATTCTTTTAATGAATTGATTTGCTTAATTATTTCTGACAACTTTTGACCATTTGGGTTGATCATGATTTTCTCCTTTTTTGATTGTACCCTAATGACTACAGTATTGTGCAGAAAATAAAGACTGTCTATAGTTTAAAATTAAATATAGCTAATAATTGGAACTATTTTTGATCCAATTATTAAAGTTTTATAATGTTAAGGTTTCTTAACCTTCCATGTAAGAATTTATCATAGTTCTGGGTAGTGGTAAAGGGGGAAATATTAGTTTAGTATAAAATATCTTTGTGAGTGAAAATAAATTAACGATTCTTACAGGGGATAGGCCAACAGGGCCTTTGCATTTAGGCCATTATGTAGGCTCACTCCAGAATAGAGTTTCATTGCAAAATCAAGGCGAATACCAGCAATATATACTGATAGCTGATACTCAGGCATTGACTGATCATTTTTCAGAGCCATTAAAAGTGCAGGAAAATATTCTGGAAGTAACTATGGATTATTTAGCTGTAGGTATAGATCCTAGGCTGAGTACGATTTGTGTGCAGTCTCTTTTAACTGCACTCCCAGAGATAACTATGTATTTTTTAAATTTACTTACATTGAATCAAATAGAAAGAAACCCCACAGTTAAAGAGGAAATAAAACAGAAAGATTTTGGGAACAAAATCCCGGTCGGTTTTTTAATCTATCCAGTAAGTCAGGCCGCAGATATAACTGCTTTTCTTGCAGATCTAGTCCCAGTTGGTGCTGATCAGATTCCGATGATAGAAGATACGAATTTTATAGTTAGAAAATTTAATGATATGTATGGGGCCGGTACGCTGAAAGAATGTAAGGCTAAAGTCCCAGAGCAGTTCTCTAGACTTATAGGAATAGATGGTAAGGCTAAAATGAGTAAGTCTTTGGGGAATTGTATTTATCTGAAAAGCAGCAGTGATGAGCTGTGGACTCAAGTTAAGCAAATGTACACAGATCCAAATCATATAAGAGTAGAAGATCCAGGGCAGGTAGAGGGTAACGTTGTTTTTACTTATTTAGATGCTTTTGATGAAAATAAACAAGAAGTAGCCAGGTTAAAGGATCAGTATAGGCAGGGCGGGCTTGGTGATATGAAGATTAAAAAATATCTTTTTGAGGTTTTGGATAATAAGTTTAAAGGTATCAGAGAAAGAAGGCTAGAGCTAGCTGCAGATAAAGCCCAGATAATTAAAATACTAAAAGAAGGTACTCTTAAAGCAAATGAAGTAAGCCAAGCGACTTTAAGCAAGATGAAACGAGCTATGAAGATGTTTGAATTTGTTTAGATAATTTTAAAAGACTATAAAAACTTCTTAATCTTAACTTTGTAAGTTAAGCTCAAGGATAAGGATAGTGAATTCAAAAAAAATAATTTTTATTCAAAAGAATAAGGGTTTCTTGCTGCCTGTTGAGCAAACCCTGAATGCTTTAGATTTCCATCAACAGTTTCCTCTTCAGGATTATGTTTCAGAAGAGGTTTTTCAGTATTTTCAAAATTTTCAAAACAGTATTAACACTGTTGCTCAAATAGCTAATCAAGAAAAGCTTGATCGGCACTTAAGTTCAATACTTAAATTTGCGATTCAAAAAAGAAAAAATATCGCAATTATAGATGAATTCAGCACTTTTCAATTATCAAATCACTTAAATCTACCACTCAAGGAGCTTTCCTTGAATAGAGATTTTCTTGAAACATGGCTCTTGGAAGAAGAAGGAAAACTAAATAATGGAAGACCAGAAACATGAAATAATCAGGCAATGTAAAGAATATCTCAAATCCTTTCCAGATGCGAAAAAAATCGTATTTATTGGTAAAGATCCCCAGCATAATGAGTTAGATATAAAGTCCTATATCAGTATACTCATGGACAATTATGGTTTAAGTCAGATTACTAAATATAAGAGAAATTCTATTTTAAATTTAAAATTAAGTGCGAAATTTGATGAATTTATGGAACTTTGCAAAATTAGTAATAGGGCTATTGCATTAGAAGCCTATAATCTTACTGATAAAGAAATTGTCTACAGTAGCTTTGCCGAGAATATAAATTTCTGTAGAAAGCATAATTTAAATTTCCCAGTGTTTAAAAGAAATATCGAGCAGTATGTAAGTTCTTTCTGTAATAATGACTCCAGGCACCGTATTATCGGTAACGCTATTCTGAAATGGTTAGAAAATGAAGAATATACCGAAGAGCTGTTGAATAAATTTAAAGAAGCCGATCTGTCACTTAGTTATAATCTAAGGAAAATTATGAATGTTAAGCTAAAAGAGCTTTCTAGCCTTGAAGTGCAATTTTTAAAAGATAAATGCAT
The DNA here is from genome assembly GCA_005110385.1 of Candidatus Melainabacteria bacterium. GTDB lineage: Bacteria > Cyanobacteriota > Vampirovibrionia > LMEP-6097 > LMEP-6097 > LMEP-6097. The sequence continues at coordinate 30,126 of DUDT01000022.1, read as the reverse complement.
AGATGAAATTATGCTAGATAAAATTATTTGTTCTCTATATCAGAGCGGTTATTTGAAAAATGTAGAATTAGATCAAATCCAAATTTCTAATATAAGTAGAAAATCAGATAGTATTGCAAGCCATTTAGAGAACAGTAAGCACTGGTATACAACTTTACATAGTATAAGCAAGCAGAAATTTATGCCTAGTACTTGGTTCTAGAGACCGCTGCGTATGCACAGCTCAATTTTCTGCGTTTTAGCGATTTAGAAAATCCTTTACAAGTAAGTCACAATCTTCGTCAGCTAAAAGGAAATTTTCTAAAGCACCAGAAACTAATCGCTGACGATTAAGCTCAAACATGCAGATAGAAGCAGTTACTGATAAATTTAAGCTCTGAAGCATGCCAAGCATGGGGATTATGATGCAAGAATCTGCTTGATCTATCGCAAATTTAGAAAGACCTCTATTTTCATTACCAAGAGCAATGGCGACCTTATCCTGGGCTATAAAATTAGTTTCATAGATGGACTCCGCTTCATCGGTTAAAGCTGTGGCGTAAATCTTGTAACCTTGTGATTTCAGTTCAGCATAAGCATCTTCGGTCTTAGAAAAAATTTTAAAATCTATCCATTTATTCGCTGAAGAAGAGCTGTTCTTTCCTACTAGGCGAGGATCAAATGGTCTTTCTTTATCAAAGATTATATAGAGCATCTGAATCCCAAAAGCATCACAGCTTCTGAAGACAGCTTCTACATTGTGTTTGTCGTGTATATCTTCTAGTACTATAATTCCCTTGCGTCTTTGCGTGCAGGTATTGGTAATTTTTTCTAATCGTTCTGGAGTGGGCATTCTTAACTTCATTTTAAAATATATATTCTAAAATGAAGTTAGGAGTATCTTAAGGTGCTAATTGGTAATATTCAAGCTAATCGAAATGAAGCTGGGGATATTATAACGCCTAGTGGTAATACCGTATCTGAAGAGCAAGTAGAGGCAACGACTTTCAGGGTAAAAAAAAATAAAGTAGAAGCTCTTGCGAGTAAATTAAACACTCCCGTTCCTGGAGTTACCCCAAATACTGTTGATGAGGTATTAAAAGAGTTGAGTAGTGAAGCTGATAGGCTATCAATAAAAGAAAAAGATCAGAGAGGTATAAGAGCTGAAGATACAAGAAGCGGTTACGATTCAGATCTTTTCTTTTTGGGAGCTTTGACTGGAGATAAAGGATTGGTTAGCCAAATGCTAAATGCAGAAGGTCAAGAAGATCAAGAGGATTTAGAGAAACTGAAAACAATGCAAAAAGCTGAATCTAAGAATATCACCGTTTATGAAAATCTCATTCGTTCATCTGACAGTGCAGACATAGATCGATTGGATAATAGCGTCAAGTTAGCTGAAGACTTAGAAGCAAAAGGATTGAATATTAACGTTGATCAAAAATCAGATATTGCAATTAAAACAAATTTAGATACAGTAGATAATCAAGACCCCAAGAACACTGATTATGAAAAAAATAATACTTCAGAATTTGAAATTGCCGATAATGTAGAATCTCAGGCTAGACCTGAGATTAATAAATCACTTAATTCACTAGGCAAGACTTAACTTAGTTATTAAGAAGCTCTCTAATTCTTAAAACATCTATTAATGCATCTTTCAGTTTATTTAAAGGAATCATATTCGGACCATCAGAAAGAGCTGAAGCTGGATCGAAATGAGTTTCTGCAAATATCCCCGTAGCTCCAGCAGCTACCGCCGAGCGGGCTAATATAGGCGCATAATGTGAATTGCCAGAAGACTTATCCCCGGCAGCACCTGGAAGTTGACAGGAGTGTGTCGCATCGAATATAGTCCTAATGCCAAGCTGTTTTACTTGGTCGAACATACGCATGTCTACGACTAAATTATTATAGCCAAAGGAATTTCCTCGCTCACAGATGAACACGTTACTGTTACCAGCTTCCTTGCATTTATCCACGATATTCTTAACCTCTGCTGGAGACATGAATTGACCTTTTTTAATATTTAAAACCTTTCCAGTAGCGCTAGCTGCGTTAATTAAATCAGTCTGCCTACAGAGAAAAGCAGGTATCTGAAGAATATCTAATACTTCAGCAGCAGGCTTAGCCTGACTTACTTCATGAATATCTGAAACTAAAGGGAAATGAAAAGTTTTTCTTACCTCTTCTAGTATTTTTAAACCTTCATCTAGACCAGGTCCCCTGAAGCCATTAAAAGAAGTCCTATTAGCTTTATCGAAAGAAGCTTTAAATACTGGAACTATGCCATTAGCGATACCTAATTTATAGAGATCATCAACGATAATCTTTATCTGCTCTGCGATACGCATTACATTATCGCGGGATTCTATAACACAAGGGCCAAGAAGCAGTGGGAAACTGTTTTCTTGCATAATATCTTCGGTGAAATTATATTCATGAACTGAGGGCATAATCTATCAAGATTAGCATAAAGCCAAATTAGCTAACTCATCCGCCCGACTGTTAAACTCACGGCGTACATGAGTAAAGCTTATAGAGCTGAAATGAGGCAGAAGCTTCTGTATTTGAGCATATAGCGGTTTAATATTTTCATTTTTAACCTTATAGACGCCCTTAAGCTGTTTTATCATAAGCTCACTATCAGCATAGACTTCTATAGATTCGCCTTTATATTGCTTGGAAAGCACTTCTAAAGCACGAATTAAGGCAGTATATTCTGCAAAATTATTAGTTTGCACACCTATCGCTTCAGAGAGGGTTAATAGTTCCTGGTTATCTTTTAAAACACTGACACCAATGGAAGCCCTACCAGGGTTACCTTTTGATGCACCATCGGTATAAACTTTTAAAATATTTAAATCCCCTCCATAATAAAAATATGATGAAACTAAACAGTAGTAGCCTGCTTTATTTTCTTAAGATCTAGTTTAGCTAAAGATGGAATAAAATCATCTACGTATCCTGCATTCGCTTCTTTATCAGCCTCTCTTAAAACACCAGACATAACTGCTATAACGTGAGCCCCAGCCTCTCTGCCGACTCTCGCATCAACTGGTGAATCAGTAATAAATATAGTCTCTGATTCTTTGACTTTAAGCTGCTTGCAGATAGACTTGTAAAGATCTACTGTCTTGTATTTACCACAGACACTAGTCTCGAAAATACCATTAATAGAGAATTTCTCGATAGTCTTCTGACTATTCTTCTCTGAATCAGACGTATAGAGAGCAAGTCTATAACCAGCTTTAGAAATAGCTTTAATTTTTTCAATAGAACCTTCCACCGCAATAATCATATCTTCCATATTTAATTGTTCGGCTAAATCTTTATCAGATTTACGTACATCTTGAATCGCGTTTGCCCAAGTATAAGTAGGCTCTAAATGATTTACTGCGAGGTACAAACCAGTGGTAACTGCCATTCTGACCATATCTGCGGGCATGCAGACTGGTGAATCCGCATCGATAGATTCATCTTCCTCGTCTACCCCCATCGCTCTGATGCACATGGTTCTAACGTAATTAAAATCTTCCCACTTCGCAGTGGTATATTCAGCAAGAATCTGCGCCCTAGCCGCTATAATTCTCATCCAGAGCTGATGAAAGTCAACGAAAACACCGTCTTTATCTAAAATTATGGCTTTAATATTATCGTAGCTTTTCATATAGTATACAAAAATATAGCATTAGAAGAAGACTTAAGCAATTCACCAAATAGGCTATTTTGACATCGCTCGCACTCTTGCTGAACTCCAATTTCTGCGTTTTTATTAGCTCTAGTTTAATTATATTTAAAATTCTTAACTGTATTAATAAAAACCCTAGCGTGTTCAGGATCAATATTCGGTAATATGCCATGACCTAAGTTTGCAATATAACCTCCTTGAGTACCAGCTTCGCCAAGCATTTGTAGAGTTCTTCTTTCAATAAAATTCTTATCACCAAATAGATAGCAGGGATCAAAATTGCCCTGAACAGCTATAGACCTTGATGTAGACGAGATTTTATAAGAACTTAGGTACTCTCTAATTTCTCTTAAATTAGATCTCCAGTCTATACTAAGCACATCAGCACCAGATTCCACCATGTAATCAATAACGCTAGAAACTCCATTTACATATAGAGTAATTAAAGCTTCAGGGTATCTAGCTTTAATCCCAGAAATAATTTTCTGTTGATATGGTAAGGCAAACTGCCTGTAATCATCTCCAGACAGCACTGATGCCCAAGTGTCAAAAAGCTGAAGCATATCAGCTCCGTGCTTAAGTTTCGTACAAAGATATTCAATGATAGTTTCAGAGAGCTTTTCTAGTAGAAGGTGCATAGCCTCTGGCTCTCTATACATTAGAGCTTTTATATTGTCGAAATTTTTAGAGCCGCCACCTTCTATTAAATAGCTAGCTAAAGTCCAGGGTGCTCCAGCGAAACCAAGTACTGGAACCGCAGAGCCGATTCTCTCTTTAATAGTTCTTAAAGTTTCATAAACGAAACCACAAGATGATTCTATGTCACTAGGCACTAATAGTTTTTCAATCTGAGCAGCAGTTCTGATCGGTGTTCTAAATTCTGGTTTACCAGTATCGAAGCTCAAATCAGCTCCCATAGGCTCAAGTGGAATTAAAATGTCAGAGAACATAATAATCGCATCCACGCCTAAAATCTCAAAAGGCTGAATACTAACTTCAGCAGCTTTATCTGGATTTTTACATAATTCAAGAAAGCTCATCTGTGAGCGAATCGCTTGGTACTGTGGTAAATAGCGTCCAGCCTGACGCATCATCCAGACTGGTGGACGAGCAGTTTTTTCTGATTTAGCAGCCTTTAAAATCAGGTCATTTTCAAGAATAGTCTTAGTCATAAGTACAGTTAAATAAGGTTAGCATAATGAGACTTACTTCTTAAGGATGCACTGAAGAATGAACTTATTCATCATTCATTAGAAGCTGTTGAGTGTTTTCATTGTTACTTGAAACTAGCATCATTTATGGGGATTGGCGTAGGTGGGTCTTCCTGGGCCTGGCTTATAGCTAGAGCTGCAAACAGGTCCTCTTGACTCGGCTTGTTTATTGCTGTTTGTTCTGATAATTTTCTCGCGACTTCTCTTGCGACGACTGGTTTATTCTTCACCCTATTTAGGAGAGAACTACTCAATACTTGCAATCGCTGATTTAGGGATTCAAACCCATATCTAAACATTCTTAAAGGATTAATAGTCATAAGCCTCCTTAATTTGTATTTACTTGCTCGACGTAAGATAATAGCAAGCCGCGAAAGTAAATGCAAGGGGTCAGAATAAAATATAACATTTGCTATATTAATTATGTATGTCAATTAATAGCCTTAATGAAAAGCTTAATTTAAAGCCTATTTATATAGGTGATATTGAGCTGAAAGGCCGTGTTTATATTCCACCTATGGCTGGTTTTACTGATCTTCCTTATCGTATGGTGGCTAGAGAGTTTGACCCTGATGTACTGATGTCTACTGAAATGCTCAGCTCTAGAGCTATGATTTATAGTGATATATATAAGTCGCCATCAGATCCTAGTAAAATGGATATCCCTGAAGGTGAGTCACTTACTGGTGTTCAGCTTTTCGGGCATGAGCCAGAATTAATGGCTTTAGCTGCGAAAATGGCTACTGACGCGGGAGCTAGGTTTATAGATATTAATATGGGCTGTCCTGTTCCTAAAATCGTGAATGGTAAAGATGGTGCTGCTTTAATGAAAGAGCCAGAACTCGCTTGTGAAATAGTGAAAGCGGTAATCTCAGCTACGCATTTACCAGTTACGGTTAAAACTAGGCTGGGATGGTGCTATGGCAGTCTTAATGCTAGAGATTTAGCTTTTAAATTTCAGGATTTAGGAGTTGCAGCTCTAACACTGCATGGCCGCACACGCTCGCAGAAGTACGAAGGAGAAGCCCAGTGGGAGCTGATCGGTGAAGCTATAGCTGGTTTAGATATACCAGTTTTCGCGAATGGTGATATTAAAACTTTAGAAGACGTTAAAGAGATTTTAGAAACGACAGGAGCAAGTGGGGTAGCCATCGCGAGGGGTACTATGGGTAGGCCATGGTTTTCTAAGCAGGTAAATCACTATCTCGAAACAGGTGAAGTGCTGCCAGAGCCGAGTCATGCAGAGAGGCTTGAGCTATCTTTAAGGCACTGTAAGTTAATGGTAGATTATCGTGGCGAAAAATCTGGTACTAAAGAGATTCGCAAGCATATAGTTAAATACACTCAAGGTATTCCTAATTCATCAGAGATGCGCGCAAAGCTAAGCACTCTTAATTCCTATGCGGAGGCTGAGGATATGATTAGTGTTTTAAAAGAAAGTTTAATTAGTAAATAAAGTTTAATTAAGCAATGGAAGCGAATTGTCTACCGACTTGAGCCACTTCTCTGTTTGATGAACCAAATGAGCTAGAGCCAGATGGACCATATTTATTTGAACCATTACCGAAAGATCTATCTGAATAAAATTTAGCTACGTTAACAGTAGCTGCCTGTGAAAAAGGAGCTGATTTAGAGAAATTGAAACTATTTTCTTGAGCACTGAAAAATCTTTCTGGGTTTTCAGAATTGTTTTGAGAGTTTCGAGTATATATAAAAGGCTTCTCACGTAATACAGTTGCATCTTCTATTGGTGTACATGGATCTGTATCTGTATCTATAAATGCTTGATTTGCAGTATTCGCTGATTTAGGTCCGACATGATTATGTCTACCAAATAAATCGAATCTATAATTGCCTACCACCATACAGAGTACTTATTGCCAGCTTAGGTTAACCTAACATTAAGAACAAAGTTTTTTTAAAAATTTTTTGATAATAATTTTCAAAATAATAGAGCCGTGAAAATAGCACTAATCGTATTTTAATTTCTACGAAAAAATTTAATTTTCAAGTTAAAAATTTCTAAGACAAGTAAAGGTCTTTCAATGATATATTTAAATAATCCCAATTTTCACAACTCCAAAACGCCACACATGAAGACAGTCACAGACAGCTTTACACCGACAAACCACCCCCTAGATGAAATTAACTGCAAACAAGAAACCCAGAATTTAAAAGTAATTTGGGCAAAAATTTTAGAAAATCTTCCAAAAAAAATTAAGCAGACTAGTATAGAGACTTGGCTTCGTCCTTGCTTGCTTGTCGAAATTAATGATCAAGAATTAGTTATCGCTGTTAAGAACGAGTTTTCAAGAAAATTAATCGCTCAAAGTTACAGTGAAGCTATACATAAATCTAGTAAGGAAGTGCTAGCAGCTTCGTATAGTATTAGATTCACTACTTCACCAAAACACCAGACTTTAACTCTTGAGAATGATTTAGAGAATAGTCCTATAGAAGAAAATGAAACTGACTTACTTTTAGATAAAGCTAATTCTAAAAAAACATCTAAAGTAGTTAAAACTAATTCTGAGACTAAAGTTAGGCAGAAGAGCTTCGCTGAAATTAGTCCAGATGAAATTAATCACAGAAGGGACTGCTTCACTAATCCTAATAGTGGTATTTCTAATAAATTACGCTTTGATAATTTTATTGCTTGTAAAGCTAATATCGGAGCTGTTTCATTTGCGAAAGCGATAGTGGAAAATCAGTTGGGTTCTTACTATAATTCACTATTTATCACATCTGATGTGGGTTTAGGTAAGACACACCTGTTACATGCAGTGGCTAACGAAGCTTTACATGCTGATTCTTTCACTAAAGTTAGATATATAAAAGCAGAAGATTATGTAAATGAGTTCGTTCTATCTATAAAGAATAAGTCTTATGAGAATTTTAAAAAGAAATTTCGTAATTTAGATTTACTATTACTAGATGAAGCACAGTTTCTAGACGGCAAGAAATCGACTCAGCAGGAATTTTGCAGTAATTTTGATTCCATTATCAGCAGCGGTGGTAAAGTCATAATCGCTTCTAGTAAAGTTTTAGATGATTATGAAAAAATAGAAAAAAAGCTAAAAAGCAGATTACAGGGATCTCTAATCGCTGAATTATCTCCAGTCGACTACCAAGCTCGCATAGCGATTATAGAGAATAAGATTCAAGCAGCGAATCTCAAAATTAGTTGTGGTCATAAAGTAGCTTTAGCAGAGAAGTTTAATGGTAATGTTCGAGAATTAGAGGGGGCGTTACTGAAAATATCAGCCTTAAATAATTTTTCTGATTTAGATATTCTTGAGATAGATAGTAAAACTATTTCTGATATGTTCGGTGCTGTTTATTTAGATGAGAAGAATAATGGTATTAGTATTCAGAAAATCACTCGTTTAGTCGCAGAAAAACTTGAGCTTAGAGTTGAAGATTTACAGAGTGCTAAAAGATCTCAAGCTATAGCCCAAGCTAGACATATAGCTATTTTTCTAAGTAACGAATTTTTGGAAATTAGTTATCAGAGAATAGGAGAATTTTTTGGTGGCAGAAAGCACAGTTCAGTTATTCACTCAATAAAAACAGTCGCTAATCAACTTAACTCCAATCTTTCTAAGTCTAAGGATTTGAAAAAGCTTTTAGATGATATAAGATCTTCCTTAAGGGAATAAGCGTTTTATTATGGAAAGCATTAGTAAAGAAGGTATTCAAACTTTATACAGTAAAGAAAATCCCTTCCTAGCTAAGCTTGTAGAGAATTATAAGCTAAATAAAGAAGGCTCAAGTAAAGATACACGTCATATAGTATTTGATTTAGAAGACACCGGGCTGAGTTATTCCCCTGGTGATTCTTTATATATAGTTCCAGAAAATGATACAGCCTTAGTGAAGGAACTTCTTTCTTTTCTTGATCTTGATTATGCTGAAGATTTTGAATTTAACAGGTTTTTAAAAGAAATTAATATCACAAGACCGAGTAATAAATTATTCACTTTTATTGCTAGCAAGACTTCCGCTGATGGAAAGCTTCTGGGTGAAGAACTTTTAGGGTATTCGACAGTAGGAGTGCTAAAGGCCATTAAAGAAAAATATCCAGACTTCTCTTTAACCAGTAATGAATTAGTTGAAAATTCATCAAAAGTTTTAGGCAGGGCTTATTCTATCGCTTCATCTTTAAACGCTCATCCAAGAAAGGTGGAGCTGTGTATTTCACGTGTCGATGGCTTGATTAATAATCAAAGAGTTTTAGGATTATGCTCAAACTATATCAGTGACAGAGTTCCACTAAATGAAAATCTTACAAAAATTTACTTACATACTAATGATAAGTTTAGATTGCCGCAGGATAGCTCAGTCGACATAATTATGGTGGGGCCAGGTACTGGTATTGCACCATTTAGAGCTTTTATTGAAGAGCGTAATTATTTACGCCAAAGTGGTAAAAAGGTTGGCAGGGATTGGCTTTTCTTCGGAGATCAGAAATCTGAATACGATTATCTCTATGGTGAAGAATTAGAAACTTATAGACGAGATTTTAATCTCAGCTTAGACCTAGCTTTTTCTCGTGATCAGGATTTTAAGGTTTATGTTCAAGATCGCATGAAAGAAAAGTCTGAAGAAATATTTAGATGGCTAGAGAATGGCGCACATTTCTATGTCTGTGGTGATGCACGTAAAATGGCAAAGGATGTGGATATTGCTCTGCGAGAAATAGCTGCTGAGCATGGTAAAGACCCTGATCTTTATATTACTGAACTTAAAAATACGCAAAGATATTCAAGGGATGTATATTAGTTAAGTGGTGAGAAATTAACTTCACATCATTTAATTAATAATGAGACTGCATTGAACCTACTATTTGCTGCTATCGGTACTATAATTGGTGCCTTAATATTTGTTATCGCTGACTACAGAGTCTTAGTGACGACTTTCGTCTGTTTTTTTCTGTCTAGCCTTGCGTTTACTAGTTTGACAAGGTACAAGACAGTTATTATCAGCTTGTTTACTTTTATACTGTTAATGTTTTTTAACTATAACTTTAGGGCGGAATATCTTCAGTATTTAGATCCTAATAAAGTTTATAAGAGTTCTGAAATACAGTATCTCAAGATAGAAACTCCAGCTAATCAAAATGATTTTTTTCAAGATGAATTTATCGTTAGTCTAAAAAAACGTGATCCTAGTTTAGTAGATAGGATTAAAGATGTTTTTATTCCTTATCGTTTTCTGCTTGTTATTAAATCAGGGAAAGGTTTTCAGCAAGGTGACATAATTAATCTTGGCGAGGCAGTTCCAGAGTTTAAGGCACTGACTGGTTTTAAAGCGAAAGTATTAAAGAAAGAAAAAGTATTTTTTAAAATTAAAGCTAAGGAGCTTGAAAGAAAGATAAATTTTGAAAAGCATGAATTAGATGTTTTTAGTGATACTCGGCAGCAGATAAAGCGATATTTTCTAAAAACCCTTGGGCAAGAACAAGGCCTAATTACCACTAGTCTATTATTCGGTTCTCGGGTAGCTAAAATACCAGATGAAGTGATGCTCGGCATTAAGAGATTAGGTTTGAGTCATATCTTTGCTGCATCTGGCTTTCATCTTATGTTACTTGCTGGATTTTTGCAGTTCATCTTTACGAGGCTTAGATTAAATTCAAGCTTAGAATCGTTATTAATTATTACGCTAAGCATTATCTATACTGGACTTGCAGGCTTTAGTCCTTCTATAGTTAGGTCAGCTGTCTGTATAACTGCTTTTTATTTAGCTAAGCTAGCGAATCGTAAAATTAATAATCTGAAATTACTTACGATTCTTGCAGGTATAGTTATTTTTATAGACCCTTATTCTATTTTAGATTTAGGTCTGCAACTCAGTTACCTAGCTACTTTGGCTATTTTAATATGGGGCAGTCCTATTAACCAAAAATTGGAGGAAGACCTTAGTGCAAGTTCTGGTTCTTTAGCTGAAAAGAATGCTTCAAAAAAGCCTCTTGCGACTCTGTTTAATTCTCAAATTTACCAATTCTCAGCGAAATACACTCGTGAAAGCCTAGCTCTCTCGCTTGCCGTCCAGACTCTAATAGCTCCATTGACGCTTTACTATTTCAAAAGCTTTCCAGTCTGGAGCATACTTGCTAACTTGATTTTCACGCCATTATTGTCCATAGTTATCGTTTTAGCCGTTTTTGGTATGAGCTTTATTATTAACCCGATATTAGGTTTCAGTCTATATCTGTTCAAGCTCAGTGAGTACCTACCTTGGGTGAATTATCAAATAGAATTCTCTTTTGCAAGCATGATATTGCTATTAATAATTCTTAATTTCTCTGCTTTTATTTACTGCAATAAAGAGTTTTTAAAATCAACAATACTCAGAAGTAGTATATTAGCTTCTTTGGTCATGTTGTTACTGGCTAAAACTCTTCCAGTATATGGGATTCAGGAGTTTTATATTCACTATGGTCATTTCGATACTTTTATAGAAAGAGAAATGCATGAGATGAAGGAAAATAAAACTAACTATAAATACTTCACTAAGGCTGGTTTAGAAGGCTTAATTATTTTAGACACTAGTTCTTTAAAAAAATTAAAAGGCTTAGATGGCAAGCTGCGAGAAGTGCAGATCTTAGTATTACCATCATTGAAGACTAACTCTATATATTTAGAGACTCTAACTAAAGTCTTAAAGCCGCAGTTCGTACTAATTTCAAGCAAAAGTAAGTTTAAGAAGATAGAAAGCGCAGAAGATGGACTTGTGCAGAGGTCTCTAGCAGTGAATTTAAAACATCTAAGAGAAAACTCAAATGTACTTTTAAATGAAGGAAAACTAGTAGTATCTGACAAGAAGTACTGGAGAATATATAATTAAGCAGGAACCTAAATAAATGAATCAACTTGAAACTATCGGCATAGACTTTGGTGGAACTAACACTAGGGTCGCACATTTTGAAGGCGATAGAATTTTAAAGCTTATAGAATTTGCTACACCCAAAAGACCAGAAGAGTTTATCGAAGAATTCGCTAATAAGATACAAGCAATTAAATTAGACAAGGTTATAGCAGCAGCGGTGGGAGCCTGTGGATTCTGGGATAAAGACTGTATACTTCGCCAAAGTATTAACCTGCCAGAATATATAAATTATCCAGTCTGGCAGAAAGTTTCAGAAATTATCCAAAGACCAGTTCTAGTTAAAAGTGATGTCGAGCTTGCGGTGATGGGTGAGGCTATTTATGGTTTAGCTGATCAGTTTAATCCAGTGCTTTATATCAATATGGGAACAGGATTCAGTGGAGCATTATTTAAAGATGATCAGATTTTCTCTACTGATTTCTCCCCAACTTTAAGACTAGAATATTTAGTGCAGCCAGAATACGTTAAAGACGATCATGCAGATGAAGATGAGGCTGAATTTGATGAAGAGACCAAGGCTAAAAAATCTATAGCTTTGCTCTCTACTACGCTAATTAACCTATCTTTTATACTTTCCCCACAAATTATATCGATTGGGGGAGGTAAGATAACCGATGAACGTTGGTCTAATATAATTAAGCCTGCTATTGATCGTGCTTTAGTTTACTTAGATGAGAATTTAACTTATAAAATTCAGATTCGCAGATCCCAAACTAAGTATCCAGCTATTTATGGTGCACATGAATTAATTAAACGTAATCTAAATAAACTTAGTCCAGCTCTAACTCATTAAAGAAAACAGATGAATAAATCACCTTATCTTAAAATATTTCTCCTCGTTTTATTTATCGTAGTAATTATTTCACCTGTGCGTAATGCTTTAGCTGCAAGTCTTTTGCAGGATGGCGGTCTTAAAACTACTACTATTACTGGGAGCCCAAGGGGGTTTTATGAAACTTATCAAGCTCGTAATGTAGGTGATGTAATCACTGTAAGAATTATAGAAAATGTAAATGTTCTAAAACGTAATGAAGTTAAACTTAAAAGAGATGCTGATTTAGATGCCAAGTTTGCTTTTACGCAAGGAATGACCGCTACAAGTACTGCTACGCCGGAGACTAATGATGTAGCTTCTATGATTACTAGCTTTACATTCCCCGGTCAATATAAAAGAGGCTTAGATAGATCTATTAATGTTAATAGTGACGATACCTTCACTACCATGGTCTCAGCTTTAGTTGTAGAAGTAGATGCTCAGAGTAATAACATGGTAGTCGAAGGTAGTAGGCAGATAGTTATAGAGGGGCAGACTAAAAGCCTTTATGTGAGAGGAATTATTAATCCTCAGGATATAGATTCTAATAATGAAATCCCTAGTTATAAGTTAGCTAATGCTCAGATACAGGTTATCGGCACTGGTGCTCTAGATAAAGAGAGAGATGGTGGTGTGCTGTTTAATATCTTTAAGTTTCTGATTTAGCCTGATGCTAAAATCATATATATGATCAAAAAAATACCTACTTGGGTAATAGTTCTAGCTAGCATAGCTTTATTATTATTCTTTATAGGAGCCTCTTTCACTGGTATCTACAATAATATGGTTACGCTTAGAGAAAATGTAAATGGTAAATGGGCACAGGTACAGAACGTCTACCAGAGAAGATCTGATCTAATCCCTAATTTAGTAGCTACTGTAAAAGCTTATGCTGCGCATGAAAAAGAAACTTTAACTGCGGTTATAGAAGCTCGTTCCCAAGCAAGCCAAGTGAAACTTGAAGCTAATGATTTAACTCCAGAGAATCTGGCTAAATTTCAAAATGCACAAAAGCAGCTCAGTGGTAGCCTTTCAAGGTTAATGCTAGTTATAGAAAAATACCCAGACTTAAAAGCTAATGAGAATTTTCTTGCTTTGCAGAGTCAATTAGAAGGAACTGAAAACCGCATAGCGAACGAAAGACGCATGTTTAATGATGCGACTAAGGAGTATAATACTTTTATTAAATTGATGCCACAGGCTTTAATAGCTGGAATAACTGGTTTTAAAGATAAGGCATATTTTGAGGCTGATAAAGAAGCTGAAAAAGCACCGAAGGTAAACTTTGAGTAAGGTTAAAGATTTTCTCACTAAAGAAGAACAAGAAAAGCTCGCTCGTATGATCAGTGAAGCAGAAGCTTTTACTAATGCTGAACTTAGAATACATTTAGAAGCGTACTGTAAGATAGATGTAATCAAGAGAGCTGTAGAGGTTTTTAAGAAATTAAAAATGCATAAAACTAAACAGCGTAATGGTGTTTTATTTTATATAGCGGTTAAAGATTCTAAATTAGCTATTTGGGGAGATAAAGGTATTCATGATCACCTTGGACAGAGCTTTTGGGATAGTGAGCTGAAAATCATGCAAGAATATTTTAGAAAAGGGGATTATTTTCTTGGTCTTAAGCTTGCACTAATAGAAGTGACTGCTAAGTTAAAGGAGCTTTATCCATATAGCTTAGACGATATTAATGAATTAAGTAATGATATTTCAATAGGTGAGGGGCTTTGATCGGTATTGTTTCTAGTGAAAAGACTGTAAGTGGTTTCCTGCAGTGGTTTCTAATCATATTAATGCTATTTACAGCATCTACTACTTGTATTAATCCAGCACATAGTGCCGAAACAGTACTAAAGACTGATTCACAACGTGCACGCAAAAACGTAGAAAATGGAGTTGAGGATCAGTCTCTACCAGCAAGACCTAAGCCAGAGAAGCTTATAAATAATCTCTCTAAGGAGTTTCCTAATTTCCTTAAGGCAGAAGAAACTGCTGCCCTAGAAGAAAAACTCAGAAAATTTAATTTAGAAAGTTCGAATCAGATCTGTATACTAATCATCGACTCTCTTTCAGGCTTAGATGAAAATGATTTTTCTACCCAGCTCTTTAATAAATGGGGCATAGGGCAAGGAGATAAGGATAATGGTTTATTAATATTAATCAAACCTACCCAGAAAGAGGGCGGCAGAAAAGTTTATATAAATGTCGGCTATGGTTTAGAAGCCTCTATCACAGATCTTGCGGCAAAGCAGATCATAGAAAAAATTATAATCCCTAATTTTAAAGCCGGAAATATATATCAGGCTTTAGATGAAGCGACTACAGTATTAATGAAACAAGCTCAGGGAGAGTTTAACGATAAGTTAACTACGAAAACGAATAAATCGCCTTTAATATTTTTAGTATTTTTAATACCATTCTTTTTTATATTATTTAGTGAGCTGTTCCTTTCTAAAACTGGTGAGCAGATAGATATCTCTAAACGAGGTTCTCGAGGGGTCAGTCCTTTTAGTTATTTACCTTTCTTTATCCCCGGACCATCTTCGAATCATAATTCCTTTGGCTCGAATCATTCATCTGGATCTGGTTTGGGTGGGTTTAGTAGTTTCGGGGGTTTCGGGGGTTTCGGGGGAGGGTCTTCTGGGGGTGGCGGAGCTGGTGGGTCTTGGTGAGAAGGCACTGCTGCCGAACATCAATTTTTGCGTTTTCGTCGTCTTCCTAACTCACCACCAAATCATCAACTTCAAAATCAGCCCCATCAATATTTAAAGTATCGCCTACTTCAGCGCCTAATCTCTTTAATTCCTCAAAAAGCCCAATACCTTGAGCAACCCTATATAAATATCTCAGTGATTCCATCTCACGAATATTAGTAACTCGCATCTGCCTTTCTAATCTGCCGCAGTGTACTACCCAAGTCACTCCCAAGCGAGTGCTTACTCTTTCAATAGTAAAGTCACTATCTTCGTGATCTGTCGCAGATTCGTCTTCGTGAACTAAAACTGGTGGTTGAATAAAGATGATCTTGTCGATTTCATCAGAGATGAAATTTACTAAATCCGTTAAACCTTCACCAGTAACTGCAGAAATATAAAAAACTTCTAAAATGCGTTTATCAGCAGTTTTTATCGCTGAGAATTTTTCTTTAATATGCTTAAGTTCGTCATCTGGATAGCCTTCTATCTTATTTATAACTAAAACCTGCTTTTTATCAGCTAATAATTCACTGAAATTAGCTAACTCATGATTTATACGCCTGAAATTTTGGACTGGATCTTGGTAAGTTAATTCTTGATTAGAATCTATATTCGAAGCAGTGAAGCCCCAAGCATCGACTAAATGCACTAACAGTTTAGTACGCTCTATATGCCTTAAGAAATTATGCCCTAAACCCTTTCCTTCACTGGCTCCTTCGATAAGCCCGGGTATATCAGCTACTAAAAAGCCGTCGCCATTAGGTTTTCTGACTACACCTAAATTAGGTTCTAGTGTGGTGAAGGCATAATCTGCGATTTTAGGCTTCGCTGCACTAATACGGCTTATCAGTGTAGATTTACCAGCATTAGGAAATCCTACTAATCCTACATCAGCGATCATCTTAAGTTCTAACTCTACTTCCCTTTCTATAGCAGCTTCACCAGGTTCACAGTAGTAGGGAGCGTTATTGCGATTAGATTTAAAACGAGCGTTGCCGCGTCCACCTCTGCCACCTTCAGCTAAAAGCACAGTCTGACCATCTTCTATAAGATCTGCGATTGCCTTGCCATCAGCAGTGTCTCTAACTACAGTACCAGGAGGCACTTTTATATAAAGATCTTCGCCAGATTTTCCAGTGCATAGAGATCTAGCGCCATTGGTGCCATCTTCGGCTTTAAATAGAGAGAGATGCTTAAAATCGAGTAAAGTATTCATCGCTTTATCGACTATCAGATAGACGCTGCCACCTCTACCGCCGTCACCACCATCGGGACCACCATAGGCTACATATTTCTCTCGCCGCCAAGTGGAAATACCATTACCACCCTTACCACTAGCGAGCTTGATAACTACTGTATCAACGAACATTTTCTACTAATTTCTTTATTTTATTTAACTCTGGCTGCAAAAGAGAAGCTGGTGTGTCTAATAGGAAGCTGATACTGTCTGAATATTCTTGCCATAGTTCTTTAATATTCTGTCTATTTAAAGCTAAGATCTCTTTAGACATTTCCACATTACCTTTAGCGAGGCGGGTCATGCCTTTAAAACCAGGTCCTATAATCTTTTCTGCAGCAGGGTAGGATTTTACTAAATCAGCCAAGCCGAAACTTAAAAGCATAGGTAGATGGCTAACTACAGCTACTAGGCGGTCATGCGTCTCTACATCAAGCTGTACTATTTCAGCAGCTTTAAGAACATTAGTAATAATAAATTCTAGTAATTTAGTTCTTTCACTTTTTTCTTCTAGTATCCAAGTCGACCCTTCAAATAAAGTCGGGAAGCTAGCAGCGTATCCTTCGTGTTCGGTACCCGCCATTGGGTGACCAGCTATAAAATTATTTAAGCCAAGTAATTTAGCTTTTTCACTTATTTTCTTCTTAGTACTAGCCACATCTGTAATAAGAGCATTAGCGAAAGGCTTTTTATCATCAGTGCTAGGCTTCGCGATAATCTTAGCAATCTCATCTAAATCCTCAATGATCTTAGATTGCTCGGAACATAGAAAAATGACATCGCAATCAGCTAGATCATGTATGCTATATTCCCTTTTCTGGCTTTTACTAACGGTTTTCACTGCAGATAAGCCGAGCTCAGCCTGTTTTTCAAGCAGGCACTTCTCTATAGAGCCGCCTATCAGACCAAGACCAACAATACCAATTTTTTTACCGTTAAGCACAGTTGATATTATCTCATATCAAGGTTTAGGCAAATCCTTTTTTAAAACAAAATATCTTATTAAGCAAAAGGTCCCAAATGCTGCCCTTCAACACTGGCTATCTGTACAGCCTCAACAGCTTTATTATAATTAAGATCCCTTGGATCTAAACCAAGCTGAGGTCGAGACTGATCTAAATCATTTTTCATCTGCATAGCAGATTGAGCTACTTGAAATACTGTCATTAAACCTGCTACTGGAAACATTAACTTAGGTAAAAAGCTATTTCCTAATAGCGGTAGTAACGAGGTGATACCACCACCCATGCTCATTTGAGCTGCGATTTGTTGTGGTGTCATATTGCCAGTACCTTGCCCAGGCATAATGCCCATACTTGCGTTACGTTGAATTCCACCAGTGATCTGCCCTAACAGGTTAGAGAAAGCTCCACCTTGCATGCCCATACCCATCTGTGGAGACATTGCGTTATCAAAAGCTCCATTTAGCATACTGCCAGCTAGACCAGAGTTCGTACCATAATAATTGTTCATATTTTGTCCTTTTTTTCCCTTGATTTAAATAGAATCGTTATAAGTTTCTCGAAATCGTCTGATTTAATTCTCCGTGCATTTGATCGAGCGTTTTAAATATCTTCATTTCGGCTTTAATCGCGGTGTTTAACTGCAGAATCTGAGATAAAGAATAAACAGAATCAGCATTAGAAGACTCTAGGAAACCTTGTTTTAACTGAGTTTCTCCTCTCATGCTGCCTACTACTATATCTTTCATATCTCCAGCATCTCGTGTCGGTACATAAAGCCCTTCACCGATATCTTTTAGAGCATTTAAATTACTAAAAGTAACTAAGTTAATTTTACCGATTACTTCACCCATAGGGTCGGTTAACTCTCCGCTCTCATTTAGCTTAACGTCTACGCCAGCTGGTATGAAAACTGGCTTAGAGCTTAGTTCTAGGCTGAAGCTCTGCTTCTCAGCATTAGATAAATCTGTTTTAGCGCCAGTAGTGGAAATCTCATAACCATAAGGTGTCTGTAATCTTCCATCTGCACTTAGGCTTAAAGCACCATTGCGAGTGTACGCTACAGTACCATCTGGTAAAATTACTTCAAAAAAACCAGCACCGTCTATAGCGAAATCTAATTCTCTACCAGTTTTTATAGATACTCCACTCTTAAAATCAGTAGTTTCTACTTTTTTAAGACCTTGCATAGACTCATGGAAGCTAGTTTTTTTAGCTTTATAACCAGGTGCCATGCTCATATTCATGTTACGAACATTTTGACCTAACATTTCCATGTTATGACCGACAGTGTTATAGGTCTCATTAGCAAGTATATTAAACATTAATTACACATTTCTTCCATAAGTATCTACTAGTGATTTTTCGACCGTCATATTCATTGCCATCATATTCTGTAAAGTTTCATGATGTCTTTTTAACTCAACTACTTTCATAATGCTGTCTTCAAGGCTTACATTTGATAGTTCTAAATGACCTTGCAGGATTTTAGCTTGCTGACCTGGCATTCTATTGTGATAATCTAAAGCTACTTTTCCAAGATACTGACCTTTCACTCTAATTTCACCGAATCTATTTATATTAATATCCTCAGAGTATTTAATAAGATCTCTGGTTTCTAAATTAGTAGGTCTATCTAAAATGACTAGCTCTTTACCTTCGTGGTTAACTATTTCACCTTCTTGGTTGAGCATGAATCTTCCATCTCTAGTTCTCTCTGGACCATTTAGCCCCTCTACTAAAAAGAAAGCATTATTACCATCAATCGCTAAGTTGAGAGGATTATTAGGAGTGATAGTATTTACCCCTTGAGATTCGTCTCTAAATTTACCAGCATTATAGGGATCTAGTAAAACTGAGTTGGCGAAAACACCTTTAAAACCTATGGTATTAGCATTTTTTATGTTATTTTTAACAATTAAACCTAAACGGTATTGAGCTTCCTCCATACCTCTAAATACAGTCTCTTTACTTCGGGCATAAGAGTATTGTGATCCAAAATTTGGCATATATATACTAAGTAATCCAATCTGGTTAACTAATGGTTAAAGAAAAGAAAAAAATTAATACACTTGACCTAGTTAGTAGGTATTCACTGCTGGAAGCTGGTAATTATCAACATAAAATCAACTCTTTACTAAATGAGATATGTGACTTATTTGATTCTAAATGGATATATGTAGAAAATAAATTAGATAATAAAAATTACTCTAATTCTGAATACAATATATCTCCAGTTGAATTGAAACAGTATCGAATTCAGGAGATTAAAGATTGGGGATCCCTTTATCTGCAAAAACTAGATGAAAATTTTCAAGCTGATATTGAGGAACTCGCTGAACTTATCAAATTGATTATTAATAATATAGAAGAGCAAGAGAGAAATAATATTATTTTCCGCCTAACATCAGAGATTAGAAAATCTTTGCGCCCAGATATTGCTATTGAAAAGCTTTACCTGAGTTTAAAAGATTATTTGCAGATTAAATCATTTTGCTTTTTACAAAGAGTCGAAAATTCACCGAAGATCCTTAAGGCTAATTTCATTATGACTAGTGATGGAGCTGATTTTGAGATTCATAAAGGTGATGAATTTAGCGATGATGAAATTTTTAATTTAGAGAAATATGCTTTGGAGGATAAAAGTAAGTTTTTAAAAATTTTCGAATCAAAGCTGCGTAATGAAAAGTTTGGTTATTTTTTAATCGATAAATATTCCTCTTGGACTCATACTCAAGATGAGTTAATAACATTATTCGTAGAACAGATAGCCGTTATACTTAATCAACATAAACTTAATTCTGAAGTGCTTTCTATAGTACAAAGAGAATTTCTGCTAAACCAAATTACTACTAGAATTAGAGATTCACTGATAGTTAGAGAAATTATTGATTTAGCAGCTTTAGAAGTTGGGCAAATTATGGGAGCTGACTCCTGTGGTATCTATCTTTTGGAAAAAACTTCTATTACCAAAGAGAATAAACAAGCGATATGGTCATCACAGCGAAAATATAATTCTTTAATGGAGGCAATGCTTCATTCAAGTTTACGCACCCTTTATCATAGTAAATTTGAAAAAATTTCTTGGTGCTATGCAAATTTTAATAAGGAAGGAATTAATAAAGCTATTTATTCTTTTCATCAAGATTATTCAGTAGGAAGCTTTTTGGCTTGTGCTTTAATGGATCATAGTAATAAGAATATTATAGGTTTCATTATTCTTAGCAGCTTTAATTCCACTAAAGACTGGCAAGATAAAGATATAGAACTTATTGAATCAATATCACAACAGCTATCACTAGCACTTACACAAGCTTCTATTTATCAGGATTCGCAACAAACTAAAAAGCAAATGGCTTTATTGCATCAATTAAGCATTGATATTAGAAATACTTTAGAGATTTCTGTGGTGCTTGGCAGTATCGCAAGAGGTTTAGGTGAAATATTAGGAGTAAGCCGGTGCTTCGTAAGAAGGCTGGCTGCTAATCATAAAATCATCAAGACAGAGGAAGAGTACACTCTAGAGAGTGTCGTGCCATGTGCTGATATTATTTTTGGTTTCGAGAAAAGATGGATATCTTCTCTTTTGACTTTAAATAATTTAGATAAAAATACTGAAGTGCTAAATTTTCAAACTCTGCGTAACGAGTTTCGTGATGAAGGTGAAACCCTTCTTAAAATCACCGATTCACTACAAATGAAAAGTTATCTATCTGTGCCATTAATTTCTCAGGGTAAATTATTAGGAACTATAACCGTACACCAATGTGATCGAGAGAGGGAATTTTCTATAGAGGAAATCAATTTCATTTTACAAGTAGGTTCTGAAGCTGCAGTTGCAATTAAGAATGCTGAACTCTTTGACACCATAGATAAGATGAGTAAAACTGATCCAGATACTGGTTTGTATAATAAAAGATATTTCAATACCGTAGCTTTAACTGAAGTCCAAATCGCTAAAGCTAATCAAAAATCTATTTCATTAATGATGCTGGATTTAGATTATTTGAAATCCATTAATGATAATTTTGGACATGAAGCCGGTGATGAAGCGATTATTATTATGTCTGAAGTTTTAAGTAAAACTTTAAGGCACACACCTCTTAATGAAGTGCAGAGAAGGGTTTCGGATTTAGTCGGTAGATATGGTGGTGATGAATTTATCGTTTTATTACCTAATACAGATTTAGAATCTGCTTACCAAGCGGCTACTAGAATTAGGCGTAATCTTAGTAAAGCTCGGCACAGTGCCTGGAATCAGCCACTTACTTGCAGTATCGGTATAGCAGGTATCCCAAATGATGCTTATGATTTCAATCAACTGAAAATTAAAGCAGATCAAGCTCTTTATCTGTCTAAGAAAAAAGGCAGAAATGCTATAAGTACATCTAGGGAAATTTAGATGGACGATATAGCTTCGATAATCACCCCAACGGGAATTGCTGCTGTGGCAGCTATTCGTATTAGTGGTCCTAATAGCCATAAAATTATTCAAAAAATTTCTAATCTCAAAGAACAAGATTTAATCCCAGGGACTTTTAAATTAGCTTGGATAGTCGATTATAAGGCGGGTGAAAACGCAGAGGATAACGAAAACGCTGAAATTGGAGTTCGCGAGCAGTGCAAGAAGGTGGATCAAGCTTTGGTGCTATGCTTCAAAGCCCCAAAAAGCTTTACTGGCGAAGATGTAATAGAAATACAATGCCATGGTGGAACTTGGCTTAGTAAAAAAATTTTAAATTTAGTGCTTGAAAATGGTGCAAGGCTCGCTCAAGCTGGGGAATTCACTGAACGAGCGATTTTAAATAAAAAGATGGATCTTAGTCAAGCAGAAGGCATACTTGACTTGATTCATTCTCGGGGTGAGCTTTCTAGTGTTAATGCACTTAAGCTTTATTCTGGAAATTTAGGAAAGCGAATACAAGAGTTAAGAATGGAGCTATTAGGGATTTTAGCGGAGTTGATCGCTTGTATAGATTTCCCTGATGAGGTTATAGAATATCCAAGAGAAGTTTTCAGGCAGGGATTATATGAAATTATTAATGAAGTTCAAGAGATACTTAAAAGTGAAAAGTCTGGGCTTATTCTCAGAGAGGGTTTTAAGGTAGCTTTAGCGGGAGCTCCGAATGCTGGGAAATCCAGTTTATTAAATGCAATGCTGGAAAGCGATAGGGCGATAGTTACTGATGTGGCTGGAACGACAAGGGATGTCATCGAAGAGTCTATAAACTTAAATGGATTAACAGTGGTATTCCTTGATACTGCTGGTATTCGTGAGAGTGAAGATAAAGTTGAGCAGATAGGTATCGGACTTAGTAAAAAAGTAATTCAGGAGGCAGATCTAGTGCTTTGGCTAGAGGATTTAAGTTCAGAGATGGCTAATGATCAGTATTTTGCAGGAAACGCAAAAAAGGGAGATTATGAGCAGTCCCTTGAAGAGATTTTATTAAAGTTAGAATCCGAGAAATTTCTTAGAGTTGGCACTAAATTAGATTTAGTTGGCGATGAAGGTTACAGTACTTCATCTTTTAAGGCAGATAATCTTATGAGGAGATACGATATTCTTATTTCGACTAGTAAAAATATGAATATTGAAAAACTCAAGGAGCTAATATTTAGTAAAGCCAATCCTGAGCTAAAAAAAATTCATGATACTAATGCAGTGAGTATTAATACTAGGCAGGCAGATCTTTTAAGGCAGTGCATTAATGAATTAAAGAAAGCTATTAATGCTGCACAGGATAATCTGGCTCATGATTTCTGGACTATAGATTTAAAAGCAGCTATAGCGAGACTTGGTGAGATTACTGGAGATGATCTAAATGAAGAGATTTTAGATAATATGTTTAGTCAGTTTTGTATTGGTAAATAACTGACGTAGAAAATGGAGTTCGCGAGCAGTGCCATGCTAACATGAAAATATGATTTTTGCAGGCATGTGGAAAGGTGTAGTACTAGGTTTTACGATGCTCGCTTTCGTTCTTGTTATGTTTCTCACGGTCTTTTCTAAGGTTATGCCTGGAATTAATGATGAAGGTGAGGAGATATCTCCAGAGGAGATGTAGTTAGACTTAATCTTTTTTCTAACTCTAGAAGTGCAGTATAAGTCGGCAGTATATTTAAAGAATTTTTGATCTGAATTTTTCCTGCTGCTGAATATGTGCCAGTATGCTTCTTTTTATTAATATATTCGCTTGCAAAGTCAATCGCTGCCTGAATATTCTCCTCTACATAAATTTCAGTAATTTCAGCTCCAGCATATTTAAGCCTTAAAGCCATATCATAAGCTCTTTTTCCAGAGCAGATATAGTTAATTCGTGACTGATGCGGTTGCTCGTAAACTTCAATCTCTGAGCTTTTACTGTCTTTGTGATTCTCATTTACTAAAGCTTCAAAATCAGCATCCCATAGCCAAGACACGTCTCTGCCATCAGCGTAATTATCATTGATGATAATTAAGTATAAAGAACCTTTATCATTTTTCACCATATTAAGCACTTCTGAACAGCCTTTTGGATTTTTAATTAAATAAATATTCGACTCTATACCTTTTATATTTATAGTTTGTGAACGCCCAAAGGCACCTCTGTAAAGAGTCAGACCTTGAGCTACTTTATCTAAGCTAGTTCCAGCTGCAAGAAATACTGATGCGGCAAGTAGAGCATTGTAGACGTTATATATACCAGGTAAATTTAGAGTAACTTCGATACTTTCATCTTTGAAAATTAAATCAAAAACACTGTATTTTGTTTCTAGAATTTTCAGTTTCCCTGTTATTAATTTATTTTTATCGATTTGATTTGATTCAATTTTCGAAGAAGCTTTATCTGAGGAATTTTCTTCAAAAAAAGAACTGTCCTTATCAAGGACTTTTTCTGACTCTAGTCTCAAGGTTTCATCAATAATGAGCTTGAAGAAGTAGATATTCTCATTAGTTCTAGTAGAGATAGATCTTAGTTTAATATCGTCATAATTTAAAATTAAATTAAAATCATTCTCTAAGTCAGCTATTCTGAGAGCTTCTTCGAGTAGGTTTTTGGTCGCGTCTATTTCTCCGAAACGATCTAGCTGATCTCTAAATATATTCGTAAAAGCCAGGAAATTAGGTTTAATGTGCTTGACTACTGTCTTTAAAGCCGCTTCGTCTACTTCTAAAGTAAAATTGGCTTCAGCGAAATTTCCGTGAAAATTACAAAAAGCAGTGGCGATTCCATAATAAAGATTTGCTCCCAGTCTATTACTGATAAGATTTTGCTTATTCTGGGTTACTTCATAAATAGAATCTATTAGACCAAGACTAGTGGTTTTTCCATTGGTGCCGGAAACCATCACTTTAAGTGCGTTGTGATTAGATAAAATATCCGCATTAGCTTTTAATAAAAGTTTTGGGAAAATTTTTAAGGCAATTCTACCAGGGAGACTACTACCATTACCTAATTTGAAAAATTTTAATAAATTAATACAAAGCCGAGCGGAAAATATAGCAAGAGATTGACGCATCATTTACATACTATCAGTTAAAGATTTTTAATTCCCTTTTGACACACCCTTAACATGTTCAAATAGAGCTTGCATTTTATCGTGAGACTTTATACCAGGAGCATCTTCTATACCAGATGATAAATCTACCATGCGAGCATCTGTATACTCCACAGCTTCGTCTATATTCTTAAGGCTAATTCCTCCAGCTAAAACCATTTTTCTTTCGGGGAGAGCTTTTTTGGCACAGTTATAGATATACCAGTCGAAACTAGCTCCAGTACCACCAAGTTGGTTGGGATCTGAGGATTTAGTATCTAATATAAAATAGTCAGCTGAATTATGATTTATGGATAGATCATTGATAGATCTTTTGTTTTCAATATGAATAACTCTAAAGATCCCCATGCCACGCTCTCTTGCTTTAATATAATCAGCATCAGTGATGGTGGGATTAGTAATATAAGGTTGAATAGAATTAATACTGAGAGATTTAGCTGTTTTTATAATGCTCTGTAAATCAACATCCTCTGCAAGAAGTACGCATTTATCTCTCAAACTTTCTGGCATTCGCTGCACTATATCTTTGATGTCTAGGATATCTATAAAACGTTTGGAGCGCCTAATATTATTGAAACCTAAAAAATCAGCTCCTAGCTTTAATGCCATATAAGCATCTGCTAAATTTGTTAAACCACATATCTTAATTCGCAACATTTGGAAACACTGTATTCAATTTACCGAAAAATTGAGACATCCTATCATAAGATTTATGGACCGAATGTTGGGACTCAAATTGTATTGAAAGATCAATTAAACTAGGTTTGCAAACTTGAATAAAAGTGAAAATACTCTCTAAATTAAGTTCACCACTCACGCCATAAAAATCTAAAGGTATGTTTGCTTTAATTTCGTTAAATATATCCCTAACTATTCTTGCGACTTTATAATTACGAGTAAACCTATCTACCTTTGAAACAAAAGTAGGTCTAATATCAAAAACCGCATAATCATAAGCATCTTTGCTCAAATTAACATTAAATATATCAGCAGAGCTACTTAGGTACTCGTATTGGAATATGCGAATTCCAGATTTACGCATTTTAATTATATCTGTGATTTTGACATTAGGGTATCTTGGCTGTGCAGCACTGATGTCAGCCTTTCTCAGAACTTGCATTAAAGTATCGTAAGAACCAGAATCAGTGGCTAAGACTAATTTATTTTTATAATTTTGAGGAATTTCATTAGTAATTGCCGTGATTTGCGAGAAATCTAGATATTTTTTAGATGTTTTTATATTTTCAAAGGAGATGTAATCAGCACCTAAATCTAAAGCGGCCCTCGCATCTTCAGCAGACATTATTCCAGATATCTTTATTTTAGGTCTCACTCAACTTTAGATATTTTAGTTTATTTTTTCTTAAATACAAAATAAACCTATGTTTTCATTCCTAATTTACTTAACAACTCGAATTATTCCACGTTTGTATTTTAAGAAATCATCACATATACCTAACTTCTCTATAATTGATGAATTGATCTCTTGTCCAGGAACTAAAAGTGGGAAGCCTGGTGGACAGGGGGCGAAGAGTTCGGCGCAGATTCTGCCGAAAGACTCTTGGTAAGGCAATTCTTGAAAAGGACTAGAGTAAGCTAGTTGTGGGTTTAAAGCTTGATCTGGAAATGAAAAAAAATTTAGTGTAGGTGAGGCTATGCTGAGATTAGTTGTGTGAAATTCGTTTAAAGCTGCATTTAAAAGATCTATATCTTTTTCATGGTGATAAGGACTGAGAAAAACAGTTATAGATTTACTTGATTTTTTTTCGATGAAAATATTTCTCTTTTCAAGAAAGACTTCTAACCCTTCAGCTGCAGTATTCTGAATTACTATGCGAAAGTAATCATCATTATTAGCAGTAAGACAGTTCGTTAAAATCTTTTCTTGGAATGCTTTTACTTTTGAGTATAATTCTTTAGCTTCTTGTACGTAATGTTGCACAGACTCTAGAATGCTTTTCAGGATTAGGTAGCTTGGGCTAGTAGTCTGTAATAATCTTAAAGCAGCTTCATAACAAGATGCTGGGACTTTGGAATGCAGGCTGATATGAGCTACCGCTGATTGAGTTAAAGCTCCAAGAGTTTTATGTAATGAATGAATAACGATATCCCCAGCTGTTTTTAAAGCACCTTTAGGTAAATCATCACTGAAATAGTAATGTGTACCATGTGCTTCATCGATAATTAGAGGCAGGGTTAGCGATTTCAGTAAGCTTAAATCACTATAGAATCCATCGTAGCTAGGGTTGGTTAAAACTAGGCCTGCATAAGTATCTTCTCGATTGCTTAGAAATTCTTTTAGTTCTGCTACAGAGAGTTTTAGCCCTGTATAAAGGTCTAGATTATCATCGTAATTCAGTTCTAGCCACTCCACATCAAAGCCAGCAAGAATAACTCCACTTAAAATAGACTTATGAACATTACGTGATACTAAAAGTGGTTTTAATGCTAGATTGTTTTGTGAATAATAAAATTTTAAAGCTAAAATAGCAGCTTGCAATCCAATACTAGCTCCATTTGTTAACAGAAAAGATCGCTCGGTTAAGAAGATTTTACTGAGGTATTCCTCAGCATTTTTCAGAGTAGAAGTCGGATACTGAAGGTTATCCAGCCCAGATAGTTCTGAAAGGTCATTAGGGTATTCTGTTCTACCGAGATGCATTGGCGTGTGAAATGGTACTCGATTGAGTTTCGAGTATAAGTAAATATTTTTGATTAAATCTTTATCTGAGAACATCTATTCCGTGGTAGATTTTTTATTATGGATTATCAAAGTATAAAACGTGAGACTAAAGCAGATATTATAAGTATCTGTAATGCACATGGTCTAATTAACCCTTTAGATCTTCAAGGAATGTCTTATTCCAGTATCTCTAATTATGTCCCGAGTGTTATAGAAAACACACCAAGAGGTGAAAGAAGTTTTGATCTTTTTTCAAGATTACTTAGAGAGAGAATAGTATTTTTAACCTCTGAAGTGAATGATATTGTTGCAAGTATCTTTGTTGGACAGTTATTGCTGTTAGATTCAGAAGATTCTAGTAAAGATGTTTACATGTATATAAATAGCCCAGGTGGTTCTGTTACAGCTGGACTCGCTATGTACGATACTATGCAGCATATCGGTCCAGATGTCGCGACTTTCTGTATGGGACAATGTGCGAGCATGGGTGCTTTTCTTTTAAGTTCTGGTACTAAAGGTAAGAGAATGGCTTTACCTCATTCTAGAGTTTTGATTCACCAGCCATTAGGTGGTGCTCAGGGACAGGCTTCTGATATTAAAATTCAAGCCGATGAGATCTTAAGGATGAAGAAATTATTAAACGATATTCTTGCCGCTAACTGTAATCAAGATATCGATAAGGTTACTAAAGATACTGATAGGGATTATATTATGACAGCTGAGGATGCTAAGGAGTATGGTCTAGTGGATAGAGTAGTAGCTAAGAAACCTGCTAATATTAATCCAGAAAACTAATTTCTGAGTAATTCTTAATGTCTAAAACTAATGGATTATTGAAATGTTCCTTCTGTGGAAAGAGTCAGGATCAGGTTAAAAAGCTTATAGCAGGCCCAGGTATTTATATCTGTGATGAATGTATAAGTCTTTGTCTTGAGATTCTGAAGGACGAAGGTATTATAGAAGTGCCAGACGCTGCACTTGTTGCTGCGACTGTTTTAGAGAATACTTCGGTAATAGGATTAGATCCTCATAAACTACCAAAGCCCAAAGAAATTAAAGAATATTTAGATGAATATGTTATAGGTAATGATTTAGCGAAGAAGACCTTATCGGTAGCAGTTTATAATCATTATAAACGTATAAATCATAATAAAGGAGCTGCTCCTAATGACTCTATTACTATAAATAAATCTAATATACTGCTGCTTGGCCCTACTGGTAGCGGTAAAACTTATATCGTGGAAACTTTAGCTAATTTTCTAAAAGTTCCTTTCGCTATGGCAGATGCGACGACTATTACTGAGTCTGGCTATGTCGGAGATGATGCTGAAAATATGTTACAGAGGCTTTATCAAAATGCTGGTAATGACTTAGCTAAAGCAGAGATGGGCATTATTTATATAGATGAGATAGATAAAATTTCTCGTAAATCAGAAAATCCTTCTATCACTAGAGATGTTTCTGGGGAAGGAGTGCAGCAGGCATTATTAAAGCTTATAGAGGGTACTAAAGCGAGTATTCCAGCTCAAGGAAACAGGAAACATCCACATGCTGAGATGATAGAAGTTGACACCCATAATATTCTATTTATCTGTGGTGGTGCTTTTGTTGGATTAGAGCAGATTGTAGAAAAAAGAAGACAGAAATCTAATATTTCTGTTGGCTTTGGTGCTGAGAGTTTAGATGAAGATCAGCGTAATAAAAGGCTTTCAGAAGCTTTTAAATATACAGAACCAGAAGATTTAGTGCATTTCGGGATTATTCCAGAATTTGTAGGTAGAGTACCTGTTATAGCGAGCTTAGATGCGCCTGATACTGAGACTTTAAAACTCATTTTAAATAAGCCGAGAAACTCTTTAGTTAAGCAGTATCAGAAGTTATTAGAGTTTGATGGTATAGAGCTGGAATTTACAGATGAAGCCATAGAGAAGATAGCGAAGAAAGCTCAGAAACGTAAAATGGGTGCTAGGGCTCTGAGAAGCATTATTGAAGAGATAATGAAAGATATAATGTTTGAAGCTCCGTCATTAGAAGGCTTACAGAAAGTAACTATCACCGAAGATATGGTAGAGAACTTGAAATTAGCTACTGTAACTGATTTGAGTATTAAGAAAGCGGCTACGGCTTGATGAGACCACTGCACAACTCCATTTTTTGCGTTTTCGTAAACTGCCCCAATTAACTTCACTTAAGGTAAATTGGGGAAAAATGACCCCTAAAAAGCAGAGGGGTTATGGAGGGAGAATATTATGAATGAGAGAAAGAGTACATGGTCTTGATGAATGTTCGATATGTAAAGCTAAGGGAACAGTGATTCGTCGTGGTTTTTTTGAGAGAAAATCAGATAGAAAAATAATTCAGAAATATTACTGTAAAAAATGCAGGAAATCCTTTTCACAGCAGACTTTAAGCTATGACTATC
>DUDT01000021.1 GCA_005110385.1 Candidatus Melainabacteria bacterium | reverse complement strand
GTTCCATCTAGAATCTTCTCGGTAGTTACCGCACTTGCCCCTAATTTTACATTCGTTACACTGCCATCTGCCAAAGCTGCTGTTGTTACACTGCCTGCTCCTGGTGCACCGATATCAGATAGTCTTGCTAATGTTCCACTTCCTGCTGGTAGTAATAAATTTATATCTGAACCATTAGATTGAAATACCACATTATGTAAACCATCAAATGTTATTGCTTGACCACTTAAAGCTCCTGCATTACTACTTGCTAGCTTCTTATTATCAAAAGCATTTAACACTCCTGTTGACAAATCGCCTAAAGTTATCGTGCCGTCAAGAATATTAGTGCTCGTTAAAGAATTAACCATAATATCATTGGCACTAATAGTTCCATCCGCTATATCTGCACCTGTAATAGTTCCATCTAGGATCTTATTACTTGTTACTGCATCATTAGCTAGTTTCGCGTTTGTTACACTTCCATCTGCTAAATCAGCTGTTAATATCGTTGCATCTAATATCGAAGTAGATGTTACGCTACCAGCACCGGGTGTAAAAGATGAGAACACTGTTGGATCTAAGTCTGCTGGCAGGATTGAACCATTTACTATTTTAGAAGAATTAATTGAATCAGCAGCTAAGTCGATTAAAGCTATTGTTCCATCTAAAATATTAGTACTGCTCACTGTATTATTTGCTATCTTCGCTGCCGTGATAGTGGCATTCGCTATATCTGCTGCTGTAATTGTTCCATCTAAAATATTAGTACTGCTCACTGTATTATTTGCTATCTTCGCTGCCGTGATAGTGGCGTTCGCTATATCTGCTGCTGTAATTGTTCCATCTAATATTTTATCTGTAGTTACCGCACTTGCCCCTAATTTTACATTCGTTACACTGCCATCTGCCAAAGCTGCTGTTGTTACACTGCCTGCTCCTGGTGCACCGATATCAGATAGTCTTGCTAATGTTCCACTTCCTGCTGGTAGTAATAAATTTATATCTGAACCATTAGATTGAAATACCACATTATGTAAACCATCAAATGTTATTGCTTGACCACTTAAAGCTCCTGCATTACTACTTGCTAGCTTCTTATTATCAAAAGCATTTAACACTCCTGTTGACAAATCGCCTAAAGTTATCGTGCCGTCCGTTATATCAATGCTTCCAATTGTTCCATCTAAAATGTTCGCACCAGCTATCGTATCATTGGCTAGATCAGCTCCTACAATAGTACCATTAAGAATCTTATCAGTAGTTACTGCATCTGGAGCTAATTTAGGATTCGTTATACTAGCATTTGCTATTTCAGAAGCGTCTACTGAAGAAGGTGGCAAAGTACCCAAATCTTCTAAACGAGCTACTGTACCATTTCCTGAAGGTAAATTTAAAGAAACACTTGCTGTACCATTCAGAACTATATCATTAACACCTGAAAGAGTTAAAAATTTACTAGGGTTAGTAGTACTCTCTAGTTTTTTAACAGCAGAAGACGAATCTGGATTTAGAACAAAATATTTACGAACACCATTAGATGTGAAATAAAGATTCCCAGATGGGTCAAATTCAAAAGCACCATTTAAAGGCGATGAAATTAGTGGAGTAGGTCTAAATCTCATAATAGGTAATGCTGTCGAATCATTTCCTGGAGCGATGTCTAAAGTGGCTAAAGGAGTATCATCATTAATACCAATTCTTCTATTAGAAGTAATTACTAAAACAGGTACTGATGGATCCTGACTAGAAGTCAGTGCCATGATATTTCCATTTTCAAGAATTAAAGGAAAATCTTCATCATCCATCGAAGCATTACCACCTGTAGTCCCAGAAGTACCACCAGTTCCAGAACCTGTGGTGGTTTCATTATAAGAAACTTTTCTTCTCTTTAAAGGTGCTCTAGCCCCTGATGGAATAATAGGAATATTAACTTCTACAGTTCCCGTGTCCTGATCTGGAACTACAGAAATAGCCTTAGCATCACCACGAGTATTCGCTGTCCACTTAACATTGTTCACAAAGAAATCTATCATTGCGTCTTTATCAACGCTAGAACCACCTATATTTAAACTTTCTGCTTGATTATTTGCGTATGAACCAGTTGCTTTAACGTTGAATGAATTAGTCAAAGCTAATTCATCATTAGAAGTAAACCACTCTACATAAATCTTCTTCGTACCAATAAAAGGTTTAATATCAAGATCCACTTGATAATCTTTCGTGTTTTTAGCTTTCGCTGGGAATTTCACGTATGTTTTAGAAATAATTTCTTTTTGACCTGAACCATTTATTTCATAAGCTCTATAAGAGAAGGTCTCCTGAGTAGAATTTGCTTGCAATAAGTTTCTAGTATCAAGTCTCAGTCTAACTTTCGTATTACTCGCGGGAAAAGTCTTTAAAAGATCTGTATCCTGAACGTATATAACTATTTGGCAATCACCAGAAACACACTCCAGTGGAGCAAATTCAGCTTTGACTGGTCTTGCCCAAGGCATTGAAGTGCCGCAGATCACTGCTAACACTAAATTCACTAATATCGATTTTCTAACTATCTTCATGCTCTAATTTCCTCTTTTTATCAGGTAAATCAATGTTAACCAAACTCCTCCTTACTTTTTTAAGAATTGGGAGGAACCGTATTTACATTTGAAAATTATATTATTTTGACCCCTCAAAAGTCAAAATAATTTTTCCCATCGTCAATATAAGATAATATCTATTGAAAATTTTACTATAAAAAAAATGGAGCCTTCTGCTTTGCACAGAAGGCTCCATAAGAAAACGACCTCTCTCTCTAAATCATTGCCTTAATAGTTATTTAATATTTAAGCAGTTACAATATCAAGATTAATAATAGTTTTACTTGATTTCGCCAAAGCATAATACTCAGCGACTTGCTTCCAATTAACCATTTTCCAAAATGTTGTAATAAAATTAGGACGTAAGTTCTGGTGCTCTAAATAGTAAGCATGTTCCCAAACATCAAGAACCATAATAGGCTTGCGATCTGAATCCATAAGACAATTGTCTTGATTAACTGTATTCTCTATTTGAAGAGATCCATCTTTTTTGACAGTTAACCAAGTCCAACCACTACCAAAAAGGTTTGTAGCATTAGTAGCAAATTTTTCTTTAAATTCAGCAAAACTACCAAAATCTTTATTAATCTGCTCAGCTAACTCACCAAAAGGCTCTTCTGTAGAATTTGGACCAAGAATATTCCAGAAAAGGGTATGGTTATAGTGACCACCACCATGATTAATAACGGCTTGTCTTTTATCAGCTGGAAAGTCTTTTGTTTTTAAACCTGTTAACAACTCTTCAATAGCAACATTCTCGTGTCCTGTGCCTTCTAAGGCAGCATTTAGCTTAGTCACATATGTGTTATGGTGCTTACCATAATGAAACTCCATAGTGCTTTTTAAATAGTTCGGCTCGAGAGCAGCAATGTCCCAAGGTAATTTAGGTAATGTATGTGGCATAAAATCTCCTTTATCTTCTTCCTTAGAACATTATCGCAAATAGAAGCAAAAGTCTGAGAATTTAAAAAGCTATTAATAAAATTTTAGACTCTGAATAACCATCAAATGATATCTGAATTAGGTGGTCGAAAAATAAAATGATAAATTAAGGTAAAGTCACCACAATATTTGCAGCAACCTGTATAGGTTGAGTTATAGTCTTAGAGGCTGAATTAATAGTTCTTATATAAGGAGCTACCTTCGCAGATAAAGTAAATTTTAATTCTTTAGTTTCTGGGTTATAAGCCACTATTTTAAGTTTTCCTGTTGCTTGACTATCACTATTCGTAGAATAACCTGTTATCACAGCACTAGTACCTTTAATCTGAGTTTTCTGAACTAAAAAAAGAAGATTCGCTGAGCCAGTTACCTTATCTCCAGAACTAGTAACATCAAACTGCTGTCCTTTAATAAAAACAGTCTCAGAAGGCAAGTATACTGAAACTACGCCAGAAGACAGTCCTATTGCTCCACCCAAGCTAATCAGATAAGTGTCTGCGACTAAAGTAGCAGCAATAGAACTAGCTCCTCCGTTATTGCTAACGCTTTTTAAAGAAACAGGGCCTACCTTAGCCGTACCTTTATCAGCAGCAAAGGCTGGCTGTATCAAAAAATTAGCAAGCATCATAGTAAGTAATATTTTTAATTTCATTAAAATCCTCTCCTGTTTAAAGAAAAATTATACTCTGCGGTAAAGGCTTTTCAAAAATCTCCTCTAATATTTTCCAAAACAGTCCCTCTTTCTTAAAATCTGTCTTTAAAAAAATTTTCTAATCAGAAAAACGAAAAATCCCAACTGTCTAAAACAATCAGGACTTTTTCGTTTTAATTAAGCTAAGAACTAAGCTAAGGCAGCTTCTTTAGAAAAGAATTCTTTTAAGCCATCTTCATTAGGCTTCATGCCTTTAGCGCCTTCATTCCAGTTAGCTGGGCAAACTTCACCATTTTTCTCGAAGAACTGAAGAGCTTTAACCATACGGATAGCCTCATCAATATTTCTGCCTAATGGAAGGTTGTTAACCACTTGGTGTTGAACGATACCATCTTTATCGATTAGGAATAAGCCTCTGTAAGCTACTCCCATATTAGGTTCTAGAACATCATAAGCAGTAGTAATTTCTTTTTTAAGATCAGAAACTACAGCATATTTAACGCCTTTAATTCCGCCTTCTGATTTATCTGTGTTTAACCATGCAGCGTGAGAGAATTTAGAATCCACAGATACTCCGATAACTTCTGTATCTAATGAATTAAATTCTGCTAATTTAGCTTGGAACGCGTGTAATTCAGTAGGACAAACAAATGTGAAATCTAAAGGATAAAAGAAAAGTACTACATACTTTTTACCTTTAAAATCACTTAATTTAATCTCTTTAAATTCTGTTCCATTTACTACAGCAGGTGCTGTAAATTCAGGTGCTTGTTTTCCAACTAATACTCCCATAATTTCTCCTTTTTTAATTAATCCTTTCTCCAGTATAGAAATGACAAAATTGATTATACAATAACGTAGAATTATTATTAGGGCTATGTAATGAAAAATTTAGAAAAAACTAAAGTATTCAATGTCAATATAGAAAGAATTGACGAACTAGTAACACCAAAGCAAATCAGGGAGGAAATCCCAGCTGGTGATGCTGTAACAGATCATGTTTATCAAAGTCGTGAAGGTGTAAAGAAAATCATCAATGGTGAAGATTCTCGTTTACTTGCTATTATCGGACCCTGTTCCATTCACGATCAAGAACTTGCTTACCATTACGCTGAAAAAATTAGCCTCTTGAGGGAACAGGTTAAAGAGAAAATGGAAATCGTTATGCGAGTCTATTTTGAAAAACCTAGAACTTCCACTGGTTGGAAGGGTTTAATTAATGATCCACATTTAAACGGTTCTTTCCATGTAGAAGAAGGTTTGCGTACTGCTAGAAGAATATTAAAAACCATCAATATGATGGGAGTCCCATGTGCGACTGAAATGTTAGATCCTTTAGTTCCTCAGTATATCGCTGATTTCGTCACCTGGACAGCTATCGGGGCTAGAACTACTGAGTCTCAAACGCATCGTGAAATGGCAAGTGGGCTTTCTATGCCTGTTGGTTTTAAAAATGCTACCAATGGAGATGTTACAGTCGCTATTAATGCTATTAAATCCTCTATCAGTCCTCACAGTTTTCTAGGTGTCCATCAAGAGGATGGTAAACTTTCTGTTTTTCATACTAATGGAAACCCAAACTGTCACGTGGTTTTACGCGGTGGTAATGGTGGACCTAATTATAGTGAAGAACATATTAAAAGATATGAAGCTGAGTTAGAAAAAGCTAAGATAAAAACTAAAATGATAATCGACTGTAATCATGCCAACTCTGGTAAAGATCCTTATAAGCAGCCTGCTGTATTAGAAGAAATAACTCGCCAAAAAAATCTAGGTAATAAATCAGTAGTAGGTTTCATGGTAGAAGGAAATATTTATGGTGGCAGCCAAGCTATTCCAGAAAATTTAACAGAATTAAAATATGGTATTTCCGTTACTGATGACTGTTTAGACTGGGATCATACAGAGAAAGCTATTCTAGAGATGTTTAGTAATTTAAACTAATCCCTTTCACAAATATTGAGCGTTTATCTAAATAAACAAATACAAGTACACGTCCTTATTCTAAATTTTAATAAGACTAATCATATATACTAACTAAGCTGTATTGATCCAGCTTAGACTGAACACTTCCACTTCTCATATAATCTATAAACTTCGCGACATTAGTCGTTAATTTACCAGCAGTAACTAAATAAAGATATCTAGACAGAGGATACTGACCTTGTTTCACCATATCTACGGCAATACTCACATTACCATTGACATCTATAGTAACTGGTGAAACACCTCTGTCATCAAATACTGTAGCTATATTAAGTATCTTTACGTTACGATTTTTAACATCACTTAAACTAGCAAAAGAAATGGCATTAGGATCATTTTCTACTAAATCTAAAATCTGTTTAATATCATAAATCTGGGTAACATCATTAGAAAAAGGGGCGCCGTAAAGTACTCTTTCTTTAAAGAAACTAACAGTACCATGTTCAAAAGTTTTAGAATATTTTTTAATAGGTACGTCCAAACCTTGAAAATCCTTCCATCTAATAGCTTCATTAGAGTATATTTTCTGAAGATCCTCTACCGATAATATTTCTATTGGATTAGCCTTATTTACTATTACGACTACAACATCAAAAGCTATTTTATGATCAACTAATTCTTTATTAGAAAATTTTACAGCTTTCTTTCTTTCTGCAACTGTAGGTATTCTCGAACACGAAGCTACATCAATTTTTCCATCAATTAAATCATTAATAGCTACTGTAGAGTCTGTTACTTGAAGATTGAGATTAAGTCCAGGATTATCAATTCTAAAACCATTTTTATAATCTTCAAATACTTGAATTAAAGCACCAGAACCTTTTACAACTATATCCTTGGATTTAGAAGCCACTGACAAAGAAGCTAACTGTCTATTATCAGACCTATATTCATTCATAAGTGAAGTGAGCTGAGTAGCATTATTCATAAAAAATCTATCATATACCATGTAACCTATCGACCCCAACAAGACAAGAAATAAAATAGGCGCCATACACCCTATAGACTTACTTTGCGGCGGTAATAGCTTCTGCGAAGCTGTCTGCGACCTA
This sequence comes from Candidatus Melainabacteria bacterium, assembly GCA_005110385.1. Classification (GTDB taxonomy): domain Bacteria; phylum Cyanobacteriota; class Vampirovibrionia; order LMEP-6097; family LMEP-6097; genus LMEP-6097. The sequence continues at coordinate 122,883 of DUDT01000021.1, read as the reverse complement.
ATCTCAGCTTGTTTAGGTTTTATAGATTTATCACTAATTAAAATTTTAGTAAAATCATTTAACGGTAAATTATCAGAAATATATTCAATAGCAACATCAGATAGCTCACTAGCTTCTGAAATGCTTACGCCTAAATCCATAGATATAACATTTAAATCAGCTTTATAAAAGAAAACAAGTTCAGCAGCTCGTTTTACTCTTAAATAATTTTTATTTCTAGGTTTTATATAATTACCCTGCTTATATAATTCCATTTCATTATTAGGTAGTGAAAGATTTTTAATTAACTTATTTACTTCAAGAGCTATAGCTAGCATTTCTTTTTTACTTGAAGGGCTAACTTCTTGATCAGAATATAAATCCGTGTGAGTAGAGAAATCCAGCAAGGATAGCACTATCTTTTTTTTAATTTCGTTTTCTGACAGTGGCATCTACTATGAATCTAAATTTTTCATTACTAAAGCATAAATAAGATTCAGAGTCTCCTCCGTAACCGATCTTCCAAAAATCTCTTCAACAAGAGTAGATACAAGCTCTCTATCTTCACCATCCATACTTAAGATTTTATTCTACATTGGGAAAGTAACCAAAGTCCTAATTTTGATAAAAAAAGGCATTTACTAGTTATAATTCAGGTGTGAAATTAATTATTGGGCTAGGAAATCCAGAAGATAAATATAAATCAACTAGGCATAACATCGGTTTTGAGTATTTAGATTATTTAACTAAAAAATATTCCTTGGATTTTAAACAGGATAAAAAATTTCAAGCCTTATGCTGCGAAATCAATGAAAATACTCAGAAGAAAATATTTAACAAAAGTATCGGTGAAGGCATTATTCTAGTTAAGCCTCTGACTTATATGAATCTTTCTGGTTCATGTGTCCAAAAATTCTGTAGTTTTTACAAAATTAAACCTGAAAATATTTTAGTTATTCATGATGAACTAAGTTTGGATTTTAAGACTGTCAAATTCTCATTCGGTAAAAGTGCCGCTGGTAACAATGGTGTCGCAGATATTATAAGTAAGCTCGGGAATAAAAACTTTTCTAGAATTAGAATAGGCATAGGACCTAATCCCCAAGGAGATGAAAGGGCTAATTATGTTCTAAGTAAGTTTGAAAAAGAAGAAATAGAATCACTAACTAATATATTCTCAGACTGTGACTACGTTTTAAATCAATGGCTAAATGATCCTTTAGATAAAATACAGAGTCCTAGTAAAGATCAAAAGCTTAATAGCAGTGTTAAACTAAAAAAGAAAATGAAATATAAACTGAAAAAAGGTCTCACTCTCTGGTTAACTGGTCTATCTGGTTCAGGTAAAAGTACTATCGCAAATGCACTAATAGGAAAGCTTTCTAAAAATAATCAAGATTTTCCTTTAGAAATGCTTGATGGAGACGAGATTAGAGAACATTTAAATAAAGATCTTGGTTTCGAGAGAAAAGATAGGATTACAAATATACAAAGAATCGCCTTTCTAGCAGGGAAAATATCTAAACATAATGTTTTAGTTATAGTACCAGTAATAGCTCCTTATAAAGAAGCTCGGGAATTAGCTAGAACTTATAGTAAAAACTTCTTAGAGGTTTTTATAAAAGCCAGTCTAGAAAAAGTAGAGGAAAGAGATGTGAAAGGATTATACCAGAAAGCAAGAGCTGGTGAAATTAAAAATTTCACTGGAATAAGTGATCCCTACGATGTTCCAGAAAATCCAGATATAACTCTTAACACGGAAGAGACTAATATAAATGATTCTGTAGAAAAACTTTTGAACAAGTTAATTGAACTAGGCTATGTAGAAAACTTGTCAGAGTAATTTTATTAGAAAGTTTTCTACAGAATTTATATAAAATTTTGGTGTCAAGTAACTTAACGAGAAAAGATTATATAAGTTTTAAACAAGCCTTAAAGTCAATTAGTAAAATGGTTTCATAAGTTTTAAACAATTTCTACAAGATAAACTACTATTAGTTTTATAAATATATTTAATTAAGTTATTTATTATTAAAAAGAAATCTTAGTTTTATCTCTTAAAAACCTGATATATTTTGTAAACATGAAATTAACTGTTTCTCAAAAATTATTAGATAAAGCAATAAAATCAGTTAATAAGGCAGTTCCCGTTAAAGCACTTCAACCCATTCTGAATAATATTTATCTCAAGACACTGGATAATAAATTATTAGTTAATGCTACGGATTTAGATTTTTGGATAGAAGCTACTATTCCATCCACTAATCTAGAAGAGGGTTCTATAGCTGTTTCAGCTAAAAAAATAGAGGAAATTTCTAGTAAATTCTTTGATGAGGAGTTAAATTTATCTTACACTAATGAAAATAAAGTTCTTAAAATTGGTTCAGAGAAAATAAAATTTGATTTAATAGGTTTTCCAGGAGAAGATTTCCCAGCTTTTGAGAAACCAGACTTAGAAAACCAGTCACCAGTTATTATTAACAGACAAGATTTTTTAAATTTTATAAACGTAGTTCAGATATCTGCTTCTAGATTTGATCTTAATAATATTTTAGGTGGTATTTATATAGCTATTCGCGAGGAATATAATCAGGCACTTGATTCTAAAGAATACTTTTTAGATTTAGCTAGCTCAGACGGTGGCAGGCTTTCAGCTTTCTCTCATAAATTATCAGATCTTAAAGAATCTAATTTTAAGCATAAAGTAGTCATAGTACCGATTAAGATTATGCTTGATATTCAGAAGATTTTGGATACCAGTATTGATGATAATTTAAGTATCTATTTTCTTTCTTCACAGGTAGTTTTTAAAACAGAAGATAGGTATATAGTAACTAGATTACTAGAAGGTAATTATCCTAATTACCTAGAATTAGTTCCTACAGGGCATGATAAAAGAGCTGTTATAGATAGAAAAGAATTTCTTTCAGCTTTAGACAGGGTTTCTGTTATGGCTAACGAGATAACTAATATGGTTAAACTAAGTTTATCAGCAGAGACTTTAAAGCTAGATAGTAATAATTTGGATTTCGGTAATGCCACTGAAACTATTCCTTTGACTCATTATCAAGGAGAGGATATTGAGATTAATTTTAATATCAAGTACCTGATTGACTTTCTTAAGGTAGTAGATTCAGAGTTAGTTATATTTTTAATTCACCATAAAGAAAGCCCAGCGATTATTAAGCCAGAATCAGGTGCTGAGCATATTTATGTCATTATGCCTTTGAAGGCGAGTTAGGTTATCTATGTAAAAGTGTCATTTTTGGCATAATTATCTATATTAAAATGTTGCAACTCAACACTTTTATTTATGTAAAAGTGGCATAATTATTTATATGAAGCGTGAAATATATAAACAATTGCTTATTTGGAAAAATAGTAAGAAAAGAAAGCCGCTGATTTTAAAAGGGGCAAGGCAGATAGGTAAAACACATATTTTAAAATCATTTGCTGAAAATGAGTTTGAAGGTTTTCATTATTTTAACTTTGAAGAAGATAGTAGATTATTTAGTTTTTTTAATGATGATTTAGATCCAGAGAGGATTATAAAAAATATTTCTTTATATAAGGAGAAGAAAATTAATCTTAAAAAAGATATTTTGATTCTAGATGAAATACAAGCTTGTCCTAGAGCTTTAACTAGCCTTAAATATTTTTATGAAAAAATACCACAATTAGCTGTTATAGCAGCAGGGTCTTTATTAGGTGTTACTTTAAATGAATTTTCTTTTCCTGTTGGGAAAGTAGATACTTTAGAAATGTATCCGATGTCTTTTAGAGAATTTTTATTAGCTTTAAATAAAAAAGACTTAGTTGATTTTTTAGACAAGGTAAAAGATGAAATACCAGAACCAATACACGAGAAGCTTTGGGATATATTTAAAATTTATCTTATTGTAGGAGGTCTTCCTGAAGTGGTTTCAGAGTATGTAGAAAATAAAAATGAATCAGAGAAAGTGTTTAAATTAGTAAGAGAAAAACAGAATCAATTAATTAATGATTATATGGCTGATATGGCGAAACATTCTGGTAAAGAAAATTCTCTGCATTTAACTAAAATATGGACTCATATTCCTTTGCATTTAGCAAGGGATATAAATGGCTCTGCGACTAAGTTTCAATTCAAAGGAATTATTCCTGAAAAGAATAGGTACTCAAGGCTCGCTGGTGTTATAGATTGGCTTGATGCGACTGGATTGATTATTAAAATACCTATTCTTGAAAAGGCTGATTTGCCATTACAAGCTTACACCAAGGAAAATTCTTTTAAGTTAATGATTTTTGATGTAGGTATTTTAGGAGCTTTAAGTAAAATTTCTCCTTTAACTATTCTTGACTATGACTACGGTTCTTATAAGGGTTATTACGCTGAGAACTTTGTAGCTATGGAACTTTTAAGCTTTCAAGGAAATGATAAAACTTTATATTCATGGAAGGAGAATCAATCAGAGATTGAGTTTTTAAAAGAAACAGACGGAAAACTTTACCCTATAGAAGTTAAATCTGGTCATATAACTAAATCTAAGAGCTTATATTCTTTTTCTCAGCGTTACAAGAATATTGGTTTTAAAACTATTTTAAGTGCTAGAAATATAAAAATAGATGAATTAAATAATCTTAGAAAATATCCTCTTTATTATGTTTCGTGGGTTTTTAATGTTAATATTTAGCTTATATGAAAAAACTATTATTGTTTGTTGTATTAATATCTCAGTTTAATTCTTATTCTTTTGCTAAGTCTTATGGTGATACTATTCAAGAGAAAAGATATAGAGAGGCTTTAAATGTAGGGTGTGAGGATCAGAAACGTAAGAATCCTGCAACTGCTGTTGTTTTAGGTTTACTACCAGGAGGAGGTTCCTTTTATACTGGTGAAATAGGATTAGGAATAGCTGATTTACTTTTATGGCCGTTTTCACCAATATGGGATATGCCATTAGCAGGGAAAAAAGCTAGAGAGATTAATATGACTGAAACTATACTGATTTGTGAAGAATCTGGAAAAATTAAAAGACATTAATTAATTCACCTTTAACTTTACCCAACATAGAATTACAGAGAATAATTTCATCAGCTGTTTCCAAGTCATAGATAAAAGTCTTTTTTTCAGAGGCTTTTAGCTCATTAATTAAAATCTTTCTCATAGTACCATTCAGTAAACTAGAGTCTATGTGAGGCGTTAGCCACTGATTATCTTTTCTGAAAAATATATTAGTAAAAGAACCTTCACAGATTTCATCTTTTTCATTAGTCCAGATTAATTCCTGATTAATGTCAGGTAGTGAAATAGTGTTTTTATTTAAATGGTTTATATTAGTATTTAACTCATGGCAGCGGGTTTCTAATGATATTAAATTATTTAAGCTGATTTCCCCTCTAGGAAAGAATTTATGCTTCCATTTTTTATCTTCACTATTAATTTTAAAATTTTTAGCGATAGTAAATTTAATAATATTATTTTCTAAAAACCTTTCATAGAGTGATATTTCCCTTTTAATTTCACCATCTATGTTATATATGAGCCTGAGTTTATAAATATTTTTTTCTTGGTTATCGTAATTAAAGCTGCCTATAAAGGTTTGTATATTAAGAGACTTATGGATAATTTCATTTGTTTTCTTGAAAATTTTCAAGAAATTTTTTGAAACATATTCTAGGATTGATTTATAAAAATATTCTGTTGATGCTCTGGATTCTAAATCAGCTTTAATATAGTTTTCATTAATTTTAAAATTAAGTTCAGTGATGCTATTTAAAAGCCTTTCTGTGTGAAGGTTTAAATTGTAAATAGTAATAATATTCTCTTCTGGATTATATTTCAGGCGTATGGTTTCTATGAGATTATTTATTTGCATTTTTATTTATATTTTAGTGATTAAATCCGACGACATAGCGACGACATAAGCTTAAAAATCCTTTATTAGAGCCATTTTTTTATTAAATAATGTTAACAAAGTAGTTTGTAAGATCCGACATCATAATGCTCAAAGGCATTACCAGTGTTACAAGGAGGGTCTATGTATATGCATTTAACTTTACCTGTAAACTCAGCTTCTAAAGCCTTAAGAGCGAGAAGATTATCGCCTTTAATTAGCATATTTTCTGTATCTTTTTCGCCATAAGCTTTTGACTTATCTTCGATTAAAATTCTTGGTTCTAGATTTAGTTCTTCATCTTTTCCTATCCAAGTTAATTCTAGTTTTTGATAACGGCTCATGTTTCTGTAAATTTCTCTTAAGGTATTTCCTTGTTTACTAACAAGTAAATTTTATCAGTTGGGGAAAAACGACCCCTTAAAATTTTCATCAGGACTTGAGAAGCTTTTATCTATGAGGCTTACTAAAGAATCACTTAAATATCGTGCAGAGGCTCTTAGATATATAGCCTTTGCCTTTATGAGTCCTTTCTCTATGACAGTTTTTTTGATTCTAACGGATTATGATCAGAGCCTATTAAAAATTAAACCACTGTTATTTATTTTTAGCTGTATATTACTAGTAATAGGTCTTATTTTTCTATTGAGAGGAATAGAGATTCTGGAAACGAATTTTAATTTGAAAAAGGATGATTAAAAAATGATAGGCACTCTTACGGATAAAGAAATCACTTTAATATTTGGCATGATTTTCTTCATAGCTAGTTTTTATTACCTTTATCGAAAATTAGATGTAACGCAAGAAGATATAGATAAAAGCAGAAAAAGCTTGAAGGAATGAGATATAGAGAGGATTAAGGGATATCTTAGAATTAAAAAAAAGAAGTCTGGGGAAAAACGACCCCTTAAAATTTTCCTTGAAATGAAGCAGAATTTTTTCTATGAATTTATCTGAGAAGATAGAAATATTAGAATCTGAGAAAATTAAGTCTAGAATCCTTATGCAGGGTGGGTTTTGTTGCATGATACCTTTGGGTACCGTTATTCTTAGCTTTGCTATTAATAAAAATTATTTTCAGAGTGAATTTTATCTTTTAGGTTTTATCATTAGTTTGTTATTTTTTGTAATCGGTTATAAGATGGTTTTATTGAGTTATCATAAAGTTAAATATTGGGAGGATCTTTTTTTATCATGGATTGGCAGCAAATAGCGTACACGTTAATAATCGTATTACCAGTGCCGATAGCAGTTTACTGCCTTCTTTGTGATTTTTATAAAATTGATTTAGAATGTGGTGATAAAAATGCAGTAAAGCCCACATTGGCAGAGCTTTTTCTTGGAATTAGAAAAAAGAAGTCTGTGGAAAATGACCCCTTGTAGTTTCACTGAGTCTTTTAACTTATATCAAAGTCCATTTAATACGAAAGACAGTCTCAAGCGATATTTTAGCTTTTAATTTTTGTTCGGTCATAGAAATTAAATTTTCCTTTTCGATGTCTATTGCGTCTTGTAAATCATAAAGCTTGAAACGTAGATCTTTACGCTTTTTTTCCAAATCTTTTTCTAATTCTTTGAGCTTAACTTCAATAGAGAGCTTTTTATCATCAGCCCATCTTTCTAGTCTTTCTATTTCTTCATCAAAAACTTGAGCATTTTGTTGTTCATTGTTTGCGATATAGAAATCTTTAGATAGATTTATTGCAAGGCTTAATTTTTCTAGGGAAGAGTTGGGTATTTGATTTAAATCTTCTTCAACATTAGCTTCTAAAGAAAATAAGCGGTGTATCTCTTCTTCTGAAAGGCTTTCGCCAGCATTAGTGTGTCCAGCTAGAAGTAAAATCTCTTCATCATCATAAGCATGCATTTTTAGTAATTCCACACTTAGATAGCTAGATTTACCAATAAATTTTTTTAGATTTGCTGTTCTTTTATCTCTGTGCTGAAAAGACTTAATTAACTCTAAACTCCGCTAAATACTCCACATTTCCCTTAGTACCCTTAATCGGTGATTCTATCATTTCTTTAAGCTGTAGACCAGATCTAGAAAGATTTTCAAGCAGATCTTTTATAATTTCATTTCTAATTTTCTCATCAGTAATAATTCCCCTAAATTTATCAGCGATTTCTTTACTAGCCTCGAACTGAGGTTTTAAAAGTAATATGATTTTCGGGTTAAAATGCTTAGCTATTTCTAAAATCCTGTCAGAGACTTTAGTAAGTGAGATAAAAGATAGATCCGAGACTATGAAATCTAGTTTTCGAGATTGATCGATGGTTTTATTTTCTGTATTCTTGTCGCCGCTTCGTTCCACTGTTTTTATTTCATCCTCTTTTGATGAAACACCCTCCAAGACTCTAATTAAATCCTCTAAACTAAAATTCCTAAAATTTACGCCTTCTAAATTCACTACCCGAGAGTCATGCTGTAATTTATAATGTAACTGTCCTTTTCCTACATCTAAGGCTAAAACTTTTTTAGCACCATGTTGCAACGTGAAATCTGTAAAACCTCCAGCAGAAGCACCTACATCTAAAACTATCGCCTCCTGAAAATCTAAATTAAAAGTTTTAAAGGCTGCCTCTAGCTTGAAAGCCCCTCGGCTAACGTATTTCTGTAATTTATCATCAACTTCTATATAATTTGGATTAGCATCTAATTCTGTATAAAACTTTTCACTATTAATCTGATGACCAGCTTTATCTATGAGCTTTCCTGCGATTTTAATGCAGCCCTGCATAATCGCGGAGCGTGCTTTCTCCTTGCTATCGAAATAGCCGAGCTCGAAGATTAACTGATCTAAACGGATTTTGTTTTGCAAGGTGATTATCTGCTTTTATAGATCAAAACGCAGAAAATGAAATTCAGCATCGCTCTCTAGACTCAAGTGTATAAGAAAACGAAGTATCTTATTATCAAATATAATTAAGAAAGGAGAAAACTTCTTAACTACCATTAATGCCAAAACTCATAATTATCCCAGGAGCAGGTTCCAGTGAATTAAACTGGCTAGATCAGCTTATATATTTTGAGGAAAAGCAGTGGCAGAAACATTTCCTTCATTATCAGTCTGAAGAATATCTTAATTTTTACGATTGTGCTGATGCTTTAGCTATAAATCTAACTGAGATTTTAAAGGCAGGTTTCAGTATAAAAGAAGATTCTATTATACTCATAGCCCATTCCATGGGCGCGATGCTACTTCTGAAGATACTTACAGATAATTCAAGCTCCGAGAAGCTTTCAGAGATAAAAGCACTTTTAAAAAATACTAATATATTTTTAATTCAGCCACCAGCTAAAACTAATACTAAGCTTTTAAAATTTTTAAAAGCCTTTCAAGGCCTGATTTCCACTATTATGAAGCTGCATCAGCCATTAAAGGAGCCTTTAGCAGAGTGGCTTAGGAAAATTAAACTTGAAAATGCTAATGCCGAGCTTCTAGCAGAGGGAACTAGAATAGGGGATAGGAAGTTTTTAACAGATTTAATCTGGATATTAGCAGCTATGCATGTTTCAGCGTGGGGAACCCACCCACAGGTTTTTAAAAATTTAATTAATTACTATGAAGAATGGGAGAACTATTCTCCACTTAGTGTTTTGGCAAATGAAGAACCTATGAAATATAACCCTAGTGATGAAATTAGCTCACCTTCACCTTTCACCGAGTTACACGATTTTAATATCAATATAACGGTTTCTAATTCAGATATCTTCTGCGATAAAAATGATTCACTAAAATTGGCAAAATTGTTAAACGCGAAGGTTAAAGAGTTTGACTGGACTTTTCACAATCCCATGCATTTTCCTTGGAGCCAAAAAAAATTCCATGACTGGTTGCTCGAAAGCAACCAGCATGGCACGGAGGAGTGATTTACGAGTACGAGACTAATTAACCATTTTTGGTCATATTGAGAGCCTCTTTAGATGAAGCTTTCGTCATTTCTACTATAGATAAAATCGCTTTATAAGAAGTAACTGCTCTTAACATTTTTACAGACTCAGCTGGTCCATTCACGTTAGAGCTTTCTACATACCCTTGAGCGTTTGCTAGAGGGTGATTCGGTAAGTAAAGCTGTGTTCCTTCGGCTGGATCTACTGCCACAGAGCCTATCATGCTGCCAGAACCTGGGCTTTTACTTAATAGCATCGCATTTAAAGGTATCTCTCTACCTTCCGCTAAGTGTTCTACCATTTCAGAGAAACTCTGTCCCCTGCCTTTAGCCATTAATATAGGAGTTTTAGCCTTGTAACCAGGCGTGTACATATTCGCAACATTCTCTGCTGCATAGCCCATTGCTTCTCTTTCTGTTTTTAGAGAATTGCTTGCTGTATCTAATATCTCGAACATTCCACCCATCTAATTAACCTGCCCTTGCTGCTTGTGTAGCTTCTTCCATGTTTTTGTAAAACTGACCATTAATTCTAGTCAAGAGTACATAAGTCACATGGTTTTTATACATTTTTGACATTTCTTCTTCTAAAATCACTGGTGAGCCATCGTTTTTAGTCGTAGCTTTAGAAAGAGTAGCTTTTATATCAGTATTACCAGCCCTTAAATCATGCATGACTATATCGAAGTCTACATCTCTTGGCTGATAACCTTCCACTCTAGCGTTCGCTATGTTATTTGCGATCAGAGTCTGTCTTTCGCCTGCTGCATTGAGTAAGCCATATAATATATTTTCTTTAGAGCTCTGTAGCATATACACCTTATAAGGTATCTGATTTAAGTTCTGGTTAAGGAAAATGCTATTTCAAACATTTTTCAGCGGATGCCTAAGGTATATGAAATATTTCCGAGTGCTAAAATTATTTAGATGACTACAGATTTTTCTAAGGTAGAAGCTGAACTCACTAGCCAAATTAAGGCTGCGAAGTTATCTACTTTATCTTTAATATCTTTATCAGAGATTCAGAGAAATTCTGCTCTAGAGTTAATAGAAAGAGAACTCTTAGAATCGAGTAATTATATCTTAGAAGCGAATCAAGAGGATTTGAATTCGCCAGATAATACAGATTTAACTACTGCCCTAAAAGACAGGCTTAGATTAGATCATAAGCGTTTAATCGGCATGGCTCAAGGTATTCGTAAAGTAATTAATATTTCAGATCCAATTTCTAGAGTAATAGAAGGCTGGAGACACCCTAAAGGTATGAAAATTTCTAAGGTAAGTGTACCTATAGGAGTTATAGGAATTATTTATGAAGCTAGACCTAACGTAACTACAGATGCTATCGCACTTGCGATTAAATCAGCGAATGCCTGTGTGTTAAGAGGTAGTAGGCAGACTTGGCATACTAATAATGCGATTATGGATGTCGTTTATAGGGCTTTAAAGCAAAGCGATTTTCCGATAGAAGCAGTACAGTATTTAAAAGATAAATCTAGAGATAGCGCGAAGTTAATGCTAAGAGCTAAAGATGAGATTAATTTAGTAATACCTCGCGGTGGTGAGGCTTTAAAGAAATTTGTTACTGAAAATTCTTTAATACCAGTTTTAGGAGCAGGTGGTGGTAACTGTCATGTTTACATAGATGCTGAAGCTGATATAGATAAGGCTGTAGAAATCATTCTTAATGCTAAGACACAAAGACCAAGTGTCTGTAATGCTTGTGAAAGTATTTTAATTCATGCTGATATCAAAGATGAGATTTTGCCTTTCTTAGTTCAAGAGCTGCTTAAATCTAGTGTAGAGATAGTTGCTGACCAAGATATTCATGTGCTTTATCCTTTCACGACTTTAGCGACTGAATTAGATTGGGGTTTAGAGTATTTAGATCTTAAAGTTTCTATAAAAACTGTAGAGAGCTTAGATGCAGCGATTCAGCATATTAATTTTTATTCTAATAACCACTCAGAGGCTATTATTACTGAAAATATAAACGCCGCTGAGAAATTTACACGCATGGTAAATTCTGCCTGTGTCTACGTTAATGCTAGTACGCGCTTTACTGATGGTGAAGAGTTTGGTTTCGGTGCAGAGATGGGCATCAGTACTAGTATTGGTTACGTCAGGGGTCCTATCGGAGCTAAAGAACTCTGTACCTATAAATATATTATCGAGGGTAATGGTCAAATCCGCTAAGGAAGTGATGATAAGCGTATTATGGAGACCGCTAGCGAAGGTAAAAGTTTAAGGCTAGGGCTTTTCGGTGGTTCTTTTGACCCAGTTCACTTAGGCCACTTAGAGATAGCACGATCTGCTAAAGAGCTTTTTGATTTAGATGAGGTTCATTTTATTCTTGCTAATGTTTCGCCATTTAAATTTCAAGATAAGTTAAAAGACCACGAAAATGCAGAAGCGGCAATTGGGCAGGAATACAAGCGTGCGGAAATTTTAAAACTAGCTTTAGAAGATTATTATAAGGACGACGAAAACGCAGAAAATGGAGTTGTGCCGCGGTATCAAGAATTAAATTTTAAGCTTAATCTAATGGAGTTGAATAGAAAGCCACCTTCGTATACCTATCACACGGTAGAGGAGTTTAAAGTGCTTTATCCTACCGCTAAATTATTCTGGATAATGGGAGCAGATAGTTTTTCAGAACTACCTAAGTGGAAAAATGTTACCTATTTAATAGAAAATTTAGAGTTTATAGTTTTTAGGCGAAAAGAAACAGGTTTAAATACTGAAAAGTTACTCGAATCTGAATTATTTAATCGAGATAATTTTATCGATTTAAAAAAGAAATTAAAAGTAAATTTCATTGAAAATCCTTACATAGACGTATCTTCTACGCTTATTCGTAAAAGTATTTTAAATTCAAATGATTTAAATGCATTAGACGGAAAATTATCAAATCCTTCTAAAGGACTAATAATCGAAAACTATAGAAAACGATTCAGGGAATAAAGTTTATGCTATGGCTGAAGATCAAGGTACATCTACAGTAGTAACCTCCGGGGCACCGAATATGGTGCTAATAATTTTCTTTGTCTTTGTGGCAGCGTTTGGAGGCGTAATACTGGCATTTAAATTAGTTCCCAAGATGATTACAGTAAATCAGACTATTGAGGAGCATAGAGAGCCAAATGAGAAGGATCACTTGCCGATTCATCCAATTGGTGATTTCGTAGTTAACTTATCTGATCTTTCAGGTAGCCGATTCCTAAAGGTTTCTATTACAGCGAAACTTTATTCTGAGGATTTCGAAGAATTTTCTAAATTATCTCCAGAAGAGAAACATGGCTATGAGATGAAGATAGAGCATGATTTAGCTCCTTCTATTCCAGCGATTAAAGATATAGTGATAACGACTTTATCAAGGAAGAAAGCTGAAGAAGTTATTGGTTTTGAAAATAAATTAGCTATCAAAACTGAATTGAAAGAGAATTTAAATCATGCTCTACATGGTGAATTTAAAATCTATGATATTTATTTCACTGATTTCATAGTGCAATAGGGGAAAGATGAATAAATATAATACTGAAAGTAAAAGGATAATACCAGGACCTCGTCAGAGATCCATTCCTCAGCTACCAAACTTAGATGATAATACTCCTCGCAAAATAAAAGAGTATAATTTTCGTAATCCAGATAAGTTTAATAAAGAGCATCTCAAAGTAATCGGTCATATTCATGAACTTTTTTGTAGGGAAGTGACCATGTCTTTAAATTCTCTGCTCCGTATTAACTGTGAGCTTAATGTCGCAAATGTACAACAGGTTACTTATGGTGATTTTCTTGCGACTATGGCCGAGGATCTTTATACGGGTATTCTTAGCATGCAGCCTTTTCTTACTCAGATAAGTTTTAGTATAGAAAAGCATCTAGTAGGCTCAATGCTAGACCGTCTTTTAGGTGGTATGGGTGTATCAAGTATTCGTGATGAACTGAGCGAGGTTGAGTTTGGTATTACGAAAGATATTTTAAAAAGAATTTTATATCATTTACCAGAAGGTTGGCAGACGGTAGTAAAAAATATTGGTGCGGTAGAATTAAACTCCTTAGAGACTTCTACTACAAATATTCAAATAGCTCCTATAACCGACATAGTAGCGATAGTTACTATTAATGTAGAAATAGGTTCCTATTTAGGTTTAATTACTATCTGTATACCTCACTCTGCATTAGAAGGGTCCATTAATTCCCTGAATAGGCAGTCCTCTTACAGTACGCAACATGTAGACACTAATGATACAAAAGAAATTATTATTAATAAACTGGCTAGTACTAGTTTACCTATAAGGATAGTCTTAGCACGCGGTGAGCTCCATCTAAATGATTCCATGAATCTTAAAATAGGCGACATAGTCAAATTAGATACGAACAATGAAGATAGAGCAGAGATTTGGATAGCAAATCAGCTTAAATTTTTAGGCGTTAGCGGTCAAGTGCAAGGTAAGCTTGCTGTATGTATTTCAGATCAGTATAACGAAGACGAAGTCTAAGCCACGGCAGCAGGACTAGTCCTGTTATGAGCCAAAAAATCCATTTGACCTCTTAAGGCTTTACCTACAGATTCTATAGGATGATTTTTCTCATTTTCTCTGATAGCTCTGAAACTAGCTTGGTTAGAACTGTTCTCTAACATCCAGTCACGAGCGAATCTGCCGTCTTGAATATCTTTAAGAACTTCTTTCATTCTAGCTTTTACACCAGCATCAATAACTCTAGGTCCAGAAACATAATCGCCGTACTCAGCAGTGTTAGAGATACTATCACGCATCTTCGCTAAACCACCTTCATAGATTAGATCAACGATTAATTTAACTTCGTGTAAACACTCAAAGTAAGCCATTTCTTCAGAGTAACCAGCTTCTACTAATGTCTCAAAGCCAGCTTTAATAAGGGCTGAAAGACCACCACATAATACGGCTTGCTCACCGAAAAGATCCGTCTCTGTCTCTTCTCTAAAATTAGTCTCGAATACTCCAGCACGAGTGCCACCTACGCTTTTAGCGTAAGAAAGAGCTAGGTCTTTAGCTTTACCAGAGACGTTCTGCTTAACAGCTATTAAAGCAGGCACGCCGAAACCTTGTTCAAAAACTATTCTTACACGGTGACCAGGTCCTTTAGGCGCGACCATGATAATGTCAACGTTCTCTGGAGCTATGATCTGATTAAAATGTAGCGAAAAACCATGAGCTACCATCAGGGTTTTTCCTTCTGTTAAATGAGGTTTTATCTGAGTGTTATAAACTTCAGCATGTTTCTCATCAGGTAAAAGAATCATGATGACGTCAGATGCTTGGGCAGCTTCTTCTACGGTAAGAACTTTAAGCCCGTCTGCTTCAGCTTTCTGCCAGCTTTTAGAACCTTTATATAAACCTATAGTTACATCACAGCCACTGTCTTTAAGATTTAAAGCATGAGCATGTCCCTGAGAACCATAACCGATAATCGCAATCTTCTTTGACTGAATTAGGCTAAGATCCGCATCTACTTCATAATAAACTTTTTTCATTCATGCTATTCTAGCAAATCAGCTTAATTAAAGTCCATGATGGGACGATTGCCAAACTTCAATTTCTGCGTTTTCGTCGTCCTCATGATCCTCATGTACCTTGAGTACACTGCGGTCATTCGTCCTCCTCAGCCTTGAACTTGTACGTTTGGCAATCGTCCCTTCGTGAGATAGTTGCCAAACTTCAATTTCTGCGTTTTCGTCAATTTCTGCGTTTTTATTTAAATACTAATCAGATATTGATTTTGAAAATTATTCTTGACCATACTATCTACTATCGGTGAGACTTCTGATATTTCTCTAAGTTCGTTAGAATCCTGATCCTGAACGAAAATAGCTTTCGAGAAATTAGTTTTATCTGGATTATAAAAGCTGTAGGGCTTAGCTGCAATGCTAATTTTATCTATGTAATATTCAGGATTCATATCTCTGAGCTTTAGCTTTGCAAGAGCATTCTGCTTAAGGCTTTGAAACTCTTCTTCATTATTAAATTGATAGGCTTTAAAAAGATCTCTTTCTAAAAATCTTCTAGCTAGATCTTTGAGAATATTATCTTTTTCATGCACCCAATGTTTAATATGATGCCAGATGGTAGTATCGTCTATTTCGATAAAATCCTGAATATCTATATTCATTCCTTTACTAAGCCAGTTAAATAGATTCTGTTCTAGAAAAGCTATTTTCTTACTGACAAGCAGCAGTTTCACACGCTCAAAGAGCTTCTTAAACATAACATCACTCGCTAAGCACTTTTTATGCAGGTAAACCTGAAGATACATAGAATATCTAGCGTAAAGGTAGTCCTCGACAGCGAGACGCCCTTTACCATTAAAGACAGCTAAACAGTCATGCTCTTTATTTAAGGTAATGCTGCTGATAACTCTCGCTAAATCAAAGTTTCCATAATTAGTTCCAGTGAAGTGGCTGTCTCTTAAAAGATAGTCAAAGCGATCAGCATCTATCTGACTGCTTACTATGTTAGATAAAAATTTCACGGGGTGAGTTTTATTTAATACTGATGAAACCTCGTCAGGCAGACTGCTATCAAAGCTCCTCAAGGTTTTATTAATGGCAGTACTATTATCTAAAATAATTCTCTGCGTAAAGTCTTCATGCCTAATTTCCAAGACCTCTTCACAGCTATGGCTAAAAGGACCATGCCCGACATCATGTAATAAAGCAGAGACTAAAACTAAAGCTTTATATCTTTCTAGGGTTTCTGGACTTAAGTCTAGAAGTGAATCAGAAAGCTGCTCGAACATTTTTCTAGCCACATGCATAGTTCCGAGGCTATGCTGAAAACGTGAGCCTTCTGCACCATGATAAGTGAGCCAACCCGTGCCAAGCTGTCTTATCCAGCGAAGCCTCTGCATTTCTCTAGTATCTATAAGTCTAATAAGCAGATCTTCTACCCTATCTGCGGAATTTAAAGTGATTTCTTGATGAATAGGGTCTCTATAGGTGCGGGACATGATTGTAATGTTCGTATTTTAAAACCAGAGGCTTTAAATAGGATTATTTTACTTCTTTTCATTTTCTATCATGATGGATTCAGGGTATAAATGCAAATGTTATAGACATATTATTTCTGGGAATATTATTTTTAAGTTCTTAATCATTTCTTAATAATCCTGTGTTATTATAGAAAATCCAACAAAAGAACCAAACTAGATGAATGATTCAATGAAGAATTAGTTCAAAATTTGGGGAAAAGTTAAGAAGAGGTTAAAAACTTTTGTCAAATGTAAGAAAAACATACTTTATATAGGCAGAGAGGGAAGTAATTAAGATGTTCATGCAAGGACCAGATAATATAAAAAATCTATCAATGCAGATAGGAGGAGCTGATAAAGCTAAAGCGCCTGACAAAGTTTCAGAAAATTCAGCTCCAGTAGCGCAAGGAAAGGGTTCTAAAATTCTAGGAAACGGTGCCACTGTAAATGGTAGTGGAAAACCTGAAGCAGCAGCTGGTCAAGCTTTGCTTGGAATGATGGCTGAAAATAATATCGTTTCCACTAATGGTTTTTCTAGAGGAAGTGTAGAAAAAAAAGGGCGAGTTGGGGGTGAAGATACTATACAGGCTCACGTCACAGCTCTTCTCTTAGATGGTACAGAAGCTCAGGCGCAGTTTGTAGAATTAATGGAGCGTGCTAGTCGAGGAGCTGAACCTAGTTCAGGGAAAGTTTCTCAGCGTGAAATAGAACTAGGAAAACAGGCTGTAATGCCGTTAGATGGAGCAGATGCACAGGTTAAAGCGCTTTTAACATATGCTTTTAGTTTGGCTGATAGGCAAGGACCAATTACGACGGGAGCTATTATTAATTCATTTCATGAAGCTCAAGAGTAACTAATTTTTAAAACTTAATTACTAAAAATGTACCAAACATAAATGAGGACAACGAAAACGCAGTTATACAGTGTTCTCTGGTAATAATATTTCCGCAACGGGAATAATATTACCCGTTACAGAAATATTGAAGTTTGAAGAATTTCACCGCTTAAATTTTTTAACTCTTCTATCATCTAAAGAAATTCTCAAGTAAGCCCACTAAGACTTCCTAGTTTACAATAGTCTTAGGTAAAGGCTAAATCAATGAATCTAAAATCCTTCGCTAGCGATAATTATTCAGGGATTCACCCAAAAATTTTAGATGCTATCGTAAAAGCTAATTTAGCTCATGCTTCAGCTTATGGTGCTGATGAGCTTACTAAAACAGCTATAACTAAATTTAAAGAGCATTTCGGCTCTGATAGAGAAATTTTCTTCGTGTTTAATGGTACTGCTGCTAATGTTCTTGGACTCGCCTCAGTTACAGAGTCTTATCATTCTATAATCTGTGCAGATACTTCTCATCTTTATGTAGATGAGTGTGGCGCACCAGAGTTCTTTACTGGAGCTAAACTTACTACTATTAAAACCACAGATGGTAAGCTCACAGCAGCACTTATTAAGCCACATTTAATAGGCTTCGATAATCAGCATAATTCCCAGCCTAAAGTTATTTCTATCGCTAATTCTACAGAATTAGGAACTGTTTATAAACCTGATGAGATCAAGGCTTTAGCCGATTTAGCTCATGAACATGCCATGCTGTTACATCTAGATGGTGCAAGATTATCAAATGTGGCTGCTAGCTTGGGTCTTAGCTTGAAAGAAATAAGTTTCGATCTGGGCGTAGATTTACTATCTTTTGGTGGTACTAAAAATGGCATGTTACTAGGTGAAGCGATTATCTTTAAGGATGCTAGTCTAGCAAAGGGTTTTAAATACAGAAGAAAGCAAGGAATGCAGCTCGCTTCTAAAATGCGTTTCATTTCAGCCCAGTTTCTAGAACTCTTATCTAATAATCTTTACCTAGAGAACGCTAAGCAAGCTAATAAAATGGCTAAGCTCTTAGCTGAAAAAATTAAAAATATTCCTGATTTAGAAATAGTTTCTGCGTAGGTAAGAATCGTAAAAATATGTCTGCGCCACCGGCAGCACCGTCATCAGTAGATAATTTAAAATATGAGCCTGATCTATAAAAGTTATGGACAGTAAATGCCCGAGGCTTAAAGCAAAGCACCAGCGAGGATGAGATATCGCTGCGAAAGGTAAAAGGGAAATTAAATACCAAGAATGAAACTTAGGACTAATTATTAAAAGTAAAACAGCATAAACTAAGCTTAGGCTTTTAAGAAAGCTTATATCAAGGGACTGCTCGGAAACTCCTATTTTTGCGTTTTCATCGTCCTCATGATCCTGCTTCTTACCTGTCTTAGAGAAAAAGAGTTTAAAAAATATATAAGCATAAAATAAGGCATAGGCTGCAAGTGAGATTAAAACAGCAGACTTAGGTAGATCTGCCTTAGTGATTAATTTAAATACTGTGTTAATCACATCAAAAAGTGATTTATGAAAGAGAGTTGCATTATTAGAGATTTCTGTATAATCGATGTTAAATAAATTAAAATACTGAGAAGAAAAATAGAAGCAGAAAATCCCTGTAATTAAGCCGTAATAAGGTATGTAGCGTTCTCTTTTCCAAATCCACAGTAACAGTAAGGGTATTAAAATAATCGTTATATATTTTATTAAAACAGAAAGGATTAGCAGGCAGATAGCTAAATTAAAACTAAGGTATTTAGGTTTAAGAAATTTAAATAGAACATGGGGCTGCTTGCCATCTACAGTTTCTGCGTTTTCCTCTGATGATAAAGCTTTTACCGTGAAAAATACTGGGGCGAAGGCTAATATGGCTAAAAGCAGGTCATTATGACCATTCCAGAGACCTTGAATTATTAATAGTGGATTTAAAGCTACGAGATACCACACTCTATCTGTGTTCCAGATCATTATTTTTTGAGCAGAATCAGAGGTTCCCGCTGGGCACTGTTGCTGAATGTGCAAGTTCAAGACTGAGGAGGACGAATGACCGCAGTGTACTGTGGGAAAGTATTTCAAGGTATGATGAAAAATATAAATAAGTAATAAATAACAGATAAAATTAAATATCTTAAAAATAAAAAAGCTAAGCCATAGATTATTCCAAGATAGGTTAACAAAAAATTTACAAATTAAAGTAAAAATAGGGCCATATGGTGATGGATTATACTCCCAGCGCATATTTCCCAATAGTGGATCTAAACGACAGTTTTCTATATTCGCTAAAATTTCACTATAGGGGTTCTGATCATAGTGAACTATCTGCTCACCAAAAGAGATATAGCCAAATATATCAGAAGAATTAGCTGGTAACATAAGCGTAGAAATAAAAGCTATGCCGATTAACCAAAAAAGATCATTCTGAGACGGGGTTTGTTTTTCTGTAAAGGATGTGATTCGAAGAAAATTAAAATCAGGAAATACAGTCTTAAAGAAAATAAAGCCATAAATTATTACGAAAACCAGCATGGATAAATGGTTCAAGACTTGATAGCCAGAAGGTACGTGCAGGTCATTCAAGCAGATTAACCAAGAGGGAAATTCTGCGAGGCTAAAACTATTAACTACTTGGTTGGTAACTTGCTCTAGCGGAACGGGCAAGAAAAAACTTTTTTGGACGAAATAGCCGAGTTTACTATCTTGAGCTGCTATAAACCAAGCTAGCCATGAAATGGCAGCAATTAAAGTTTGAAAGATAAATAATAATCTGAGAATTTTTTGTCTCCCTGTCTCGATAGTCTATTATACTCATAGAGACCGCTGCATAATATACAGAGGTTTTTTATGAGTTATCATTGTGACCAAAATAGCGATAGTAGTACCTTGTTATAACGAAGAAGAAGTTCTGACAGAGACAGCTTCTCGTCTTTTAGATTTATTAAAAGAATTAATTACAGCAGCTAAAATATCAGATTCTAGTTTTATTTGTTTTGTTGATGATGGCAGTGCCGATAAAACTTGGTCTCAGATTCAAGATTTAAGTAAAGAAACGCAGCATATTAAAGGTATTAAGCTTTCAAATAACTGCGGTCACCAGAACGCTTTACTAGCTGGTTTATTTAGTGTCGATGCTGATGCCGTAATCAGCATCGATGCTGATTTACAAGATGATATTAATGTTATTCGTGAAATGTTAGATAACTATTTGCAGGGCGACCAGATCGTTTATGCGGCACGAAAACAGAGAGACTCAGACTCATTCTTTAAAAGAACTACAGCACAGTTATTTTATGGTTTAATGAACTTTCTGGGAACTAAAACCATCTATAATCATGCAGATTATAGACTGATGAGTAGAAGAGCGATTCAGGCTTTAAAAGAATTTCGTGAGATAAATATGTTTTTAAGAGGAGTAATTCCTTTGATCGGTTTTAAGCATTCGATAGTCCATTATGATAGATCGAAACGCTTTGCTGGTGAATCGAAATATCCATTAAATAAAATGCTTTCCTTTGCTTGGAATGGTATAACTTCTTTTTCTGTAATGCCTTTACGCCTTATAAGTGGTTTAGGCTTTCTTTCTATTCTTGCCTCAGTGGGAATCGGTCTCTGGGCCTTATACTCTAAGCTTTTCGGTGAGGTGGTCCCAGGCTGGGCTTCTATTATAATTTCTATTTATTTTATAGGTGGTGTTCAGCTACTGTGTTTCGGCATACTCGGTGAATATATCGGCAAGCTTTATCAGGAAGTTAAGGATAGACCTCGTTATTTTATTGAGCTGGAAATTTAAGTGATGAAAAACCTCGTTTTTCATCACGGACTGTCAGGTAAAGAGGTTAAGGCTTTTTAGTTTAAATACCCTAAAGGAATACCTAAAATATTTTCTTTAAAAAAGCTAATTCTATCACCACGATAGAAAACTATTCCAAAGGGTACTTTAGTTCCTTCAGCATCCATAAAGCTTTCTAAACCTTTGAGCTCATACCTGTTTACTATTGCAGCTCCTTTTACTTCTATAGGATAAAGTTTTTCACCATAACTTAAAACAAAATCTACTTCAGCACCATTGTTCGTTCGCCAGAAATATAAATCCACTTTAGGACTCATATCTTTAGCCTCTTTATGTAATTCACTATAGACAAAGGTTTCAAGTATATGGCCCCAGCCACCTCTATTTAACATTGAATCCAGATCAACGTTTCTTTGGTGAAAGTTTACTAATCCCGTATCAGTGTAAAAGATTTTAGGACTTTTAATTAATTGTTTACGTTGCTTTGAAAAATAGGCTGGCAGAGTTTTACACTGATATGATGATTCTAATATTGATAGATAGTGCTTTACTGTTTTAGAATCTATTCCAGTGTCACTTGCAATATTGCTGAGGTTAAGAATTTGAGCTGTTTGATAGGCAAATAATTTATAAACTTTCTGAAAATTATCTAAATTCCCAATCTGTGATAGATCACGTAAATCTCTTTCGATGTAAGTACTAATATAGCGATCAAACCACTTTAGTTTCTGTGCAGGCTTTAATTCAATAAGTTTAGGAAAACCGCCATAGAGAATGAAATTCATTAATTTTTTATCAGAAATTTTCTCTAATGCCCTATTCATAAGTGTTTCATAGAGATCTTTTACTGAGTCGTGCTTAATGATTTTATGTATTAATGAATTTGATTTATATTCATAAGCTTCAGCGATTGAAAAAGCTTGAAGCTCTAAAAGACCAACCCTGCCAGCAAGAGATTCAGTAATGGATTTTAGTAATAAAAAATTAGCCGAACCAGAAAGAATAATTTTATGTTTTAATCCTGCGTCCACCACCTGCTTTAAAGCATGAAATAACTCTGGCGCTTTTTGTGCTTCGTCTATAGCGATATTTGAATTTATTGAGTGAGCGAAAAGGGTGGGATCTTCCTTTATTCTTAAAAGTATTTCTCTATCATCTAAGGAAATATAAGCCCATGGTACTTTTTTTTTACTGATGTAATGCTTAATAAGAGTCGACTTACCAGATTGGCGAGGACCAGTTAATGAAACGATTGGGAATATCTCGAAAAGATCATCTATCTCAGATTCAATAAATCTTTTTCTATAATCCATAAAGTTAATTTACCATATAATTTCGGAATCTAACTCCAAAATTATATGGCACTTCGGAGTGATTTTTAATCTAACTAGTCGCTAAAGTTTCAAGTAAAATCTGAGCCATTTCTTTAAGACTCATGCGTTTATCCATAGCCTCTTTCTGAAGTTTTCTGTAAGCTACTTGTTCTGGGATATCAAATCTAGTCATCAAGATACCTTTAGCTTTCTCTACTAATTTTCTAGTTTCGATTTTATCTTTAAGAGTATCTACTTCTTGACGCAGCTCTCGCATCTCTACAGCCCTTGCTAAAGATATTTCGATAGCTGGTATTAAATCGGGTTTTCTGAGAGGCTTCGTTAGATAAGCAAAGACACCTGCGGCACTAGCTTGCTCAATTAGGTCTTGTTGGCTGTAAGCTGTGAGCATAATTACAGGAATAATACTCACAAAATTTTCTTGAATCTGCTTAGCTGTGGTAATACCGTCCTGTTTAGGCATACGAACATCCATGAAAATTATGTCTGGCTCTGCTTGCTTAATAAGTTCTAAAGCCTCGCTACCGTCTTTGGCCTCACCTACGACTTTATAGACTAAGGATTCATGTAGCATCTCTCGTAAGTCCATTCTGATCAATGGTTCATCATCAACAATAAAAACTTTAATCAAATGTTCATCTGAGTTACTCATATTTTAAAAACAACCGTACTTAATATTATAAGGCTATATCGAGATATTTTCACTCGACATTAAGGTTTAGAAGTTTTTTCAGGGGAATTAGCATCTCCACTTTCGCCCCAGAATGAGATTTATCTATATTAATTTTCGCTTCAAGACACTCCTCTGCAAGATTTTTAATGATTTCCCAGCCAAGTCCAGTCGTCTTATTAAAATTAAAATCTTCTGGAAAGCCTACTCCATTATCAGCAATAGAGAGTAGGAGTGTATCTGCATCATATTCCAAGTAATTTAAGCTAATGTCTATCTGACTTAGCTTTTCCCCAGCGTGCTCCAAAGAGTTAGATAATAATTCATTTAAAATTAAAGCAAGTTTCGTCGCTTCGTCACTCTGTATGAGGATTTTTTGCGGACAGTAAAAGTTTATTGATAAGTTTTCTAAACCGAAGGAAGCTAAAAGATTTTTAATGATCTGCTGTGAAAGATAACCGAAATCAATGTTCTCTATATCATCACTGTGAGAGAGGGATTCATGTACTATGCTAATGCTATTAGTACGGTTAATCGCTTCATTAAAGCAGTCTTTAAGCTCAGGATTTCTGCGTTGCTGCATTCTAAGAAGGGAAGCGACTGTCTGTAAATTATTTTTCACGCGGTGATGTATTTCTTTTAGTAAAGTCTCCTTAATTTTCAATTCGGAAATATCTTTTAGGATGACGGCTGAAAAGCCCTCCGTAAGCGGCACATAGCGTAATCTTAGAGACCTACGCCTAAGGCTTATCTCCTCTATGGCTTCTATGGAGTTAGCGGTCTGTTTACCTTTATATTTTTTGGAGTAATTATGGAGTAGATCATCTAAGGAACGGCCAAGCAGTTGATTAGTATGTTCTGCTATCTCTGAAAGTAAGCTTACTGAGATAGGGTTAGGGAAAAATATTTTTCTATCTTCTTTTAAAATAATTACCCCTTCCCCTAGGCTAATAGCTGGAAAATTAGTGTCAGTAAGTAATTTACTTTTAAGTGATTTAATTAAAATATCTGCGATAAAATCCCAGTGCCTACCGAGTATTAAGCGAGTTAAATATATATCTCTCTGGATTGCTATCACTGCGATGGTTTCGTCAGTGCTTCCACCACAATCTGAATCTAGGATAGGATAGGCGAACTCCTGTATTCTTCTATTTTCGACTACTAGTCCATACTGCCCAACTAAAGGCTTACCAAGCTGAAAAGCTTTCTGTATAAAGGCATCTTTGTAAATCTGAAAGTGCCTGCCTTTATCCATGGTTTTTGCAGAGGAGTCGAGATAAAAGGAATCTTGTTTAGAGTGATAGTAATTATGAACGAATATCTCTAATTCTTCTGCGTGAATATTCTTAATAAATAATCTAATATCAGCAAGTAGAATCTCTGAGATAAAGGGTAGGTTATTATCAAGAAAATTTATAAGGTTAGCCACTATGAATCTTTTACTATGCTTTTATTGTGGTGTGAGTTACTAGTTTACAGAATTTTTTCTTGCCGACTTGTAAAATAGCTGCTGTATTATCCTGATTTTCAGTCGAATCACTGATGGATTTCAGATATTCTAAAGTCAGTTTCAAAAAAACATCTGAAATCTTCTCGCCATTAAGTTTAACGCCACCACCCTGTATAAGACGCTTCGCTTCACCCTTAGTCTCAGCGAGTTCTTTAAGAACCATTAAATCGACTAATGGAATGCCTGTATCTAGATCATAGTCTTTAAGCTCAAATAAATTACACTCTGGAATATCGTCTGGAACTAATTTCTTTTTAAACAAATTCTCGAAATGTTCTTTAGCTCTCGCTGCCTCGTCTTTAGAATAATAAGTTTCTACTATTCTCATCGCTAACTCTACTTTAATATCTCTAGGGTTAAATTCTTCTCGCTGACTAAGTTTATCTGCCACTTCTTTTAAAAGCTCTGCTGACGCTGATACGCAGAGAGTGTAGTAATCTAAAATCATTTCATCGCTGATACTCATAGTCTTACCGAACATGTCTTCTGGACTATCATTTAAGGCGATGTAGTTAAGACTAGTCTTAGACATTTTTTTCTGCCCGTCTAGTCCGATTAATAGCGGCATAGTTAAAATATGCTGCTGAGGCTGATCATAAGCTTTCTGTAAGTCTCTACCGACCATTAAATTAAAGGTTTGGTCAGTACCACCTAGTTCTATATCTGCCCTTACTTCGACGCTGTCGAAGCCCTGCAAAAGTGGATAAAAAATCTCATGAGCGAATAGCGGATTTCCTTCATCGAGCCTCTTACCGAAAGCTTCTTTAGCGAGCATCTGATTAATAGTAACTTTCCCTGCAAGCTTCAGCATATCGTTTAAAGAAAACTTATTAAACCAGTCAGTATTATTTACGATTTCTACTTTATTTAAATCTAAAACTTTAGAAACCTGATCTAGATAAGTCTGCGCGTTTTTAGCTACATCTTCAGCCGTGAGAGGTGGTCTAGCTGAGTTTCTACCAGATGGGTCGCCTACCTGAGCGGTAAAGCCACCTATAATTAAAACCGCTTGGTGACCGAGTTCCTGAAACTGTTTAAGCTTCTGCATACAGACCATATGACCTAAATGTAAATCTGTACTAGTAGGATCTATACCAAGCTTAACTCTAAGCTGCTTTCCCTCTTTAGCAGCATCTTTCAGTAATTTTTCTAATTCTTTAGTTCCGCCAGGCTTAAAATCTACTATGCCGTTTAAGGTTTTTTGGATTTTTTCATCTGTACTTAAGTTAGCTTGCATTGCGAAGACTAATTATAAAGCTTCGGATTCTTTAAGGGAGTGTTTAAAATTATTTTTTTAATCTGGTGCGCAATGATCAGGTACTGAGGGGCTGGGTCTAGGTCTAGGTGCTGGCATTCTTTGTGGTAGTGGGGTGGGTACCGCTGTAGGGTCTGGAGCAGGGGTAGTAACGGGTTCTCTAGTCGGAGCCTCGGTAGGTGCTGCTGCTAAAGAGCTAGCTAGTGAGCGACCTGCTGGAGATAAACGTATAGGAAAGCCCTGAGTTGTTTCCCGAAAAAGTGTAGTTCCAACATGGGTTAATGATGAGGCATTTACAAGCATGAATATTATCTTAGCTTATTTAATAACCATGAAAAATTAGAATCGTTTAATCAATCAATCCTAGTTCTTTGTATTTATCAAGAAGCCTTAAGTAACTACCATCGTCAAATTTTGGTAGCGCTGCACTATTATATTTCTCAAAGAGTGGTCTAGGATAGAAAAGTAGATGTTGGTGTGGATAGTTATTAGGTTCAATAAAAAGGTCTTTAAAGATTTCCTGGTCTCTAGTACTTAATTTTGGTGTGAGTGAATATGCTGATTCTTTATTATCATTCACGTCTAATTTACGTTTGTCATATATAGTCATGTCAAAGGTATCTAAATAGAGATTAAGTTCTGGCAGCTGAGATAGGTCGAAGCGAGAATGCAGGTCAGAGACACAGAGTAGAGGGTATTGGTTTTGATCAGTCACTCCATTTACTTTTAGACTATTATGAATTTTTTGGGCTTCATTGAGCATGATGCAAGGGTCATGTTTAGATATGCCTCTTGTATAGTAAGATCTCATTATTTTAAAAACATCGAAAATTGCTTGAGTCCCTGTTGCTACGTTATCTACGATTTGTTCAGCTTCTTGTAAAGACCAGAAATGCTCCATTAAATAGAAAGGATTTCTGACATAGCCACCAAGTATATGAGTATTGTGAACATGACCAGCGTCTTCATCTTTAGTTTCATCCTGTCTATATTTTTCCCAACTGTGATAGGGTGGTTTTCTAACAGGGAATGCGTTAGCTAAGCTGCCGTAGTTAGTAGGGGCTGTAAGATTTAAAATATTAAAACCTTTTTTTTCAGCCAGGCTTCTAAAGTCGCTGAGAGTAATTTTAGCTGTAGAAAAATCTGCTGACTTGCTATCAACGCTAGCGTCATTAATGCTATCAGGATTAGAATCATCTTTTCTGAGATAAGGGTCAGTCAATTCTTTAAGTACAGTAGTGGGAACTAGATAGGCTCTTTCCTTGATTTTATTTTCACCATCTTTTCTACCAAAATGATCATTAAAGACTATGTAGGAGTAGTGTTCTCGGTGTCTATTTATAATCTTTTCATCAATTTGTTCTTGAGTAAGTGAGTCGGAGCTGGGTCTGTTGCTTCGCGTGGAGCGAGATGTTCCTGTCCCAGGTTGAGGGTATTCATCTGTAGGTATATGAAATGTTGATACCGTATCCTTGTTAGGTTCATATCCAGGTGGGACGATGGCTATAAAGCCTCTAGTGAAGTAGAGTTCAGATTTTTCCATATTGGAGAAGACCCCAGAATATTTACCGACGGTTCGGTCGTTAGTGGAATCAGGGAGAATATCGCGTTCTAAAGATCTAATATATTCCTTAGGATTTTCATTTTCAATACCTAGAGCTCTAGGTATATTAATACCTTTAACGACAAAGCCTGGTCCAGGGTATTGATTCGGGCTAGAGGTATTAAAGATTTGTATATCACGAGCGCACCATTTAAACATTTCAAGAAGTAGGCTTTCTTCCTGCTGTTGGATTATTGATTCTAGTCTTGAGCGGAAGTCGGTTGGAGTATTAGGATCTGTATTAGCAGCAGTTACAGGATTTGCTCGGTAAGTTCTGGCAGCTTGAGCAAGATTCCAAAAAGCAGCAGAATCATTAAGTGCATTGTCTGCAACTTCGATGGCAGCATTTCTTGCTGCTTCAGAGAGGCTCTCTCGCTCCTCAGGGAAGACCATAAGGTCTTGTTGCCTGTTTTGAGGATTAGCATTATATCGATTTATACTCTCATTATATTCTTCCAATATTGTGAGCATTTCTGATTTAATTGACTCTAAATATTGCGTAAATTCCTCTGGTATCTTCCTAGGGTCTCTTTCTTGTGAGAAAGAAGAAGTATCTTTACTGATCTGAGTTACTATCGTATCTATTCTTGTTTGTGTCTTGCCTTTGGGATCAAAATCTAAACCAATATTAGAAGTCTTTTCTAATGTCTTTTTCGCAATGTTTAACATACTTAAAACATACTGAGTTTTCTGAAAAAGATTAGAATAAGGTGGTGAACCTGTGTTTAACTGGTCGATGAGATTTTCGAATGCAACTCGTGAATTACTCTGCAAAAACCTCGACGCAGCGTTTTTTTGGTTACCTGTCATAATCTGCTGGCCATCAGGTTTAGCTCCATAAGTTTTAACTCTCTGAATAAATTCAGATATTAATTCCTGAGATTCACTGGAGTTTGTATCAAAACCTTTTAAATCTTTTAGAAATTGATCTAAAACTTTAATGACTTCTTTAAGCCTAGGATACTTCAAGTATTTTTCAATTATCTCTTCAGGAGTGAGAATCTTAGCTTTCATGATTTGTCTGAAGACTTTTAGCGTGGTGCTGTCTTCTGGATTTTCGCGGCTTCGAAGCAATTCTAGAATCTTTTCTTTTTGTTTTTGAATTCTACTTTCATCGAGGAAATTATAGGTTGTAGTCGTTTCTAATTTATCAAGATCTCCTTTATATTCTAAAATTTCAATTAGTCGATGATATTCGTTTGCAAGGTTTTTTTTCACTCTATAAGAGTGGTCATCCATAGTGAAGAGACTTTTAATTTGACCAGTTTTAAGGCTGGTTCCAAGAATTTCTGGTTCTGCGTTGTAAATGAAGTCTTCAAGTGGTCTTTTGTTGCCAACTACAGAGAAGGAAGTAGGTTTATATTTGAGAAGCTCTTGGGCGAAGCTAAGAGAGGCTTCCTTTAGAGACGAGTCCTGCGAATCTAGCCTGTTTTTTAAATTATTTAATAAGTCCATTCTCTCAAAAGTTTTCAAAGGTTCTTGCATCAAACTTATTATGTCTGGAGAAAGTTCATAGTTTTGGTAGAATTTTTTAAGGGTTTTGAGATGATCTGTATCTGTTTTAGCTTCGGATTCAAGTAATCTAGTTCTAAGAGAAGCTAATTTTCTATTGAATTTATCATCAAAATCATTTACAAAATCATAGTCCCTAAGATCTGGCAGATCACTCTGTATCAGTTGCTCGAAAGCATAAAGCTTCTTAAAGGTTTCTTTTTGATTGATGAATTTTTGAGGCTCGCTGATCAAATCTGCAAGCGAGTTGTTTTCCAGAGAAGTTCTTAAGTTCACATCTATTGCAGTTCTTACATAATCTTCTAGTAATGGTTTAAAAACCTGTCTATTGGTGCCCTCATGTATCTTTGTCATTAAATCAATAATGCATTTGGCATGGGTTTTAGGATTGTAGAGATCACCTAGTCTGCCCAATAGCTGGGGGATGATTCCAAAGTAGCGCTCCTGTATCGGAACAAGTAATGCATTTGTCGGCTTATCTTGAAATAAATCAATTATTTCTGTGCTTGTAAGACCGTTTAAGATTTTCTTCCAGAGTTGAGGGTCTCTATCGTTTAGTAACACACCTTCAGATTGATAACCTTCATGAGGAACTCTTTTCTTGAGTTCAATTTTTAGATCTTCTTTACTAATTCCGGCTGTAATTAAACTGTCAAAATAAAGAAACCAGGATCCAAGCTGTTTCACGCTCTCGAAGTGATTTAGATATTGTTTTAGTAGCTTGCCTTGTGGTTTGCCTTGTGGTTTGCTTCCTGCATCATGTTTTAGTTGTACGATATTTGTTAATAAATCATCATGTAGTTTAATAATTTGATTAACACTCTCACCCTGATGATGTAGCCTTTGGGGGGGTATTCGGATCCAAGTCTTCATTTCCTGCGAATGAAGCTCTTCTTTTAAATTCCGATCAAATTCTTGTTCAGTATCAGAGTACTGCTCTATAACAGTGGCATCCTTCTCAACTCTTAGCTTCTGAAGAGATTTTAGTGTTTTAAGAACGTTTTGAGCCTCATTAAGAGACCGCATTTTTTGAAGAGTGCTTTGAGTTCCCACAAGGGTTAAGATAATAGCACAGGACTGCGCGCAAAAGCGATGAAAATTATTTAATCAAGCTACTACTAACTTGATCAAGATAGTAAATCATAATAAGGAACTTCACTGTTAGGATCTATAATCTGAATTTTATACTTCTCATCTCGTTCTAAACCAAATTTAGAATCTATAGTCTTAGAAGGCAAGCCAGCCTGCGACTGTATTAACTTCTGTATATTTTCTTTAGTCTCTTCGTCCTCAGATTGAGCTAAAAACTCATTCCAGAGCTGCATGGCTTTATCCTTTTTCTGGAGATTCCAATAGCAGAGACCTAATACATAGTAATTTTCAAGAAATTTAGGATTAAGTTCTAAAACTTTTTCATAATAAGTCAGGGCTTCCTTATGTTTTTTCTGTGATTGTAAAAGAAGACCAAAATTATAATTCGCTAAATAATCTGTCGGGTAATACTCTAAGGCTCTAGCGTAGTAGTTTTCAGCTTCTTTATCTAAAGACAGAGCTTTAAAAGTATTAGCCGTACCGAGTATCGCCTCTAAATTACGAGGCTCTTTAGTAACAGCTGTCTGGTATTCAGTTAAAGCATCGAAATGGTTTTGGGTATCTTTCAGTAATTTAGCTAATTTTAGCCTAGATTTCTGAGTATTATCGAATGCTATCGCTAATCTAAGCTGTTCTATCGCATCTTGTGTTTTACCCTGCGAGATTAATAAGTCAGCATAAGTCTGTCTGAGATTTAAATCTGCTGGCTTTTCTTTTAGAGCGATTTCGACTATCCCTTGAGCCTCTTTAACTTTATCTTGATCTAGTTTTACTGTGAGCAGATTTTTGTAAAGATCATCTATTTTTTTAAATTTAGCTAAATTTTCTTTATCTGCAAGAACTATTTCCAGATTGGCTTCTGATGATTTTAAGTCGCCTTTCTGTTTTTGTGCAATTGCAAGATTATAGTGAATATCATTTTTTAATTGCGGGTCTAGTTTTTGTGGAATGCCTAGTATTTCCTTGTAGTGCGATATTGCAGCATCATATTTTTCTAATTGTTGTTCTGAGCTAGCAAGCAAAAACAGTGACTCGACATCGTCAGGTTTTATTTGTAATAATTTCTGTAAATGAGTGGTCACAAGTGGGTAGTTTTTCTTTTCATAGTACAGTCTTGCAATGTTATATAAAGTTTTAGAATCATCAGGATTCTTTTCTAGAGCTTTATTGTAGTTAATAATAGCCTCATCATATTTACCTTCTTGTTGTTGTATATAGGCTGCCATATTATAATCTTCGACATACAAATAAGCATCTATGGCTTTTTGCTTTTCATTATTTAAATAAAATACTTTAGCTAAAGCTTTATGCCAAACGTCTTCATTCTTAAGCTTTATGGCGTTTTGGTAATTTTTAACAGCTTCATTATAGTTACCGAATTTAGATTCTATAAAAGCTAGATCAGCATATATATTAGGTACATTTCCATCTATCTGGGCTGCTTTCTTATAACTCTCACGGGCATTCTCGTACTGGCTTAAAGCAAGCCAAGAGTCTGCAACGTTCTTGTGAACAGCATAATCATTCTGTTCATATTTAAGAACATAGTTATACTGCTCAATGGCTGCTAAATAATTATCGGTCGACTGAAGTGAAGCTGCTAAGTAGCTTCTAGCTCTTAAATGATCGGGGTAAGCCATGATAATACGATTAAATAGTTCTATTGCCTCTTTGAAATTTTTCTGTTCAAAATGATAAAGAGCTAAATCAAAGGTTAGGAGAACGTTATCAGGTTCTATAGTCGATGCTCTCTTAAAATAAGTGTAAGCTTTCTCAGTTTCATTAAGCTTGGTGTAAGCTTGAGCGAGCAGAAGATTTATCATCGCATCACTAGGAGAGAACTCTAAGGCTTTATTGAAATATGAAACAGCTCTTCTGCCATTATCCTGCTCCTCTGCCTGAGATTTAGTCGGTTTATTTAAATAGATTAAACCTAATTTACTTAGTAGAGAACTATCTGTTTTATCAAATTCATAGGCTTGAGCAAATTTACGAATCGCGGTATCAAAATCACCGCTCTTTTCAGCTTTTACAGCTTGGCTGTAATATAAATCAAATCTTTCTTCTCTCGTGACCGCATGGCTAGAGAGTCCAAAAAACATAATAAAGGCTATTATTAGAAACTGCATTTAAACTTTCTTGAGATTAATTATATCTCTTGACTAGGTTTATAAAGACGAATAATTTTAAGGAAAGTTGCACAATGAGAAGTTATCTTTACTATGGTCCGCGAGATATTAGGTTAGAGGATGTGATTATTCCCGATTTACTCGATGGTGAAGTTTTAGTAAAAGTTATATATGCTGGGACAGGTGGTACCGATTTAAAAACCTTTCAGCGAGGTCATCCTAAAATTATTAAAAATATCCCATCCTCTTTTGGTTATGAGTTTGTAGGTGTTATTGAGTCAGTAGATTCTTCTGTAACGGGTTTTCAGCAAGGTGATTATGTAGTAGCTGCTAACACTGCGCCTTGCTATGAATGTTTTTTTTGCAAGAAAGCAGAATATTCCCTTTGTGAGAATTTAGAATTTTTAAATGGTGCCTTCGCCGAATATATTAAAATTCCGAAAAACATTGTTAAACATAATCTATACAAGGTTTCTAGACTAGATAAGCTTGAGGAATTATGCCTAACGCAGACCCTTGCCGTTGCCCTGCATGGATTTAAAAGGTCTTACATTAAAGATGATGACAAGGTTATAGTCTATGGCTTAGGTCCCATTGGGCAGACTTTTATTAAATTAATTAAATTCTTTACTAAAGCTGATATCTACGCTGTGGCAAGGTCTCAACATAAATTAGATTTAGCTAAGGATAACGGAGCTGATTTTCTTGTAGATATAAATAATTTATCTGACGAGGAGATTAAAGTGAAAATAAACAATCTTCTTCCATATGGTGCAGATGTCGTGATAGAAGCAGTGGGCAAGCCTGAAGCTTGGCAGCTCTGTTTAAGCTTAGTGAGAAAAGGTGGTCTAGTAAATTATTTCGGTGGCTGTACTAAAGGTACATCGATTCAGGTAGACACTTTTCGCTTACATTATGATGAAATAAAGCTTATAGGAGTTTTTCATCATAGCCCTGAATATATTAAAGCTGCTCTGGAGTTGATATCTAGTGATAAGATAAGCATGAAAAACCTTATCAGCGAGCAGTTTGATTTAACTGATCTGCCGAAAGCATTAGCCTTACATGAAGAGGGAAGTGTTTTTAAAACACTGATTTATAGCGAACTGTAGAGAAACGAAAACGCAGAAATTGGAGTTTGGCAACAGTGCCTTCAAGCACCATGCTCAGTTCTTACCCAAGTGCCGACTGTACGGCTAAATAGAATCTTTCTATAAGTGATAATAATAATAGTGACCCAGACGCCAAAGAAATAAAAATTTGTAATTAGAGAGTAAACTATGGATTTAATTATCGAATATTGTTTATAAATTCTTAATCCATGAAATTGATTCATAAACATAATTAGACTTAAAGATATGCTCAGCAGCATTAGGAAACTGATATAAGTCTCTCGATGAGAGAAGTATCTAATAAATTCGTAAATGATATCTAAACTCACCCACAGAGGAATACTAAACTGGCAGAGGAAAACGAAGGTGTCAAATATTTGATTTAGAGTAAGATTACCAGGTTTTAGTAACTGCAAGAAATAGTTTAGATATCTTCGCATACTACCCTCTGCCCATCTACGTCTTTGTTTTATAAGACCAGTCATAGTGGGTACACCCTCTTCATAGACTTTATTCTCAGGACTAAAGCGTATATCCCAGCCATTGACATGCAAACAAGTAGAAAGGTCTAAATCATCGGTTAAAGTATCTTCATTCCAGCCACCTACGTGTTCTAAAGTTTCTCTTTTAATAAGTTGACCATTTCCTCTTAATTCTACTGAACCACGGATGCTATCGCGTCCCATCTGTAAGTAAGTATCCATAGCATATTCATGGAATTGGCATTCTACGAGGAAATTCTTCTCTGGGTTCGATATAACTTTTTGGGATTGTACTGCACCAACTAATGGATCATTTAAGTAAGGAACTATGTTTCGCAAGAAATCTTTTTCGACTCTAGCGTCAGCATCAAAAACACAGATCACCGCAGACTTAGATATTTTTAATGCATCATTTAAAGCCGCTGCCTTTCCAGGTACTGCATCAGCAGGTCTATCTAAGATAATTAATTTTTCAGGATACTTTACTGCAACTGAATTCATTAAGTCAAGAGTGGAGTCGTTACTACGATCATTAATGGCATAGACCTTGTAATCGTTATAATTTAAATCCATCATAAACTCTAAAGTCTCTTTAATAACGTTCTTCTCATTATGAGCTGAAATGAAAATATCTATTGATGGAAAGTACTGGGTATCTAGCTCTCTCGGCTTTTTACGCCTATGATATTGCGCTATAAAAAGAAAAACAGAGTGAAAGAGCATGCATAGCAGTAATAATGCGAGCAATGCGAGTGAAACATTACAAGGAAGCAAATCTAGAAACTTTTGTGGGACGAATTCCTCTAAGGCGGTAATTAGTAACCATATAACAGCAATAATTCCAAAAAGTAGGAACCTTTCTCTGTTATTACCCTTCCACCAAGTGAAAATTTTTAGTTGTCTAAATGCCATGAATTTAACTGGTTTGTTTGATATATTCTAACAGTCTGTTCATATCGGGGTAATCAATTCTCCAATATCCATCTTTTGCAAAATCCCCTGGTAATATAAAACTCTCAAAGCCCTTATCTGCAATTTTAATAAAAGATTTAGTGAGTTGAACAGTTTCCTCTTCTTTTAAATCAGTTAGGAAGAAATTGTTAGATTGGTCTAATAGATAAGGCAATCTTACTAGTATTTCGTTAAATTTAAGATTATGAATAAAAGCCCTAAAGAATATTAATTGTCTTTTAATTCTACCTATATCACCATCTTCACTATCACGATAACGCAAGAACTCCATAAGCTTTTCAGAATTCATATTTTCTAAGCCCGGCTTGAAATCTATACTAAGACCAGCTTTATGATCCTCATATTTCATATTTTTAGGAACATAAACTTTCATGTCGCCAAAAAGATTCATAATTTTTTTAAAACCCTCTATGTTAACCAAGAGGTAATTATCAATTTTTAATCCTAAAAGCTTCTCCACAGTATCTTTTGCTACATTAACACCACCAAAACTATTAGCAGAGTTGATTCTAGAGAAGCCAAAGATCTCTTTATCTAGTTGTGTATCCCTTGGAATGCTTAAGGCTATTAGTTTTTCTGATGCAGGATTAATGGAAAGTATCATCATAAAATCCGTTCGTCCTTGCCAAACCGAAGAATTTTCTGATTTATTTTCATCTACACCAAGCAGCAAGATATTAGTCGTACTTTTATCTTTTCCTGCAATGACTTTTTCGGAATTTTTAAGATTATTTTGAGCCTTCTTGGAATTAAAAAGTGAAGGATAAGGCTGATGAAAGCCGTATGCATTGTTATAAAATATAAAAAGAGCTAAAAAGACACAAAACAAAATCAGTGCCGAAACATAAATGGATTTATTTTTGGTATGGATATCCACTAAGAGCAAGTATATAATTAAACCTTAGTGAAGGAAAGTCCTATTTATCAGCGTTTATTATTAAGTCTTTTGCTGCTTATCGTTAGCTCTTTGTCTATTTCTTGTAGTTTATTCGATGCCAAAGAGAAAGATTTTAGGGAATCCATTCCTATAGGGGCTTTTATTGGTATTGGTATACCAATAGAAGAAGGTGCTGAAGTTAAGAATACAGAGGTTACTCCAGAGGAACCTATTCAGGATGCCTTTCAGTCACCTATCGCTTCATCACCAGCTGCTACTGCTGTGAATAAAGCTTCAGAGCAGCCTAATAAGCCTGCGGATAATAAATCTACACCGACGGCAGCCCCCCCCTCAGCAAGCACCACCACAAGTCCTAGCACCCTAGCGACGACTACAGCCCCAGTTGTTTCAGGTACACCCGAAGGAGAGGCTCCAACAGTAGCTGTAACGCCTGAACCGATTAAACCCAAGCGAGTTAGATCAGTTTACAAGGGTCCTAAGATAGATATATTAATTAATTTGTTTCCTATGGATGTTGCATACAAACAGGGAGTCGGTATTTTAAGAATAAATACTAGGAGTTATAAATTTAATTGGGAGAGTGATTCTATAAATAAAAATTCTGATGGAAATACGATCTGGAATATCTCCTTTAGTAAGGATAATAATATTTATGCTAATCTCGATGAGAATTTTAATTTTACGGGAATTTTAGAACAGAAAGATACTGGCTTAGAACTCTACGGTACTTTAAGTATAAAACCCACTAAGGCAGAGGAGATGCTAAATTATCATATACAGACTTATCAAAATAAATCACCAATTATTAGTGCAAGTGGCGAGCTTTCTGTTAAAGCTGGTGAAACTATCAGTCTAGAAGCAGAACAAAGCGGTTTTGATAAAACTATTATGCAAGCTTATGCCGAGAGTATTGACGGTAAAAATAAAGTAGAATTAGTGATTAATAGTCTTGATAAACCCGAGAAAGGTAAAAAGAAAAATAAATTAACTATAGGGACAGATGCGGCCATGGTTAAGGGTGATTACAATGTTTATATAGTTCGCGATGAAGAATTTTCTAGTAACAGTATAAAGGTGACTATTCAATAGATGAAAATAGCGGTAATAGGTACTGGCAGTTGGGGGAAAAATTTAGTTCGCAATTTTTACGAACTAGGTGTCTTAAAGATAGTCTGTGACCTAGAAGAGGATAATTTAACTAAAGCCAAGGAAAGATACCCAAATTTACTTACCACCTCATCTTTAAAAGATGTAATTGATGATAAAGAGATTGATGGTATCGTTATTGCGACTCCAGCCCATACTCATTATGAGATTGCCAAACAGTCTCTAGAGGCTGGTCATAATGTTTATGTAGAAAAGCCTCTCGCTCAGAACGTTACTGAGGCTAAGGAATTACATGCTATTGCTGAAAATAAAAATCTCACATTAATGGTGGGGCATCTTCTTTTGTATCATCCGGCTGTAAATAAACTTAAGCAAATCATTGCCTCGGGGGATTTAGGCACTGTGCAATATGTAAATTCTGATCGTAGAAACTTTACAGCTAATCATAGAAAACATAGTAATGTTATGTGGGATTTAGCCCCCCATGATTTTTCAATGATGTGTTACATTTTAAATACTGAACCAGAGAAGATAGTAAATGTAAGAACGTGGGCAAGTTCAGGAGACTCAATAGATGTGGCTCATATAGATATTTTATTTCCTAATAATATTGGTGGACATATACATAACAGCTGGTTAGATCCTCAAAAACAAGCTTTGCTAACTGTTAACGGTAGTAGGAAAACGGCTGTATTAAATGATACTTTTAAAGAAAATAAATTAGAGATATACAGCCGACAAGAAGATGGTAGCCTTACTGTAGAAAAGCCTGTTTATTCTAATGATGAGCCTTTAAGGCTTGAATGTAGACATTTCCTTGATTGCATAGAACATAAAAGGAAACCTACTAGTGATAGCGTCAATGGCTATCAGGTAGTTAAATATGTGGAAACGTGTCAGAACTTTATTCATTAAGGAATTATCGAATAGTAAATTTATCCAATATCTCTTTAATGGGCAACTTTTTGAATATGGCTTTAATACTAGTAAAATCGCTAAGACTATTTTTATTTCAGTCTTTATATTAAGCCTAACGATTTATCTTAGTAGAAAAGTCGAAGTAAATAAATACCTCGTCAAGAAAATCAGCTCAAATAAAGTCTTTTCACTTAAAGTCAATATTAATTCTGCAAATGAACAAGAACTCGATAATCTTCCTAGTGTCGGTCCAAAATTAGCGAAGAAAATTATTGAATACAGATTTATTCATGGCAGTTTTGAAAGCATCAACGAAATAAGAGCTATTAAAGGGGTCGGTGCTAAGAAGTTTTCTCAGATCGAAAATTATTTAACAGTTCAACCCTGAGATTCTTGGGTAGCTTTTTCATTAAGCTTATTGATACCTTCTTGCCATCCGTTTTTTAGGTCGCTAATGATTTTAATGCAGAAATCCATTTTTTCTTGGTTTTTTTCTATATTAGATCTCATTAAATTAGACTTTAAAAATTCGTATAGATTAAATAATTGATCTGCGAATTGCTGATTAATATCATGATTTAAAGAATCTTGAAGATGCTCAATAATACTAACTGACATTTTCATTTGATGACTAAAGTTAGTCCAGTTGGGTACTCTTTCTTCCTTGTTTTTTTCCAATTCTTTTTTTGCCATTGCTAGCCATTGTAGGCAGCCATTATACAGGATCACTATTAACTGTTCAGGGGAAGCACTATCCACCATATTCTTTACAAATTTTTTTTGCTGTGGTGTTAAATTAGTTGGGTTATTAGTCTGTACTGGTTTTTTATTTAACATTTGCATCCTGCTTTCTCCTAAAGATTGTTACATTCATTTCTATCGGTAACTTTGTTAATTCCTAGAGTTTTTTTTGAGATTTATCTATTTTTGGTCTCTTTAGAGGATATTTTAATTACCTGTACACTGAGACTAGGTCAGGAAGATTAGCCGAGATTTAATTGAAAATCTATTAGTTATGAGGAATAAGAATAGAAGATAGTTCTTAACTACATTCTTTCCTTATGCCACCAGGATCAGACGAACAACCAATAATAGTAAAGAAGATTATCAAGAAAGGCGGACATGCTGGTCACCACGGTGGTGCTTGGAAAGTAGCTTATGCAGATTTTGTTACGGCGATGATGTGTATGTTTCTTTTATTATGGCTCGTAAATTCAGACCCAAGTACAAAAGCGGCTGTAGCAGAAGCTTTCAAGCAACCTACTCAAACAGGGCCAATGCAAGGAAATGTATTTGTTTTAGGTGGTGCTAAAAATCCAGGTGAAGAAGGTCAGTTAGTGGGCGGTGCTAGTTTCTTACAATTTGAAAAACTTAAATTAACTGGTGAGAATAAAGAAAGGGTAAAGCAGATTATTCAATCCGAATTCAAAGAAAGTCTGGAAATGAGCTTAGGCGAGGAAATGCTTGAGAACGTTAATTTTCATACTGTAGATAATGGAATATTAATAGAGATTCAGGAGACTAAGAACCATGCCCTATTTTCTAGTGGCTCAGCCACACCAACAGATTACGTAAAAAAAATTGTGGATACTTTAGCTGCTATTTTAAGAAATAACGCTAGTTCAATGTTAGTGGCTGGCCATACAGATTCTAATAATTATGGAGTAGGATCATATGATAACTGGAATCTTTCTACTGACAGGGCTCAAATAGTACGAAAACGATTAGAGTTTGATGGGATTAGCCCACAGCGATTTATTAGAGTAGAAGGCTATGCTGATACTCAGCCGAAATTCCCTGATGATCCTAGTGCTTCAATGAATAGAAGAATAACGCTAACACTATTACAGGAAGAAGTCTTAATTGAAATGAGAAAACAGCAGAAAGATTTAGAGACGGTGACCCCTTTAGTTAAAGCTGAGAAAAAGAAAGAGGCTGAGCTTAAACGTAGTGGTACTAAACCAGAAGATTTTAAGAAATATTTAGAAAAAAGTGGGGGTAAATCTGAGAAGCCTTTAGATTTAGATGATCTAGCTCAAAAGAAACGTAGGCAGGAATATTATGAAAAATATTCAGTAGAGAAATCTTCTTCCCACGGTGGGGGTGAAGCTAAAGAAGCAGCTCCAGCTGCGAAGCCTGCTGAAAGTCATGGAGGGGGTCATTAAATGGTTCTACGTAGTTTAGATACTTTCTTAAGAAATTCTCTAAAAATCAAGATAGATTTCTTAAAGAAAATTTATAATGCTGATTCACAGCGAGCAAAAGTATTCATTAATTATCATCATAATCATGTTCGTGAGTGGGTTGAATGGATTAAAAAGCAGAATAATGAAGTTCAGAGCAGGGGTTTTGCCAAGTTAATAGAACACCTTAAAGAACATCCACGTACTTGGAGCAAAGTGACTATTGATGTTTTAATAGCTATTTCATACTTTAGATACCCAGAATCTATACCGTTATTAAAGAATTTTATTATTACAGCTCATCGAATGTGTGATAGTTATCCGATTTTATCAGAAGCTTATATACCTGCTATAAAAGGATTGATTTTAAATGATGAGAGTGTTGCTAGGGATATTATTGATCAGCAGATTAATGTAGACCGTAATAAAAAAGAGGTTATGCATCTCATTAGTACTGCTATTGGTTTATTTACATTTGATGTAGATATTACCAATATTGTCGTTCATGTAATCGCTTATCCTGAATTAAGTTTTAAAGAGAGAGAAGCTATTATTGCTAGTTTAGGACGTAAATCAGCAGATCAATTAGAGGAAATATTCTTAAGAAGTGTGGATAAATTTATTGAGTTAGACAAAAAAGTAGAGAGTTTCAATAAAGACTGCTTAAAGGTTTTTGCTTTTGTTTTAACTAAAATCGTTAAATTATTTAATGATGCAAAATTTTTTACCATAGAACAACTTTGTACTAGTAACAATTTAAAACTCACTGCATTTGAAATTATTGGGAATACTTTAGGTGAGAATCTCATTAATCTAGATATAGAAAATACTTACAAGTTTTATGCTTATGCGAATTCTGCTGAAGAAAAAAAGCTGGTACAGAAAGCTCTTGCTCAGAGAAATGCACTTACTTATCAAGAATTAATGGTTACACGTGCTTACGACTTAAGAGAAACGTTTCCATTTACAAGAAAACCCCTGTTTGCTGAGAATATTACCGAGAAAGTCCGTTTACCAGGGGACCTTGATGAGTTTCGTTCTATCGTGGCCGATTCTTTAGCACCACAGATTATCCAGAATGAAAATGGTGATGATGTACATGGTGGAGGCATATTACTTACTGGAGATGCTTTCTGGGAGAAGCTTTATATTGGTAGATCTATTGCTGCTGAAAAAAAATGGAAGTTTATTTTTATAGATTATCAGTATTTTCTTGAAGAAAAAGATAATGAATTTTTTAATGAGCTACAAACAGAGCTTTTAAGCAGCCCTCATAACTTAATTTTTTTAGAAAATATTCATATTTCAAAGGACGATAAAAATCAAATACTTTTTGAGAAACTAAGAAGTTATGCCACAGAAGTAAATATTTACTATTTAGGATCTATTCCTAAAGAGGTGTCGATTAATGATTCTGCTATTAAAGAGGATTTAAAAACGTACTTGCCAAGAGATTTATTCCCAGCAATCAGGAATGTTCCTTATTGCACACTTGAGAAGCAAGGTAAAATCTGGGAAAAGTTATTATTTGGCCTTGGTGAGAATCGAGCGAAAGAAACAGTCTCAGATTCAGAAGTGCTCATTAGTTCATATGATATTTATTCTATAGAATTTGATGTTTATATTAGAACCTACTTACATATTTGCTTATTAATTTACGGCAAACTTGTTAGTTTAGAGGATATGCAGAAAATAGGTGTATTCTAGATGGATAATAATACGCTAAATATAATAATAACCATCGTAGTGGTCATTGCTTTTATATTTATTTATTTAATGTTATTTACAGGTTTTTTTCGAAATTTTTCAACAAGTAAATATGAAAAATCTGTTGTTATCAAAAAAAAATATAGTCCAGAAACACTTAGACTTTTAAAAAAAATCTGTTACCAATTTCGTCACAGATCTTTTGATGCTTGGTTAGCTTGGTTAAGGATACAG
This sequence comes from Candidatus Melainabacteria bacterium, assembly GCA_005110385.1. GTDB lineage: Bacteria > Cyanobacteriota > Vampirovibrionia > LMEP-6097 > LMEP-6097 > LMEP-6097. Next base: position 80,743 of record DUDT01000021.1, on the reverse strand, counting down.
GAAACAGATATACAAAGTTTAGCTTTAAATAAATTAATACAGCATTTAAATAGTGATGTCGTAGAGTGGGATGAGTCTTTAACTCCAGATATAATCACTAACTTAACGATTTTCAAGGGCATAAAAAATTTATCATTTATCTTCCCCAATCTACTTCAGAAAATTAAAGACTCAACACATAGTACTTTAGTAAATCGTTTTTTGTTTTACAAATCTACTTTCATGCCTTTCGTAACTTTATATCCTAGTTTAGCTTTAGAGTATTTAGAAAAGGAAGTTGAGGAATTAAAAGACTCTGATGAGCTTGGTTCATTAGATAAGAAGAAATTTCTAATTGATCAGTTAAAAAGGATTAATAATTTTTTTAATGAGGGGAAAATTTATAACCAAATGATTATTGATATTTTATTAGAGATTATTTGTGATCATAAGGAAGATTCAATGGTTCGTTGGGAAGCTTTTGAGGTTTTAAGTGAATTTGAACCTTTAGAGATAAATCAGGCTGCACTTAAAATTTTACCTTCAATTATTGACCATAGTGAAACCTTAGATGATACTATGTGTCAAATTTTTAAAGGTTTAACTAAAGATTTAGTATCTTTAATTAACAGACCTGAGATATTTGCCATTTATAAAAATGCAATGCAGAAAAATAATTTAAAGCAAATTATAGTAGCCACTTTTGGTAATTTGTTAATGGGCTTAAATAGTATTTTTAATCTTGAACATTTATTTGCTATTTATAAGATGGATGATGAGCGCGATCAAGAATTAATCAAAATTTTGTGTAAAAGAAACACTTTAACTGAATCTGAGTCATCATATGTTGAAGAAAAAACACCTAAATATTTGGACCCTAAAGATTTAATGAAGGCTGAGGGATTATTTTTAGATGATTTGCCAATACCAATATTTCAAAAAGATTATTTTGATAGTCTGCTAAAAAAAATAGGGAGAGCGCCATTTGAGAAAAAAGAGACGTCTATTAATCAAAATGTCTATGAAAGTGCCTTACTAAGAGGTTTAAATAGATTTGATAAGATCTACGCTTTGCGTCTTTTCTGTATTCTACGGAATATGGATTTTAAACATGTAAATTTTGAAGATATTGCTATGAATAATCAAAATGATATGGGGACCGCTTTAGAGAATCGTTTAAAATATGAGCCAGAGGGCACTCTCCTTTATTTAACAGGTGTTGAGTATATATATGGAAAAGACATAAATGATGATGAATATAGAAAGAATATTAAAAAAGTAAAGCAGGTATTAAAGGTTTTTTCTCAAAATAAAGATTATTTTTTAGTTGCAGCCTCTGAAGATACTGCCTTGATGCAAGAGTCGGGTTCGGTTTTTATAGATATTCAAGCTGATAATATTTTTAAAAATATTGTAGATTTTAGCTATCCAGGTCAGTATGACATGCTCAAGGTTCTAGAATCTATTGTTAATTTAATGAATAAAAAACGTATTCGTGATGGCGAAGGTATTGTAGCTCAGATGCTTAAAATCGCTAAGGATAAATCTATAATTGAGGGTTACTATCTAGCTGGTAGAGTAGTTAAACTTATGTTGATATTATTTGCAGAATATGAAAGCTTAGAGCAAGTTTTTAACTTAGAAGAAAAATATGAATTCTTAATCAATGAGGCTAAGAAAAAAGCTTCTACTCAGCAGAAATCTAAATAACTAAATTCTAAAACATTGTTACCAAGAGCATCTTTAGATGTTATTTCTAGTTTTTTTTCTGTGTCATTTTGTATTAATTTTGCAAAATAGCTTAGCCCATCTCCAGGACTAACTGGTTTTGAAAAACGTGCTTTAAAGCTTTTAATAGCAGCTGGTCCAAAGAAATGTACACCAAGATTAGCTGCTAGAGCCATAGTTGCCATGCCGTGCAAAATATAACCACCTAAGCCAGATTTTTTTCCAAGCGTATCGTCTAGGTGAATAGCATTAAAGTCTCCACTTGCTCCAGCATATCTTTGTGGCATGTATTTATCAATTAAGACATTCATTTGGTATTCTGTTTCAGATGTCTGGAAATACACTGGCTGTGATTCTTCTGCTGGAATTATTTTTTCTATAGGGTTAAGCCTAGCTGCTATACCAGCGAGTTTTAAAGCTAATTTTTCACTGGTCGAAAAATCTTTGTCATTGCCGCCACGAACCACGAAGGTCATTTTTTGAGTGCAAACGAGTTCTTGGTGCTCATTATAAGACTCTACTTTGAAAACTAGAAAATCATGTATTTTTTTTGTGAAAATATTTTCGATAAAACCACGACTAGTAAGAGCGTCACCAATTCTAGCTGTTTGATGATATGTAAATTCTTGATCACCGTGTACTAATTTTTTTAGGTTTAGATTTAAATCTGGATCATACAGTACCGCCTCAAGTAAAGCAGAGGCATAAACTACTGGAAACGTAAGAGGCAGTACTTCCGTGTACTGGAATTGTTCACCTTTAGTCGCTCTGATAAATTCTTTAACCTTTTCCCTACCGATTTCATAATGAGTCTCTGGATAGATTTTACCGATAAACTTAGGGTCAATACTCATGATTTAATAATACAAGACTTCTATATGTTTTATGATTAAATCCTATGGTAGTACAGAGTAAAGAGATAGTAATTTATACATGGGATCACTGCCCTTATTGTCAGAAAGCTTTAGCTTTACTGAGAGCGAAAGAATTAGAGTTTAAACAGATTCGCATAGATGGTGATGAAGTAGCTAGAGAAGAGCTTTCCCAAAGGACTAAAGGAAACCGCAAGTCTGTACCACAAATTTTTATCGGTGGTATATCGATTGGTGGTTGTGATGATTTACATGCACTTGAAGCCAGTGGTGAATTACAGAAAATACTTGCATAATGGCAGAGTCGTGCGATTATTCAAGCTTAGCTGAGAGAGCTAGTAGGTATAGAAAACAGAAGTCTTTAGGACAGTGCTTTTTAATAGATGAATCTATTCATGAGCGAATCATTCAAGCTGCTAATTTAGATAAGGATAGTGATGTTATTTTAGAAATAGGTGCCGGTATTGGGTTCTTGACTGAAAGGTTAATACCATTAGCCAAAGAGGTTTATGCTGTTGAATTAGACACTTCAGCCTGTTTTCACTTGGATCTATTATCAAAATTAAATAAAAATTTTAAATTTTTCAATCAAGATTTTTTACAGTTTAAGCTCCCAGAGCTTATTCCTCATGCTAAGAAAATTAAGATAGTCGCTAATATTCCTTACCAGATTACTACTAAGATAATTCTGCATCTACTCGGTGAAATCGGTTTTCCTAGCGAAAATCAGGCTCAGCTTGATGAAATTTATATTTTAGTGCAGAAAGAGTATGCTGAAAGGCTTATAGCGAATCTTGGTACTAAACAGTATTCTGCTTTAACTCATTTTGTGAGTTATTGGGCTGAAACTGAGTATCTATTTACAGTTGAGCCGAAGTGTTTTCAGCCAGCTCCTAAAGTTACTTCTGCTTTTATCAAGATTAAGCTTAGGGACAAACCTTTAGTCGAAACAGAGAATCCTAAGCAGTTAAGAAGGTTTATCAAGGCTATTTTTGCAAATCGCCGTAAAGTGCTTTCTAATGCTTTAAAAGCTGCCGGATATACAGAAGCCGAAATTAAATCTTTAAATCTAGATCCTAAGCTGAGAGGCGAAACTTTATCTTTAGCGGAAATTAATACTTTAACGCAGAAATTAGATTTAACAAACAATCCCAAGATTGGGCTGCTTGCAAACGAGTAATTTCAAAGCTGATTTGGTATAGAATGGTCTTATAATGTACACTAACATCGCTAGTGCTAAAGATCGCCTAACCGCTTTTTATTTTAATTTCCTAGTTTTTGGAGTTTTGGTTTTTCTTTTATCTAATGGCTTAGCTTATCTAGCTAAGCAGCTTATTGGTATAGTCTCAATAACAAGCTGTGTTATTGTCTCAGCAATTCTTGTTTTAGTCATGAATACTCTATTACTTTTAAAAACACGGAATGATTTCGGTAAGTGGGTTCTAGGTCTCGAGATTAGAAATTTACATGATGATAAAGCTGTGAACTGGTATCAGATACTTGTTAGAGCCTTTCTTTCCTATGTTTCTGTTTTGATTCTTGGTTTAGGTTCTATCGCGATGATATTTAATTCAGAAAGACTTACACTGCAAGATCTCTGTGCAAATACTTTAGTGGTAGAGAATCCTAATTATAATCGTCAGTTTTTTTTAATTAAAATCTTTCGTTTTATTTCGCTGTTAATAGGATCATTAGTGAGCTTAGCTATTTTTACTATTCTGATTTGCTCACCTGTACCACTTTTAAGTAATTATCTATATGAAACTAATATTACTGGTTATGACTCAGTGGCTTTTTATAAACCAGCTTCTGAGTCAGAGCCAGAGCTTGTTAAAGAAGAGCTTCGAATACCAGTATCTAATGGGCAAGTTTATGCTTTGATAAGCCTAAAAGATAATGCGGAGTATTTAGATTTTCAGATTGATGCGAATAGTCAAAATAATTATATTAATCAACAGACCTTAGATAAGTTAGGTATACCTCAGACCAAGATATCTAGATACTTTCAGCTAGGGAAGCAACTTTGGACTTTTACTATATTGCCGTATGTAGATTTCCATCACATATCTTTAAAGGATATAGATTCAGTGGACATTAATATTTATAATCAGATTTTTCATCTGCATACTGGTGAAAATAAACTAGGCAGAGATTTTCTTGGATTATTTGATTATGCTATAGATAAGGAAGCTTCTCAGTTGGTTTTAAAGCCTTATCCATACGATGTTGCATTATTTCAAGAGAAGTTAAAACCGAAATCTAAGATTATACTAAGCCAGATTTACCGTAAATTATATGCTGATTGGGCTGTTAAGTTAAAAGCTCGCGGTAATCCTGCTGTGACTGAACAGAAACTAAATTATGATATAGTCTTAGACCCTAATTCAGGGCATATTGTCGAGCTGACTCTTTTGGAGCCAAAGATTGATCAGCCATTAGTGCTGTATGCAGAGAAGTTTCTTAAAGACTATACTGTGATAACTAAATTAAATAAAGAATTGAGAAAGCAGCCTAAAATTAAACTGAAACTTGGCTTAGCAGCAGTCTTTTAATAAGACTAGTAACGTAGAAAAAGGAATTAGATACGGCTTTAATAGCTCAGGGTAAATTTCTCTTTATCTAGAAGGATTTCTACTTGATTTATTTTTTTATTCTTCGATAATTTCTCATTTTCACCAAAACCTAATCTTGCAGATATAGTATCTAAACGGTTTTTAACTTCTTTAAGTTTAAAACTATGTGACTCTACGTCTATCATACGGAAAGGATAATTTAAAGAAATGCTTAGTGAGTGATTTTCCTTCTGTTCGATAAGGATTAAAATTTTTAAAGGTCTTTCTACAACATCGTGATTAATTTCATCTATGAGCTGTATAAGCTCATTTAATGAACGAAAAATCTGAATTTTATACAGGAACTCCATGTCTAGTGATTTAATCTTAGTTTCTACCTTAAGCTTTATGCGACCCGATGAGAGATAGTTATGTTTGTCTACTAATAAATCTAGACTATCTAAAAAGCCTTTCTCTTTCTCGAAATTTAGTGGCGCTAACTGAAATAACCAGTTATCTAAAATATCTAAGGTGCTATTAAAATCAGAACGGCACATGAAAAGCAGATTAGAAGCGGAGTGTAAAGTTAAGTCATCGAGATTCGTGTTTAGTTTTCCTTGAATATCGCTTAATTTCTGTAAGATTTTATCCTGAAATTCTACCAATAAACCTTCCATTTTATCTTCCATCTTTAAATAGTACTTAGCCTTAAGCTCTCTTTCTATAAGTGCTTTCTGCGAATTATCTACCGGGATATTCATATTTACGCTAAGTTCGTGTTTCTTGTGATCATAAAGATCTATACCTATATTTTTTTTAGGAAGTTTATTAAAGGCTTGAAACCAGTTTACATAATCTAAATCTACGTCGAGAAGAGTGGTAAAAAAGAAAACTAATATCGAAGAAAGTATCAGTTTGATAACGTAAATGTTTATATCAAACATAAAAAATATTACTTGGCTAAAGACTATTAATCCTAAAAATATAAAGCAGAGAACGAAAGATCTAGCCCAAGGTTTTAAAAAAAGTAAGAAAATAGATATGCCGATCAGAAAAAGTAAAAAAGTAATGGTGTGAATATCTAAGTTAATGACTAGATCTGAGTTATACAGGGTATCCTGTAATAGCATTTTCTTAAAAGCGACACGGCCTAATATAAGCCTTTGCTCAAGGCTTGCGAAAATGTTCTGATCTACTAAGGTAAAACTGACGAAAGATAGTATACCTACCATTAAGCCAGTTAAATAGGATCTGCGGGTCACCTACAATATTCTAAACCTTTTTCGGTTACAACTCTGCCCCTTTGTGTTCTTAAAAGTAAACCAGACTGAATTAAAAAGGGTTCATAATAATCTTCGACGGTATTTTTATCCTCACCAATCAAGCCAGCTATGGTTTCTAAGCCCGCAGGTCCACCTTTATAATGTTGTATTAAAACTTCTAGAATTTTTTTATCCATTTTATCAAGACCATATTTATCTATCTGATAGAGGTCAAGTGCTTTATGTGCTATCTGTTCATTAATTAAATCAGCTTCTAGATGATCAGCATAATCTCTGACCAATCTTAATAGCCTGTTCGCGATTCTTGGCGTGCCTCTGCTTCTACTGGCTATCTCCATAAGACCAAGAGAATTTATATTCACTAAAAGCTTTTTAGCGTTTTTAGAAATAATCTCAGCGAGCTCTTCATGAGTGTAATACTGCATACGGTGAACATGTAAAAATCTATCTCTAAGTGGAGCGCTGATATAACCTAGCTTAGTAGTCGCTCCGACTAAAATAAATTTATTAATTTTAAGACGCATAATGCGAGAAGAACTATCTTTACCTGAGTTTAAATCCACCTCGAAATCCTCTAAGGCAGGGTAAAGTAACTCCTCCGTAACTTTATTTAAGCGGTGAATTTCATCTATAAAAAGTACATCTCCAGTATTTAAAGACATGAGTATACCGATAATATCTTTAGGTCTATCTAAAGCTGGTGCAGAGAAGGTTTTAATTGAAGTGCCTAATTCTTTAGCTATTAGATATGCACAGCTAGTTTTTCCTAGACCAGGAGGACCGTAAAGCATCACGTGTCCCATACTCGCGATATCCTGCCTCTTGCGAGCTGCATCCATAGAGATTTTCAGGGCTGATTTTAATTTTTCTTGACCGATATATTCATCGAAGTTATCTGGTCTTAAGGATTCCCGTGCAGTTCCTTGTTCTAGGCTAGGGCTGGCTTCTGAGGCGATATCGCCTTGATTTAAATTAGGGTCTAAGCACGTTTGGGGAACTCTAAGTTCAGGCTCAGAGGAATTTTCATCTTGGCTATAAGAGGATAAGATAACCATTACTTACATTCGTAAGTCTAACATGGATTTGATTGTTTGTTTTGGCAACAACGAAACTATAAACAGATAAGCATAACAAGCAAAAGCCACGATAAAACCTACATTCCAATTAGGTACTTCAAGCGAACCTTGAGCTAATTCAGCTACCTTCGCGATTAGAGGACCTATAAATGCTCCACCGATAATCGCTGTGCAGAGAATACTAGATATAGCATCTGCGTATTTAGGAGCAAAGCTCTTAGTCGTAAGACCATAAATGCTAGGAAACATAATCGAAATAGAAAAAGCCACCGCTGGTAATGCCCATAGGGCGACATTTATATCATTACTACTAATAGCGAAAAACAAGGCTATGCAGGCTAAAACAGCGTGAATCTGAATCGCTAAGCGGCTAGAAATTTTATCTAAATATAGTGAGCTTAAAAGTCTGCCTAGAAGCAGGGCTCCCCAGTAATTACTAATAGTGGTATTTTTTAGTGCTTCTGCTGTGACTCCTAGAGTTTCAGTAATTTTATATTTATCTTCTAGATAAAAACTCAGTGTGTTTGCTAAACCTACTTCTACACCTACATAAAGGAAAATACCGAGAGCATATAAATAGATTAAAGGCTGCTGTGTAAGTAGCTCTAAGACGGGGTTTGATTTGGCTGCTGAAAGATTTTCGTGATGAGTTACAGTCGCTGTAGCTTCATTAATAAGATTAACTTCATCTGGGGAATGTTCTTCTTTAGCGGCTGCTGGAAATTTCTGTAAGCTAATTAAAATTAACATGATTACAGCTAATACTGAAAATACCCAGTAACTAAAAGTCCACGGTAAATTTAAATTTTTAATTAAAGTCACCAACTGGGGCGCACAGTAGCTACCTGCTCCCATAAGCACCATAAATATAGTAAGGTTTCTTGAGTATTTTTCAGGTGATGAAATATCGTTTACGAGAGGGTTTAACACTACTTGAATGCCAGTAACCCCTATGCCACAGATAAACATAGAGATCATATTAATAATAAAGCCAGAAATATTAGCGAAGAGTAAGACACCAAGTATGGTTACTATGGTGCTATAGATTAAAGTTTTTTTCTTACCCGCCGCCGTAATCACTAAGCCCCAAGGCAGTGATGTAAAACCATAAGCGATAAAAAAAACGGCTGCAAGTACGACTGAAAGCGAAGGTGAGACATTATATGTTTCGCGGATTTTAGGGATAATCGCTCCAGCGACATTAGTAATCGCTCCGAAGGTAAAGTAACCGAAGGCGATAGCGAAGCTGAGTGCTAAATATTTATTTTTTTCTTCAGGGTTATTTTCTGGTTTGATTTCTGTTTCTTGCATTCTGAAATTATAGTATTTTTTGAGTTTGCTTTTAGGTACAATTACCATAAAGCGACAGAGACTAATTGCAACGTGTTATTAAATAAAGTTGCGTAAGGGAAGTTATGGTATTAAAATTTATCGATTTATTTGCTGGCATTGGTGGCTTTAGGCTTGCCCTTGAGAGTTTAGGTGGAGAATGTGTATTTAGCTCAGAGTGGGACAATTTTGCACAACAGACTTACCAAGCGAACTTTGGTGATTTACCGAATGGTGATATTACCCAAATAAAAAGTGAAAATATACCAGACCACGATATTCTATGTGCAGGTTTCCCTTGCCAACCTTTTAGTTTAGCTGGTGTTAGTAAAATGAATTCCTTAGGCTATGCTCATGGCTTTGCACATAAAACGCAGGGAAACCTATTCTTTGAGGTAGCTAGAATTATTAATGATAAGCAGCCGAAGGCTTTTATTTTAGAAAATGTGAAAAATCTAGTCAGTCACGATAAGGGTAATACTTTTAAAACTATTACTGATATTTTGGTGAATGATTTAAATTACACTGTCTATCATAAAGTAATTGATTCATCGTGTTTTGTTCCTCAAAAAAGACAAAGGATCTTTATAGTTGGATTTAAAAAGCCAACTTATTTTAAATTTCAAGACTTGGATTATTCTAAAACTCCGAGCATTGCTTCTATTCTTGAAAAGCAAGTAGAAGAAAAATATACACTCACAGATCATTTATGGCAATACTTGCAAAATCATGCAGAAAAACATCGACTTAAAGGGCATGGATTTGGATTTGGATTAGTAGATTTAAATGGTGTATCAAGAACCCTGTCTGCGAGATATCACAAAGATGGTTCCGAAATATTAATACCTCAAGAAGGTAAAAATCCTAGAAGATTGACTCCGAGAGAGTGTGCAAGAATAATGGGTTTTCCCGATGATTATAAAATAGTATGCAGTAATACAAGAGCGTACAAGCAGTTTGGTAACTCTGTCGTAGTCCCAGTTGTAAGGTATGTCGCAAAATGTTTACTCGATAGCCTCAAAGCAGATATTGAAATACCTAAATATAAACAGCTTGACTTAATCCCCTTAGCTGCTTAATATTTCTGAGTGTCTTATAAATTATCAGAAGAAGAATTAAGCGATGTAGAAAAAATTCTAGAGTCCTATTACATGGTTCCAGTTCTTAGTAGGATTGAAGCTTTTAGTGATTATAAAAAAGCTTTAGATAATTTACACGAAATTATAACTTCTTCAAACGTAGATGTTCAAAAGTTATTAAAAGCAAGGAAAGAAGAGGGTTTGATTAAAGATATAAGTCAAGCTAGTAAATCTATTGTCGGGAAAATATTTGAATATTCAATAACGTATTGTTTTTATAAGCTAAAAGAGCAGGGTATTATTTACTCTAAAGTTTTAATAACTTCCAAAAGAAAGTCAAAATCTGCAAAAAACTTAGAAGGTCTAATGACTATTAATGTAGCTGGCGATATACAAAAACCTGATGCTGATTTATTTTTCTATACTTTAGATAACTCAAACAATGTAAATAACTTTGTCATTGTTTCTTTAAAAACATCTCTAAGAGAGCGAGCAGGTCAGACCTATAGGTGGAAACTCTTAATGGAGATTGCTAGCAGTGAGAATCTGGTGAGAGAAAAATATAATTTGAATTATCAGCAAAGCATAGTTCCTAAAGTTTGTTTTGCCACGATCAATTTTTACGATGAAATAAAACAACCTCAGCATAGGGGAATGTTGCAGTTTTTTGACAAATCTTTTATTGGTAAACCTATTGATGAAAACTTTATATCAAGATTATCTAGCCTTCCTGATTTTTTAAATTCAGTTCTAGGATAGAGATTTTGGTTAAAATTGATAGATAATACAACCAAGTATGGATATATTTAATAGATAATTTAATCCAAAATATTAGCTTGAGCTAAGGTAGGATGCTATCCCACAAGTTTTCTAAAAAAGATTTATTTGGATCTAGCTTCCCAGCAGCTTTTTTGCGTTTATAAAAAGGATACAGAAAACCAAAAAGAAAAAGGCACGGAACTATAGTTTCAATAAGAAAAATAGTGAGGATTTGTTGAGTAGTCATGACCATCATAATATTGATTTCTCGTTTGAGTAGTAATTATCTAGAAGTTGATATCCTCTTAAAATACATTTTAGTCCTAAAGCAGAAGAGAGTAAAGATATAGCAAAAGACACATAGTGAAAAGAATTTGTCAGATAATGATAGTTCGTCAACAAAAAGAATAAAGTAGTTGCAAGAGGGCTCATTAAGGCAAAACCTGTGAACTTAAGAATATCAACACAATACTTATAGGATTCTGGTATATCCATAATAGTAAATAGTTTGGCAAAATCAAAGAGAAAAAAATAAGGGGTCAAAATTCCCCAAAATACATCCTTCAGAGCATGAACTCAATTAAAAAATACTACGATGAATTTGGCTTGAAAGCTACTTATGAAGAGGGATTAAAGAGATTCTATAATCTGATAAATAAAGAATCCTACCCCCTATACTTCTCCGCAATCTTAGAAATATTCCCTGCTCCCCGAACCTTCTGGAATCTAATTATAAAAAACACCAAAAGAGCAAGAAAACTAATAATATTTAAAACCATCATAGAGAAAGCTAAAGCCTTTAAACCCATTACTGGAATTAAGGTATAATTTAGCCCAGCCTTAAGCAAAATAGTTACAACCATTACATAGAGCGGCGTTCTGCTATCACCAAAACTATAAAAAGTTCTTACTAAAAATTCTTTCAGCACGTAAGGAATAGCTCCTAAGCTGAAATAATAAAATAGCGAGGAAACCATTTCTGTAGACCTTGCATTAAAAGCACCACGCTCAAAAATTATACGGATAATCTCCTGATGCCATATGCAGCCTATAACTACTGCTGGTATACAAACCAGTACCAGATTGAAATTCAGCTTTAAAAGTCTGCGTTTGATTTCATTAAACTTCTGCTGTTTTACTAGAACAGATATCTTTGGAAAGAAAGGTACTATGACAGCCGTAATTAAAATACCCATAGGCATCTGTATGAGACGACTAGAGAGGGTAACCGCAGTCCAAGAGCCCTCCTCTAAACCTCTACAGAAAAAACCATCCACAAAAGTCATTATCTGAGCGAAACCTGTGCTTAGAAGTGCAGGATAAAGAATTAGATTAAAATCATGAATTTCTCGCTTATCGATTTTAATGCTTTTATTTCCTTTATCCATAATCTTTTTAAAAGCAGGCCACTGAATAAATAAGGCGATAAGCCCACCCACAGTAGTTCCTAGAGCAAGAGACATACCAAAAAGACTTACATTACTTAACATTACTGCGATGATCAGGGTTATATTAGTAATCGCTGGGGATATACTCGACATAAAATATTTTTTATAAATATTCAGAAGAGCTCCTATAATCGCATTTGGTCCAGTGATCAGAATCAGAATCAAAAGTAGATCTATATTCGTCAAAGTAAGATTAAAATATTCAAGATGCTTAGCCTTATCAATAAAAGCATTTAGAATATAAGGCTTAGCAAAGTAAATAATTAAAGCTACTGCTGTAAAGATATACATAGACTGCCACAAAATCTTCTTCAGGAAAGGTTTCTGTGTAGATCTTTTAACTTTAGGCAGTATTGCCACCACCGAATTATAGATAGGGCCACCGATACAGCCGAAAATAATAAAAATGTTTCCAGTAAATAAATAAGCTAAATTAAAGGCATCAGAATAAACTGAAGTGCCAAAATAATGAGCGATAACCAGATCTCGAATGAGACCTAGAATCTTACTAATAAAAGTAAGGCTAGCGACAAGCCCAATTACCTTGAGCATTTTTTATACATTTTCTAAGCTTTTAAGCTCTTCAGCAAAGCTCTTATGAGCAGGTTTCACGGCATCATTAGACTCAGAGCTAGCATCCTTCTTATTTAAGCAGTCTATTCCAGGAAGCACCTGCCCTTCTAAAAACTCTAAAGACGCTCCACCACCAGTACTTACATGAGTGAATTTTTCTTTAGCGAAACCATATTTTTCTATAGCCGCAACTGAATCACCCCCACCGATTATAGTAGCCCCGCCTTTAGCAGTAAGATTCATGAGTGCTATCGCTATGTCTTTAGTGCCTTCATCAAACATAGCGTATTCAAATACGCCCACTGGTCCATTCCATAACACAGTCTTAGACTGGCTTATTAAATTACTAAATTTGATTCTAGTCTCAGGGCCTATATCCATACCCTGCCAGTTAGAAGGAATTCTATCCGCTTCTAAAATCTTTGTCTCGAATTTATCTTCCCTGCCATATTTATCGAAAATGTTTATCTCGTTACCTTCTGCATCAACAGCAGGCGTTCCAATAACATCCTCTGGGAGTAATATCGCAGTATTATTCTCATCAGCCAAAGCACAGATATGACGAGCGACTTCTAACTGAGAATCTTCACAGATACTCTTACCGATACTAGCTCCTCTCGCTTTAAGAAAAGTGTAAGCCATTCCACCACCGATAATTAAAGTATCTACTTTCTTCACTAAAGTATTTAAGACTGCTATCTTACTGCTAATCTTAGAACCACCAATAATCGCAGTGAAAGGTCTCTCTGGGTTATCAAGCTTACTACCCAGCATAGCGACTTCCTTTTCCATAAGCAGCCCAGCTACCGCAGGATTAAGGTAACTAGCCACACCAGCAGTGCTGGCATGCGCTCTGTGAGCAGTTCCGAAAGCATCATTAACGTAAACATCAGCTAAAGCTGCTAATTTTTTACAGAAATTCTGATCATTCTCCTCTTCCTCTTTGTAGAATCTGATATTTTCAAGTAAACAAACCTGACCATCAGTAAGTTGATTAACCTCATCCTCTACTTCCTTCCCAATAGAATCATGTAATTTTTTTACTTCAAAGCCAAGAAGCTCACTAAGACGCTTAGCTACTGGATCTAATTTAAATCTATCATCTGGACCATTTTTAGGTCTGCCTAGATGCGTTACAAGAATCAGTCTAGCTCCTCTTTCTATAAGATATTTAATAGAAGGCAGTGCTGCTTGGATTCTTGAGTCATCTGTAATATTCAGATCCTTATCCTGAGGGACATTAAAATCAACTCTCATTAAAATCTTTTTAGATTTAATTTGATTTACGGCTAGGTCTTTTATCGTTTTTATCATAAAATTATTGAACTTTTAACCAGTCTATGGTCGACTCAGATATCTTCTGTAATATTACAGGAATTTCTAAACCTTTTAAACTCTCTCTATCGGCTGGAGGAACTAAACCTCTCTGGTCTTTAACTAATTTATGCTTAGCATCTATAATTAAAAACCTAGGAAAAGCAGACAGGACAAAGGTTTCAGCTAGTTTATTCTGATCATCATAAATCCATGTCGCTGGTATCTGGGAATATTCATTAGATTTTTTTAGAAAAGCATCTATGGAAGCATGTTTCGCATCAGTAAAAAATACTATTTTCTGTTTAAACTTAGTTTTAGAACTATAATCCTGCATAGTTGCAAGTAAAGTCTCGCAGAAAACACAGTCTGGCTTCACCGCAATAAAAACTGTTTTAGTACGTTGATCTACAAAATCTACTAAATTTTTAACCTTTAAAGAACGGTCTCTCACTTTAGTCGTTCTAAGAAATTTAGATAAATTATCTCCCTCTTTATACTTAGACTGCTCTTCTCCTGGAACAGTATCAGCAACCTGTTTTGTTGTACTTTTAAGGTTAGGTTTGCCTTGACTTGCCGCAATATCGCTATTGATTAACGAGCAAGACTGCGAGATTATTAATAATAGAAATGCTAAAGCGAACCTCATTAGCTATGATTTTACAATATTATGTCTGAACAACAGAAAAAACACGAATTCCCTATAATCCCTTTTATGTTATTAGGGGTGCTTATTATTAACAGTGCGGTACTCGCCTATAAATATATAAATTTTTATTACTTCAAGGATATACTTGCAGACATTCACTCACTTGCCTGTACTACAGACTGTGATGCTGTGATGCTTTCTAAATATGCTCTACTCTTCGGTATTCCTACGCCTATTTTTGGTTTAGCGAGTTTTAGTCTACTCTGCTACATGTTTTCAAGAATACACTTCGGTACTCAGCACCCAGACCTGAAAATTAAAATTGATAATGAAAACGCAGATAGCCCTGAATCATCTCAAGATGCTGATACTGAGCAGCTTGAAAGTGAAGTGGAAAAAATACAGAGAGTCTTTGAGACTTTTTTAATACTCTTAGTCTTAATAGCACTTTCTTATATGTATATTATGTTCTTTAAATTAGAACTGGTCTGTAAATTCTGTATGCTTTCGCATATAACTTTATTTTTATTTGCTGCTTATTATTTTATTTACTATAAGAGATTTTTGAGCCTGCGGACACGCGATTTTTGCGACTAGCATGTTTAATCACTATCCCTTTCGCTTCCAGCTTATAATCTAAGTTTTTCCTGAGTCCATAAAGCTTATCAGCAGCAGCTTTACGAGCGATCTTTTCATCGACTATTGGCTGGGGATAATTATTCATCATTAAAGGCAATTCCCAAGGAGTATGTATATATTTAGCAGGCATATTCGTTAATTCTGGTAGCCATTTACGTATAAATATACCTTCTGGATCTTGATCTAAAGACTGCTTAATCGGATTATAAATACGGATAGTGTTTATGCCAGTAGTGCCAGACTGCATCTGGACCTGAGGATAATGTATACCTGGCTCATAATCAGTAAATAAGCGAGCTAAGTGCAGAGCAGGTTCACGCCAATGTAGCCACAGATGATTAGCTGCAAAACTCATCAGCATGGCACGCATACGAAAATTAATCCAGCCGGTAGCCTTTAAAGCTCGCATACAGGCATCTATCATAGGATAACCAGTTCGAGCTTCTTTCCATGCATTGAAATAATCATAGTTAAACTCAGGCTCTCTAAGACCATCATAGGCAGAGTGTAAATTCTTAAATTCGATACTTGGTTCGTCTTCGAGCTTCTGTATAAAATGACAATGCCAGCGCAAACGTGCGGAAAAAGAACGTATAGTACTAGTAGATTTACTAAGCTTCTCTTCAGCAGTAACTCTATGAAACACTTCCCGCATAGATATTAAACCAAAAGCTAGATAAGGTGATAGCCGAGAACATGCTTCGTAAGCAGTTAGCGGTGAAGACATCGCTTTAGTATAATTCAAGCCTCGCTCATGCAGGAAAGTATCTAAAAGCTTTAATGCTTCACTGCGACTAGCTTTCTGTCTTAGTATACAGCCATCATTTTCAAGACCCAGATCAGCAGCTAAAGATAAAAGCTCAGTGGCTTTTTTGGCTGCTAATCCCTGCGGTAAAGTTTCATTTTCTTGCAGCTCTAAAATTGGCTCTAAAGCGAAGGGGGCTTTTATTAGTGGCTTTCTCATCAAAGCTTGCCAGCGTGCGGCCCAGTTATCACGAGTTTTCAGGCAGCGAATTGCGCCATTTTGCACTGGCTCATGCCAAATTAAATTTCGTGCTTTAGCCCAAGCTTTTACCCGCTTGTCCCTAGAGTAAGTCCAAGCGTTCCACGTCTCCTGATGCGAATATAAAGCAGTCACTGAATATTTTTCATAAAGCTCATCTAAAACTGAAACTGCATCACCGACTTTAATCACTAAAGACTGACCTAAACTACTCAGCGCTGTATCTAAATCTATGAGAGCCTCACATAAAAATTCATAATGCCTATAGCTCATATCAGATTCTTTCCATAGATCAGGTTCAAGAATATACAGAGGCAAAACGTAAGTAGATTTAGTTGCTATACTTAGAGCAGCATGGTCATGGATTCTTAAGTCACGTTTGAACCAGAGGATTTGCATGTGATATTTCTATAAACGTTTTTCTATCGACTCTATATTTTCCAGCTGTGTCATTTATTAAACTTTAGCCCCTATCAGCTCAATAGAATAGCCATTAGGATCTTTAACGAAGGCTATAACTGTAGTGCCATGCTTCATCGGACCAGCTTCTCTAGTAACCAAGCCGCCTTTAGCTTTTATCTCCTCGCAAGCCTTATATACATCATCGACTTCTAAAGCTATATGACCAAAAGCATCTCCTAGATCATATTCTGAACGTCCCCAGTTATAAGTAAGCTCTATAACTGTATTTTCAGCTTCATCAGCATAACCTAAAAAACAGAGCGTAAATTTACCATCAGGATATTCTTTCTCACGTAAAACCCTCATCTGAAGCACCTCTGTATAAAATTTCTTAGAAGCTTCTAAATCTTTTACTCTAAGCATGGTGTGAAGTATGCGCATACTAGTATTTTAGCTTAATCACAGAGACCGCTACATGAATCCTTCATCATTTCTTTATTCCAAGAAATCCGCTTGCTTACTTAAAATCATGTTATAAAGTGGCTGAAAATTAGCAAACATAGTTACTTCATTTGCAATATAAGTCCTAGCCTTAACTGCGACATCATGAGGAATGATTTTAGGCTTGCCCACGGCTTCAGCTAGAATCTGTGATTTACAGCACTTATCCATAAGTATAAATAGCCAAGCTGCTGACTCCACTGACTTCCCAGCACTTAACAGTCCATGATTTTGTAATATCACAGTAGCTTTATCAGCTAATAAACCTGCGATATCATCTCCTTCATTGCAGTCTGCGACTACACCTTTGTAAACATCATAAATAACTTGATTCTCATAAAAAGTACAAGCATCTTGGGTAATAGGGTCAAGAAAACGCCCTAAAGTAGACCATGTTCTGCCATAAACAGAATGAGCATGAGCTACAGCATTAATCTCTGGCTTATGAAGATGTATTCTAGAGTGAATCGCAAAAGCTGCTTTATTAATCGCTCTTTTCCCCTCTTTAATCTCTCCATCATGATTAACTAAAACTAAATCAGAGACCTTAATTAAAGAAAAATGCACTGACATCGGGTTTACCCAAAAACAGTCAGTAAGTATCGGGTCTCTCACACTGATATGACCAGCGACACCTTCATCAAAACCATAATGCCCAAAAAGCCTAAAAGCTGCTGCTAAGCGCTGTTTACGATAAAGCCTCTCCTTCTCTTTATCAGAAAAAATAGGCGGAGTAAGTAAATCAGTATCTAAACCTTTACCGAAGCTGATTTTAGAAACTATATCTGAATTAGGCATAGCTTATATCTTAAACCAAATTAATTTCAATACTTGCTAAATCATTAAGCCACAAGCTTCTGCTTAGGAATCTTCTGCACCAGCTTCTCAGCTATAGCCTTAAAAGCCTGCGAAACAGAATGATCCGGATCTACTGCAGTAATCGGCTGACCACTATCGCCACCCGTGCGCACTTTAAGCTCAATAGGGATGGCACCAAGAAAATCTAAGCCTAAATTCTCAGCAGCAGCCTTACCACCACCATGAGAAAATATTTCAGATCTATGATGACATTCAGGACACTCAAAGAAACTCATATTTTCTATAAGACCTAAAATCGGCACACCCATTTTTTGGAACATCATTAGCCCCTTCTTCGCATCTAGAAGAGCGACATCCTGAGGAGTAGTAATAATCACAGTTCCATCTAAAGGAACATTCTGACAGAGAGTAAGCTGGGCATCACTAGTCCCAGGAGGCAGATCTATAATCAAGAAATCTAATTCGCCCCATTCTACTTCTCTTAAAAACTGTTTAATAACGCCATCTAGCATAGGTCCACGCCAAATAGTAGGTTTATCCTCGTCTACAAGAGTTCCCATGGAAATTAATTTAATACCGTGAGCTTCTAAAGACATAACTTTTTTAGATTCAGTAATGTAAGGCTTCTCTGTTACACCAAGCATAAGATGTGCATTAGGACCAGTAATATCAGCATCCATTAAGCCTATTTTCTTTCCAAGCTGTGAAAGAGCTATCGCTAAATTTACCGAGCAAGTGCTTTTACCTACACCACCTTTACCACTGTTAATAGCAATAATATGCTTAACACCCTCGACTGGTGACTTAGGAGCTAAAGCTCCCCTGTTAGCAGTACCACCTAGTGGTCTATGACCAGCAGCAGAGCTATCTAATTTCTGTGTTGTGTAAACATCTAATTCTTCAAAACCTGCTTTCTTAAGCTGAGATTCTAATTGGGATATAATCTCTGATTTCTTTTTATCATCAGGTTTCTCCATCAATAGATTAAAGACGACTTTTTTGTCACCTATGACAGAAAGGTCTTTAAAATTATCAGGAGCAAGATACTTAGATATTATTTCTCTAGCTTTTTCAAGTTTTGTGTTATCCATAAGCACATATTTTAGCTAATAGAGGATAACTCTAGTCAGGAATTTTCACTAAACAGCAGAAATTAGACTTCATTTTCGAATTTAACTAAGCGAAAAAATATTAGTTTAATCTGTCTATTCCACTCATCGAAAGAAATATCTAATTTGAGCTCCTGTAAAAAGTTTTTAGATTCATGCCAAACTTCAACTAAACTGCGGCGCTCTTCATTAATAGCTTTCACGATTACATCAGCAAAGCTCACTATACTTAATAAAACATCATTTTCTGTCTTGTTTTTTCTTTCATGACCATTTACGACTACATCTATAACGGCGTCTGGTAGTTTCTGGTTAAGTAAAAATCTCTTAGCAAGCTCGCTTACACTAAAACCGAGTATTGCAGATTCAGCACTCGCTGAGTCCATGCCCATTAACTTCATCTTTTCTATTTCTTCATAGGATCTCTCATCATTTAGCGCTAAAAGGAGTTTTCCGACGTGAAAGTTTAGACCTGCGAAAAAAGCTTCTCTTGAATTAGATACTTGCATCATTTCAGCTAAGCCTCTTGCTATTTTAGCGTTCCAAACAGCGTTTTTAAGTAAGGTTCTCTGGTGACGATTCTTCACTTTTTTTGCCAAATGTAGATAGTCAAGCAAAATACTTGCCTCTGCTTCATCTCTAATAATGCTGTAGCCTAGCATTTGTACTAGTCTCTGTAAATCAGCATCTGTAACGGGTTTTAAATCCTGAAGTTTAGCTCTAATTTTAGTTCTTAGAACTAATCTTTTAGAAAAATTTTCTAGAGATTTAAGGCTCTGTATGAGTTGTGAATTTAAAGTATCAACATCATCAGCGAGATCCAAAAGTTCTAAAAGTTGCTTCTGATTAGTTGGCAGAACAGAAGTGTTATTCAAAAGCTTCGAAATCTTAGTTTCTATCTCTGCAGATTTAGTTAAAAATAAAGCATGATCCTTAACAAGATTATTCATGATCTCTACATAGGCATTTAAGGTAAGACTCCTATTCAGTTGAAAAGATTAATTTTTTACAAAGAGGCGGCTTAAAGTATGATTCTTTGATATAATTCTCGTTCTGGATATCGAATATGGCGAAGAAGAAACAAGATAAAGTAAAAATTATACTTGAATGTACAGAAGCTAGAGCTGCTGGGGTTCCGCCGTCTCGCTATGCTACTACTAAGAATAAGAAAAAGCATCCAGATAAGCTGAAAGCTAAGAAGTATAATAAATATCTACGTAAGGTAACTGAACACGTAGAAATTAAATAGTTTTTCTTATTTAGCGTGTTGCTTGCTTTTTAATAATTTTGAACTAGAAGATTTATATAACTCCTACGAAAAGGACTACTTTTTTTCATTTAGTACTGCTTGCTTAAATCCCTTAACTATTAATCAGCTGCTTAGCCTATATGACGAAAAAGACCAAGAATTTTTATTAAAAGACCTTGTTAATCTAGAACTAGATTATTCTTCGAAATATGGTTTAGAAGAATTCTATTCAGCTCTTGAAAATATTTATAAGCAGTACCCCAAGTTAAAGTTCTTGTCTAGCAGCGGAGCTGCTGAGGCTATTATCCTTCTCTTTTCAAGCTTATTTACATTAGGTGATAGCCTAATAGTGCAGAAACCCATATATCCCTCTCTTTATAAGATACCTGAAGGGCTGGGATGCAAAGTGATTGATTGGGATTTTAAATGGGCGGAAGATTTTAAACTTAACTTAGAGTCTTTAAAAAAAATAATTAGTGAAAATCCTGAGGTAAAAGCCTTGGTGATTAATAATCCTAATAATCCCTGCGGTTACTGTTTTAACGAATTTGAACTTAAAGAACTAATAAACATTCTTAACGGCAGATACTTAATTGCTGACGAGGTTTTCAGGGATATCTGCTTGAATTTGCCTCCTCCGGTAGCAAGCATTTATGAAAAAGGGATAAGTATTTCTGATGTGAGTAAGTCCTATGGCTTACAGGGATTGAGAGTTGGTTGGATAGCTACGCAAGACGAAAAAATAATTGAGGATTGCCTTGCACAAAAAAGTTATTTTTCTCTTAGAACGTCTATTTTAAGTGAGAAAGTCGCAGTTTTAGCTTTAAATAAAAGAGAAGTACTTTTAGAAAACTCGAAAATACTTATCAGAAGAGGGTTAAATAAAATTTATGAAAATCCTTATGCAATAAAATTAACTAAAGCGGGCTTGAATACTCGAGTTTGCGACCAGTCCTCGGAAAGCTTTTTGGGCGAGGCTTCTATAGATTTACTTAGAGATAGTTTTGGGGGGCTGTGCATGCTTGCTAAACTTAACTCTAATAAAAACAATTTAAAATCTTTAACCAACGCTAAACTATCTTCTTTAGCTAATGAAAACGCAGAAAATAAAGATTACGAGCAGTCCCGAGTGGAAGATTTTTTTCAAGAACTCATAGAGCAGGGGATCTTTATACTACCAGGTAAAGTCTTTGGGGCAGAATATTCTGAATATTTTAGATTGTCGGTATTAAGAACTTCATGATACTCTTACATAAATATGAGTAAATTCATCTGGGTTTGTCGTAATTGTGGCCACGAGACGAATGGTTACTTTGGTCAGTGTAGTAGTTGTGGAGCTTGGGGTAGTTTAGATAAAGAGGCTTTAGTAAAAACGAAAACTAAAGCTACAGGCGTGAAACATAGTCTGTTTGTAAATTCAGAAGAAGAATTACTCTTTTTAAGTGAAATAAAAGAAGACTCTGTTCTTCGTTTAAATACAGGCTCAGAAGAATTTAACCGTGTTCTTGGTGGTGGCATAGTCCCCGCTAGCGTAAATCTTATAGGCGGTCAGCCGGGTATCGGTAAATCGACACTATTATTACAGCTAGCTTTTTATTTCAGTCTAAAAAAATTAAAAGTGCTTTATGTTAGCGCAGAAGAATCTTCTACTCAGCTTAAGATGCGAGCGAAGCGGTTAAATAAAAATCATAAGGACGACGAAAACCCAGAAATTGGAGTTTGCGAGCAGTCCCAACATGAGGAGAATATTTTAGTTTATACAGAGAGTAACCTCGAAAAAATCCTTGAAGCGATTAAAAACTCAGAAGCTAATTTAATCATAGTTGATAGCATACAAGCTCTTTATAACCCTAATTTAGATTCAGTTCCAGGTAATGTGTCGCAGATTAAAGAATGCTGCTCGAATCTTACTAGAGTCGCTAAGACTTTCAATGTGCCGATTTTTATAGTCGGTCATATAAATAAAGACGGTGATATCGCTGGCCCGAAAATTTTAGAACATATGGTGGATACTGTCTTGCAGTTCGAAATGATTAAAGATGAGTCCTTGCGAATTCTACGTTCGATTAAAAATCGTTTTGGGAGCACTGATGAATTAGCTGTATTTGAAATGCGAGAAAATGGATTAAGTGATGTCAGCGATCCTTCACAGATTTTTTTAAATCAACGTGCAGGTGGCATAGTCACGGTTATTAAAGAAGGACGCAGGGCCTTATTAGTGGAAGTACAGTCACTGGTTATATATTCTGAGCAGCATAATCCTAGGCGCATGGCGAACGGTATAGATTTCACCCGATTGCATCAGATATTAGCCATCATGGAAAAATATTTAAAAATACCTTTGGGCAAGCAAGATGTTTATGTAAATGTTGCAGGTGGGCTGAGTATTAGAGAACCAAGTTCTGATTTGGCTATCGCACTTTCAATACTCGAAAAACCTGATTCGTCTATTGATAACGCAGAAATTGGAGTTTGTGCGCAGCCTGACGAAAACGCAGAAATTGGAGTTTGCGAGCAGTCTTGTAATGATTTTATTGCGCTGGGTGAACTAGGCCTAGGTGGAGAAATTCGCCAAGTTAGTAATATAGAACTGCGGTTAAAAGAAGCTCAGAAGCTGGGTTTCACTACAGCGATAATCCCAGCCTTAACTCCAGAATTGAAAGCGAATTTAGTACAGTTAAAAATAAAAATTATCGAGGTCAGTAATATAAAAGAGGCGGCCGCAATTTTTAAATCTACTAAAAATTATCTTGAAAAAAAAGCCTGTGATTCTACACATTTGGCCAATTCTATTGGTAGGTAGGCCCATAGTGAATCCTCCTGCCAGACTGGTTTTACATCGTGCTTCAACTCGTAAACATAAAGACTTCTAATAATGGCGACAGCATTTTCATTAGATAGTCCGCGAGGATCGTTAGCTAATTTGGTTTTTAAACGCACCGCATCTTTTTTGCTTTCACACAGTGCTGGCCCTTGATTCAGGCCAGTATTCCTGCATAAAACAGCGAGCCTGCCATCGTCTCTTGGGCAGGCTAGAACAAAATAACTTTCATGATTATTTTGTTTACTCATAAAAAAATAAGCCTCTAGGTCAAGTGAAAATCCTAGTTTTTCACAACTTAATCTTATATTAATATATCATAATCCAGTGTGGCTAAGCATTTTACACAAAATACATATTTTTCTAAAAAATTTAAATCGCTGAATAGCCTTGATAGGATAGAATATCTAGAGAAAAGATAAGGAGATATCTATGAATAAACTATTAAAAATCTTTACATCACTAGTTCTTGTTTGTGGTTTCACAAGCGTACTAAATGCTTGTAACGTTAGCAAAGCACCAGAGACTGTAGAAGATCAAGTAGAAGCGGTTGATGTAGAAGAAGTAGAAGCTACTGCTGAAACAGCGCCAGCAACTGAAGAGGCTGCTGCTGTACCAGCTGCTCCAGCTACAACAGCTCCAGCGAAGAGTGCTCACTAATAAGCTTAAATTTTATGGCTTAGGGATTGGACTCCGAGATGAGATACAAAAAGATATTCTCAATTACTTAGAGGCCTCTTCCACACAAACACTGATTCAATGGCTGGAAATAATTCCAGAAAACTACATTAATAATGGGGGATTACCTCGCAAGCACTTCCAAGAGGTGTTAGCTAAGGGAATCCCCCTTATTCCTCATGGGGTAAATTTAAGTATTGGCTCTGCTCCCCAGAACAAAAAACGCCTAGAGTTTGATTTTTATTTACTTAAAGGACTTAAAGAGCTTTTTCAGGAAATTAAGGCTCCTTGGTTTTCCGATCACTTAGTTAATTCCAGAATCGGTTCTCATTATTTTCAAGAGCTAATCCCCGTACCTTTTACAAAAGAAGCTGCGGAAGTAGTAGCTAATAATATTAAATATCTCGAAGATTACTTCCAGATTCCTTTTCTCTTCGAAAATCCTAGTTATTACACTACTTATGGTCTGCGTGAACTTCGTGAACAAACTTTTATAAACCTCGTACTAGAAAAGGCTCGCTGTGGTTTTTTACTGGACATTAATAATGTTCTGGTTAATTCTATTAATCATAAATATCTGCCGAAGCCATTCCTAGATGATTTAGATCTTAGAAAAGTAGTACAGGTGCATCTTGGTGGACTTAAACGTGGTTATACATCAAAATTAACTGGACATAGTATTAAAGTTTTAGATTCACATAGTGAGCCTGTTTCTGACGTAGCATTAGATCTTTTTTCTTACGTTATCAAAAAAACCAAAGTAAAAGCAGTATTACTAGAACGTGACGCAAATTTTTCCGAAGAAGGTTTCCTTGGGTTACTTTATGAATTAAAACAAATTCGCGGAATTATGGATAGTAAATATGATTCAGAAGAAGAAAGCGAAACTGAAAAGACTAAGCTTGCAACTAATCCAACAGAAAACATTATTAGTACTGAGCCCGTGGCACTAGAGACAGAAGCAAACAATAGAACGGCTTCATCCCTAATTGACAATAAAGCAGCAAATGTAAATATCAATCCTGCGGCTATTCCATCTACTAGCTCGATTCCCGCCATTATGGCAGATAATGATCTAATTAAAAACCAACTAGCGAATGACTTAGATTTCTTAAATGAAGAACTCTCTGATTTAGGATAAACCGAAGTAAATTGGGAAAATATCTTTTAATGGCAAAGCTTTATCAAATTCAGCAAGAAATAAAAAAATACTTTATGGGTAAAACTGCTGACCCTAAAATCCTTTCCCTGCAAACACAGAAGGAGCTTAGTATTTATAAGAGCCTAGCTTTAGAAAAAATAAATATCACAATGAAACAAAGTTTCCCACTCTGTTTCAAGATTCTTAAAGATTATTGGGGGGAAATCATCGTCGATTTTTATCATAACTTCCCAAGTAAATCAGCCATTTATCTTCAAATAACCAAAAATTTTTCCGAATATTTGAAAAGTTTAAAATTTAAAATGAAATTTAGAAATGCAAACTTTCCAAAGTGGTTAAACGAATTAGCAGAATATGAATGGGCTGAATTAGATCTTTTTAACTTTCATCCACAGGATCTTACAATTACCCAAAGAAAAAAAGATTTAAGTGAAGGAGACTACGTTAAGTTAATAAAGGCTCACAAGATTTTTAAATTTGATTATCCAATAAGTAAAATCGTCGAGCATTTAAATAGCAAACGAAAAATTTATAATATCACTTTCTTTAAAAAGCAGAAAGAAACTTTACTGATTTTCAGAGATAAACAGGATAAGGTAAGGTATTTCCTGCTGTCCCCTGGGAGCTATTTTTTAGTTGATAATTTACGATATGGCATAGGACTCGGAGATTTATATGAAAAATTCACGGATAAATTTAATATTAAAGAGAAAGAAAGACTGGATACTAACCAGAAAATCCAAACTTTACTTTTGAATTTTAGACAACAAGGGATTTTAACCTGAATTTAACCTAATTTTGGATTTATGGTCATAGGGTATGTCAACACCGTTTATTAATCCATATGAAACTAAGGACGTAGTTTCAACGTCGCTTAATAATCTTGATAAGCAAAGTCAAGATATAGTTTCCTATTTAGACGGACTTTTTTCATCTGAAACCATTAAGGATAAACAGTTAATTCTTGATGATGGTACTGTAGAAACTTTAAAACCCTTTCAAGTAGCAAATAGTCAGGGGGCCTTCTGGGATAAAGGTACTACTTATTATTTCCAACCTGTCGCAGACAGGCTAAGAGAGATTAATTTAGAGTTACAGGGAAGATTACAACAGACAGATGTCTCAGCGAGTTTAAAAGCCGGTCTTACTAATCTTTTTTCAAGTACTCTAAATGATAGTATAACCGATATATCAAAAGCCCCTACAGCCCCTAAAGATCAATTCGGCGGCACTTGGAAATATGAACAGTGGTATAACGGTGCTTCGGGCTCACCTATTAACATTCTTGATAAAGATGTTTTTTTCAATACAGTCGGCACAGCTGCTTTTAAAATGGTCGATGCGGCATCCGATGAAATTGATTCCACTAAGACTATAGACAATAATTCTGCTCTTAACATTAACATTAATATAGAAGGTGTAGCAGAACTACTTGATGACGGTGATAATTTTTACAATGACAACAGTGCAGTCGATGATCCCAATACACTAGATGATGAAGCTGTCCATGATTCTTACAAACAGCCTGAATTTTATCTTATAGGTAATAAAAAATTGCCTGTCTTTGGGGCTGTAGAAAATGTTCCTGATCCTGATGACTACCCTGGTGGAACAACTGACGCAGCATACAAACAAGATCTTTATAATTATCAAAATAAGCGGATTGATCCGAATAGTCCTTACTGGAATGACCCAGCCGGACTAAGAGATCCTGAAGAAGTTTTCTATGACATGGTCGCAATAGCAATTACTCAGCAAAAACTGGTAGGGTCTGTTACCTTTGCAGATTCTAATAGTATTAGAAATCTTAATAATATAACTGCTCAAGCAGCTCGCAATAGCCTCAAAAGTATCGCTGGTAATTATTTCACAGAGAGTAAAGCTTGGTATGACAGTGTCCCAGCACCATCTCGCAATTTAAGTACTGCAAGTTTACCTACACCGCCGTCTTTTTTCCTCAGTAAATCCACTAACGGCACAATAGACTATAGTAATTATGATGGTTCTTACGGTGTCTTTAAACCTACTGAGCCAGGAACTTTAACGAGTTTAATTTCTAATGCGACTGGTCTTATTCCCGCCGACGTCAATGCTACATTAACAAACTGGAATACTACAGCTAATCCTAATTATGTTGAGAGGATTACCCAATATTACACTCAATCTTATATTAATGCCTCCATAACTTCCACGTTTGGGAAAAAGGATGCTGCAATATCTACGAAGAACTTCTTAATTCATGAAGCTCTGAATAACTTAGAACCATCGCAAAACCCTTACATTCAAGAAGTTGATGATCCAGCAACTAAGGGGAAAAAAATTGTAGTTGAATTTAAGAAACTTCTAGATGATGTCGCTCCATCAGGATATTTACGAAGCTCTGTAGATCCTGTGAATACGCAAATGACGCAATTAATGGATTTATTTCTTGAAAATTTCGACATTACCGCAAGTCGCTATGTAGAAGATAAAAGGACCCTAGTCGATTTATTTTCAGGAAAATTACTAAAAACCACCGGAGAAAATGCCGAGGTTCAAAAATCATTATTCCAAAATATAAATTCATCAGTAGATGATATAACTTCTCAAATCAAAAACACTCTTATAAGAGGTATTCCTGAATCTGCAGAAAGCCAATTTACCTTAGATCTATTTAATCAAACTGCTGTTAGAAAGGAAGATTATGGTCTTTCACCTAATCCAGCAGATCCTAGCAAACATTTCTTACCTAATGCTTGGGCGAACACTAAAGATAAATTCTTGCCTGCTATGTACTATTATGATCCTGCAAACAATCCTCCCATCAGTGGTAGTGATGAAGCCAATAATACCCTTAATGGTACTGATGCCAAAAATGGTTTACCAGCAGGTTTTCCAATCATGGATGTCCGGGATTTTGATCAGTTCTTTAAAGCCACTAAATTAGCATTAACTAAGCACATAAGGACTTATTTAAGCGATGAGATTCCGTTCGTAATCACAAATAATTTATCTACTCTATATAATGAGATGGGTAGTTTTCTTACTGACCCTACTATTCTTGGAACTTATCCAAGCTGGACAACAGCAGGCTTTACCGCTGGAAGCGAATCTGCTATATTCGGGGATCTGAGTGATCAGACGAATTTCTCCAGAGCAATTCAACTCTATAAATCATTAGATAAAATCATCGATAATATGAAAGATCGTGTTTCATCAGTTGAACAGGATGTACCTAAGATTCCAAGACCAACAAGCTCGAACGTAATCGACCCTAATACAGGGCTAGATGTTACACTAACTCTACAGACTTCCATTGCTGGTTATGGAGATAAGCCAAGCCCTGCATTAGTAAAGAGTTTTCTTGAGATGCATGAAGATACTAAAACCAACGCTGCGAGTCCTGAAAATAGTCTTCAACAGATTAGTTATTTAATAAATACTTTTGATGATTATTCTAAATTCTCTCAAAACAGTGCTTTCGAAAAGATCTATGCTGGTGAAGTTTTCGAAGCAGATAAACAAAATTATACTTCTCTCAATGCAAAAAAATCAGAACCAGGTCCAGATGGCTCAATGCCAGAAGATAAAGGCGTACCAAAGCCTTTAATGGCAGCTTTGAGCAGCTCAATCTTAGTTACTAAACTTGGTCAAGTATTAGTAAATAAGGTTAATGACCTTGTCGCAGAGAATGACGTTGTTGGTATTAACAATGTTAGCAGAGGTGGCACAAACGTAGGAAATATAGATATGACCGCTACGAACCTATCTGGATCAGCAGAATCGCAGACATATTTAACCAATATTCTGAAACAAATCTCTAAAATATCAACAGGAAGCCTTAGCGTAGACGTCTCTGCAGTAGGTTCATTGATCTCAGGTCAGATAGAAACAGCGATGCAAACCCTTATCAAGGAAACGGATGCAGATGGAAGTAGACCTAGGCGCATGGTCTTTATAGATGATAGAACCCTTACTGAATTAACAAACCTTCAAGGTAAACTAAATAGCTTCAGCCCAACTGGCTCGCTGCTCACCTTAAAGAATCTACTCAATGGTGTGGATCTTAATGCGCTAAGTGCGCTGGCTTATCCCCCTGCAGGTAATGCCCCTGGTTATCTCAATTTCACTTCACTATCACCTAACCAACAAAACCTAATAAATGACATCAGAGATGGAAGATTCTCTATTAACGGATCTAACTATACCATTGAGGGTGTAACATATTCTCTACCAACCACCAATGTCGTTCCAGTAGATGTACCAGATAATCTTTTAAATACTTTAGGTACCTTAGCTGCGAATATAACTGCTATGCTCAACGCAAGCACAACCGAGACACCACCAAGAATCGTCAATATAGGAACAGATCCCATACTCTCTGAAATTAATAAGGCAAAACTTAACTTCACCGATCTTACTACTGATTCTGCTGGTACTACTGTAGCCTATAACGCAATTTTAGATGCAAATGTATATGAAGCTGGTCCACCTGCTTCTACAGTGCCTATGGCTTTTCTTTTAAGAACTGATGATGACGGAGGTAACGCCGCTGATAGAGCGAAAGCCGAAGCTGTTATAAAAGCGAGAGAAGAGTTACTGGATGGCTTACTGATCTCAGATATTCTCGTCCCTCAAAAAAAGATTGGTGAAGTATTAATCAGCAATCTAGATAGAACGAATCTTTTAAATCCTTATCGTAATTTACTTGTTCCTACCACTTACAGTGCGTTAGATCCAGCTAATCTGATTCCTGCTTTACCATCTAATTTAACGAGCATTACCACTATAGATACATTCCAAACACATATTGGAAATATTGAGACTTTTATTAGTGACTTTCAAACCAATTTAAATAATGCCAAAAATGAAACACCTCCTAGAGATATCACCCTAGCAAATGATCCAATACTCTCACTAAATTCACGTGCTCAACTTAATTTTACTGAACTTAAAAATCCCCTCAGCACCGTTTGGACAGGCATTAACCCATTAGAATTAGATGCAGTAGAAAGAACTACTATAAAACAGAGGCTTATTGATTCCGATGTGGGTTTATTACCACTTACTAGTCTCCCTCCTGCAAATCAAGCAGATATTAAAGCAGCAAGAAAAGAGCTTTTAGAGTTTTTCCTAGAAGGACAACCAATAACCGATGCAGCTGGTCCGCCCTATCCAGATAGCTATACTCTCACGGGTGCATCGGGTATAAAAAACCACATTAGATATAAAAACCTGATCAGCCCTGTAACGACTTACGCTTACCCTCCAGACACTGACGCTGATATTAATAATCCAGCCATCACTCGCCTTGACGATCTTACAGCATCAACAAATCCCTTAGCCCTCAACAGTACAGTAGATAACTCTAAAGCTGACTCCTTCACGCTGAGAGAAATAATGGGATGTGATAAAGATTTTACAGGTGGTGATGTTGCTTTTCGCAATGCTGCAGGCGACTATCTTGACGCACTTGGTAATGTTACTACTAATCCTGATACTAATCTCGGCTTCCCTAATTCCTTAAGCGACTTAGAATTTCAAATGAGATTTGTTGGCCCTCCTGCAGATAGTAAATTTACCATCGAAAATAAAAAACTCTATGTTCGCAAAATGCAGCATTTTAATGTACTTTTTAATACACTTTCTGGTGGTACTCCGGAAAATCCTTCACTCGCTGCTTTTGTAACTCCAGCTTTAGTATTCCCTGGTACCCCTCCCCCTCCCGCTCAGACTCTCACGCAATACATAGAATCTCTAGCTAGCGACACTAGTCCAACTGGCATTATCAACTCTCCAGAGTTTCAAGCCATAGTCACAACCGTAAAAGAATTAGCACCAATAACTGAAAATATAAATGCCTTAGAGGTGTCTTTAGCAAGTGAAATTAAAAAACCTAAAACTGGACCAGAATCAGAAGTCTACTCGACTCTTCATCTATTGACTCAAATCGAAAATCAAACAACAACAAGTGATGATTTTGAAGCAGGATTACTAAAGATATTTAATAGAAGACAAATTAAAACTGATACTCAAATTATAGATTTAATGCATAGACCAGTTAGTGCACCTAAAGATGGATTATATCAATACAGCGGCTATGAGGCTAATCTGCAATATTTAGACCCAGCAAACCCTCTTTCCATCAGTGGTCCTAATATAGCACCAGCCACAACTGGTAATCAAGGCTGGAATATACAAGCATTATTAGCAACTAAAATAGCGCCTGGAGATTTTCCACCGTTTACTACGGTAGGTACTACATCTGGATTAACAAAAGCTCGTGATTTCCTTGTTGCTTTAAATGAAGTTTATAAAGATATGCAAGCCTCTAAAAGCCCCGTCATTAAACAACAGCTTAAAGTTTTTGACCTATGGTTAAAAAATAACTCTTTCTCAGTTATTGCCGATGGTGCTTTAGGAGGAAAAGATAGTCTTGAAGCAGATATAAATATCTTAGACCATATTCAAGAAGGTGGTGGTACAGACCCCTCGACAATAAACGCCTTTCTTAAAGCCTCAAGGGCAGCAGTAGTAGTCAATAAAAGCAAACTTGAAACTCTTGATGATCTCAGAACATCGGGTAAAGGCTTAGGGCAAAGAATCGATGAGAATTTATCTGCATCAGAATTAAAGAATTATTTTCACCAGAATATTTTTTATCCTACTGGTCTTGCATTTACAGCTATCACAAATGATACTAGAGTTCTTGTTCCCATCCCTCCTAATCAAGACCGTTTTGGTAGGCCTTTAGATAACAGTAACTTACCGGTTTTTGGAGTTAATATCTTTGGAACCGATACCGCAACAGAAATTACATATGACGAACCAGTTCCTTTGCCAGTTCCTCCTAATCTACCTAGCCGTGTCGGCAGTAACTCATTTAAAAACTTCGGAACGATTATAGCTGGTGTTCCAGTCTTAGCTAATCCTTATGAAAAAATTGTTAATAACATTGACACTCTACTCACAGCACTCGCAGCAGCAGAAGCAGCAGCACCACCGCGTCCTAAAGAAGGGGGTCTCTATAGAATAATGATTAAAAATCTGCTGGGTGAAACTGGTGGAATACCTGATGCTCTACTAATTGCCAAGGCAGTAGCGGAGAATCCAGCTACTCTTATCCCTAATCACCCAAGTTTAGTAGACGCTGGAATGGGGATTACTTACGGTACTAATAACTACCCTAATACCAACCTAAGATTAGAAATCCTGGCTGAGCGTCGTAGCATAGGTGACGCAATAAATCCCGCAAAATACACTGGAGCCACCCCCATTCCTAGTGCTACTCTTGCTAATTTTGCACTTAGTAGTAAAGCAGATCAAACAACTAACATACGTAGCATAGGGGTAGAAGGAAAAAGCATTCAAGAAATAGCTATTCTACTTTACATTATGCAAATGTTTGAAGCTAGTAACTGGGATTGGGAAAAATATATTAATGATACTTCTAGATATGAAATGGAGGCAGCTGTCGAATAAAATGGACGTGTAGCCGAACTCCAAAATCTAAGAAATAAGATCTTTCTTAAATTCAATAGCAGTCTCAGACTTAATCTTAGTCGCAGCTTCTACTAAGGCTAAGAATAATGGATGAGGTCTGTCTGGTCTTGATTTGAATTCAGGATGAAACTGACAAGCCAGCATAAATGGATGATCCACTATCTCTACTATCTCCACTAAAGAAGCATCTGGAGATAATCCTGAGACTTTAAGACCCTCCGCTTCAAGCATATTCTTATATTTATTATTAAATTCATAGCGATGGCGATGCCTTTCATTAATCAAAGGTTCACCAGCAGAACTACTTGATAGCTGTCCAACACGCTGATAGGCTTCATAGGCTTTAGTATTGGTCACCAAATGACAAGGGTATGAGCCTAAACGCATAGTTCCGCCTTTATCTTGGACATTCTTCTGATCATGCATCAAATGAATCACTGGGTCTGGCGTACGAGTATTAAATTCTATACTGTTAGCGTTCTCTAAGCCCAAGACATTACGAGCATATTCTATAACTAAACACTGAAGACCTAAACAGAGGCCAAGTAAAGGGATCTTATTGAGCCGAGCATACTGTATTGCGACAAGTTTCCCTTCTATACCTCTATCTCCGAAACCACCTGGAATACAGATGGCATCTATATCTGCTAAAGCCTTATTCGCATCTTCTAACGAATTAATATCATCAGAAAGCACCATAACCAACTCAAACTGCTGGCCAAACTCCGCAGAAGCATGCCTCAATGACTCTATTACAGATATATAAGCATCTGACAGTTTAATATATTTTCCGACTAAAGCGATTCTCAGCTTACGGTCTGGCTTACTTTTAATTTTACTAACCGTTTCCTTCCAGCTAGTTAAATTAGGCTCACTATTCTCTAAGCCTAATTCATCTAAAACTCTATTCGCTAAACCTTTATTCTCAAGCATTAGCGGCACCTCATAGATACTAGTGCAATCTGAGCTTTCAATAATATTAGAAAAAGGTACATCAGTAAACAGGCTCAGCTTCTCTCTTAAGCTCTCTGGGACATCCTGCTCAGAACGGAGTATGAGTATATTAGGATGAATACCTTTAGAGCGCAATAATTCTACGCTATGCTGTGTGGGTTTAGTTTTCAGCTCATTAGTAACTTTAATATTAGGAACTAGGGTGACATGAATATAAAGTGAGTTATTTTTACCGGCATCTTTCTTAAACTGCCTTATAGCTTCTAAAAATATAGAACTTTCTATATCACCTACAGTACCACCTACTTCTACGATAAGAACATCCGCTGAAGACTTTTCAGCTGCCTTTCTAATACGGTCTTTAATCTCATTAGTAACGTGGGGCACCATCTGTACTGTTCCACCAAGATACTCGCCACGACGCTCTTTAGAGATTACATCTGAATAGATTTTCCCAGCAGTAACACTATTATTTTTCTGTAAATTCTCGTCAATAAAACGCTCATAATGACCAAGATCTAAATCTGTCTCCGCTCCATCATCGGTCACAAAAACTTCACCATGCTGATATGGCGACATAGTACCAGGATCTACATTTAGATAGGGGTCTAATTTCTGTATAGAAACCTTATAGCCTCTAGATTTTAGTAACCTACCTAAGCTAGCAGAAACTATACCTTTCCCTAAACTACTTACTACACCACCGGTAACAAAAATATACTTCGTCATCTTTTTAGAACCTAAACTTAATTAGAACTCACCATTTTAGGTACTTTAATACCGATGCCTTCTTGAATTTCTTCTTTATCGGGTAAATTAGCTATCATGGATTCTAGTAATTCTTTAGAACTAGCTAATGGTTCATCTTCTCTGACGACATGTGCTAAATCGAGAGGACCTGTCAAAGGTTGAATATTCTTAGTATTCATTTCACTTAGAGTCGCTACATAATCAAGAATCCTAGAAAGGTTTCCAGACTGCTCATCAAGCTCTTCCTCGGTTAATGAAAGTTTCGCTAAGTTAGCTATCTTCCGCACTTGCTCTTTCTCAATGCTCATGTCTTACGATTTTAGCATAGCGAGACCGCTGCACAACGTGCAGTTTCAAGGCTGAGGAGGACGAATGACCGCAGTGTACTTAACGTACATGAGGATCATGAGGACGACGAAAACGCAGAAAATGGAGTTGTGCAGCGGTCTCTGCCTATATACTCACCCGAGCTTCTAAAGCCTTCACTATAGTAAGCTCATCAGCATAATCTAAATCCGAGCCCAATGGTAAACCATAAGCAAGGCGAGTGACTAAAATAGATCTATTCAGCCTCGCATCAGCATCCCCTACAACAGTACCTATATTTAACTGCGATAAAGCCCTTTTTAAAAAGAGCATAGTCGCCTCACCTTCAGTACTTGGGCTGATAGCAAAAATTAACTCTATCTCTCCTTCCATAAGCTTAAGGCGTTCTACTAAAGGATTAATATTTAAATCAACACTAGAAATACCATCTAGAGGTGAAATTAAACCACCTAAGACATGATATTTTCCTCTAAACTCTCGGGTTTTTTCTATAGCGATAAGATCCTTTACCTCCGCGACTACACATAAAAGGTTCTCATCGCGTTGATTATTTAAACAGATCTCACAGACCTCATTAGAAGTTAAATTAAAGCAATATTTACAATATTTAATATCATTTTTAGCCGTGCGTACCACTTCAAGAAAATGCTGTACTTGTTCAGTCGATTTTTTTAATAAGGAGAAAGCCATTCTCTGAGCAGATTTAGGGCCAACACCTGGAAATTTATTAAATTCTTCTATAAGCTCAGCTAAAGCTCTAGTGTACTCCACAGAACAACCTAGTCCGCAAGTCCCATGCCTTCAGAAATTAGCTTTAACTTAGCTTTAGTAAGATCCGTAGCCATCTCAGTAGCTCTTTTAATAGCACTAATAGCTGCCTTCTCTATTACTGGGCAGGCTTCTGCTAAACTTGGATACTTAATCGCTAAGAGATTATAGTTAATCTTTAAAGATCTAAAATCACCTTGAGCAGACATAGTCACATCTACTATTCCATCATAAGAACTAGCCTCTAAAACTTTATGAGAAAGCTCCTCCTGAACTTTCAGGAGACCCTCTTGCATATCTTGGGCTTGTTTTAAAGCTTTCTTTAAGTCTTGCTGATCCATGGCGAATTAATATTATAACCTATCTACTGACAAACACTACATTCTTCCCCTACACTGACCTGTCTTCTAACCGCGGCATTATCGACAGAATCAGCTTCTATAACGGACTCTGATCTTAAATAATATAGCGATTTAACACCTAGTTCATGAGCAAGTACATGTACGTCATTGAGCTGTTTACCACTGATCGGTGATTTTAAGAAAAGATTTAAAGACTGAGACTGGCAAATATATTTCTGCCTATCTGCTGCTTGGATAATTAGCTCTTTCATATCTAATTCATATCCAGTTTTAAAAATCTTTTTTTCTTCATCCGTCAAGAAATCAAGATTTCTAACGCTACCTTTATCTTCGATAATTTTTCTCCAGATTTCGGGCTTATTCTGTCCTTTTTCTTCTAAAAGCTGCTCTAATTGTAAATTCTTCACAAGAAAGCTTCCACTTAGAGTCTTCTGTAAGTAAGCATTCCCTGCGATAGGCTCTACACAAGGAGTCGCTCCACCACATATAACGGATATATTCGCTGTAGGTGCTATAGCTATAACATTACTATTACGCTGGTTTCCACCATCAGGACAGGCACCACGCTCATCAGCAAGATTTACAGAAGCCTGTTTTGCATATTTATGAATAGTGCTAAATACTATTTTATTTAAAGAACGCGCTTGAACACTTTCGAAAGGCATTCTGTTCTTAAGCAATAAACCATGCCAGCCCATAACACCTAATCCAATAGATCTTTCCTGAGTCGCAGAATGAATGGCACGCTTATAATCACGAGAATCTACACCATAGATAAAGTTATCTAAAACGTTATCTAAAGCTTTAACCGCAGCATATAAAACAGATTCAGCCTCATCTTTCCACTCATCCCATCTTTCTAAGTTTAGAGAGCCTAAACAGCAAACTGCTGTTCTTTCACGATTTGTAGGTAAAGTGATTTCTGAACAAAGATTACTCTGTTTCACGAAAAGTCCTCTATCTTTATGGTGCTGAGGAATAGTCTTGTTAACTGTATCTATGAACAGTATATAAGGCTCGCCAGTCTCCACTCTATTTTTAAGAATTTTACGCCAAATCTCAGTAGCATCTACAGACTTAACGACTTCACCACTATGAGGACAGAGTAGATCAAATTTAATCTTAGCCTTCACGCAACGCATAAACTCATCAGTGATATTTACACCATGATGAAGATTTAAGCATCTGCGATTATCATCACCGCCAGTAGGTTTTCGAATATCTATAAACTCTTCTATATCCGGATGACTTATGTCCATGTAAACAGCTGCTGCGCCACGCCTAGTATTCCCTTGAGAAACAGCTAAGGTAGCACTATCCATAACTTTTAAAAAAGGAACTGTGCCAGTGGACTTACCACCAGAACTAAGCTTAGAATTATGACCCCTAACCTCAGACCAGTTAGTTCCTATTCCTCCACCACCTTTAGCCAGAAAAGCATTCTCTTCATAAGTCTTAAATATATCTGAAATCGAATCCCCAACAGTGTTTAAGAAACAGGAAATTTGAGCCCCTCTGCTCGTTGCGGAATTGGTTAATACTGGAGTCGCTGGCATAAACCAGTTTTTAGACATTAAATCATAAAGACTCTGAGCTAATTCCTTATCACCACGAGCTATACCAGCCGATACTCTTGCGAAAAACATCTGTATATCTTCACAGATAACACCCTTACCATCCTTAAGAAAATACCTGTCGCGTAAAGTTTCTAAACCAAAAAAGGTAATATATTTATCACGACTATAATCGAGCTTAATACTTCTCTGTACGCCCTTGTCTCCACGATATTGTGGAGAATCCCAGCTAGCCTTCTGTCCTACTTGAAGCTGAACTTTCTTCAAAAGCAGATCACGAGCTAATTCCAGATTGTTATTGGAAAGAGCATCAACGATGGATGCTTGTTTGTTACTAGTATCTATCTCGGCAACTGACATATATTTTGGATTTCTACATATAGTGAGGTCTTTTTAGTATTCACCACATATAGCGTTAATCTCTCCATCGTAACAGTAAACTTAGCGTTCCGCAAGCTTAAAATCGATGCTCAAAGTGTAATTATCTATCGGTCTTGCTTAGATCAAAGCATGTTAGATTTAAAAAATGCGTTTGATTTTCTATCGAACAGGAGCCATCGGTGACATAATTCACTGCTTACCTGCTCTAAAGTTTATAAAAGAAAAATATCCAGAAGCTAGTATAGAATTGGTTAGTCACTGTGAGCCGCTTAAAAAAGTGCTGAAATATTACGCTCCATATATAGATAAAATATTTATCACTTCTAAGAAAGATCCTGTCTCGAAGGAACTTCTGAAAAGTCTAAAAGAAGAGCCTTGTGACACATTTACCTATTTACATTCCAACTGGCTAAAAGCTATTTACCTTAACATTAAATTTTTTAAAGCTAAGCTAAATATCTATAAAAAGGATTTAGATTTAAGCTCTAGAGAAAATTTTCTCACTGCTTTCGATCCTAGCTTAAAACCTATACTGTTAAATGAAAGATACGATAATAATTTATTAAATTCTTTGTTAGACTATGACTGCTTAAAATTTTCTCCGAATTTAGATCTAGAGCATCATCGGGGCGACGAAAGCGCAGAAATTGGAATTTGGCAAGAGTGCGAGAATGCTCAGAAAATCTTAAATGGAGTAAAACCCTATATAGTGATAATCCCTGGGGTAGGAAAACTTAGACCCCAAAGAGCTTTTCCCTTAGAGAGATGGGAAGATTTTATAAAAAAGTTAATTACAGAAACAGACTTAAATATAAAAATTTTAGGTGGACCAGACGAATCAGAGCTTTCACTTAAATTAAATGTGAGCTTAAAACTCAGAAGTCCTACTAACACTCGCATTGAAAACCTTATTGGAAAGTTAGATTTATTAGAAAGCACTCAGATATTAGAGTCTGCGATGAAAGTCTATGCCT
Source organism: Candidatus Melainabacteria bacterium (assembly GCA_005110385.1). Taxonomy (GTDB): domain Bacteria; phylum Cyanobacteriota; class Vampirovibrionia; order LMEP-6097; family LMEP-6097; genus LMEP-6097. The sequence goes on along the minus strand of DUDT01000021.1, from coordinate 42,147 downwards.
GCGATACTGGACTTTTACACATAGCTTCTGCTTTAGGAAAAGATATCGAAACTATATACTCGGTCACATCTGAATTTAGAACTGGACCTTATTCACCGAGAGCTAAGATATTTCGATCAAAATTCTGTAAATGTCAGAATCTAAAAAATTTTCATGATAATAAAATCAGCTGTGAATACCTTGCTAGTAATGGGTTGCCGAGATGTACTCAGGATTTAGGATTTAGTTACTGAAATACTAAAATTTAGAATCGGTAATCTATTGAAATGCAGAATATCAAAAATCTAATTCAACATACTTTTTAAGAATATGGCTATTCAAAATAATAGCAGTGTATTCTTAAGTTTACCCCCGAAAACTCAGGAGCGCGTATCCAATTTAGCTAAAGGCTTAATCGCAGCGATCAGAGACAGTACAGCTACCAGACCAGATTCACTATTAGGATATCTCACTAATTTAATCAGAGGTGAAAACCCAAGCGAAGCAAGCACTAATACTCAAGACTGGCTAGGATTACTAAAAAGTACTAACAATCAAAACAAGAAAGAGCAGATCGCTATCGCTACTAGCTTTATCCTAGAACACGCTCCAGAATATTTTACAGGAGATTCAAAGAAATATAAAAAAGATGAATATCTAGAAAGATTTTTACCTAAAGAGCTTACTGATAAAGATTTTAAACAACAGCATTTAGCTTCAATAATGAACCCTCCAGTAGATCTTCAAGATACTCCAGAAAATAGAAAATCTATACTTGATGAAAAAAAAGCTAATCTAAAAGCCACACTAGCAGAGTGGTTTAATTATCTCAATAATGAAAATGGCGGCTTAGCTTATCTAGACAATAAAACAAGACACTGGATATTTAATTCAGTGGCTAATTTAGAATTAAGAGTGCTTGATGATAAACCTAATCTTAAAACCCTTAAAGAAATCTTAAAAAATCCAGAAGCTATAAATTCACACACAGAAATAGATACTGCTGCATTTGAGACATTTGAAGATATTTTAAAACAATATTCATCTAGAAGTTTAGATCAAGAAGAGATTAAAAATGAAATTAATGAATATACCAACAGAGATCCAAGTCTAGATTTTGACTACGGAGATAAACTCTCTAGGCTTTTCTCTAATGATGAAATAGATATAGTTATACTTTATTCACTAGTCCTAAACGATCCAAGAGGGACTAAGGTAAATTTTCAAAACAGACAAGAAAATTCAATTAAAGATTTTCCAGTTCTAAACCCTGCTCTAATTGGTGAAATAAATGACATAGTCAAATTCTGTGAAACTCAGACTGCACAAGATATTAAAGCTAGAATTCAAGAAAAATATGCTACTGAAAGTCCAGATCTTGCACAATTTTTAGTCGATAATATACAGATTAATATAGGAAATGCTTCTAGTTCTTTAAATTTTGCAGCACTCTATGCCTTCCTCCAAAATCAATCTCAAAAAGAAATAGATCTAACTACTACTGATGGTGAATGGAGAAAATTTCCAAAAGGCAGTGATGCTAAGGAGCTTAGAGATAGCATTAAAGCCTTTAATACTGGCTGGTGTGTTCAAGGACTAGAAACAGCACAAAACTATTTAAATCTGGGAGACTTTTATATCTATTACTCAAAAGACGCAAATGGCAATGCAAGTATACCTAGATTAGCTATAGCGATGACTGACAATGACATTACAGAAATTCGTGGTATCGCAGCAAAACAGAATTTAGATTCATGCATCGCAAATGCGATTAATGGAAATGGACGAACTATACTTGCTGAAAAGCTTTACAGTAAAGATGATCGAGGGGAAGCAGTATTTCCTAATAGTGAACAGTGGTTTAGAGCGGATCAGGATATGAAAGATTTAACTATACTGCACGCTAAGTTTAAGAATGATCAAAAATTTACTGATAAAGATTTATTCTTTATTTATGAAATATGTGGAACTATTCAAAGTTTAGGTGAAGAAGCAGATCCTAGAATAAGTGAAATACTTAAGAGTAGAAACCGCACTGAAGATTTTAAATATATGATGAGTCTTACAGAACTACCTACTGGAGAATTAGAAAAACTTCGCACTCAAACTGACGGATATGGCAGTAATGTTTTAATGCGTGTGCTAGAGAGTGGTGATAAAGAAGCATTAGAGCTGATACTGAATATTGCTGCTACAAACCTAAGCCCTGATGAATTTAAAACCTTCCTTGCTCAAACTGACGAAGAGGACGATAACGCTTTAATGCGTGCGGCATGGAGTGGTGATAAAAAAGCATTAGAGCTGATACTGAATATTGCTGCTAAAAAACTAAGCCATGATGAATTTAAAACCTTCCTTACTCAAACTGACGAATATGACAATAATGCTTTAACGCATGCGGCATGGGGTGGTAATAAAGAAGCATTAGAGCTGATACTGAATACTGCTATTAATATTGCAGAACTAAGCCATGATGAATTTAAAACCTTCCTTACTCATACTAACAAAGATGGCGAGAACGCTTTAATACGTGCGGCATGGAGTGGTGATAAAGAAAAATTAGAGCTGATACGGAATATTGCTGCTAAAAAACTAAGCCATGATGAATTTAAAACCTTCCTTACTCATACTGACAAAAATGACAATAACGCTTTAATACGTGCGGCATCGAGTGGTGATAAAGAAGCATTAGAGCTGATACTGAATACTGCTATTAATATTGCAGAACTAAGCCCTGATGAATTTAAAACCTTCCTTACTCAAACTAACAAAGATGACAATAATGCTTTAATAAGTGCGGCATGGAATGGTGATAAAGAAGCATTAGAGCTGATACTGAATACTGCTATTGATATTGCAGAACTAAGCCATGATGAATTTAAAACCTTCCTTACTCAAACTAACGAATATGGCAATAATGCTTTAATAGGTGCGGCACAGAATTTGCATAAAAAAGCATTAAAGCTGATACTGAATACTGCTAATGAAAAACTAAATCCTGATGAATTTAAAACCTTCTTTACTACTCAGATTAAGATTAAGAGAGAAGCATTAGATCTGATACTGAATACTGCTAATGAAGAACTAAACCCTGATCAAATTGAAACCTTCTTTATTCAGACTGGGTTAATCCCCCCTGGGTTAATCCTACCAACAATGGAGTAAGAAAATAGAAAGGAGTTAGTGTTATATTTCTACTAAGTGACCACAGAAGATAAAACCGAAGTACTTCTCCAGCGTTTACGTAACGAGGGCTTTAGAATCACGTCCCAGAGAGAAACGGTAATAAGAATTTTTCAAGAAAATAAAGAAGAACACCTAAGTGCTGAAGATGTTTTTGAATTACTTTGTAAACGTAATGAAATTATTAGCCTAGCTACTACTTACAGAACCTTACGAATGCTTGTTGAGATGAATGTTTTACGGGAATTGGATTTCGCTGAAACCCATAAACATTATGAATTAGTTGATGAAAATGCGACACCACATCACCACATCATTTGCCTTGACTGTAATCACACTATCGAATTTGAGGATGAAGAAATTAATAAACTTGGTTTAGAAATAGCGAAGAAATATAATGTGAACGTCGTTGATATGCAATTCCAAATCTTCGCTAAATGTCCTACTATAGAGCACAAGCACGAACATAAAAAGCACAGAAATTAAGGCACTGTTGCCGACAGCAAGAATGCCATTAAGCCTGCTCGACTAAAACGCCCGCTACTTGTTTATATTCACTTAATCTTATAATATCTTCTTCATTAGCAAAGAAGCTAAGCTCGTCATCCGCTAAATTTGTATTAAAGTTAAGTTTTTCAGTAAGCCTACTTGCAGATAAAATAATCTTATTTAGAGCCTGTTGCTTCCCTGTTTCTTGAGCTAATTTAGCTGCAGTTAACAGTTTGTGAAGCATTTTTACTGTTCTTGGATCTATCTTCTCAGCCATAAAAATTTTATGCCCGAGAAAGAAAAATCTTTCTATTATTTATAGTTGAGAATTGATAAGTTTTAAGGGGTTCGTCTCCACCATATGGTGGATATCAATATCTGGTATTCCCAAATCTCTTAAATTATTAGCGTGTTTCGCTAGATCCACTAATCCGCCGCGAAGCTCATCATCTCTTTCATAAATAGTTTTAGAAACTGAATCACTGACTAAAATTAGCTTATCCTTCTTTTTTTTAATAAGAATTTTTAGTAATTCTGGATGAATATGTAAATCTTTATCTGCCACAGAGCCACAGATAAACATCGTATAAATCTTCTCGTTATAGTATGCAGCATAACCAAGTCCAAGCTGATCTGGATCTACGACTAGATCTGGATTAACTGCCTCTAAATATTTAAGATGCTCTGAACTCGGATCCCTCTGCTTTAAACCCTTAAAAATACTCATGGCATTGCCCCAATGCGTTACTAGCCTGACATTATATTTTTCAAAAGCTTTCATCGCCTGAGAAAAATTAGCTTCACTGTGACCATAAGAAACATAGGCACCATTATCTTGAAGAAATTTAGTCATATCGCCATCTTTATCGCGCAGCGGGCAGAGTGTCCAAAGCTTTATTAAACCGGGGTATTCATGCTTTAATCGACCAGCCTTTAAAAAATCAAACTCCTTTGCATATAGACCTGAATGAATTCCCAGGCGGCTTATTAACCCACCTTCGATATGTACTCCGGCTATATGAGCTCTTTCATCAGCAGTAGCTTCATCTAAAGAATTATCAAAACGTTTTTTATAAGCGTTTATATTACTCATAGCAAAAGCGATGTTGTCATATGAATTAGTAATTAATGTCGCGAGTATCTGCTTAACTCCTTTTTTAAAGAGATATTTACACATTTTTTTTATCTCTAAATGTCTAGGACCTTCCCAAAAATTACAATGAAACTCTTCTGCGACAGTCAAACCATTTACTTGTAAATCGATCATTATTTACAGCATATACCCTAAGCACCATTACGAGCCTTATCAAGACCAAAGTTTTTTGGAATTACTTTTACAAATATAAAAAAATATGAGATTATATTAGCCTGATAGAGATCTCTTTCGAAAGAGGGAATCAAGGAGATAAATTGATGAAAAAAATTACAAATTTATTAATCGCTTCCTTGCTTTTAGTAGCAGGTAGCACTAGTGCTTTTGCAGCAGATGCCGCTAAGAATTCTGATGCTGAAAACTTTTTAAGGCCGATTAATGTACAAAACGCATACATTGATACTGATAAGAAATGGGAAACTCGCGTAAATTTTGATTGGGCTAGACGTAGCCAAGGTTTAGGTGGAGCTAGGCTTAGACAGAATTCTTTTAATCTGCCTAGAGTTGAGGTTAGAAGAAGTTTTGACACTCCTATCCCTACAAGAATAGGCTTAAGCCAATCATTAAACGCAGGTGTTAATGGTTTATCTGGTGCTTATGATAACGGTTCTTTTGGTTTTGGTAACTTGGGTATCACTTTAGAAGCAGCTTTAGTAAATAAAAAAGAATTCGCTTCTACCCTTTACTTTAATCAACAAATTCCTTTTGCTCACAGCACAAGCTTAAATAATGCTCTATGGAGACCAACTAATGGTACTGATGCTTATAGCTTCCAAACTGGCTTACAGACGCAATTCGATCTTTTCACTGAAAACCTAAAAGTCTATTCTGATTTAGGTTACAGATATGATGACTTCGATAAAGACGTAGTAGGACATTCTTTTGTTTATTCTACAGAAGCTGTTCTTGACACGAATACTCCAGTTAACCTTTCTCTTGGTATGCTTGGTATGACTACTTATGATAGTAAAACCCTTTCTAGCAGAGGCGCTTATCTAGGTGGTACAGATATAAGAGTAGTACCTGGTCTTATTATCCCTATTGGGGAAGATAAAAATACACAGTTCAGACTTGGTTTCCCTATCGGTGTAACTAACGATGCTGCTGATTTTGGTGTGCAGGCTAGTTTATTCGCTGCTCTTTAATTTCTAAACTGTAATTAATAAAAATCCTAAAAGCCTCGCTAGAATTAGTGAGGCTTTTTATTTCATATTTTCTAACGAACCTTAGCGAATTCCTTGAAATATTCCTTATTATTTAAAGCAAAGTCCATAACATTTTTAGGGAAGTTTGTCATATGCGCATACTGTAAAATCTGCATGGCAACGAGTTTAACACGTTCTTCATAGGAAGGAACCCTCTGAGGGTCAAGAATGGGTGATTTAATGTGAGCCGTATCTGTAGCAGCATATTCATAAGAAAGACTGATTCTAGGCTCTCCACCTGGTCTATAAGCAGCCCTCGCACCCCAGTGATAGACTTCATGATTCCAAATATAAACATCGCCAGGTGAAGCTAGTAAAGCCCTAATATCCTGAAAATCAAAATTTACAATATCTTCTTTCTCGGTATTATAATGCCTGTCTTTATAGGCTGGAACCATATAAACGCAACCATTTATAGGAGTAGCTTCTGTTATAGGTATCCACATAGTAATTAATTTAGTAGAGCCATCTGCTCTTAAACAAGAACGATCTCTATCGCGATGCGGTCCCCAACCAGCGGTCTCTTTATCTGTAGAAACCAGCCAAGCCCAAAAAGTAGGATGCATAACGCAATCCTCACCAAGAACTAATTTATATAAACTCTGTACCTTTGCTTGTAATAACCAGAGTTCGTCGTACATATAAGCGAAGACTGGGTCTAAGCCTTCGTCATGTAATTTCTTAATAAGTTCAGTACAATGCGCAAAACTAATACCTAAGTCTTTCTGAGCCAGCCTGTAATAGCCTTCTCTGATCATTAGTTCTGGTATTTCTTTCTGTTCTTTATCCGTAAGAGAGACTGGATTACCGTTAAAAACAGTATCTTTTTCTATATTAAATTTCGGAAAAAAATTCTGCCAGAACTCTTTCTTACTAATATCTTGATCTGAAGATGTCTTTATCTCTGCCATTTTTAATACACTCACCTTTTAAACTAAACTTATAAGAACTTATTCCTCGTATCCCTAACCCCCTATCAAAAAGATTGATACCGCAGTACACTGCGGTCATTCGTCCTCCTCTGCCTTGAATTTATAAGTTTGGTAACAGTACCCTCATGCAGATTCAACACCACTCAGGTAAAATAGAGATAAAGATAAAAATGAATCTAGAAGAACTAAATGAACAAATACTCTTTCAAAGCACCGTCTTTAAAAAAGTTAAGGATGAACTAAAAAAGCGTATTATTGGTCAAGAAACTTTTATCGAAAAGCTTCTCTTAGCGATTATCACTGGTGGCCACTTACTTATAGAAGGTGTGCCCGGTCTTGCAAAAACAGAAACGATTAAAAGCCTCGCTGAGTGTATAAACATTCAATCACAGCGAATACAATTTACTCCAGACTTGCTACCTGCTGATATTACTGGAACCCAAATATATAACCCTAGTGGAGCTCATTTCGAGATTAAAAAAGGACCTCTTTTTAGTAATTTAATACTCGCAGATGAAATTAATCGTGCTCCTGCTAAAGTACAGTCAGCACTTCTAGAGGCGATGGCAGAAAAGAGTATCACTATTGGTGATGAAACTTTCAAATTAGATGAACCCTTCATAGTCCTTGCGACTCAGAATCCCTTAGAGCAAGAAGGGACTTATATGTTACCTGAAGCACAAATGGATAGATTTATGATGAAAGTTAAAATAGATTACCCTTCTAGAGAAGAAGAGAAGAGGATTATGAATCTTAAAGCTCTTAAGCGAGATACTTCACTTGACGTAATAATTGGGAAAGAGGAAATCTTAAAAGCTCGTGAATTAGTCGATAAAGTTTATGTTGATGAAAAAATCCAAGATTATATTATTGATATTGTTTTCGCGACTAGATCTAATGTTGAGAGTAGCAAAACACACAGTAAGCAGAAAATAAAAGAGTTAGATGGCTTGCTGGAATACGGTGCTTCTCCTAGAGCTTCTATCGCCCTATTACTTGCTTCTAAAGCTTCTGCCTATTTACAAGGCAGAGCCTATGTAGTGCCACAAGACGTTAAAAATATAGGTTTTGATGTGCTAAGGCATAGAATCGGATTGAGTTTCAGTGCTAGTGCAGAAGAAAAAACTCCTGATGATCTCATTAAGATTATCTTTGATTCGATAGAAGTGCCATGATATTTCTGAAAAGGTCTCTACTCAGATGATTAATAATAACCCTGTTCTAGATAAGGTTTTAATCAGCCAAATCAAAAAAATATTACTTAAAAGTGATAAATTAAGCAGTCAAATATTAGCAGGGGAATATAAATCTGCGTTTAAAGGCACCGGCTTAAATTTTGAGTCTATAAGAGAATATCAGCATGGTGATGAGATTAAAAACCTTGACTGGAAAGTCACCGCTCGGATGCAGAGTCCTTATATCAGACAGTATAAAGAAGAAAGGCAGATGACTTTACTATTAGTGATAGATTTAAGTGCCTCTAGCCATTTCGGCACTGAAGAAAAAACCAAAAAAGAACTTACAGTCGAATTAGCTTCTATACTTGCTTTTCTTGCCATTAAAAATAATGACAAGGTCGGATTAATGATAGTAAGTGAAGATGTGGAATTATATTTAGAACCCAAACAGGGAAAGGCTCATATTTTTAGACTCATAAAAGAACTTCTGACTTTTAAACCGTTATATAAAACTACCAATATCAAAAAATCACTGAATTCCGTTATCAGGCTGAGTCCTAAACATTCAATAATTTTCTATATTTCAGATTTTTTAGATAATCCAAATCAAATTTATGCATCAGAAAAAACCTTAATTAATAATCCTGAACAGTTAAACTATAATCACGAAATTAAAATTTTAAAAAAAACTCAAGACCTAAGCCTAGTTTCTATTAGAGATCCCAAGGAGTTCTTTTTGCCGAATCTTGGCTTTATTGAAATTTCTGATCCAGAGACGGGTCACCGTTCATCATTAAATTTAAACCGAAAAATTAACAGAGAATACATCAGTGAATTACAAAACAGTCAGAGAGAGGCTTTTAAAGCAGAGGTCAAAAAACTCGGAGTAAAACTTCTGGAACTCTCAACTGATAAGAACTACCTGATTGAACTACAGAAATTTTTCTTAAAAAAATGATCTTTTGCCAAGCATCATTTTAATCTTCTGAAAACTGCTTATACAGTGGTCTTTCAGAGTTTATTAGCTGACTTAACTTTGCTCTTAGCACCCTGATAAACAGAGATAACATTTTTATAAGAACTGATTTTAGAATTATCAGGCTTTTCTTTAGAATTCTCTGCACTAATCATAGACTCATAAATCTGAACTATCGAGTCATAAAGACTTATCTGTTCGATAGCAAAATCTTTATTAGAATCAGCTAAACCAGCAGCTTTTAATGCAGTGGAATCACCCTTAGAAATTAAATCTACCGCCTGTGGTGCTACAGTAATACCAAAAGCTACCGAGAGGCGAAGATTATTAAGATTACGCACCAAGAGACGAGTATTTTCAGCCTCATTGATACCATCACCTTGGCTTGCAGCTAGCTTAGTAGTTGCAGAGACTGCTTGAGAATTAACTTTAGGGAAAGTCTCTTTTAATACAGCTAAAGACTTATCAATAAAATCTCCCAAATTAGCATCTTTTAATCTATGAGACACCGTCATCACATAATTCGTCAAAGACTCAGCTGTAGAACGTATTGAATCATAAGCTGGCTTAGCAGGTATTTCTTTCGCGAAATCTATAAACTTAGTCGCATAATTAATCGCAGTATCACTAATACCAGAGCTTGGTAACTCTAATACCATTTTTTTATTAGATCCCCCATAATTAGCGATTTTAAGTAAATCATCCACGGCAGTTTGATTGCCACTAGCAGACCTTCCAATAAACAAATCCATAAAATTTCTATTCGTCCAAAGAGAAGTCTTCGTAAGGAGTTGAATGAAATCAGTATTCTCTTCTTGGTTAGGACTACCACCATGAGCAGATTTATGAGCAGCCTCAAACTTAGTATAGAGTAAACGCTGCCTAGAATTTAATCTCACTTCACCAGTAGTAGTAAGTACTGGAGCTATATTACTTGAAGCATAAGTAGGGCTGAAATCCATCATTGCAATATTGTTAGCTATAGCCTGCTTCACTTTCGGATCATTCTGATCAAAAGTCTCTAAAAGATTGATCTGTGCATCTACTAAACCTAAAGCGACATTAGCATAAGGGCCAGTAAATTTAGCTATAAATTCATTCTTACCTTGAAATAAATCTGTACCTGGACCTGTTTTCACTATAGTTTTGGTCGGATTCTCTGCAATAGCAGCTAACTCTCTTAAGATTGTTCTGTTCGCTGAGAGTCTCTGAGCTGGATTCACATCAAGTCCAGTAGTCGCATTGACTTGATCTAATGAGTCTAAAACAGACGTAATGAAAATATGCTTAGGACTGTCTAGGTTGAAATTAAAAATTAACTTACCATAGAGAGCAGCTGCCTCTGAGTCAAGCTTCTGAGCAGCAAGCTTACTCAATTGATCAGCAAATTTCAAATCATTTAAGCTAAGTGGCTTCTTGATGTCACTCTTTGCAAGAAAAAGATCATCTAAGGCTTTAAGAACCTTTGGTGAAGCCTTCTCTTCTATAAGATTTAAATAGCTTAATGCTAGATTGGTGTTCGGGCTTTTATCTAAATAATCTAAAAATACTTCTTCCTGCGAAGAACTTAGTTGAAGATCACTAGTCGCATACTCTTCTAAGATTTCCAAACGCTCTAAAGCTTTATCTGAGACTAAAATATCTAAATATTTTTCAATGAGTTTTGGTTTATCGAAAGACTGTAAAGCTGCAAGGAACTTCGCTTCCTTCTCGCTATTTAAATTTAAATCCTTCTGAGCATAGTCTTCTAATAAAGCTAACTTTTCGGGGTAAGCTCCAGACTTAATTAAGTTTAAATAAGCATCAGCTAACTGAGTACTATCAGAACGCACTAGATAACTTAAATAAGTGTTCTCCTGAGCTGGAGTTAAAGCTAAATTAGCTTTATTGGTAATATATCGATCAAGAGCAGTAAGATTCTCATTACTAGCACCCTCTGAAACCATATTCGTAAATGCTGCTAATTCGGTCATATTGGCATCATTTTCAAAACAATAATCACAGAAAAGATCCTCCGCCTTATCCATGCTCATACCTTGATCAGAACTAGTTCTAAACTGAGATGACTCCTTTAAAGTATCGAAAAGCTTTATTACCTCAGCATCAACAACCTTATTAATAAAACCTTTTTCCTTAAATTCTTCCTCAAGCATTTCTAACATAGATGATTCAGGATCAAGCTTAACAAAATTAATAAAAGTTTTCGCTAAATTAGCATTAGGACTGTTCCCTAAATAATTTAAAAAAGTCTTTTCCTGATCTGGATTTAATATGATTTCTCCTTTCGCATAATCCTCTAGAAGAGCTAAACTATCTGGATTTTCGCCAGCATTAGCTATTTGAACATAAGTTTCTGCGACTTTAGGACTATCAAAAGTTTTTAACATATTAATGAAAACATCATCCTGAGCCTCATTTAATTTAAATTCTTTATTTGCAAGCCTGTCTAAAAGAGTGAATTTATTGTCAGATGCTTTCAGTTTTAAAAGATCTATATACGCTGAAGCTATCTCTGTATCATTAGAACGCATTAAGTAATTTAAATACTTCTCCTCTTCCGCTGCATTTAAAAGAACCCCTAGATTATTTTTAACATAAGTATCTAAAGCTTTCATGCGCTCTGCCGAAGCACCCTCTAGAAGCATATTTCTAAAAGTAGTTAGCTCTTTTTCATTCGCCTTATTTAGTAAGCTGTAATTTAAAAAAGCATCCTGTGCATTAATATCACTATCTGCTACATTGGTATTAGCTTTAACAGATCTTTCTATAGTATCAAAAATTCTAACTGTCTCACCATCGAGAGCAGCGATTCTCTGGGCACGATTAACATTCACCTTCCCAGCATACTGATTATCAAAGGTTTCATTACCTGCTTTTAAATAATTTCCCCAGCTTTCATAAGCTATATCCTGAAACTCGCCAGCATCGGTTTTGACAGCCCAACCGCCTCTACCCGCATTAGCTTCCTGTGACCATGCAAAAACACCAGCCCCGTCGAATTTACTTTTCTGATCCGCATAATTCGCATCAAATTCCGAAGCAGAAATATCTAATTTACTAATACCTGCATTACGCCCAGCAGTGCTAACACCACTCGCATTCATGGCTTGACCCGTTTGGTAAACACTGCTACCAGAAATTATATAAAGTCCCGTCGTCACATAAACATTGTTTCGTGAATTGCCCTCAGTATTAAAGAAGATCTCGGTACCATCCGGTAGTATAAAAGTAGAATCATCACCGAAATGCCAGTCATCACCATGAACACCTGAATCATCATCCACGTGAGGATCGCCCCATATACGCGATATCATCTTGCCACTTTTATCATATATTTGCGTAGTATGCCCTCCTACATTGGTATCCGTAAGCACGGTAAAACCACCACTTGTAACGAAAAAAGCTCCCTTTCCATTAAAATGTTTTAAGCCACCAAAAACATTACCCGTTCCAAAATTGGCATTCGTACTTAAGGTTTGAATTGGAGCAGAATTCGCTTGATCAGCAGCTACGCTTCTAGCAGCATCTGAATCTAAAATATGAGTTAAAGCCACTAAATCTTCTCTAGCGATAAATTTTCCATCGCCAGTTACATCAACACTTGCAGTCGTATCAAAATTAAACTCGCCATTAACATAAAAAAGTTTAGAGATATTCTCCTCAGTGTTAATCTGTCTGAGATTCGCGACTAAACCAGTTATTTCATTAGAGTTAAACTTTGAGTCTTTAGTAACGTCATAAGTTTTAAAAAGCCCATTTAAAGTGCTACCCAAATCCAGACTTAAGTTCGTAGCAGCACCAGCCTTAACTTTATTTTCTAAATCTGTAATAAAAGCATTTATTTTAGTCTGCTGTAGCTTCTGCTCATCAGTTAATCTAATGTCCATCCCACGTATTTACCCCTGTAAGCAACTTATTAACAATATACGTTAAGAAAGGGTAAAACTGCCCCAATTAATTTCACTTAAGGGAGATTTGGAGGAATTTGATTTAAAGTCGATGAAATGTTTCGCTGGCAAGCTTACTATTTTTCATACCAAAACCAAAATAAATAATAAGACCTATAGCCATCCAAATAAAAAATCTCTGCCAATTAGCGATACCCAGCTCTGTCATTAAATAAAAACATGATAATAAACCAAATACTGGAATTATCGATAATTTTTTAATCGCACTCATAATCGTGATAAATATCGTTAAAGCAAAAAACGTGTAATAAGGAAATTTATGTGAAAATACCTCGAAAGGTGTTCTTACTGGATCATTTAAGCTAAAGAATTCTGGGAAAAAATTTATATTCCAAACATTAATCAATATAATAGTTAATAAGAATAATCCAGGAACTATATATCTGCCATTTATGAAAGGGACTTTAAACCTGCCACCCTGAACATTTTTAGGTAATAAAAGAATACCAGCACACACTGAAACAAAAGCGAAGAGTGTACCAATACTGTTTAAATCTGTCGCAAATTCACCATCTAAAATAAGAGTAGCAACCGAAACAGTGAAACCCATTACTAGTGTGGCAAAGCTCGGTGTCTGAAACTTAGGGTGAATATATGAAAACTTTTTAGGTAAAAGACCATCACGGCTCATTACCATCCAAATTCTCGGCTGAGCTAACTGAAACACCAAAAGCACACTCGTAGTAGCAACTACAGCACTTAAAGCTAGTATTCCACCTAACCAATGCAGTCCGACTCTTTCAAAAGCATAAGCAAGAAAATCACCAACGTTAAGCTCAGTATAATTTACCATACCTGTTAAAACTACTGATATCGCGATATATAGAAAAGTGCAAATGAGCAAAGCATTCATCATCCCTTGTGGGAGATCTTTCTGGGGATTCTTACACTCCTCAGCAGTAGTAGAAATAGCATCAAATCCCATATAAGCAAAGAAGACCGCTGAAACACCCTGCATAACTCCAGCAGCACCATTTGGTGCAAAGGGTACCCAATTCGCAGGATTTACATAAAAAGCTCCTACTAATATAACAAGGAGTACGACCGCCACTTTAAAAACGACCATAAAAATAGTAGTGTTACGTGATTCTTTAACACCAACATATACTAAAGCAGTTATGGCAGCGACTATTAAAAAAGCAGGGATATTTAAAATAAAAGGGATAGTCCCAAGCAGCTTAGGAGCTGTGATCCAGAGATCATGCATTCGCTGAGTGTATTCAGGAATCACCGCTCCAGTTTCACTAAGCTTGAGAAAAACATTATGATACTTCTCTGCAGCAAGATAACTATTTGAAAGAAAGTCTGGCAGCCTAAGCCCAAACCCCTCTAAAAAACTACAGAAATTCGCCGACCAGGCGATAGCCACTGTCGCATTACCTATCGCATACTCTAAGACTAAAGTCCAGCCAATAATCCAAGCGACTAACTCCCCAAAGGCTACATAAGCATAAGTATAAGCACTACCAGCTACTGGTATTCTTGAAGCGAATTCAGCGTAGCATAAGGCACAGAATACGCAGGTAATCGCCGTAAAAACAAATAATAAAGAAACCGCTGGTCCGCCATTAAAACAAGCTCTACCAATAGTAGAAAAAACTCCTGCTCCTATAATCGCAGCAACACCTAAAGCTGTTAAATCTCTAGCCGTAAGAATCTTCTTTAAATTAATATGCGCCCCACTGTCTAAAGCCTCTTCGGCACAGCCTTCTATACTTTTTTTCCTAAACAGAGCAGAACTACTAGTTTTTATTTTCTCAATGACCATTAAAATCTTCCCGATATTCAGTTATTAATATTCAGCAAATCAATTCTAACATTAGGAATCAGAGAGTGTTTCAAAAGGCTTGGTATTATTTTGATGACAGATATTAAGTCATCGCTAACTCAAGCGGTTTATCGGCTTCCACGTAATCTAAATCTTTAGAAAAAGATTCCTCCAAAAAGAATAATGAAACTAAAGCTAAAGTAAAACAAAGTACCCCTACAATAAACGCTGAATAAATATTCCCCATAATCGTTTCTAAAGCCTTAAAAGAAAGCGTTACAGGCACTACTGCACCACGCACGAAATTAGGCACTGTAGTAGTAACTGTCGCTCGAATATTAGTACCAAAGGACTCTGACGCCATAGTCACAAAAAGTGCCCAATAGCCAGTCACTAAGCCAACTATAAAACAGAGTAAATAAAAAGTTTCAGTGCTTAAATTTTTTGTAAAAAGAAAAATAGATGTAATTAAAATAGTCGCTGCAAGATATAAATAAACTACTTTTTTGCGGCTTTTCAAAAGCTGACTTAATAAACCACTGAAAAGATCTCCCACAGAGAGTCCTATATAAGCATACATGATAGCAAAGCCAACTTTAACTGGTTCACCAACTACAGCATTAGTAATCGAGAAGCTTTCAGAAAATTTAATTAGAACGCCGATGCAGTACCAGACTGGAAGCCCAATAAAAATACACGCCATATATTTTTTAAATCTCTCTTGAGAATTAAAGAGCATTAAAAAATTACCTTTTTCTACATTAGACTTTTTCACTTCATCAAACATTTCACTTTCAAAAGTTCCCATACGTAGAGCAAGCAAAAGCAATCCTAGAACACCACCTATAATATACATAATCTGCCAGTTAGCTAAACCTAAAAAAGCAAAATGCATTTTACTAATTAATGCAGCAGCTACCGCCCCAAAAGCGCCCATAGTAACGATAATCATAGTGCCATAGCCCCGCTTCTCTTTAGTCATAAGCTCACTCACCAGAGTTACAGCAGCACCCAGCTCCCCAGCCAGCCCTAAACCAGCCACAAACCTAATCAAACTGTACTGAGTCATGTCTATAACAAAAGCATTAGCTAAATTCGCTAAAGAATACATAAGAATAGAACCAAATAAAATATTTTTTCTACCCTTTAGATCGCCTAAGATACCCCAAAGCACGCCACCAACAAGCATTCCTCCCATTTGCCACAGGAACAGTAGATAATCGTACTTCGCAATTAAGGCTTCATCAGTGATTCCTATACCAGCTATGCTCTCTCTGCTTACTATATTAAAGAGCTGCAAGTCGTAGACATCCACAAAATAGCCTAAGGAAGCCACTAAAATAGTTAGAGAAATAGTTTTTGTTTTTGATTCCAGCATGTCAAAACCTTTTTAAGATTATATATCAGAAATTTAAACTATAAGCTAGAATACAGCACCTTACCCGTTCTCTTAATTTCACGAATAAAATCTGGATCTATAAATAATTCTTCATTGTAATAAATCTTTGAAGGAAAGGCGAAAAGCTGTAAATAAGGCTCTCTCAAGCCCGTTTTTTCTTTAATCGTGAAGACGTTCTCTAAAATGGCTACTCCTTCCTTAAATTGTGGTGAAATAACTAATACATCAACATCGCTAAGATCTGTGGCTGTTCCCTTCGCATAAGAACCAAATAAAATTATTTCATCAACCTGAAACTCTCTTGTAACAAGGTTAATCACTTTATCCGTGAGCTCTTTTAATTCGTTAGAAGTTTTTTTTCCAGCCACCGAAAAATCCTTTTTGTTTCGCTTAAGATATGCTGAACATAAGCTTCATTCAGCATATCTCCCATTAATTCTATATCATCAGGATATCTAGTAAGCATAAATAAGCCTTTCAAGAGCTTTTCTAAAGAACTGTGACATTTTTCTACACAAGTTAAGTGCAAACCAACACTAAAAGCCAATTCGGCTGCTCTTAAATCATAACGAGCTATTTTAAGCCAATTCGCTGATTTTCTTTTCATCAGTCATACCCTCAAATAAAGACTCTAAGGGTAATCCAGCATTAATAAAAATTATTCAGGGATTTCACTAATCAAAACTAAAAAATGAACTAATATTTAGCACATGAACGCCAAGCCATCAAAGCCCATCCCACCAAATAGTGAACTCATTTCTCTTGGTAATGATATAGAAGTAAAAAGAGAACTAGAAAACACCATCACTCTCTATAATTATTTAAAAGGACTTAAGAGAAATAAAAAATAAATTTCACTATGACTCCTGAAACAAGAGAAAAACTAATTAATAGTCTTAAAGATATTCATGGTTATAGTGAAATAGCTGTACCAGAGTGGCTTTTATATACTCTTATCGGTATTTTTAGCGTAGCTATAATTTATTTTTTATATAGATTTTTCTCCAAAAAGAAAAAAGATATACCTGAAAAACCTTTCTATGAAAGTCTTATAGAAAAATTACAGAAACTCGAATTAGAAAGTGATAATAAAAAATTCTATTTAAATTATTCAGAGCTAATCCGCCTGTATTTCGATAAGCGCATGAATACTGCTCTATTAGATAAAACTACAGATGAGATTAAATCATCATTATATGAAATTAAAGAATTAAGCAGCCCCGATGCTAGATTTCTTATCGATTCACTAAGCCGTGCTGATTTAGCTAAATTCGCTAAAAAAGAATTTAGTGCTGAGCAGAAACTAAATGATTTGCATAAAGCTATAAATATCATTCAAGAACAGGAGCTAAATAAATGAGTTTCGCCAGCCCACTATTCTTTCTGTTACTGCTTTTAGTGCCTTTGCTTATTTTCTTGCACTTTAAAAAAGCTAAAGTTTCTGGTTTACAGTTAAGCTTGGCTAATGGAAACCGTTTCCGAACAAGCATTCTAGATACTTTAACTTATCATTTCCCTTTTATATTAAGGATACTAGCGATAATTTTAATTATTATCGCCTTGGCTAGACCACAGTTTGGGCAGTCGATGATTTCTGAAAAAAATCTTGGGCTAGACATTATCCTATTAATCGATACCTCTCAAAGTATGTCAGCACTTGATTTTAAAATAGAAGAGGATACCGTAGATAGACTTACCGTGCTTAAAAAAATAGTCAGTGAATTTATTATTTCTAGAACTAATGATAGATTAGGTTTAATCGTTTTCGGGGATGAAGCCTATACACAGTGTCCTATTACTAGAGATCACGGTGCTGTATTAGATTTAGTAAGACAGCTATACATCGGCGCCGCTGGTAATGCGACTGCTATCGGCTCAGCTATCGCCCTTGGGGTCAAAAGATTAAAAGACTTAGACGCTAAGTCTAAAATTTTAATTTTGATGACAGACGGACAGAACACTGCTGGCAGTATCTCACCTCTGATGGCGACCGAGCTTGCTAAGAAATATCATATTAAAATCTACACTATAGGTATAGGACAAGAAGGCGAAGTACCCTTTCTGATTAAAACTCCTTACGGTGATAAATTAATTAAACAGAATGTAACCATAGACGAAGCTACGCTTACTGAAATCGCAGAAAGCACTGCTGCTAAGTATTTTAGAGCAAAAAGTACAGAAGAACTAACTGCTATCTATGATGAAATAAATAAGCTAGAAAAAACAGAACGTGAGGTAAAGCAATATCATAATTATCAAGATAAATATGAATACTTCTTGTGGGCAGCTTTTCTAATATTCCTACTAGAGATAAGCTTAGCTAATACTGTACTGAAGAGGTTTTAAGTAGAAATGAATATTAAACATCCTGAACTTTTAACATTATTATTTCTACTTCCCTTACTAATAGGTTTTCTAATATGGTCATTTAAAAAATCTAAAAAAGACTTACTAGAATTCTGTGTAGAGAAGCGAATCCTAGAACTTATTCCTTCTTTTAAGCCTAAGTTTATTTTCTTTAAATCACTGCTACTCTGTTTAGCTTTACTATTTATGATCATTAGTCTCATATCTCCGCGGTGGAATTTCGATATACAGACCATAGAGAAGCAGGGTTCTAATATATTTATCGCCATGGATGTCTCTAAAAGCATGCTAGCTAGTGACATTAGCCCAAATCGCTTATTTAGAGCCAAGCTAGAGATAGCAAAACTCATAGATAAACTCGATGGTGATAAAGTCGGAATTATAGTCTTCGCTGGTACTAGTTTCTTACAGTCACCATTAACACATGATTACGGTATGGTTAAAGAATGGGTTCAGCAGATAGAAGTAGATAGTATCACTGCTGAGGGTACTTCAATTAAATCAGCTATAGAAACTGCTATTCGCGGCTTTAGTTTTTTAGAAAGTAAGGAAAAATATCTGGTTATAGTGAGTGACGGCGAGGAACAGGATCAGCAAACTAATGAACTAGCTGCTGAAGCAAAAAAACAAGGCATTAAAATTATTTCTATCGGCATTGGCTCTGCTGAAGGAGCCCCTATTAGTTATAACGATGAACTGATAAAAGATAAAAATGGGAAACTAGTTATCTCTAAGCTCAATGAAAGCCTTCTAAAAGATATAGCTAAAATTACGGATGGAAAATATATTCTCTCACGCTCTGGAAACTTAAATCTAGAGAATGTCTACGATAACTTTATTAAAAAAGGACAGAATCGTAAAAATTTAAAAACCAGTAAAATACAGCGTTGGCAAGAAACTTACCAGATATTTCTTAGCCTAGCTCTTCTCTTCTTAATCCTAGAAAGCCTTTCTGCTTTGCTTCTTGGCTTTATAAATAATTTTGATACTAGTATTAAAAACGATAAATCACTTCAGCGGATCCTTAAAAATACCCCTACTGCACTAAATAAGGAAAAGGCAGAACAAAAGAAAAATACTTTACCTATAATAATATTTCTAATTTTAAGTAGCCTATCTTTAAGACCAGTAGAAGCTTTCATTAATCCAAATATAATTCAAGGTGATTTCAATTTAAAAAATTCTAAATTTACTACTGCTAAAGAGCTTTATATAAAAGCTCTCAGTGATAACCCACAAAACGCTCGCCTGAATTATAATCTAGCTAGAATAATATATAAAGAAAATAACTTTAAGCAGGCTGAAAGCCTTTTCAAGAAAAGTATTCAGAATAATCCCAAAAACGATGATTTAAAAGAAAAAGCTTTCTATAATTTAGCTAATTCTTACTTTAAACAAAAAAATTACAGAAAAGCTATCTCCTCTTATAAAGCGGCATTAAAGCTAAATCCTCAAGATAGAGATGCCATCTATAATCTGAAATTAGCTGAAAAACTCCTCCAAGACGAGGAAGAGAGAAAAAATAATCCTGAAGAAAATAAAGCAGAACAAGAAAAGAAAAAAAATAAAGACGGAGATAAAGAAAAAAAAGATAAACCCAGCGAAGAAAAAAATAAAACTAAACCAGAAAAAAAACCCGAGGAAAATTCTGAAAATAAAAACAAACTCTCAGAACAAGAATTAGAAAACCTTTTATTGCAAGTTCAGGAAGGTGAAGCACATAAACATGGAAAAGCACAATCAAAACAAAGCTCAAGAAATAAAAATTTAAACCCTTGGTAAAGTACAACCTTGATACTGCGCCATTTGATAGTATTAAAAAAATGACTCCAGCAAGATTTAGCTTATTAATAGCAGGGCTGATTTGGTTAAGCGTTGGCTTAAGAATTGGTAACAGAGCAGTTCAGTGGCTTAGCCCCTATTTTGAACAACCTTCTTGGATGCTTTCACTTTTGATTCTCTCAGTAGCAGTAGGAATCTTAAAAGCTACTACTGTTTTAAAAAAAGCTTGTTTAAGAAATATTTCTAACTTACCTAAGATAGATGAACGTCCGATTAATTACGTCATCGGCTTTTTAATTCTTTTTGGAGTTAAAGGAAGCGTCATGATTAGTCTAATGATAGGCTTGGGCTTTTTATTAAGATTTTTACGTGATATTGGTTTAGATTCATTTAATATTTTCGGTTTTATATATGCAGCTATTGCTCTAGGACTGGCTTTAGCCTCAAGATATTATTTTTCTGAATTTTTAAAAGTCAAATGAGTTAGAATATAATATTACGTATTGTTATTTATGGCAGCTAAGAATAATAAATTAGTAGAAGAAATTCTGCTTGCTAGGCAAGAAAACCGACCACAGCAAGGTCAGATACTACAAGCTACTGTGCTTGCAGTTAACTCTGATGGAATTTTTTTAGATATAAACAAGAATTACGAAGCATGTATAACTAAGAACGAACTCGGCACTAAAGACCTTAAAGACTATAAAATCGGTGAGCGTGTTGAGGTTTGCATCCTTGAAGAAGAACGTAAAACATCGGGTGTTTATAGAGCTTCGATTAAAAGAATAGAAGAGAAGGCGAGCTGGAATAAGCTAAACGAGCTTAGAGAGCAGAATCTAGAAGTCTTAATTAATAAAGTCGTTAAAAATGGTGCAGAAGTTACCATTACTCTGACTAAGCAGAGAGCTTTTATTCCACTGAGGCTTATCGATTACAAGCATGAATCTTTAAAAAACCTTGACCAGCAGAAATGGGTAGGTAAAAAGATTCCAGCTAAAATCTTAGAGTTAGATGAATCTAAAAATAAGATTATTCTTGATAATAAAACTGTTAGCGATGAGCAAAGAAAAGCAAAGATTAATGAAGTAATCAGCAAACTCTTTATAGGTCAGGAAATTACAGGGAAAGTAGTAAGGACTACTAAATTTGGTGCTTTTATTGAGTACGACGGTATAGACATCCTGATCCCTTCTTCTGAATTATCTTGGGCTAGGTTTAATGAACCCTCTGATTTAATTAGTGCTGGTGATGAGATCTCTGGAAAAGTATTTAAAATAGACAGCGATAATCAACAGATAGCTATAAGTAGAAAACAGATAGTTCCTGAACCTTGGACTATAGTTGATGAAAATAAATTTAAGGTCGGCACTAAGCATAAAGGCAAAGTGGTTAGTCATGCCGAATTTGGATTCTTTATTGAAGTTGAACCAGGCATAGAAGCCCTTTTACACAAATCAAATTACAGTGAAAAAGAGTTTCCAGTACTAGGCACTAAATTTGAAGTAGAGATAACTAATATCGAAAAATCCAAGAAGAGAATGGGTGTCAAACTAGTTCCTGCTGCAATAAAGATAGAGAGTGATGTGGATGTAGTAACAGCAAAGACAGCAAAGGAGCTAGAACATGCGAAATAACGAATCAAGACTTAAAGAAATATCCGACTTTATTAAATCAGCTAAGGATAATGTTTTGACTGAGATTAATAAAAGAAACTCAAAAAATATCTTTGATATTTTTATGGGTGGTTTAGGAAAGGCTACTTTATTAGAAAAGAGCCAATCTCTATTGGATAAAGCACTAAATGAAGTAAGTCAACTAAGTGAACAAGAAATGAAGTCACTAGCAAAACTTCAATGTACTCTAAACGATAAAAATTCTGAGATTAGAGACTTAGAAGAGAAGCTTGAAGAGTTTAATAATAAACTCTTGGATTTAGAGACTTCGAAGGCATTACCTGTAGACACAAGCAACAGAGAGGAAAAGCCTGAATTAGAAAATAAAAATGACAGTTTAATGGCAGTAAATACTACTGCTAATGAAGAGCTTGAGGAAATCTTAAATATTAAGAACGCTAATATAGAACAGCTTACCCAAGAACTTGAGCATTTTAAAACTAAATGTTCTTTGCTAGAAAAACAAGTAGAAGAGTCTTCTTTATTAACTGTGGAGTTTTCGCAGAGAATTAAAAGACTTAAAACTGAAATTACTGCTAGTTAATTATGATCACTGAAATATATTTAGAGAATGTTCAGGCTTTTTGTAGGCTTGGTATATATGAGAGCGAAAGAAGAAGAGGCCAAGCGGTTATAGTGAATCTAAGAGTGGCTCTAGATCTTAGCTCTGCATGCACGCTCGATAGAATGGAAGATAGTATTAGCTATGTAGACTTATCTCATATTATTCAAGACGTGGCTAAAGCAAAAGAGTACAATTTAATTGAACATCTCAGCAAATCTATTACTGATGAGCTTTTTAAAAAATTCGTACGCATTGATACTGTAGATATTAGAATACATAAACCTGTAATTAATGCTGAGGGATTCAATGGTAATGCATCAGTCAGAGTTTGCACTCAAAGATCATAATTTTTTACTAGAGACTCTAGTGGAAGATGCTGTAAATTTAAGACCGCAGCACTGCTTTGACAGTAAATTAATAAATCAAATAAAATGTTTTAAGCCCATTAGGAAGTTTTTCTCTCTTAGTGGGCTTAATGCGTTTCTTCAAGAGAATCCTGAGATTCTAGAGTATCCTAACGCTGGTATAGCAGGATATGTCTGCTATGAAGGTGAAATGGAATTTATTCTCTATGAAGAAATTAAAAAGATGAGTACAGTTGAGCTTAACAGTGGCGTAAATGCAGAAAGTGAAATTTATGAGCAGTTACGAAAGCAAGCTAAGCAGGAATTTAGACTAAAAGACTTTTCTATAAAAGGCTTCAATGGAAGTGAATATATTAAAAAAATTCAAGAATGTCAAAAATATATAGAAGAAGGTGATATCTACCAGGCTAATATCTCGGAGAAAATCTCTTGGACTAAAAGTTTATCAAGTGATGATATAGAAAGACTTTATAAGAATCTTAAAGAAGAAAACCCTGCTCCTTACAGTGCTTTTATAAATTATTCTGACTACGCCATCTTAAGTAGCTCGCCAGAGTCGTTTCTGAAAATTTATCCAGATATGACTGCTCGCAAAAATGTAGAAATTGGAGTTTGCGAGCAGTCCCATAATTGGATTATAGAAAGCAGTCCGATTAAGGGTACTGCCGATTTAACAAAAAAAAATGAGTTGTTAATCTCCGAGAAAGAAAAAGCTGAACATATCATGATAATAGATTTAATTAGAAATGATTTAAGCCGTATTTCTAAAATTGGTTCTGTGAAAGTATCTGAATTTATGGAAATAAAAAAATTTAAAAATTTATTTCATTTAGTTTCTAAAGTAAGCTCTGTTTTAAATGAAGACAGCTTTTTAGAAATATCTTCTGAACATAAGAATTCAAAACTGAGAATGACAAATAAATCTCAGAAATTTACGTCACTCCCTGACTTAGAAAAGATCTTCTCCGCTACTTTTCCTGGTGGTTCTATAACTGGCACTCCTAAAATTCGAGCGATGGAAGTTATAAAAGAACTAGAGGGAGTAAAACGTGGTCCTTATACAGGCTCTATAGGATATTTTAAATTTCATGAAGGTGGTGAATTTAATATTATTATTAGAAGCCTTGTCTATGACAAGAATAAAAAAGAATTATCTTTTCATAGTGGAGCTGGTATTACCTCTGGATCTAATCCTGAAGAAGAACTTAAAGAGATAAAGTTAAAAGCAGAGAAGATTTATGAGAGTTTATATTCTAATGCTTATTTATCACTGGTCCCTCTTTAGAGGAGACATTTTGGACCTATTAATCCACAAAGTAAAGAATAAGAAAATGCTTACTTGGGGAAATTATGAGTAGGTGAGATTTAAGAAATTTATTAGTACAATATATACAATTTGTATATACCATGATTTTTGAATATGACGATATTTAAAAAACACATACCAGAAAGGTTATCAGACTAGAATTAATTCTCTGAAGATGGATTGAACCCTGAATCTATTAAAGATGAAACAGAATCCAAATCATTGATTAAAAGATATTCAATTCTTGATTTTCATGATCAGACTTAGTAAGTAAATATTCTTAGTAAAGCGGATTTTCTTTCTGCATGAGAAAATAAGCTTTTATTTTTTCTATATTCGCTGGAGCGTCAGGTGATTCATGAAAGTTCTGATAGACAGTATCATGCTTATAAATTGACTAATAAATCATGTGAAGTAAGTTTATAGCAATCAATTCATTAAAATATCCTTCCCCTCAGCCTCCAAAGCATGCTTCCCAAGCATAGCCACCTGCCCCTCACTCATTAAATACTGCCAAGGATAACGCAGCGGCACAGAAATTTCAGCATCCTGCTTTCCCCCCCAATCCTTAAAAACAAAATACTCAAAAGCCTCTTTAGAAATAGCCTTCTTATAATCCCCATAACTAGGCTCATCACCCAACTCTGTTAATTCTAAAAACATCTTACTCAGTGATCTATCGCCACGTGAAATTAAAGCTTGAATCTGCGTCCACTTATAGCTTTCAGGGCGTACCTCTATGCCAGCGGGTCTTAGGGCTTTAGTAATTTTTTGTAATTTTTTTTCGCTACTCGTATCTATCCCAAAGTTTTGAAAAGGGGTCTGTGCCTTCGGTGTAAAAATGCTACAGCCCCAAGTAATTTTCAGTCTAGAGAATGATTTTTTCAGTCTTTTTAAAAGATCTATAGTAGCTTCGATATCAGCATCTGTTTCATAGGGCATGCCGACCATGCCATAGAGTTTCACCGCTTTAATACCGCCATTCAGAGCGTTTTCACAGGCACTAAAAATCTCAGCTTCGCTAAGCTTTTTATTCATAATCTCTCTTAATCTCTCTGAGCCACTTTCGATAGCGATAGTCATACTCTTAACCCCCAGCTCTACTAAAAGTTCTGCCATCTCTAAAGTCACAGTACCAGCACGCATAGAAGCGACTTGTGCCTGAGGCTTTTTCGGATGAGAGACTAAATATTTTAAAAGCTCTATAAATTCTGGATGCTGAGTTACACTAGGTCCTAAAAGACCTATCTTATTAGTGAATTTTAAAAGATACTCGACATTCGGAATTAAAACACTGTTAATATCGGGCTTCCTAAAAGGCAGCGTAAGATAGCTAGCTAAGCAGAATCTACACATCTCAGGACAGCTTCTCACCACCTCTAAAAGAGCGGTATCTTCCCAATACGCATCTGGAGCTATAACTGAACTGTGAGCTAGCTGCTCGGGTTTGCTTTTTTCACGCTCTATTGCTTTATAATTTTGCGGGAAATATTTAACTACACCTTGCGCAACCGTATCTTCAAGAGTGGAAAACATGGCTTCACTTGGTAAATTTCCATCATCTTCATCTCTGGCATCTTCGCCCGCCTCATGACCCTCATTTACTAAAATCGCTTCATATAAAGAAGGTACATAAATTCCAGGTATCTCTTCAAAGAAGCTTAACTTATCACCACGAGAGCCATTCAGGATCTGCTGCTCATGAGTTTCATTTTCTGCGTTTTCATCTTGCCCGAAATTTTTACCACCACTAAACCCAAAAAATTTCTCGGTCTGTGACACTATTCCATCTATATTATTTTCACAATCGCCTATAGTAATAAAATCAAAAAAATCAGCCCAAGGCTCTGGGTTTGCAGTAAGTACTGGACCGCCACCATAAATTAAAGGATGTGACATATCTCTATCTTTAGATAGCAGTGGAATATTTAAATCCTCTAGAGTTTTAATAATATTAATGAAATCCAGTTCCCAAGAGACAGAAAAACTTACTAAATGAATATCACGTGGAAACTTTTCATAGAAATTCGTGAAATATCTATAGGTAGAAGTTTTCTCATGCTCAGAAAAAAGTTTAAAAACTAACTGATAGCCAAGGCTTGCCATGCCGACTTCATAACTATTAGGAAAACAGTTAAGTACATTAATATATCCTCCTTGCTTTCTTGTGAATAGAAATATTTCTTTTCTTAAAGCCTCTTGAAAATTAATTGGTTTAGTAGCACTATCCATCAATAAAATATTTCAAAGCAAGGATATAACTTTTAGCAGCGAAGCCAGATATCTGCCCCTTACAGACAGCCGCTATCATCGAGGTGTGTCTAAAATCTTCTCTGGCATGAATATTAGATAAATGTACTTCTATCACGGGAACTTTTATAGATGAAATAGCGTCTCTAAGAGCAATACTCGTATGCGTATAAGCGCCTGCGTTCAGGATGATACCTTTCGTCTGCTGGGACTGCTCGCAATCTTCAATTCCTGCGTTTCCAGCTTCTTGAATCTTAGAAACTAATTCACCTTCGATATTCGACTGAAATGTTTCTATCTCTAAATTAGCTGTAGCCGCAAGTTCTATAAGCTGCTGATTAATGTCAAGCAAGGTCTCTGAGCCATAATATTCTGGTTCTCTTTTGCCAAGCATATTTAAATTAGGACCATGAATAACTAGAATTTTCATCTGCTTAAAAATTGAAACTTAATTTTAGAACCCAATTAAGTACTCGCTTTAGAAGTTACGCTATTCACTAATTCGAGTAATTCTAAAGGACTAAACGGTTTAGAAATAAAGTGATCTGCTCCTATAGACTGAGCCCACTTCTCTTCTGTAGCCTGCCCTTTAGCAGTAAGAATAATTACTTTAATATCTTTAAGTTCTGGAGTTTGTTTAATCTTTTCACATACCTCAAAACCAGACTGACCTGGCATCATGATATCTAAGATCAACAGGTCTGGCTTATCAGCTTTAACCCTAATCATTACCTCATCGCCATCTATGGCTTCCTCTATGATGTATTTATCCTCTGCTTCGAGAACCGCTCTCACGAGAGTTCTTAGCGAATCCTCATCATCAGCAATTAAAATTTTAATTTTTTCGCCCATATTAACCTATCGCCATTTTATCATTAAGCGTTAACGTGGGACTAAAACTAGTAAGTGGAAAATTCAGAGGAAAAACCCTCGCAACAACGGATAATGCTCGGGAACTTAGACCCACACAGTCTTTAATCCGCGAGGCCATTATAAATACTTGCCTTTCGTATTTTGATTTTAATTTTTCAGAAATAAAAGTTTTAGATATTTTCGCTGGAACAGGTGCAGTAGGATTCGAGTTTATGAGTAATTCTGCTAAATCAGTTTTATTTATCGAAAGAGATCCTAAATGCACAAAGCTTATTAAGGCCAATATCCAAAATTTACAATTAAATACCTCGGCCAAGATCTTTCCTTTAACGGCCGAAGCAGCAATAAAGAAATTATCTAGAAATAATTTTGAAATTATTTTCTTAGACCCCCCTTACTCACTGCCTCCAAAAAAATTCCAAAAAATCGTCGAAAATATTTTTGAAGGAAAACTTTTATCAGAGCATGGTTTGCTTGTAATTGAGTCAGGGAGCGGAAACTGGCTGGATCAATCATTTGATGGATGTTTAAGCCATTTAGAATTAGTGAAGAAAAAAGAGTATGGAGATAGCTCAATTTTTTTCTATACCAGCGATACAGAAAAATAATTTTGAGAAATTTCCTTCGGAAATGGTTTACACAAAAATAACTTCCTAGTAAACTATTTTTGAGACTATTTAAAGATGGTCATCGATTGGGTTTAGTAAACAATAGGAGAAAAACAAATGAACAAATCTGAATTAATTGAAAAAGTAGCTGAAGGAACTGGTCTATCAAAAGTAGACGTTGACAGCGCTCTAAAAGCTATTCTTGCTGTAATCGTAGAAGAAATCACTAAAGGACGTAAAGTAACTTTAGTTGGTTTCGGTACTTTCGAAGCTAGAAAAAGAAAAGCTAGAATTGGTGTAAATCCACAGAAGCCTACTGAAAGAATTAAAATCCCTGCTAAGAAAACACCTGCTTTCTCTGCTGGATCTGAATTCAAAGCTGCTGTACAAACAGGCAAAGCACCTGGCATCAAGAAACCAGTTGCTAAGAAAAAACCAGCTGTTGCTAAAAAAGCTCCAGCTGCTGCAAAAAAAGCAGTTGCTAAAAAAGTAGTTGCTAAGAAAAAAGCTACTAAGTAAGAAGCTTACCTAATAAGTACTTTAAAAAGAGTCCTCTTGCCGAGGGCTCTTTTTTTTGTTTGTTTATAATTATTCTTGCTTTTTAATACTCTAGTCTCATAAACTAATTATTCGGCTCAGTTAACAAAAGCAAAAATGCGTTTAGCTACACTAGCTGCAAATATAGGCATGTCTTTGAGCGTCGCTCAGGCTGGGCAGATCGTCGCTTGTACAGCTTATGATGTCGAAAAAGCAGATCAAGCTAGTGAGCAGAGCATCGCAAAAAAAGCTCACGATACTTTCGAAAGCCAATTCGTACCTGCTGCTATGCAGAAAGTTGCACAAATTATTGGTGAAGGTTTTCTAGGATCTAAAATCGGCTCAGCTGCTGCAGCCTACAGTTCTTCTTTAATCTACATGCTTTTTCATAAATCTATGCTCGCTGGAACTAATTATGAATTTTCTCATGATAAAAATTCTTATGTGCCTGAATCTCTACCAAGCTTTTATCAGAATAAAATTTCACCTCTTGTAAATTTCATTAAAGAAAAAGTTTATGGAATTTATGAAAACGAAATCAAATGGAACAGATGGCTTCGCACTAGTGTCATAACAGTTGCCTCCTTATTCCTTGATAAAGAGGTCGGCTATCCTGGTACTAGGGACATTAGAAAGGCTCACGGACTTGCGAGGAAGGTCACAGAAGCCATCAAAAGTAAATTTGCCTACATGGGTTCATATTTTCTATATCAAGGGATTATAGCCTGGTCTTACTCAGAGAAACTAAGCACTACTGATCCTATAGCTCACCTTAAAGTCTTAGGTGAAAAAATTAGGCTAGCCTTTAAAAGAAAGCATCTCAGCACGCTTGCCGTAGCTATGGCTGATTCACTTGCTGAGATGCTAAACAGCTCTCAGGCAAAAAAACTTATACCGTCACCTCTTATCGCAGGGGTACTACGAATAGTGTTAATGAGTACTGCCGTAAAAGCTCAATCAGCAAGACAACAAATAGAAAATTCAACAAATAACGATATCGAAAAAAATAAATTAAAAAATCAATATCTGGAATCTAGTCCTAAACTGACTCTTGGTTCCAATCCAGAGCACCCTTCTTCCATGCATAAAGTAAACCTATTAGAAGAATCGCTACAAATATAAAAGCCTCGAATATTATAAAGCCTCTAGTACCCGCTTCCATAAAGGTAAATAAACTAGCCCACGGCATTAAAAAAACGAACTCTACATCAAAAATTATAAACATGATCGCAAAGAGATAGTATTTAATGTCGAACTGGACTTGGCTCTCCATCTCAGATTTCATGCCGCACTCATAGGTGTCATTCTTAACAGCACCAGGGCTGTAAATGCCACATATTCTCTGAATTGCGATACTCAAGCCAAGTAAAAATAAGCCATTTAGAATAGCTACTACAGAGATAATTCCTATTTGTCCAGTTTCCATGATCAGTTTAAATTATAAACTATCTTCCTTAAATACAATTCCACCGTATTAGATAAAAGCATCGCCACCGTCATTAACCCGACTCCACCTGGTACTGGCGTGATAAAAGAAGCTTTTTCAGAAGCAGTTTTAAAATCTACATCCCCGACTATTTTTTTGAGTTCACTGCCATCTGCTTGTACTTGCATCACAGCATTAATACCGACATCTATTACTACGACTCCAGGCTTTAACCATGAACCTTGAATATAATTAGGTTTACCAATCGCTGCGACTATGATATCTGCACTTTTACATTCTTCTTCTAGGTTAACCGTGCGGCTATGAGCCATAGTAACAGTGGCATTAGCCTGATTTAAAAGAATCGAAATCGGCAAACCAACTAGGGTACTACGTCCTATAACTAAAACTCTTTTACCCTCGGTCTTAATACCGTACCTTTTTAATAACTCCATACAGCCTTTTGGAGTGCAAGGATGTATCGCAGATTTAGAATTAGAGAGTAATCTACCTAGATTAGCTGTCGTCAGACCATCTACATCTTTATCTACAGATATAGAATCTACTATATCTTGAGTAAATTCTCTTAAATGTTCTGGTAGGGGTAACTGTAAGAGAATACCATCAACTCCTTGATCTTTATTGAACTCAGCTATCTGCTGTAGCAGTTCTTCCTTAGAAATGCTCGCAGCCATAATTTTTTTTATAGATTTAATACCGACTGTTTCGCACGACTTCTCTTTACTACTCACGTAATAGTGACTAGCAGGGTCATCACCGACTAAAATCACCGCAAGGCAAGGAGGTCTTGAAAATCTCTCATCAAGCTTGTTTTCGTCGGAAACAGTTAAAAATCCACTGATTTTTTTCTTTAATTCTTCTTTAATTTCAGCAGAAATTTTCTTACCATCAATTATTTGAGCAGCTTCTAGCATATTAAGAGATTTTAGCTTTAGCGAGTGAAATAATTCATAAAGTTTTCTGATACCTCAGAATTTTTACTAAATTTCAAGTTTGACTTGAGATTTAGTAAAAATAATGTGGCATAATCTAAGTATTCACAGGATTTATGCTAAAACGCAGCATTAGTAAAAGTATTTTAAAACTAGCTAAGAAGTATCCAGTACTTACGCTAACTGGTCCTAGGCAGTCTGGTAAGACTACTTTACTTAGAAATTTATTTCCAGATTATACTTACGTAAATTTAGAAAATCTTAGAGAATTAAATTTCGCAAGCAAAGATCCAGAAGGCTTCTTAGCAAGATATTCAGATGGAGTGATTATTGATGAAATTCAAAATGCTCCTCATTTAACATCATATATTCAAGTCATAGTCGATGAGAGAAAAAAAGATGCGATGTTTATACTTACTGGCAGCCAGAATTTTTCTTTAATAGAGTCAGTGAATCAATCTTTAGCTGGCAGGACAGCTGTTTTTGAGCTATTACCTTTTAGTTATGAGGAAATAAAAGATTCTAAATATCATAAAGAATTTAAAGCTAAGACTAGTAAAAAGCAAATAGCCTCTGTAAATGAGAAATTAAATATTGATAAGCTGATGTTTAAAGGCTTTTATCCGAGAATCTACGATAAAAATATCCCAGCTTCTGATTTTTATGCAGACTATATAAAGACTTATTTAGAAAGGGATTTAAGACAGCTTAAAGCTATTCATAATCTTAGTAGTTTTAAAAAATTCCTAGGACTCTGTGCAGCTAGAATAGGACAGCCTTTAAATTTAACTAATATCTCTTCTGATTTAGGAGTATCATCTACGACTTTAAAAGAGTGGCTGAGTGTCTTAGAGGCGAGCTACATTATTTATCTCTTGCCGCCTTTTAGTTTGAATATTAATAAACAACTCACTAAATCACCGAAGCTTTATTTTATTGATACGGGTTTATTGATTTATCTTTTAAATATTAATAGACCAGAAGATTTATTCGTGCACAGCTTAAGGGGTAATATTTTTGAGAATTTGATAGTCATAGAGATTTTAAAAAGGAATCTAAATCAGCATTTGAGACCAAATATTTTTTTCTATAAAGATCGCCAGCATGAAGTAGATCTGATTTATAAAACGAAAAAAGAGGGCTATGCTGCTCTAGAAATCAAGTCAGCGAGTACCTATATTAGTGAGTTTCAGTATAGTCTTCAGTATCTAAAAAAGATTTTAGGTAAGGAACTCACTAGAGAAGAGCTGATCTATACTGGCACAGAGACTTATCAGTTAAAGGAATTAAGGATTAATAATATAGATAAGTTAGAAATTTTCTAATAAGTGGAAACGGAGAAATTTGAGTTTGGCTATACGCCCATTCTAGAAAATACTATTTTACTGTAATATATAATAACCACTTCCATGAATTTGACTAAAACCATGAACCTAACAGACTTTAAACACATCCGCTTTCTAGGAGCTGAGGGTATCGGCATGCGAGCTTTAATCGCTATTCTGGAAGATAAAATGTCACAAGGTGAATTAAACTCTGATTTTAAAATTTCTAAAAGTGATCTTTCCTATAAAACTAATGATCCTTTAGATGAAAGCATAGATCTAGTAGTTCGCAGTACCGCAGTGAGAGCAGATGACCCCGATATGCTGTTTATGCAGCAGCATAATATTCCAGTGATACACCGCTCTGAGATGTTAAACCTGCTTAGCGAGGATGCTAAACAGA
Organism: Candidatus Melainabacteria bacterium; assembly: GCA_005110385.1. GTDB lineage: Bacteria > Cyanobacteriota > Vampirovibrionia > LMEP-6097 > LMEP-6097 > LMEP-6097. The sequence goes on along the minus strand of DUDT01000021.1, from coordinate 9,484 downwards.
TAGTTATTTCAGGCACTCATGGTAAAACTAGTACCTCAGCTCTGACCACGCACCTTCTAACTAAACTAGGCTTAGAGCCAGGCTTTGCGGTAGGTGGCGTACTAAAAGATTATAAAGCTAATGGCAAAGCTGCTCCTAAAAGTACTTCCTTGAATGATGGTCCATCAGGCTATTTCGTGATGGAGGGTGATGAATCTGATAAAAGCTTTATGCGCACCACACCATATATAGCGGTAGTGACTGATGTAGAGGCTGATCATTTAGAAAATTATCCTGGTGGCTTAGCGGAGATACAGGCTTGCTTTAAAGATTTTTTAGATAGAGCTGAGTATAAAATAGTCTGCATTAATAATCCATTTCTAAAAGCTTATGCAGAGAATATTCTAAAAGAAAAACCTGATTTAGAAGGAAAAGTTTTTAGCTACAGCAGCACTGATAAATCAGCTGATTTATTTATAAATTTAGAAGATGGTTCGCTACATTTTCAGTCTTTAGATTTTGGTCATTTAGATTTAGTTATCTCTGGAAAATTTAATTTATTAAACGCCTGCGCAAGCCTTCTAGTAGCTCATGTTTTAGGTTTTAAAGTCACGGAAGCTAAATCTCTATTTAAAGATTTCCATGGTACGCAGCGCCGCATGGAGCTTATAAACTCAGATTACAGACCAGTAGACGATAAAAACGTAGAACTTGGAGTTTGTGAGCAGTCTTTTAAAATAGAAATTTATGATGACTATGCTCATCATCCAAGTGAAATTAAAGCTTTGCTTGATTCTGTAAAAGCTATGCTGACAGCTAGTACAGATAAGGCACTTTTTATATATCAGCCACATCATCCTGAAAGAACACAGCAGTTTTGGGGTGATTTCGTAAAAGTTTTTAAAGAATTTCCAGAAAATATAGACGTGCTGCTTTTAGATATTTATGTGGCTCGTAGCCAGCATATAGAGGGCGTTAATAGTAAAAAGATGGCTGAAGAAGTAGCTTTAAATAATGTTAAATACCTAGATCCTAATGAAAATCTCTCTGCAAGCGAAGCTAAAGAAGCTGATGTGCAGGGGAATTTTAAAGATATAGCGATGACCCTGAAACCACTTATTGATAAGCGTATTCAGGGGCGGGAGTATAAAAAAATATTTTTTGTCGGGGCGGGAAATATTTTTAAAATTGCTGAGAAGTATAGGGTTAGTACATAAATTACATCTGCCATAATTCTGACGCACTAAAATGTGGAATGATAGAATTACTAATCCAGTAAACTGAAAACTAAAATTTTCGTGAAATCACTAAAATATTCTCATTTTTCTTGTGCCTCGCACAAGACCATTATGGGGGCGTATTAGCTTTGACGGAGAAACAGAATTTTGAAGTGCAGGTCAAGGATGCAGAGGACCTTGTTAAAACCAATGCAAAAAATAAGTGCTAACGAATTCGAAGTACAAACTGTTGCTACTAGCAACGACGTAGCTATTTTAGCTGCGTAATAACCCGACAAACTGTGGTTAACTTCCCTACTCAGGTATTGGCTTACCGAGTTATCTGAGTGGGGCACAAGACTTGGTAAGTGCATCTTTCTGAATTTTATTGAATTTGGCAGGAAGATAAAGATTAAATTCAAGAACCCGTTGATTGTCTGTGATCACAGGAACGGCATAAACCTAGACTCATAGACTAAACTTGTAGTATCTTCATCAGGACGGATTTTCGGACGAGGGGGGCAGTTCCCCTCCGCCTCCACCATTTTCTTAAGCTTCCCAGAAACCCACTATGATATTACAATCCTCTTATGAGCAAAGTCGCTGAAAATACCTATTTAATAGAAGACTGGACTGATTATGATAAGTCATCCCTATATAACTTATCAACTAAATATTACTCAGAAAGAGCCTGTGACTCATTTCTAAATCAAGCAGATACTATAGTTCTACCGAACGTCGTTACTAGTGCCTATGTTCATGCTCATATTTTAGCTAAATTTCTTGCAGCTAATTTAAGTCGCATCCCTGCAACTAAAAAACTGCGCGTCCTTGAATTCGGCTCAGGCTCTGGCTTATTCGCTAGGCACTTTCTTTTAGCTGCTGCTGAATTAAATTACTTAGATAGATTAGAGTTTTTAGTAAGCGACATATCTGATCTCTTCTTAATCCAGATGAAGGAACGAGGTGTCTTTGAAGGATTTACAGAAGGAAAACATTATCAGTTAGTTAATTTAAATCTTTTAGATTTAGATTCGGCTAAAACCCTTACTGGAGAGCATATTGATCTGAATGACTTAGATTTAGTAGTCTCTAATTATGTTTTAAATGCACTGCCGATGATACCCGTAAGATTAGCTGCTGAGGGCAGCTTTGAGAAATTACAGGTTAAAATTACTGGTCTAGAACTACCGAAAGAAGTAGATTTAGTCAGTAACTTAAATTTCTTTTCCTCACTTAAGATCGAAGAGAGATGGGTTGATTATGATATCGAATCAGCAAGCGATATTGAGAAAAAATACTTCGAAATTTTCAAAAAACACCTAAATACTTTAGCACCGGGTATGGCTGGGCGCTTTAGTTATAAGGCTTTAGAGGCGATGAATAAAATCCACTCTAAGCTTAGTGAATTCGGGATGTTTTATTTAGCTGATATTCCTTCATGGGGGCCTAATGCCTTTAAATTTTACAGCTTCTACACCAACGCTTTAGCTAATTTAATCAGTGAGAATCTAGTAATAGATTTCGCAAGCTCTTTAGGTATGGAGATTCTGAAACAGAAAGACCAAAACCTCTTCAGGATTCTTTTTTATAAAAGTGAAAATGCTTTCGAGCCTCTAAAAACCTCTTTTAATAAGGATCTAGTCTTTTCTAATAAAGTGAATTTATTTAAAAAGATTACTGATCTTTTAAAGAATATCGATGATGCCGCTTTACTTGACGTGCATAAAACACTCCTAGACAAGCTTCTAGTCTTAGATAATAAATCTGTTACTAGTTTAGTTTTCCAAGGTGATTATTACTACTTAGCTGGGGATTCTAAAACAGCTTTAGATTTTTACAAAAAAGCTCAAGCTATAGACTTCTGTAATCATCACCCCGACTTGGATAGTAAAATAAAAATGATTTTTATTTAAAATCTACGGCGTAACTAAGTAACGAAAATCTTATTCTTAGCCTTTTTTAGTGCACCTAGCTTACCATTCAGTGAGTTAAGCTGCCCTAGATCTAAGTTAGCAAGCTCGCTTGGTGTGTTAAATAAATCTGGATGAAATCCGTCTGCGATTAAAATTTCTTTTACTTCTTTTCCATAAAACTGGGCTGGATTGCCCAAAACCTGTTTCTGAGCAGCCTTTATCTGCCTTAATTTATTTTGATAAGCAGAGCTAAGTCCCATAGTATCTTTCAAAGCACCATTAAGATCATGTTCTGTTAATTTATTATCAGCTTCCATCGCAGTAGCGATACTACTTTCTATCTCGGGAGGTAAACTGATATTTCCTAATTGATCTTTATTCTCGCCCCAAATACTTTTCGCTATTTCGCCTGAAGAAGCCGCTGAACAAGTCGATAAAACTCGATCATAATATTCAGCTATTTTAGCTTCTTTGCGAAGCTGCTCAGCTTCTTCTTCACTATAGGCATATGCGGTATAGGCTGGAAACCTAACTTCTATTTTCTTCAGAAAATCTAAAAGCCCTTCTGTTTTACACCAAGCAAAAAAATCTCTCTGTCTTTTAGTCTGAGTTTTTTCTATTGCGGGCGAAATGATTTCCATTGTTAATAATAGATGTGTAGCAGTCTCTCAAAAGAAGAGGGCTTGCAATATGTAAAGCATAATTCAAGCCCTCTTTGATATTAAAATAAAACAGAAATAGAATTTAAACGCAAAAGTTAAAATTCAACAACAGGCTCTTAACATTAAATGCTACTTAAGTTAAGCACCCCTGAAAAAGCCTCTCCAGCAGTAGTTTGACCAAAAACAAATAATGAATTATTAAAACTATTCTGAATAGCTGAAAGCATAGATGCTTGATTAGAAGGCGTATTCGCTGTAATTACCACATCTGGAGTGCCGTCAGCATCAAGATCACCAATCGTTCCCGCTGACACGGTAAAAGCACCGCCACCTAAAGAAATCACTACATGTGCACTGGATATAGCTCCCAAGAGGGCTGTATCTGTTGTTTCTATAGTTAAAGTATTAGTTTTAAATTCGACTTTTACCGTCTTTCCTTCTGCGATAGATATTTTTTTTGACCATCGGTTAATGTACCTAAATTAATAGGGAAGCTTTTTTCAGACTAGCACGATTAGCAGATGTTTGAAAATCAGAAGTAGTTACGTCTCCAGAGGCAGTAAATAAGCCAGAACCATCTTGAGTAGCAGTCCTTGCAAATTTCTCTGAACCATCTACATAAATATCTGTCGCCATCTGAGCTAAAGAGTAAAAAGGTGGAATATCTGGATCAGCAGCCTTACATTTTAAAGATCCACTTAAACCTAGATCAATAGTGAAGTTCTCCGCTGGATTACCATCGTTTGAAGTAAAAGTAGCTGTACCACCAAAAATAGAATCAGCGTTAACATGTGTCAACTCTGGATCACCACCAACTATCACCATTGCTGCTACCAGCAGTATAAACACTAACTTTTGCTATTAATGGTGAACATGACATCCACAATGTGGCATATAAAACTAGGATAACCACTAAATTATTTAATCTCTTCATAGGGGTAAGTTTACTATATCTTAACCTTTATTTATTACTTAAAAGTATCAGGAGTGTTTACGGATGGAAATTAAGGATTTAGATTATTACAAGATTCTTCTTCAGAATATTAACAAGGAATATGAGAAAAATATTCTTGGTGATCAAAATTATTCTTACACTGTAGCTGGTGAAGTCACGCCGATTACAGGTAACGAAATCATTAAGGGTGTAGATCCTATTAAAGGATATAATCACATTACTGTCGCAGACGTAACTCATAATAATATTTCTGAACTATCTCAGTTTCAAAACACTTTCCTCAGCACTTCTAAAACTAATTTAATAGAAACTAATAAACAAATTGATAATTTTATGATCAATGTTTTCGGAATTCCTGCTGGTGATGGCATACACGATATGATAAATCGCCTAGATTACAATCCTAGCAGCGAAATGCTTAAATATCTTGGAGAAGAGTCTCCTGAAGTAAAAGCTAATCTAGAAAAATTAAACTTAGAATATGATCAAAATCAAATTTCTATCAAAATCTTTAACAAAGAACAGAGTTTTATAAATGGCTTAAATGTCGAAGCTACTTTCTCTACACTCGGTGCCGCGGAAAAAGAGATTTTCTTAAATGTGCTTAATAGTTACGATGAACTAGTCACTAATTATGAATCTGAAGTTCAAAATTCAGGAATAAGACATCTTCATGGAGATATTCCAGAGGATGGAATGATAGGTGATGCTTTCTCTGAAACGAATGTAGCAGCCATGAAGTTAAATAAAGCAAAAGATATGCTGAAAATGCTCTCAGAAGGCATGAAAGCTGATGACATAGAAGTATATGAAAAAACTTATGATTATGAAATAGAGTTTAATGAAAAGCTAGTAAGCGCCGTAAAAGAACACGGAATAGGCTCCCCTGAAGCAAATCTCTTAAGTGCTCAAGCTGAGGCTTCCAGAAGGACTAGGCTATACGTAGAATCTGTTCATGAGATGCAAACTTCAACAGATGCCTTAGATATAGCTGTCGTAAATCAATGGGAGAATGATGGCTACGACCCTCTAGATACTGACATCATCAATGACATGCAAGCTGACATTATTAATCAAAGCAGCCTTGCTGGAGTTCAAGCACTGTATCAAGGCGATCAGTCAAAATACGCATTAGCAATGGATAATGTAACCTCTATCAAAGAAAAAGCTCTCGCTTTAACTAATGTTAATCGTGATGGAGCTGTTAGCAACACCGAAATCGCAGCATTATTAGTCGACGCTGCTGCAAATGGCAATAAAGTTGATGGAATAAATCTGGATGTACTTAAAGCAGCTTTAGCAGCTAATGGAGTCACTAGCGCTCAGATTACAAATGTAGAAACTTTAATCGATCAAATCGATACAAACAATGATGGTCAGATGAGCTTCGATGAGTCACTTGCTAAATTCAACTCTTTTCAAGCTTCTCAAGGTCGTGCTGCATTCAACGATATGATGAACGTTATCGCCGCGACCAAAGTAGACCAAGCTGCTAATCCAAGTGCTTTTACCACTATAGGTACAGAAAGCTTCTTTACTGGAGATTACAGTACTCAAGATAAAGCCATTCTGTCAACCTTCCTTGCTAGTAATGGTAGATATGTTCATACCACTGAGGAAAAATTTGAGGCTTTAGATGCTTTTCATGATAATGCTGGTAATACTACTCAACAGAGAAAGGACTGGAGAGATTATAGATGGGCTAATTGGGCTCAGACTGTCTCTGCTGGTGATGTTTGGCAAGACAACTCACTAGCTTGGTCATTTAAGAATGGTGCTAATGTGAGTGGCTTTTTAGAACAGATGCAAGAGATGACCGACAGTAGAACACAGTTGATGATGGATGCAATGGAATATGGTAATGGCACCGCAGGTTCTGACTGGTGGAATGACTTCTCCCTATCTTATTTCGAGGTTATTCGTGATGAAAGTAATGTACTCTTAGTTGGGCAGAGAGGTGGTACTCAGCAAGATGGTCGCCTCATGGATATGATCGGTGAAGCTTTGCAGATATCATATGCTGATATAGGGAATTATCATACTGGCATAAATGTAAACTTAGATGGAGTGAAAGACAATGTCAGCGGTGCGGATAAAGTAGAGTTAAAATACTTCGCTGATAATGTAGTTAGTTTCGGTGCTACGGATATAACTTATGATGCTAACTTAGTAAATCAATCCTTACAGCAATATTACGCTATGTGGGGTCTTAGAGCTGGTCTCTACAACAATATTAATAAAATCTCTGAGCCAGAATCCAAGTTAATCGAAAATAAATTCGGAGCTTTAATGGATGTAGGTGACCAAATGGAAGCATATTTACTCCAGAATAAAGCCTTAGGAAACGGTGCTAAAGAGACTGATCAATATAGGGCTTTAGAAGAGCAGTGGTTCAACAATTATGATTTAATCAATGGGATCATTCGTGGTGATACATCAATTGATAAAGCTGTCACGGCATTAGGTGGTATTAATACAGATGGTTCTATAACACAAGCAAATGTAGAGGACGTAATCCAAGATTTACAATCAGCTATTATTAATGGTACTGACGATACAGCGCTAGATTTCAACAGTGACGGCAACGTAGATTCTGCTGATTATGATGCTTTAAGAATGGTGATAGGAGACAGGCGTAACGAGAGTGCTTTCGATGCTCTTATGACTCAGGATTCACTGAATTTAAGTAAGCTAGGAATGTACAGTGGTCTAGCTAAAAATACTACTGATGTTAATGCACATGATCAGGCTATATACTCTCAATTAGAGAATTACTATGCTAATCAAAGTGACGTCAATAATTACATAGCTACTAATACAGCAGATTCATCCTTCGCTTCAGCAGCTGAAAAGCAGAGATTTATTGAATTAGCAAATCAGTTAGATGAATTAAACGAAGCTGTTGAATTTGACCTTAGGGATAAACTCAACACAACTACTCCAGCTACAATTAACGCGGAACTAAAAGCAAAAGCTGATAAGGTTAGTAATGAATTGGTTCTTTTGTCTCTTGGTTTAAGCAAAGATGATAGTGCCGCGATAGTAGCAGGTTTTAAACCAGGTTTTAAAATCACCGAGGCTTTAAATGACACTACCGAAATGATTGTTCAATTCGTCGGCAAACTAAAAGAGCAGGGTAAAATCGACTCAGCAAAACTAGTTGCCATCAGTACACTCATCATTGAGGAAAATCCAGACGATCTTTCAAACTCTGAAGCACTTGCTGGGCTTGGGATGTTATCTGAATATATAGCTATTGGTGCCAATGAAAATGAGTTAGCTAGTTACATGAAACTCGTAATCAGTGATGCTCCACAAGATAGTCTGAATTTAATCGATGATTACATAAGACATGGTGAAAAATATCAATTCTCTGCAGCTCAAGAGGATACTTTCCTAGAATACTTATCAGAAAGTAAGAACGCAAATATTGCAAAAACATATGTGAACTTTATTAAGGAAGGTGCTAGTGTTGGAAAATTAGCAACGCTTAATGATATTTTTGAAGGTTCTGGTTCTACTATTAGGGTATTAAAACAAGAAGATCTTCGATTTAAGGAAAGTTTAGATACTTTAAAAAATAGCTATGGAGTTGGCAGTACTGCTTACTATTCACAAATTGTTGATAACTTCTCTAATGCTAATCCTGATTCAGTAAATGAAATACTCGCAGCTACTATAAAGCTTAATCAAGACACTTCAATAACTATTAAGTCTAGGCTAGTATTATCTTCAGAAAGCGCTATTGAAGACATGATCTCTGTAATGAAAGATCCATTAAAGCAGATAGTCTCAAATAAGAATGAGCTTTTCTCAGCATATCCTGATGGATTAGAGTTAGCAGCAAAGGTTTTATCGATGCAACTAAATCTTTTGGGTTCTATGGATCAAAACACTGAAGCTGTCATAGCAGCACAAGATCAAGCCAATACTTTACTAAGTTATATTCCAGATTATTTAAAAAATCCAGATGCTTCTTTGAGTGGCTTAAATATTAAAGATAGAAAAGATTATTATGTATTTCTTAGTGCCTTCCCTGTAGGAAGCAAACCAACAGAGCAGCAAAAGAAAGATGCTTTGGCATTGATTCAGGGCAATATGATACTTGCTGATAATCAAGAATTTTTACAAAGCTATGGTAAATTGGTTGCTACTGGTGATAATGCCTCTGCAAGCAAATTAGCTCAAATTGCGAATTTTATAGGAGCAGATAATAATTATACTTATCAAGCTAGAGGATTCAGCAATACAAACTTATCAGCACGAAACATAGAAGTAGCGTATAACATCTTAGAATTCAGTCAGAATTTAAAAGAGCAGAATTATTCTAATTATGCTGCAAATAACTTTATGCTTGAAACTGTTTTAAACAATGCAAAGGGATTTAATACTAGTATAGAATCAGATTTAACTATAGCCTTCTTTGACTCTCTTGAAGATACGCTAGAAGGTAAACCAGAGACACTTAGTGCTGCAGCTTACGACAAGTTTATTACAGGAGTAATTGCTGGATTTGGAAATGATTTATACTACAATGGGGCAGTAGGTATAAAGAGCAGTAGTGAGCAGGTTAAAAATAATTCTACTTACAGGAATCAATTGGGATTAAATAATGTTAGTGTTGCTAACCTGCAAATAGAGCAATTTGAATCCATGATTGAGTTTTTTAATCTTCAGATAGCTCAGGAAAGTGCAAAGGAACAGCCAAATACAGGTAAAATTGATAATTATAGATCTCAAATAAATTCACATCAA
>DUDT01000020.1 GCA_005110385.1 Candidatus Melainabacteria bacterium | reverse complement strand
GTTTCTTATAGAGACCAATTCATAACTTGATACAATACATGACGCACTTGTTAGCTACTGCTATAAGTTTCTTATAGAGACCAATTCATAACTTGATACAATACATGACGCACTTGTTAGCTACTGCTATAAGTTTCTTATAGAGACCAATTCATAACTTGATACAATACATGACGCACTTGTTAGCTACTGCTATAAGTTTCTTATAGAGACCAATTCATAACTTGATACAATAGTCCAAGTACCAGTACCATTGCCTGCACCGTTTCTTATAGAGACCAATTCATAACTTGATACAATTGATTCTGAATATCCAATTTTAAAAGTAAGGTTTCTTATAGAGACCAATTCATAACTTGATACAATCTTACCAGTTCCAGCATACGAATTAGTGTAGTTTCTTATAGAGACCAATTCATAACTTGATACAATGATTCGCTTCGGAGGTAGCTTCGAGTGCTAGTTTCTTATAGAGACCAATTCATAACTTGATACAATACAATCCTCGAAAATCCGCAGCTAAAGCCAAAATCTGCGGATTTTTCTTTTAAAAAAGGAGTAATTGGTTGGGATTTCTTTTCGGTCTCGACTTTTTTTTACAATTAAACCTAACTGAATTACTGTACTGCTTGTCGGTAAAATTCAAAATATAGACATGGCCAGCTTCTGGTAAATTACTTTCTATTCTTTTCATTGCTGCCGATAGTTCTGGTCGACCAAGAAAATATTTCATATATGAGGAGAACTGAGTCATTTCAAATCCCTCATCTAATAAAAAATTTCTAAAATCCTGAGCTGTTTTACGTTCACGCTTGCTCAAAGTTGGTAAATCATACATCACAAGTAACCACATAACTCTATATGCACTAAGCATAGCTACGGTATCGGCAAATATTTATTCATCGCAAGCCTTACAAATATTAGGTACTATATCTAGTGTTTGTGGTAGCCCAATGACACAAAAGAATTTGGCAAATCAATATTTTTATAATCCTTGCTCAAATAAGCTTGGCAAATTGATATAACATAATTATCTAAAACATTTAACAGTGGTGAAACTCCCTTCGGAATTTCATAATCAAAAAGCATAGAATTAGCTACTAAAATTTTAAAGTCCTTACTCACTAAACGGTGCTGTTGATAATGGTATGCCTCATAAACCAACAAATCACAGCAAGCTCTAAATGGTTCAATCAAATCATCCACTAGACAGAGATGATTATACTGGTTCCTGTGATGCAATCCCAAACTAGGATGTAAACCATATGCAACCACAAGCCTAGATAAATGAGAACGAAGAATTGTATAAGAATAATTGAGCATTGCATTGATACCGTCCTGCTCCCGATCTCTGATAAAACTCGAACCGAACAGTAATGCCCAATATCTTCTTGCAGCCAATGATTCAACATTAGTCTTATCACCAGATTTTACTTCATCTGCTAATAAATGAAATGAATCCGTTTTATTAAGAAATTTAAGCACTTGTGCACTAGCTATAATCTTGGTTTCTATAATCTTCTGCCATAACCTCTTTTTGAAAACCATATCAGCAGCTAATTGTGCCTGCATTCTTTCAGTCTGTTTAAAATTACCATCTAAGGGATACATTATAGAAACTGGTAAATATTTATGATCACAGAAAACTATATTAGCCTTAGCCTCCAAAAGAGCAGTTATAACTTCATTCGTAATAGTAAGCCCATCAGAATAACAAACCAAAGCAGCAATAGAATCTATTGGTATTTTAGTCTCGATGTCAGAATCCTTATCTTGGACAACAATAAAGCCCCTATGTTTTTTTAGATACTTAGAGCCTCCCGTGATTTCAATAATAAGCCGTTTCATTAAACACCCATTGGACTAATATCTATACGATGAACCTGATAATCTTTAAAACCAGATGGAGAAAGTTCTCCTTTACCAAAGGGTTTACTATTCTGAATTATTATCGGCGAGAGAGATTCATTAAACATGATGGCATAAGAATCCCGAGAAGACCTGTAGGTGAAGCTTTCCACTTGAAGATATACTTGAGATGAATGATAGCCTTCAATGGGTTGTCTCAAAATGGCTAAAAGCGTATCCTTCGGGAAAATCACATCATGATAAGCCAATCCATCGGGTAAATATTTTTCAGCAAGTCGAGTAATGTAGTTTTCACCATACTCCCTGTAACTCAGATAGGCTTCCGCTCTTTGAATAACCTTTAATTTAACTTTAGACTTAATATCTTTATAAATAAGACAGAAAGCATTATTTCCATATTTAAACGCTTGAGTTACCCTACCACTTGGATCTTTTTTCACTAATAACTTAAGAGGTGAAAGAGAATTAAATATTTTAATCCTCTTAGGCAATGATGCATAATTAGCTTCATAGTATTCAAACACACTTAATACCTGCTCTTTCGGAAGTTTTGCTTGAATTTTATCCTGTATTAACCCACAAACCTTCTGCAAAGTAGTTCTCAAACCTTTATCTACAATACTCTTAAATTCCTCTATTTTTGCAAATTCTTTAACACTAAGCTTTTTAGTTGGCAAATAATAATTTTGATAAGTATCTAGCTTATTTACCCAATCAGGCTTATGCTCTTCATCCCAATATTTATACCACTCAGAAGGTTCAATAGCTCCATAAATGGTCTCTTCATGTAATTCACCAGCAAAACTCCTATTTGGTTTACAAGAAATCACGATCTTATCAAGCTGAATTGGCAAATCCTCTAGTATCCTAGACAGCTCCACAGAAGATTTCATTCCGAGAATGGCAGAACTGAAATTTAAAATATTCTCATTACCGCCAGATATTCTATGAATCTTATTAATAAGTGATCTACTAATTACTCCAATAGCAAACGCATCTAAAGCATGATGCCTATTATCATCTCGATTCTTTTCTTCTGGTGAATTCGGATCTAAGAGACCATAAAGACTATAAGCTTTATTAAACATACTCGTAAGTCCACCGTTAAGAACCACTACTCTACTAGGTTTATCAACAATACAAGTTAAATATTCACGAGCAACTCTTGAGATATAGCGAGTATCGTTCAGATGCCTCTCAAGAAAAGCGTCTGCTTGTGGCTCATTTTGAGAAATAACATTTTCATACTTTCTACGATTGCGTATATAGAATAAATCTCTTGCTCTTTCTTGAATTGCTGACCATTTCCCTTCATCCTGCACAAAAGCCTGATAAGGTGTCTGATTTTTTTTAAATCTATTTTCCGAATGGAAAACTAAAACTTTATTAGAAATTCCATCATCAAGAGATTTTGAATATGGTTTAATATGTTCAATTTCAATATTTTTTGTAAACAGCTCTGTGATCTGGATACATTTATCTGAATATAAACACTTACGTCCACCATCTACGTCCATCTCTTTCCATAGCTTATACTTAATCAGATCATCACGATTGTCTTTATTCGCACCAAGAGGAAGACAACGTTCCTCAAACTCTTTCCTTAATTCCTCATTATATTTATTAGTTTGATTAATTTTATCTTTTTGCTTTTTAGAATTTTTCAAGTCCCGAGCAAGCTCAAGATGAATAGAGTGAGGTCTTTGTCCATATTTATCAATTAATGTATTAACTACTTTTCTTAATTCATTAAGAGCAACATGAACTGTGGGGTTCGAGATATAAAAATCAGCATCAGATCCTTTTGGGGGGACATAGCCCTTTGGAGATTTAGTTAAACATGACATGTCTAAATCTCCATAATATGGAAGCTCTTCATGTATCTCTCGCCCCTCTAATCTCTTTGGATAAACAGCTTGAATATATTCATTAAACTTTAGTGGATTATCAGATTGATTAAGATGCTCCACTACATATTTATTGATCTTATTCAAAGCTTTCAGTGAGAGAGAAGCATACTGAGTACCCAAAGCCTTATCTAACTCTGGTAAAACCTTATCCAAAAAAGCTTCGACTCTATTATCAGATAAAGCAAATTGTGTTTGCAATCTTTCTAATAACTTATCATCATCCTCCCCAAGAGCAATAAACTCCAAAAAGCAGTCTAACTCTACAACTCTTTCCAAATTCAGAAAATCTTTAAATTCCTCATATTTAGAGACTATTGCTAAAGTTGGCACAAAATCTAATTCTGTCTTTTTAGACTTGGTTATCGTCTTAGATGAACCTAGCTGTTGCTTTAACTGCCCAATTTCAAAATTAAATATATTCTCTGACTCTAACTTTAAAATCTCCCTCAGAGTAGCAAAAGAAACCTTCTTTGTAGGCTTTTTAAATGCCTGTTGAACAACACGCATTATCTGAAAAGAGTTTAACGCCTTCTCTGCACCCTCCTCTTCAGAAACCGTATATTTTAAACTAATCAAAGTCTGTAACAATCTATAAATCTCAAAACTTATTAAACCTTTACTTGCCCGAATAGGTCTCTCACCAAAAGGAATTTTGAAGCCATTTTCATCATGTGTCTCAAAACTACATCTTCCAATAGTTTCTTTCTGAGACTTTAACGGTCTTTGCTCAAAAATACATCTCTTTATATCTTCTTTCATTGCATCATTTAAATCTAAAGATGCTATTTCTCTTTGCCTTTCCCAAATTAGATCAAATTCACTTTCCATAAGTGTTCTATCTATAAAAAAGTTTTTAATTTCATGTGATTCAGTTTTATCATCAATCAAGTACGAAAATTTAACAGACTTGCCTTCGAGCATTCGATTATATAGAAACTCTCCAACTGTTCTTGCTTTAGAGTTGCTAAGCGTATCTCTTAAATTTTGAATAGCTTTTTTTAATTGAGAACTACCATCTTCATTTGCAGATTTACGGTTTGATTTAAAACCACGTCTAATACTAAGATTATAGATAGCCCTACCAAGCTCAAAATCACTTAGAGGATAATCTAAAGCTCTCACGCGCAAATAATAAGGATTTAAATCCTTCAGCTCTTGTGCCAAAGTATCATCTACAGGAAGCAGACCATGTTTCCTTAGTACTTTAAGTAATCGCTGCTGCCTCTGCTTAAACCTAAATAAATTCCTTCTCTGACTACGTTTATCTCTTCTTCTTGCAGCTAAAGTTGTACCATCTTTGGGATTTCGAGGTTCAGTAAAAAGCCTCACCCCCATCTTTCTAATTTTACATGGCACAAGATTATCCTCACTAGAAGCCACTCCATCAGAATCCTTCTTTAAATCCAATACGCACCAACCAATAGAATTAGTACCAATGTCAAGTGATAATCGATATGGCTGCTTCATTTCGAATAATTATACAAAAATTAATTACACACTCTTTGAGATATTGATAAAATATTGAATAAGTTATGAATTGGTCTCTGTAAGATAATAAGGATATTTTACAGATCCGCAAAATGTTAAAGGAAGCATTACGCTTCCTTTTTTATTTAGGCATCTACGTCATCAATTTATAGTCAAATTCAAACTTCAAATCCAAAACTTCATAAATCTTAAACGAAAAACTAAAACAACAAGCCAAAGAAACCAACTTCATCTCAACAAACAAAATCGCAAGGCTACTTTTAACTAATTTCGCCAATAAAAAACCCAACATCCCCTTCATTAAATCCAGTACAGAGAGTGCTTCTCCAGAATTAGAAAAAATTATCAAAGCCAGTCTTAAAAAATATAAATCTAAACGACCAGCCTTTTTCTACTTAAATAAAACCGTAAAAAACCTCACCCTAATCTTGATGAGCAAGCCAAAAACCAAATGAGCCAAAGATAAGCATAAATACAGCTACAAATATATAACCTTCTATTGTCATTTAATCTTTCTCCTGTTGTAAGCTATTTTCATTATACCAACAATAACGCCAAACAACGCCGTCAACAAAGACAGAAGGACTTTCCCTTGGTTATAATAATGCCCATCCTCCGTCAAAAATATTAAGAACCACTTCCCAGCAGGATGACAGAGTTCTGTGCATAATATAAGCACCATAGAATCAGTCAAATTCAGACCATAATCTCGACTTGGCTTTAATCTATTACGCCTAACTTCCATTTATGGAATTTTATAAAGTTTTATTCTGATATTTTAAAAACCTAGTGATCTACGCAGACCTTTAATCAAGATTTATAAATACCCCAAGCTCCCCTGCACCCTACCAAACAACCAAATCATCGAAGGATAAGCTGCAAGCCATATCCAGAGAAATCTATTAAAGCCAAAAATCACAGTATTAGCTACATGAAAGCTAAAAGCGATTATAAGAAAGATACATAAAAATATCTGATTAATGAAAATACAGGGGAAAAGCAATTCAGCAGCTATAATAAACCACGATAAAGCTAAGTGCCAATTAGATTTATCTTTTATATATCTCATTTCTTCGCTCATCGGATAAGCTGAAAAATGGAAAATATCCTTCAAAGCCTGTCCAGAACGCCAGTCCGGATTAACAATTTTCACTAATCCAGCTATAAAATATGACATGATAGCTTGCAGAGCCAAATATATAAAAGCCATTTCTTGAAAAACATGATTAGAGCAAAAATAAATAAAATTTAGACAGCATAGTATTAATAGTGTCATCCTGTCACAGCCACCATTATAAGGACCTTGAAAACGATAAAGAATTAAAAAGCTTATAAACAGTAAAACCAAAAGCACCCATTTAGTGGAAATCCCCACTAGTAGCAGAATACTAAAAAGTATTTGTGGAATAAAAAGTCTTCTTTCATCACTAGCTGAATTAATATGCTCTAAGCTCTGCTGAATTAAAGAGATAGCAAGTAATATTTCAGTTAAATGAATAGCCTGCTCAAAACTCATAGACTGAATCTCCAGATAAATGCTCTAAACTAGACTGATAAAGCACATGTGCTTCCAAAGTGGATTGCTTTCTATAAATAAAGGTTATTCTAAATTCAAAAAATTTATTTTCTAGTTTATAGCCTTCTTTTAATAAATACCTTTTAATACGATTTTTAATTTCAGTATCTGCATGCTCAGTAGGTTCTAAAATTAAACTTTCAGCACAATTAGTCATATACATAGTTTCATTCCATTCAGCGTTATAAAAGAATCTATAGAAATGACTTAAAACAGACAGCTTCTCCGGACGTGGACGAAACTCAATCCAACTCAGATTTTCTTCAATATTCTCTAATAGCCTGAATTCTATACGTGGTGATGGAGCTATTTCCTTAAAAAACTGCCACGAAGGCTGTAATATAGGGAGCAGTAATTTTATGATTTTTATCACTAAAATTAGTATAAAACGATTTCCGAACTATCGCCCTAATCTTGATGAGCAAGCCAAAAACCAAAGGAGCCAAAGATTAAGAGAGTCACTCCCATTCAAATGCCGACTTCATAAAATCACACTCCACCTTTGATAAACCAAATTTAGCTGCAACCTTACGCCATTGCTTAACTGCTGCTGCCACTTCTTTACTAATCTGCATTGCACGATTTTTATTAATCCTAAACTCTTTTATAACACTCATAGCAAGCTCAAGAGATGCTGATCTATCTTCATAATTTATAGCCGTACTTAGTATTCTTGGCTTAATTTCCACAGGGGTCGGATTCAGATCATAGACTGGAGATAGCCTCCACCCTTTATAACGCTCATAAATAAAACCGTGATTCCTTAAATGATCATCTGTATTTGCTATCATAATGTTAAATACTATACGTCGCCAAAGCTCCATCAAATCATCATTTGGAGCAGCACTATTCTGAATTATTGCGTAAGCTATCTCTAAATAACTATGCTCTTCATTATCTTTAGCTCCTAGCATGCTCATTGCTGAGAGAAAAGGAATACGTTCATCATTATTACGATCAAAGCGTTTAATAATTAAAACTGGCTTCCTGAGTATCTTCTCTATTCGCCAATCTGAGACATTGATTCCAGCAGATTTAGCAAGATGAAGTGCTACTGCTTCCCACAGAACTATATTATATTCATCATCCTTTCTTGGAAATTTGGCGATAGCTAGATTACCGTCTTTATCCTGAACTGAAGCTTTTGGTCTTGCACCGCCTAATGATGATCCTGGAGCTAATAATAATTTAAGATCTTCAGCAGATTCTTCATTATCTAGAAAGCGTTCTGTTGCGGAGAGTAGCTTCGGTAATTTAATAAGTGCTGGAATTGGGTTCTGATCGTTTGCTGCGAGGAAAACAGCTTTATCAAGCTCTAAAGAAAATCTTAATGCACCTTGGCGCGCTTCATCATTTACTCCTAATAAATAATCTGCTTCAAGCAGCGTTATAGGAGTTCGTTTCTCATCCTTAGCTTTTTTACTTTCTGCTCTTCGCATCAAAACACGCCCCCAGCGATCTGGAGCTGAATCACCAATAGCCCCAAAGACACTTACTGCGGCATGAAAAGTACCTTCTGTTAATTCAAGAGCTGGTTCTAATGAGAATTTCTCTGAATGTTTTAACCAAGCTGAATCATACTCAAAAGATACTGTTTCTTTTCCTTTATGTAAGTTAAACCATAGCTTACCTACTGGTATATTCTCCTTCCCAAGGGAAATCCAAACTATGATTTCTCTACTATTCATGGTTATCTATTTTTCTCTTTTTCGGTAATCGTACTCTTTTAGGTAATTTCTCTTCTTCAAGCTGTCTTCCAGTAAGATCATGAGCAGCATCAGCAAGATCATTTAACCTATCTGCAAGACCCAATACAAAAAGTACAGAGCCATAAGCCCCCATGGAAGCCGTAGGATCACCTTTTTCGATTTTACTAAGAGTCGCCCGTGAAAGCCCTGCTCGCTCTGCCATAATTTCAACAGTGACTCTATGCCTGCGACGTGCATCACTTATGTCATTTCCGAGCTTACGTAAAACTTTAATTACGGGTATAGGTAAATTAACTGGTTTTTTCATAAAGCTCCTTATAACAGTCATTATACCCATTTAGCAACTATTATAACAAGCTTTAAATTTTATTAAAAACCACTAATCATCCTCACCCTCTTCTCAATCACTCTACATATACCATCTATAACCTTAGAAAAATTACCCTCATCTTTAAATTTCCGCCTTAAAGCTAATGCTTTATTCATACAGCTTCTAGAAGTCTTCTTAATCTCTTTAACAAGCAAACGCTGTGCTGAGGCAGTATCTGGAATTAAATTTAACCAGTGTTCTATTTTAATTTTCTCTGGATTAAATTCACCGCCTATGCTCATAGCTAGTTTATGAGATAAATCAGGATAAACAGCAGTGCTTAATAAATCATAAGCTGGTGCTAATTCAGGAATTGAATTTTTATATAGTAAAGAGTAATTTTTAGCATGTGCATCAGCATTGCCGATTAAGAAATTAAAAATAAGTAACCTAAGAAAAGCTATTCTGTCAGCAGCTGGTTTTGATGAATAATTATCAAGTAAACCGAAACATAATTTCGCAGAAGGACCGCCTTCAGATTCATATTTATGCTCAGGTATGATGCTTAAAGCTTGACAAAAATCTTCTTGGTGTAAACGGCATATCGGTTCTGGGATAACTTTATCTAAAAATCCTTCTAAGAGAGCTTCTTTCGATTTAAATACCTGCCCTATTTTTCTATCATAACGTTCGATTAAATAATACGATTTTCCTTTCAAATAACGGATTTCTGTTTTTGGAACTTCTATATCTAAGCTAGCAGCGAGCTGCATACAGAATACTTCATTAAAAACACTATCTGGATAATCTTCCATGCTGGGTTTTAAAATATGAGTAGTAGGTATATCTCCCGTAAATAAAGCGAGCTGAGAATTTATTACACCGAGTGCAATTTTATCCTGTGCTCCAGCTAAAGACATTCTTAAACCTTTTTCTCCAGCCATTAATGGACGATATTTTAAAAGATCTAAAATATTTTCTAATTTTTTATCATCTAAAAGTAAAATATTTTTTTCCTGAATTTGATCAGTCTCTTTTCTTTTTCTTGAATACAAAGCTAATGCTCCAGCACATTCTCCACCAACTGCTTCAAGAAGGGCAAAAGAATTTTTCCCTGAAATTCCTAAATATTTAGCCAGCCTTCTTCTAACTATACTGTCTGGCAATAATGCCGAGAAAAATGCCTTAGTCTCTTTATCTAAGTATTCATTTTCTCTATATGGCATAGACACTGATATCGGATTTGCATTTTCAGTATATTTAAAAGATAAAAAACCTGTATCGCTCTCAGTAAGAATACCTGTTAGCTGCCTATTTAAATATACATAGAGTATTTTACCCATCAGTTCATATCTCGCTTATCTTCTAAATACAGAGAACATCCTAGTGAACGTAAAACTAGAAAAATTTTATTAATTTGGCAAGTCTCTTTTCCCTTTTCTAGTTCTCTTAAAAATCTTAAACCCACGCCCGAAGCTAAAGCTAAATCCTCCTGCGTAAGCCTTTGCCGCTTTCTTGTAGCTAATATAAAATCTCCTAAATTTTTTGAGTCATTAAGTTTAGCCATAATACACCTTCTTTATAAACCCGAAAGGGATGATCTATTATTAATCTTACAGTGAATCACCTTATTATTAATAATTATACCACAGCATGCTATTAACATAATCCCTTAAGGGATGATTCAACATCTTAAGCTAACTTCTAAATCCTCTCTAAGACTGTTTATAGATAAAGGGGAGCCAACTGCTACTGATAAATACAGAAGATCTTATACTGCTTTTACGCCAAGAGTAGTGAAATAGTAAAACTCACTAATTATGCTCGTTCCATAGATAAACCTGTTAGTTCAATAATAAATATGGCAAGAAGACAGACCATACCTGCTTTTCGAGAAAAAGGTATCTGGAAGATAGGTGACCCTATTTCTGACACTTAGAACAAAAAAAACTACTTCTTCCACCCTGAACTATTCTTTCAATAAGAGTCTTACAAGTAAAGCAAGGCAAACCTTCTCTGCCATAGACTTTAAACTGATACTGAAAATATCCACTTTCACCATTAGCCTTACTAAAATCTTTTAAAGTCGAACCACCAGCTCGGATAGCGTCTTCTAAAGTAACAATGATCTGCTCATGTAATTTCTTTATATCCTTATCAGTAAGAGAACTTGCCGTTCTCTCGGGATGAATACCAGATCTAAAGAGGGCTTCACTAGCATAAATATTACCTATCCCGACTATTAAACTTGCGTCCATAAGAGTATTTTTAATATTTTTATTTCTGTTTTTAAATAAAGCCTTTAATTTAGCTACAGTAAACTCTCTTGCAAGCGGCTCTAAGCCAAGCTTTCTAAAAAGCTTATGCTGAGATAAATTCTCTAAATCTGTTAAGGTAATTACCCCGAAACGCCTAGCATCATTAAATACCAGCAATGTACCGCGGTCATTCGTCCTCCTCAGCCTTGGACTTACACGTTCGGCAACAGTGCCTAACTGTAAACCGTTGAGCTTTAAAATCACATGATCATGTTTTTTTCGCTGATATGCTTCATCTTGAATAGTCAACCTACCACTCATCCCAAGATGAATAATTAAAACTGGAGACCGTGGTTCAAGTACATTCCCGTCTCCATTCGTTTGAAGATCCATATTAGCAGCTAAATGTATAAGTATGTATTTAGCCTTACGTTCGATTTTAGTAATAGTGTGATTTAAAATCTTTTTATTTAAGTCAGCTGGAATAAAATCCCTTAACTTCTCTGCATAAACCTCTACAGAAGAGACATTTAGCCCAAGAATATTTTCACTAAGCCCACGGCAGACTGTTTCAACTTCTGGAAGTTCAGGCATACTCACCACCCATCATTAGCTTTAATATATTCATCATCATCTAAATCACTCTGTAAGATATTTTCACTAAATCTATCTAAATTCATATTAAGATATTTTCATAGAAAGCTGAATATGGCAATTCTGGATCTTTGATCTGTACTTCTAATATCCAAATCCCAGACTGCATTTCCTCCGTATAAGTCGCCACTCCCTGATTCCAAATAGCCGAATGTGAAAATTTACCAATTAAATGCCCCGTAGATTCAAGAAGAGATGTATAACCCATTTCACGAGCCCTAGATGAAATAAATTCCTGCATTTCGATGCCAGTGGGCTCGTGTAATTTAAAAAATTCCAAACCATAAGCGAAAAGCTTTTCACTAGCAGACTTGAGAGAGTAAAGCTTTGCATTATTACCAAATACTAGCGTCACCCCAAGATCCCCCTCTAGCTCACCAATCAGAGGTCCAATATCAACAAAAGCGATATCATCATCTTTTAAAAGAATATCCTCCGCAGCCCTGTCATTATAGGTCAAACAAGTATTAATCCCAAAACGGATATAAGGATTATGCCAAGAACGAACTATTCCGTAGTCCCGATTCATAATATTTAATATTGCTATACGTTTCCAAACATTACCAAAACCCGCACTTACACCAACAATCTGCCTTAGATACAAACCATATGCATTTATGCTTCTGCTCTGGGTAAGATTTAAGCATGTCCTTAAAAAGTATCAAAAAAATCCGTGCTTTAAAAGAAGAACAGCTAAATAAAATCATCAAATCTGCTTGGCAAGATAGAATCAGCTTTGAAGAGATAAAGGAAAGCCTTGGACTCACTGAAGCTGAGGTTATTAGAGTAATGCAGCGTGAATTAAAACCTAGGAGTTTTAGACTGTGGCGAAAAAGAGTTTCTGGAAGGCTAACTAAACATAAGAAGCTCTGTGAGTATAAAATTAGTATCGAGTCTTAATTCCTTTTGCATTTTACAAAATCTTTTTGATTTTTAATGATACCTTATGATTCTGTTTTAGAATGTAAGCTAGATAACGAAAATGGATTCTAAAGAATTAATCAAAAAACTAGAAAGTAAAAAAGAGTATTATCAATCCAGATACGGCTTTTCAGAAATATTTCTTTTCGGTTCTTATGCCGAGAATAATGCTAACGCTGACAGCGACATAGACATAGCAGTAACTGTAGATTCAGGTTTTAAAACATATAAAAATTTTATTGCTGCGAAAGAAGAACTTTCACAAGACCTCTTCAATAAAGAAATAGATCTAGTGTACTTTAATTCAATTAACTTAAATCCAATTATCAAAGACGAAATTGAAAGAAAAAGGATAAGAATTGGATAAATTAGTTTTACATTTTTTAACCATACTAGAAGCCATTGAGAAAATATTTCTTTATAGCTCTAAATACAACTCTTTCTATGATTTCTATCAAGCAAATGATCAAGAAAGTTTTAATGCCTGTTTAAATTTACTAGTCGCCGTTGGAGCACCTTGCACAACAGTCTCTAAAATAAAATCCCATCCTAAACCCCACCAAAAGGTATCAGCCCCTTGTGTCTTGATAAGACGAACTTGGGGACCCACGCTACGCGTGGGGTGAGTCGTTCAAGACACAAGGGGCTGATACCTAATATTCGACGAGATTCTCAAGCTCAATCAAAGAATTATGCAAAGTAATCCCAGAAAACAGATCATCACTAGCAATCTTAGAACTAGTCAGCCTTAAAACCCCAGCTTCATAGCAGAGCTTAATCTTACTTAAAACTTTAGAATCCCTCGGTGAAAGATATATAGCAAGTCTAATCAGGTAGCCGATCTTCTTCGCTTTTTTCTGAATATTAAAATCTAGAAGACATAAATATTTTTTTATATCTTTATTCGTCTTATTTCCAGCAAGTGAAGTGAATAATACATAAGCAAGGAAAACCCTCTCTGGGTGAGAAAGATAGGGTAAATTTAAATTAATTAAATAGTCGAAAACCGCTACAGATTTCTGTTCTTTATTATTAAACAGAAAAGCCTGTATGAGTAAAGAAGACATAAATATCATTTTATGAAAATCTATTTTTATCGCCACCTTAGAAGCATGACTATAAGCAGCTTTTATATCCATAAGTTCAAAAGACTCTATCCATTTAGATATCTCTTTAGCTCGTTTTAAACTCTCTTTAGGCTTTAATTTAGTAATCTTTAAAACCGCCTCTATTAAAGGATCACAGCGCTTCACTTTTTCTTTAAGTAGTGAATATATATAACCTTCACGTATACCACTAGTACAGAAAACTATTTTTTTAACTCCAGTCACCTTCAGCAAAGTAGTTAAAAGCAGGGCAGTGAGACGCAGAGCGGAGAAAACGTTATCTAATTTAAGAAACTCTTTCATCTCAGCACTAGAAACTTCATAGTTACTGATAATTTTAAGTGGATAATCTTTAGATGCCATATGCAGCCTAGCTAGACGTTTCCAGCGTCCACCCACTAAATATAAGGTCTCGACTTTCTTTTCTTTATAAACCTTAGCTTCAGACAAGGCATTCATAAGATATTTCTGCATTTGGCTAGGATTAAAGCCTTTAGACAGTTCTATATCGAGCATCGTGTGATAACCAAGTTTAAAACTCGTACATTCAGTGATTTCAGGGGATCGCTCGCAAACTCCAATTTCTGCGTTTTTCTGGCTAATCCCTTTAGACACCTCAGCAGTAACTAAGCTAAGCTCTAAACTTCCACCACCTAAATCAGCAACTACTCCCTCTGCATCAGGCATCTCAACTATAACCCCCTCTGCAGAAAGTAAAGCTTCTTCCTCTCCAGAGATAACAGAAACTTTAGCATTTAAAATTTTCTCTACTTCACGAATAAATTCTTTAGCATCTGTAGCCTCTCTACAAGCTGATGTAGCGATGATATATCTTTCATATATCTTAGAAATATCTAGCAGAGCAGCAAATCTGCGAATATTTTCATAAGCTTTTTCGAGATTCTCTTTTTTAAATACACCATTCATAGCTAAGCCTTCAGCCAAGTGGCATTCAGCTTTTTCATCTATAACTATTCGAGGAAATCTAGCTATCTCATCATAAATAACCATGCGAATTGAGTTAGAACCTATATCAATAATCGCAAAACAATCACTCAATTCAGCAGTAATCATAGATTAGCATCCTTAGCCAGATTTAAAAAAGTCTGATGAATATTAACCTTATCAGATAAAACATGCATCCGCTCATAAGTTCCATCAGATTTTAACAGCCAAGACTGCTCATTGTCAGCAAGATTATAAAACATCACTTCTTCTAAAATTCTTTTATGAATCACTGGGTCTTCTAAAGGAATCATAGATTCGACTCTACGAATAAAGCTTCTTGGCATCCAGTCAGCAGAAGATAAAAACACTTTAGCCCTAGTCGAAGGTATACGACTACCGTTTGCGAAGCAGACTATACGCGAATGTTCTAAAAATCTACCAATAATACTTCTCACTTTAATATTTTCAGAAAGCCCTTTAAGTCCTGGTTTTAAACAGCAAATACCCCTCACTATTAAATCCACCTTAACCCCAGCTGTGGATGCGGAATAAAGCTTATCTATAATATCAGAATCCACTAGAGCGTTTAATTTTGCGATAACATGAGCGGGCTTACCATCCTTCGCATTCTCTATCTCAGTATCTATAAGAGAAAATAAATCAGTCTTTAAATTTAATGGCGATATAGATATTTTCTCTAGCGAGTCTGGTCTTACATAACCTGTAACATAATTAAATATCTTGGCTGCATCACGGGTCAGGACCGGATCAGCAGTAAAAACACTTATATCCGTATATATTTTCGCTGTCTGCGGATGATAATTTCCAGTTCCGAAATGAGCATAGCTTCTTAACTGCCCCTCTTCTTTCCTCGTCACTAAGATCATCTTAGAGTGAGTCTTGTATTTCATAAACCCAAACACCACTTGGGCTCCCGACTTCTCTAAAACTCCAGCGAGTTTAATATTTTTCTCTTCATCGAATCTAGCTTTCAGCTCCACCATAACAGTAACTGATTTACCAGCTTCCGCTGCCAGAGCTAAAGCTTTTACAATAGGTGAATCTTCACTAGTCCTATAAAGAGTCTGCTTAATCGAAATAACATTAGGATCTTTAGCTGCCTGCGTTAAAAAATCTATTACTGGATCAAAAGATTCATAAGGATGGTGCAAAAGTATATCTTTTTCACGAATCGCAGTAAAAATATCACCATCTTTTAGATAAGCTGGCACACTTGGACTAAATGGTATGAATTTGAGCTGTGGCATCTTCTTTGAGCTAATCTGCTCTAAATCAGAGAGATTCAACAAGCCATCCATTTTAAAAATATCACTAGGACGTATATGCAGTTCTTCAGTCGCAAACGCAATTAAATCTGGGTCTATATCTTTATTTACGATGAGACGAATTACAGTCCCCTGTTTACGTTTACTCAGTGCAGATTTAAAACTCTCTATCAGCTCCTCTACATCCTCTAAATCATCATCTATCTCCATCTCACTATCGCGAATCAAATGAATAAAACCAAAAGAAATAACATCGAAATTATGCAAAATCTTAGAAAGAAACATAGTCACCGCAGATTCAGTTGGTAAAAGCCTTTCATCTTTCCCAAATAAATGAATAAACCTTTCTAAGTTCTGCGGAATAGAAATTACCGACCATTGCTGCCTCTGTGTGTCTCTATCAAAGAGTTTCAAAACTATAGAAAGAGCATCATTAGGAATTACTGGAAAAGGATGTACTGGATCTATAGCAAGCGGTGTGATAGTTGGAAATATTTTTTCGATGAAATGCTTTTCTAACCAACATTTCTCATCACTAGTAAGATCCTCTGGTTTAACTATCTCTATGCCTTCGTGCTTAAGCTCATCTATAAGCTGATGTAAAACATCTACCTGCTCCACAAGGAACCTAGTAGTTTTTTTCCTGATCGCATTTAGCTGTTCTAAATTAGTCAGTCCCTCTTTAGTCGGGATATTAATCTCAGCGTCTAATTTTCGGTGTATACCAGCTACCCGAACCATAAAGAACTCATCTAAATTACGATCTGAAATAGCTAAAAATTTAATCCTCTCGAAAAGCGGATGATTTTTATTACGAGCTTCATCGAGCACTCTTGTATTAAACTCTAGCCACGAGAGCTCTCTATTTATAAGTCTTTTAGGTGAATCAAAATCTATATTCTGCATTTAATAATTTATAATTTAAGCATAACTTATATAGGCTTTTATGGCATTATTGCATTTATAAAAACGGCTTCACATCGTGCAGCACTTGCTTACATAGAATATTATTGACTAAAAGATAAAACTTTTAACTAATAACCACAGCTGAGAAATTAGATTTACCTGCATTAAAACTCTTTAAAGTGTTTTGAAAACGTGAAAAATCAGCATCATTAATAGTTAAACAGCCTAAGCTTGAGGTTTGATCACCATAGAAAGACTTATGAATCTGAATATCAGAAGAACTACATGCCCGCCCCACTGTATTACCAAGTCTACCATCTCTATCTACTAAAACGGCTTCTTGAGGATTATAGCGACCATCTGTGGTAGAGGAACCTGAATAGGTAATTACATTGTTCAGCTGAGCCTCAGCTACAGTGGGTCTCACTTTACCTTTAGCTAACAAGTTTTTCCCAGCCTGTGAATTATTCATTTCACCTTGAGTGTAGGCTGTGGGTTTAGAAGAAGCTCTAAAAGCCTCTGATTGAAGAATATTTCCACTAGCATCTACCTTAAGTAAAACAGCTTGCTCACCAGTCGTACCAGCCTTAGAGTTAGGATCACGAATAAAAACCACACCAGTAAATACTTTGCCCTTATTTTCAGTAAGCATTTTTTGAAAACCTATACTATTTTTTACTTTAGTAAGAGTAGCTTCATTAACAGTTGGACTACCGTTATTACTAGTTACAGGAACTGCACCATTCTGCTGCCAGTTTTGTACTGGAGTACTAGAAGGATCTAAAAGATAGGCAAAAGGATTAACAAATTGAAAGTTAAATGTAATTTCAGGCTCAGGTTTTGAAACAAAAGAATTCAAAGAATTAGTACTTAAAGTAGAAGCAGGAAATTCCACGTCACTTGAATTTCCGGGAAAGAAATTTTTAAAATATGGAGAAATAGCTATCATAATTTATAGAGCTTTACGCTCAATAAATATAAAGGAAAATCAGAGGGTTTTTTGATTAAATCTGTAATGAAAGAGGTTAAGAATTAGCCAATAACCTGCTCAAAATCTCAGCCGCAACTAAATCTTCATACTCTCTAACCTTATCTATATCAAAATATAAATAACCCGAACGCCTCTCCCAAAAATCCTGCGCGGTTCTTACATATTCATAATCAATAGTATAAAAAAGTTCAGCAAGTACAAAAGCTGCTTCCCGAGACAGATCTTTTCTTTCTATAATTAAGTTTTTTAAATAATCTAAAATTTTATAAGCATTTAAACCATAATTATCAAGCAAATGATCAGCATAAGCTTCACTAGAACTCAGTTCTAAATCACCAGCCACATTAGGGGTGTATAACGGAACTCCAATTTCTGCGTTTTCGTCGTCCTCATGATCCTCATGTACCAGCAGTACACTGCGGTCATTCGTCCTCCTCAGCCTTGAACTTATTCGTTCGGCTACACGCCCATTAGACTTGGTAGTAGGAAAATAAACTGCCAAAAATTTCTCTAATGAGGCTTTAAATTCCAGCATATGAGCTTCATCTTTAAAAACACAGGCATTTAATTTTAAATTTCTAGTAGTAGATTTAGTAAAAGTTTTTAAAAGCTTTTTATCCTTTAAGTTCTGCATTACTCTATCTACGACCCTCTCAGCCATTTTTCTATAACCCGTAAGCTTACCTCCAGCTATAGAGATTAAGCCCTCCTCTGAAACGAATATTTCATCTTTACGCGAAAGCTCACTAGGACTCTTTCCCTCTTGATGAATTAAAGGACGTAAGCCCGCCCATGATGATTTAATATCTTCTTTCTTTAGCTGAACTTTTGGAAACATTTTATTTACAGCAGCTAAAAGATAATCTATATCATCCTCTTCCACTTTAATATCATCTAAACTGCCACTATAATTAGTATCAGTAGTACCGAAATAAGTTATCCCAGCCCTCGGAATAGCGAAAATCATTCTCCCCTTAATCGTTTCATCAAAATAAACAGATTGAGTGATCGGGAACTTATCTCTCTTTACCACTAGATGCACTCCCTTAGTGAGATGTAAACGCTTCTTTAAACTTTCTTCACTCTGCTGCTTTAATCTTAAAATATCTACCCAGGGGCCGGCAGCGTTTACTATCAAATCAGCCTCTACAAACAAAGAGCACTGTTCGGACTGCTCGCGAACTTCAATTTCTGCGTTTTCGTCGCCCACTACATCCCTGTCACTACACTTAACAAAAGCTAATTTCCCCTCATTATCGTAATCAAAATCAATTACCTCACAGTAATTTAAACAATCCGCCCCTTTATCTATAGCTGTTTTAATAATTTCGATAGTTAAACGTGCATCATCAGTGCGATATTCATAATATAAACCAGCACCCTTAAGTTTCTCTGCCTTTAAAAGTGGCTCAAGCTTTAAAGCCTCTTTACTAGAGACCATTACACGTCTTTCAGATTTTTTAACGGCAGCTAGAAAATCATAAAGAGCTAAACCAAAGGAAGTTAAAAATTTAGAATAAGTACCACCTTGATAAAGCGGCAATAACATCTTCTCGGGCTTAACTAAATTAGGAGCTATATTGTGCACTACAGCCCTCTCTGTGCCTACTTCCTGCACTAAAGCGAAATCCAGCTGCTTTAGATATCTAAGCCCACCATGAATTAATTTAGTGGATTTAGAACTAGTACCACTCGCAAAATCTCCCTTCTCGACTAAAGCCACGCTCAAACCTCTGAGAGCTGCATCTAAAGCTATGCCGGCTCCAGTAATGCCACCACCGATGACCAGTAAATCATACTTTTTCGTTTTTAAATTTTCTAATATATCAGCACGTTTCATAGATTCCTCACACTCGCTACCGCTCGCTGCCAGCCAGTATAAAGCCTAACTATCTTTTCATGCGAATACGCCTCAGTAAAAGCTTCTGACTTGGATTTATGAATAAGCAGTAAATCGTCTAAATCATAATCCCCAAGAGCGTTAGCTACCATCATTACTATACCTAAAGCAGTAAGTTCTAAATTCTCGTTACGATTCACTTTTACCCCGAGAACCCCAGCCATAAACTCCATTAGAAAATTATTTACAGCAAGTCCGCCATCTACATTTAGAATAGTCTCTTTTAAATTCAGGGATGAAATTAAATCCTTAACTTGATAAGCTACTGCCTCTAGCATAGCCCTCACTAAATGAGCCTTTCCAGTATCCAAACTCATCCCAAGCACGGCGGCACGAGCCTTCATATCCCAGTAAGGTGCGCCTAAACCAGTAAAGGCTGGTACTAAATATAAACCAGTCATATCTTCTTCACTCAGACTGCGAGCCATAGCCTCAGTCTCCGCCACTGACTCAAAAATTCCTAAAGAATTTTTAAGCCAGTTAATCCCAGAACCAGCGATAAAGATACTGCCTTCTAAGGCATAATGCACTGAACCATCAGCCAAGGCGAAGGCTATGGTTTTTAGTAAGCCAATTTCTGCGTTTTGGTCTATATTCTGCGATCCTATATTTAAAAGAAAAAAAGCTCCAGTACCAAACGTACATTTAGCCTGATTAGGCTTAAAACAGCCATGCCCAAATAATGAAGCACTCTGATCACCAGCTACAGCCCTAACTTTTATATTAAAACCGTCTAAATTAAAATCTAAATAATCAGCCTGAGATGGCAAAGCCTCTGCCATTAAACTTCTTGGAATATTAAAGATATTAAGCAGTTCTTCATCCCAGTTTAAATGATTAATATTAAAAAGCATAGTACGCGAAGCATTCGTGTAATCAGTCTTATGCACAGTCCCATTAGAAAATTTCCATAACAGCCATGTATCCACAGTCCCGCAGGCTAATTCCCCAGCTTCAGCCCTAGCCCTAATCTCTGGGTCTGAATCTAGAATCCATTTAATTTTGCTAGCTGAAAAATAGGTATCTATAGCTAAACCTGTTTTACTCTGAATTAGCTCAGATCTGTTTTTCAACTGAGTACAATATTCAACTGTTCTACTATCCTGCCAGACTATCGCAGGGTAAACAGGTTTAGAAGTTTTTCTATCCCAGATAATTACAGTTTCACGCTGATTCGTAATTCCAGCATAGATTTCAGGTAATTCTACATTAAGTGCATTATTAAGAGCTTTATCCTGAATCTCGTTTTCAAGTATCTTTTTTAAATTATTTAAAACCACTTGAATAGCTTGAAGCTGACTACTATAAATCTCTTCTGGATCATGTTCCACCCAGTCCTTATGAGGGTAATACTGTTTAAACTCTATCTGCGACTTAGTTATTTCATTTAAATTAGAGTCATAAAGTATAGCTCTTGAGCTAGAAGTTCCTTGATCTATAGCGAGAAAGTATTTTTTTTTACTCACAAGGTATTTATACCAAGTAATTAATTAAAATCTATTTCAATTTTAAAATCAAACATTCAATATCTCAGGTACTGGTGACTTATCGCCTTCTTCACCAGGGGATTTAGATATCTCGGTAGCTGCTTCAAAATTATTTTTCTTAGCGTCTTTCTCCTCTTGCCAATATTGACCTGAAGCCTGAAGCTGTAAGGTTAATTTACCACCTCCACGCTCATCACCAAAGAAATTTTCTTTAATATAGCCACTCATTTCTTTACGAAAAGATTCTATCAAGCCTTTAGCTTCATCTTCAGATTTAACACTTCCTGAATTAATCTGCACCAAGACATCTTTATATTTTTCTCCAAAACTTGCAAGCAAGGTATCAATTTTATTCATACCTGTTGTTGGATCAACATAATTTAAAGATCCTGGATTACCAGAAAATAACCCTTTTGATCCTTCAAGAAGTTCGGTAATCGTCGATTCATCTGGACGTGGATCCATAGACTCAAGTACCTGCCTCGCCTGAGATTTAATTTCTTCCACATTAACATCCATCCCAGCTTTAATCATAAAATTTGCAAGCTGATCTGATACTTGATCGATCTGTTCTGGTTTTAAATTACCCCATCTACCTGAATCAAGAACAGCATTAGCCGGAACGCCATAAGATGCATTAGTAAAATCCACCCAAGTCTTATTCGCAGCAGAAGGAGAAAAAACACCAGCCAAAGTTGTCAAAACTGGCACAATAGAAGCATATGAATCAGAGGGAGTTTCAGTATTAGCAGTAATTGAAGACGCAGCGGGTGGAGTTTGCTTTGGAGCAGCTGTAGGCGGCACATTACTAATAGGCCCCAAAAAATCTATAGAAATCTCTAACCTAAACCTAAAAATAACCTAACCCTCCGAAACTTAACTAAGAAAATACGATAGCCAAACAGCTACTATACTCCACCAAATATCTACATAAATTTAGTTATAAGATGGTTAAGAAACCGTGATCTCGTTAAAGTAAAGACAAAAAGTAAAAATCGGCGTTACGCAGCTAATCCTTAAAGAGCTATATCCACATTACGAGTAATCATAATCTGCAATTCCTGCCCCTTATCTATAGCCGCAGAATCACCTCTAGAGAAAAGTGCTATAACACTTCCACCGAGTAAAGAACCAGCTACCGGTAAGCCTAAGGTAGCTACAGAAACCACCTGACCAGTTTTAGTACTTAAAAGAGCATGAGTCGGGTCCATAGCCTTATCAGAGAAACCAGTCTGCGGGTCTAACAGACCTTCTTTATTAACTATTCCTTCCACGAAGGTAAGTCTTGCGTCTAGTGGCACATAATCCCCTTGCGGAGTAATTAGTGAATCCAAGCTAATTTCAAGCACACCAGATTTACTTAAAAATCTAGGACGCTTTAGATCAGAGACTTTCCCGCGAATCCATGAAGACTTAGGCACTATTAGTTTCTTGTAATCACCGGTTAAATAAAAATCCTCTAAAACTCTCGCTTTAAAATCATCCCCCAGCTCTGACTTCTTTGCCGTAAGTGGGGTTTCTACTATTATTCTTAACCGAGCTTGAACTGGAACCTGCCCAGTAGCAGTATTCAATTTAAAAGGTGCAGCTGCAAAATTAGAAAGACTTTTAAAATCAACTGGATCATTAGTCACTGCCTCGAAGTCTTCTAAATTTACCTTCGCAGAATCTTTTACATTCACACTCATATCTGACATATCCATTACTGAAGCAGATCTTACAATAAGTGGACTTGTTAATAACAGAGAAGCTAAGCAGAGAGAAGATTTTAAAACCTTAGAATTAAAATATTTTTTCGTTAAATTCATAACAGTGAGTGAATGCATAAACTAATTATAACTCTAAAAAGCAAAAGGGGACTGCTTGCTAACTCTAAGTTTTATGCTAGGACGGCTTGCAAGCATACAAGTCAAGCGATATTCCAGTACTTATGTGCCTGAATCCCGATTCTTAAAGTCTCAGGATATTTTTTTAAAAGCTCTAATATCCGAGCCTGATTCTCTTTAAGATTATTCCAATCTGCCACTAAAAAAAATGGTTTCGAAGACGGCTGCACAACTCCATTTTCTACGGCAGTCTCTTTTGCAGAATCCTTGAATAGAATTTTTGGTAAAAGTGTATTCTCTAAAAAACCTACGGCTTTATCATCAGCTATAACAAATTTAATTTCATGAGCTAAGCTGTAAACCCTTTCGTCACTCGGCTCACCAGCCTCACTATAGATCGCTTTAGGACTGAAAGTTAGCCAAAAGGACTGCTCATTCGTCCTCCTCAGCCTTGAACTTGCAGGTTCAAGAGCAGTCCCTCTATGTAACTGCTCTTGAACAAAAATATAATCCAGCACAGCCTGAGCATATTTACCAGTCATCGCTGATTCTAAAGCCACTTTATAACCATGAGAATTTAAAAATTTAATAAAAGGTACTACATCCTGTTCTGTAGGCTCGCCTCCAGTAATCACTACTCTCTTTAAGCCAGAGTTCATAATCTGAAGCTGTTCTAAAATTTCTTCATAATTTAGAATCTGTTCATTTTTAGTCCCTAAAGCCCAAGTTTTCTTTTCATCACAGAAGAAACATCTCACCGAGCAGCCTTGAAGCCGAATAAAAAAGCTTGGCACTCCAAGAAACATCCCCTCACCTTGAACCGTCTCAAAGATCTGCACCTGATTATCAGTTTTATTTAAAGTTAAACTACTCATAGTCACATCCTTTTCTCAGTCTTACCTTTACATGCTTAACAACAATGATCAACACAAAGATTTTCAAGAAATACTAAATATAGGATCCTCCACCCCAGCATCTTTAAAGCCCCTAGCTCTTAAATGACAAGCATGACACTTACCACAAGGCGGAAACACACCACTATAACAAGTATGAGAATAGGCTAAAGCCTGCATACATTCATCACCTAAAGACTGAGCTAATCTTACAGTATCAGCCTTATTTAAATGCATCAGTGGTGTATGAATCTGAATATTTTTATCAGTCCCGAATAATGCCAAATTAATAGTATTCTGCATAGAATCTATAAAAGTCTTACGACAGTCAAAATAGCCCGCATAGTCAGTTTCACAGACACCAGTTACTATATGCTCAGCTTTAAAGTCATAAGCGATATTAGCAGCGAGCGAAAGAAATAATAGATTCCGTGCTGGAACGAAGGTCTGCGGCACTCCCCCAGCAGTAAATTCTTCTAAATTTTCATGCGTTAATAATTCTGCATTAGAACTCAAAAGAGAGCTAGCTCCCCTTAAAGCTTCTGAAATGTTTATGAATATCGTCTCTAGGTGAGCGAACTCAGCGATTTTTTTAGCAGACTCCAATTCAATACTGTGTCTTTGACCATAATCAAAAGTGACGAGCTGAATATATTTTTTCCTTAAAGCCTTATCTAAATTAGGATAAAAATTATTTAAAACCCAATAAAGACAGGTAGTACTATCCTGACCACCGGAAAAAACTATCACCACTCTATCCATCTTAATACTAAAGAGTCTTTGCTAATTCCTTATCACCAAGAACAACTACTGGTTTAATCGCAATACCGCCCCTAGGCATAAAATCCCCGACCACTTTTAAAACCTTAGTCTTTAAAAGACTCTGTAAATCATTCGCTATCTTATTAATCACAAATTCATGGAATATCCCCGTATTTCTGTATGAAAAAAGATATAGCTTTAAAGATTTACTTTCGACTATAAACTCATCTGGAATATAACTAATGTAGATTTTCGCGAAATCTGGCTGTGCCGTCTTCGGGCAGAGACAGGTAAATTCATGACAATCTAAGTTAATAATATAATCATTAGCCTTACAGAGATTCGGGATAGCCTCTAACTTAGCCTCTTCAGGCGAGCCTGGGTACTGGGTCTCAGCATCACCTAATAAACTTAAATTTTCGGCACCAGATAGCATGTTACTCCAATAATAATACACTAACTCCGCAGCAGTACCATCATGGCAGTGCTGCTGAAATTGAAGTTTTGCAGCAGTACCATAATATGAAACTTGTGAGAGAATCTTATTAGATGTATTCGATCAAAGTACTAGTCATTGGAGATAACGCTTTTGCTAGATCAGTAATAGAAAAGCTTAACTATGATGATAATGAGCAGAAACTGGAAATCATCTGTATCTCTAAACAAGAAAATTTTTCAAATCTCTGTGAAAATATTTACCTTCCAGAATATGATATCGAAAAAATTATAGATATAGCCTCAGCTAGAAGAATTAGCTTAAGCATAGCTTGCTCAGAAAAATTAATAGCCTCAGGCGTAGTAGAAGCTTTTCAGGAGCGGGGTTTAAACATATTCGGACCAACTAGCACTTCTACTGAAATCTGTTTTTCACATCATGCCGCTAAAGAATTTATGCACCAGAACTTAATTCCAAGTGAGCCTTACGTGAGCTTCGATAATAAAGAAGTCTGCCTTGCTTACTTAGCTCACTTAAATTTTCCAGTAATTATTAGACCAGATTTTCTTTTCGAGACTAATTATGAAAAGAAAGTTTTTATCGCTGATGATATTAATAATGCCACTGCCTTTATAGAAGAATATTTTTCACAGCCCTTTTTAAGTACTTATAAAAAACGTCTCATTATCGAGGGATATTCAGAGGGTGAAGAATTCTGTACTAGTATTTTATATGATGGCAGCACAGCTCTAAGCCTTGTACCGATTAAAATGTACAGAGAATATAATGAATATTCACTTACCTTTAATGAAAAATCAGCCAATTCCCTCTCTGACGGGAGTGCAGATAAACTACAATTAGAAATCAATGAGAAAATTATAAAACCTTTTTTAAATGCTTTAGCTCAAAATAGCGAGGATGAAGAAAGTATAGAAAATGGAGTTCCGCTGCGGTCTTTTTCAGGCTTTATCAGTTTTATTACCAAACTAAACACTGACGGGGAGATCATTCTAGATCGCTTCGAAGTCTTAGCCCCAGACTTAAGTGCTGAATTAAGCCTAGATTTAATTGAAGAGAACCTTTTCGATCTTTTATTTTCCTGCACTCAAGGGAAATTAAATTTTTATCGCGATGGTCTTAGATATGTACACCTAACTGGCGTCGCTGTAGATTTAAATTACAGCAAAGCTGCTTCATCTTACTTGAATGAGGAAAGTTTTTTACAGATAGAAAGAACTGCTTCTGATGCTAATTACAGAATTAAAGTTCAGATACTGTCGAGTGAGCTAAAAGATTCGATTAGATTATTTATTTACGCACCTACCGAAATAGAAGCGAAAAATTTTGCGATGACAGTAGCTACAGAGTTAAATCTTTTTGATGAATCTGAAAGCCTTCTTTAATTTTATCTAAAGATAACTTGTAATATATAATTAGAGTATAGTGAAAAATTTACTATACATAGGTATTTCTATACCAAATCAGAGAACTAATCCATTAGCTCATAAGCTAAGCTTCTGCACAGCGGATGAACTCAGTAAATTAAAAATTTCCCAAGATGATATCAGTAATTTTTTAGAATTTTTAAGCGATATTCCTTGCATTGAAGAACTTACACTTGTCTCTACCTGTAATCGTTTTGAGCTAATTATTTTTTTAAAAGAGAGATTTATTACAGATGATCCATTACTCAGAGAGGATTTAGCTAAACAAATCGAAAAAAGAATTAATCACTATACGGAAAGAGAAGTCAGCTTCGCTTTTCTTTTTAATGAAGAGGCTCAATTACAAATATTTAGAACTTACTGCGGCTTAAATAGTGGTCTTGTAGGCGAGTCAGAGATTAGCATTCAGTTTAATGGTGCTTTTAAGCAAGCTTTAAATCTTGGTTTTCTGAAAGAACAAGGTTCAAAACTTTTAGAAAAAGCACAATCTTTAAGAGATTTTTTTAATAAACATATATATTTAAAACCAGTCTCCTACTGTGATATAGCTATCCAAAAAGCTTATATGAGCTTAAGTTTAATGGCTCCTTTAAGAACAGCTACCGTACTAGGCTCGGGCAGCACTGCAATTCAATCATGCTTATCATTAGTTAATAACCTTAGCTTTTCTGCACCGAATCTGACCTTAATACATCGAGTAAGTTCTACCTCTGTACAAATTCAAAATTTCAAAGAAAGTCCAGATCTAAGCTTTATGAATTTTATTCGTTCTAAAAAAAATGGTTACAAAACAGAAAAAGTAGAAAAAGCTTGCATGAATTCAGATTTAGTAATTTTCGGTATAGATGCGAAGTCACCTGTAATAAGCTTCCCAGATAATTCTAAAGCTGTCATTCTTGACTTTAACTCTAATCCATCATGCATAGTGAATTCTAGACTTAAAGGAAGTAGTTACATAGGTTTAGAAACTTTAGATAAATATGTCAGAGAATATTCTTACAGGCAGAATAATGATTTTGATTTATTAAATAGACTTAGCATGGGTGAAGATTTTATAAATTCCCAGATTGATAGCCCAAAGACACTGTTAATGAACGTACAAGTTCAAGGCTAAGGACGACGAAAACACTGAAATTGGAGTTCAGGGACAGTGTCCTAAAATCTGCGCTGCCAGCTAAGTTTTCTTTGATTAACCCACTCGGGCAATGTTTCAGCATTATAAGCAAACTGTGCGGCTTCTAACTGTTCCATTGTTAAATTCGTAGCCTCCCCCAGAAAAGCATTACTTAAAGAAGCGTTTTCTAGAGAAGTATTTAGAAGATTTGCTGTCCCAAAATTAGCCCCATCAAGGATAGCATCTTTAAAATTAGCGCCTTCTAAATTAGCTGAACGGAAATTTGCAGCAGTTAAATTAGCTCCTTTGAAATTAGCGTTTCGCAAATCAGCACTCATAAAATTAGCACCTTGCAACTGTGCTTTTTCAAAATTAGCATCAAAAGCCACAGCATTTTCAAAATAAACTTCTAAAAAACTCGTCTCTTTAAAATTAGCCCTAGCCAGTAAAGCACTCTCAAAAAGGACATTGTTACCAGCAGCACCATAAAAATTAGCATCAGTTAACTCAGCAGCCCTTAATTTCACATGATCCATTCTTGCTCTAATAAAATTCCCTTCTTTAAGAACAGCTTGACTCATATCCGCACCATCAAGCTTCGCACCCCTAAATTGAACCTGCTCTATAACGACACCTCGCATATCTACTTGCCTTAAATCACTCTGGATAAAACGATTTAAATATTTAAAGTCGATACTTTTCAGATCTAGTCCAGATAAATTTATTTTCTCAGTATACTCAGTGCCTTTAGCTGTAACCTTACCGACACCCTGCTCCTCTAAAATTAACAACAACAGTGGATTAGTGATAACTCCAGGATATTTAGTACTTGTAAGTGGAGCTTCTTCTAATACTTGCTCTACAGGTTCATGTTTTTGATGAGGTAAAACATATTTTTCTATAAGAGTTTTAAGTTCAGGATCTATAGTACCCTTGTAAGCCTCTGGCAGTTTATGATTCACCTTAATATATCCGATTAAAGCTTTTCTTTTTTCATCTTTATAAAAACCCTGAGCGTAATAATAAAGTCCTACACCTCCAGCGATACCTATCAGCAAAAGGAACTGTAAAAAAATACTTTTCAGAATGGCTTCAAAATCATTTAAAGTCTGTACATTAGCCCTTAAATATTTTTCAAAACGAACAAAAACATTTTTAGAATTAATCTTTGCGAGAAATTCTTCATCACTTAAAGCCTCATCAATAATCTTAAGATCTTTAGCAAGATTTTTCTTAAGCTCATTTATTTCGTCACTTGGCTGCTCAATAGCAAGATCAGTAACTTTGCCTTCATTAACTAAATCTTCCAAGCCAGAATCGAGTTCCGCAGAAACTTCTACGGATATATTCATTTGATTTTCATCTAAGCTTATATCATCAGCCATTTTCAAAATCGAGAAATACTAAAAAAGTATTTTTCATTAAGCATTTAAATACTTCACTGGATCGAAAGTACCACTGATAATATTCCCCCTAATCTCTTTAGCTAAATTAATCAGGTAGGTCAAATTATGTATACTCAAAAGCGTTCCAGCAGTAATTTCATGAACCTTCCATAAATGCCTAACATAGGCACGAGTGTGATTCACGCAGGTATAGCAAGGGCATCCCTCAACTAGTGGAGAGAAGTCCTCTGTATACTTCTGATTCTTAATCTGCATACGCTCACCATTAAAATCAAAAAAACCACCATGCCTAGCTATGCGAGTTGGCATAACACAATCAAACATATCAATCCCTGCAGCAATCGCTTTTACTATATCCTCTTTAGTACCTATCCCCATAAGATATCTAGGTTTATTTTCTGCTAATAATGGCGTAGTGAACTCCACTATTCGATCTATATCTTCCCTGCTTTCGCCCACGGAAACTCCACCAATAGCGAATCCTGGGACATCTAAACCTGAAATAAATTCCGCACTCTGCTTTCTAAGATCTTCATAAATTCCCCCCTGTATTATAAGGAATAGAGCCTGATCTTCTGCCCTAGTATGAGCCCGCACGCAGCGTTCAGCCCAAGCATGCGTACGCAGCATCGCTTCGCGAGCTTCTTCATAAGTAGCATTACCCTGCGGGCAATGATCAAAGGCCATGATAATATCAGCACCTAATTTATTTTGCGTTAAAATGGAGTCCTCTGGACTCATAAAGTGCTTCTGACCAGTGACTGTATCAACAAACTCAGCTCCAGCATCAGAAATTTTACACTTATTAATTCGCATTTGTGAAAAAATCTGAAAACCTCCCGAATCTGTTAAAAATGGTTTTTCAAAATTAGTCCATTTATGTAAACCACCAGCCTTCGCTATCAAATCAGCACCTGGGCGTAAAAATAAATGATAAGTATTAGCTAAACTAATTTCAGTACCACAAGCACGCACCTGATCATAAGTCATAGCCTTCACCGTAGACTGCGTACCCACTGGCATAAATACAGGAGTTTCTATATTACCGTGAGGAGTAGTTATTATCCCTGCACGGGCTTTATTTTGCTTTGCTATTAATTCATAAGTAACTGCCATAAAATTTTAGAGATAACTATAAAACTCTACACTATTTCATTGCCCCTAACTTAAGCTGGGCATATAATGGTAACAGTACCATTTTACTTAATAAAGAAGAGGTGAAACTGCTTGAATGAAGATAGAGATAGAGACAAACAGATTCCCTGTATAGTCGGTAAAGGTTTAATTACTGCTAAAAAAGATATGATCAGAGTGCTAAAAGGCTTTGATCACGTTAAATTTATAGATGAAATAGATGGTCAAGTCTTTACCGAAAGTGAAGCTTTCGTCGTTGAGGTCTTCGTTTCAGATTCTGAAGGAACTTTAATCTTCAATAGAAGAATTCATATAAATGTTAATTCATTTGACTACTTGAGGATAATGGAAAATCAACCAGGTCACGTAGAATTAGTAGACGGTCATAGGGTACTTAAATTATATGCGATGACTGATCCATTCGAGAACAAAGAAATTCTCATGAATGAAGTAATCGAAAATCGTAATAACTTTGATGGTTATTATGAGGAAGACGACATAATATTTGACGATGATTTCTAAGCCTCTCAATTTACAGACCCTCACCCATTTCTTCAA
>DUDT01000019.1 GCA_005110385.1 Candidatus Melainabacteria bacterium | reverse complement strand
TGAGATCTCATTCTAGAGACGTTTTTAATCATGGCGTCTAATTTGCTCAGAGCAGTTGTTGTTGCGGTTGCGCTTGTAGTACCACTTAACGTTTTAACGTTTGCAGAGCCTATAGTGAAGGTACTTAGGGCGATGGCTCCTTCTCCAAGTGAGCCAGAACCTGTTGAAGTGAAATCAATAAAGAAGCCTCTATTTGCTACGGTACCTGCTGCAGTTTGAAGTATTAATTGATTGCCATCATTCGCTCCATTCTGCAAAGTTATATCAAGAGTACTTCGTAAAAGGGAGACACCATTAAAGGTGGCATTTGCGCCCATATCGTTAATGGCAGTTATTCTTTCATTAATTTCCCTTTGTATGGCATCTTTTTCGTCAGAGCCGTTGGTACCATTTATGGCTTGAACCGTAAGTTCTCGAATTCTTTGTAAATTATCCTGTACTACTCCTAGAGCTCCATCAATGGTAGAAATCATAGCCAGTCCATCACCAATGTTTCTTTGGGCTTGATCCATGCCTCTAATTAAAGTGGTCGATTTTTGAGATATAGATAGTCCAGCTGCATCATCACCAGCTCGATTGATTCTAGAACCTGTTGATAGTTTCTCAAGAGACGCTTTCATCGTCGCAGTGTTTTTTCGTAATGCTCTTTGAGCAAAAAGACTCTGCGTATTAGTATTAATTGTAATTCCCATTGTTTATTTCTCCTTCTTGTGTATTGTTCTTCTGAGTTCTATATCGGTTGAATAGTGTAGAAACTTGAATATCTTTTTGTGAATTCTCGATCAAACGCTCTATTAATAATCTTTTGGTGAAGTGCAAAGAAAACAAGCCAGTGGCTTTTGGCTACTGGCTTGAATTGTAACTAATCTGTCGTAAGAAAGGAATTTTATTACTGACAAGTTTTTGTATCGGCTGTTTAGTATAGATTCTATAGTTTATTTTAAATAAATTATTCTAGATTATTTGAATGGTTCTTTGCGAAATATAGTCAGCTGAAATTAGTTATGTATCTTCTACATATTGGAGTAATGTGATTCAGCGCTTATGGCTTTAGATTTAGCTCAAGTATTGCAGATTCACCTAGCTGGTGATTTAGCTCTAGCAGAGAAAGCATATCGTTATCTTCTTCAGGAGCCTAATCCAGATGTTTTAGTCTTAGTAAATTTAGCTGCGATCTGTTCGGATTCTGGGCGCATAGAAGAAGCTAGTGCTTTGCTGAAAAGGGTTTTGCTTACTGATCCTGATTCTTGCGATGCTTACTATAATCTAGGGAATATTTTGCAGAATAAAAAAAAACATAATGAGGCAGTTGATTTTTATCGTCAAGCTATTAGGCTTAATAAAACCTTTTTTCAAGCCCATTATAATCTTGGAAATAGTTTATTAAGCTTGGGAAATATTGCAGAAGCCGTATTTCATTATGAAGAAGTTTTGTTGTATGAGCCTAATCATTATAATGCTCGTATTAATTTAGCTATGGCTATGTTATTGTTGGGTCAATTTGAGAGAGGGTGGAATGAATATGAATACCGTTTTCTTGCAGAACCGAATCTGGTTTTTCCACCATTAAATATTGAAAAATGGGATGAAGATTTTTTATTTCGTGGAACACTTCTCTTGGTTTATGAACAGGGTTTGGGTGATACGATTCAGTTCTCACGCTATCTCCAGAATCTAAAAAATAAAGGAATGAATGTGGCTTTGTGGTTGCAGAAGCCACTGAAAAAATTATTTGAAAATTTGGATCATGAAATATTGATATACAGTGCAGAGAATTATGTTGATTTGGATTTATCTAATACACATTGGTTTCCATTGATGAGTTTACCTCGTCTTTTTAAAACTGATTTACTGAATATCCCTTCACCGACATCGTTTCTTGTGCCGTTAGAGCGTCAGAGATACTGGAAAGCTACTCTTGGCTCTCGTTCTAAATTTAGAATAGCTTTAGCTTGGCAAGGTAATCCAGAACAAGAAAAGCGTAATTCAAGAGGAAGATCCTTTCCTTTAGAGTCTTTGGCGGTATTAGCTAAATTAGCAGATGTGGAATTTATTTCTTTACAGAAATTAGCTGGCAGTGAGCAGCTTGATCATTGTTCATTTAGAAATAAATTTATTCATTCTCAGCAAGAAATTTCACAAAGTATGGAATTTTTAGATACAGCTGCGATAATGCAATTATGTGATTTAGTTATTACCTCAGATACTTCTGTCGCTCACTTGGCGGGGACTCTAAATGTCAAAACTTGGGTTGCTTTAAAAAAAATACCAGAATGGCGTTGGTTACTAGAAACAGATAAAACGCCTTGGTATTCATCCTTGACTTTGTTTAGGCAGAGTGAAGATGATAATTGGGATGAGGTTTTTATGAAAATGGCGTTTGAATTAAAAAACACTCTAAACGTTTCCGCTTAGAGTGTTTTGGTGTGTGGGTGTGTGGAAAATCGTTATCCGGTACTCGCTTTAGCGCCCGCCTGTTCCGCTAATTAAATTGAAAGCTGTTTGCTGAGAATTATTAACCATACCGAAAGCTTTCGCTTGCATCTGTAAGGCAGTTCTGTCTGACATGAGCCGAGAGATTACGCTCCCTATATTGGCGTCTCCGATCTGTGATTTAGCTGCCTGAAGACTAGTATTATAGTTATCGTTATAATCCATAGTGCTATCTAGAGAGTTACGACTAGCCCCTAGCTCACTTCTCATACGTGATACATTGTCTATCATCTGATCTAAGCTACTTAGAGGGCTAGCTGTAGCTATAGTATTGCCACTGTAGCTTCCTAGGCTACCTCCGATATTAAGATCTGATAACGCAAAGCTGCTATTCGCACCTAATGAACCAACTGTAGTTGCTGCGACATCTATATTTACGCCCGTATCGTTAACGGTATCCGCTGCTTTTATGACAGTAGTTTGCTCCCCATAATTAGCACCAGATTGAACACTGATATCTGAACTTGGTTTTAGAAGATTAATCCCGTTAAACGTAGAATTTTTAGATATATTATTTATATTTTCTACTCGTGAATTAATTTCGTTCTGTATAGCATCTTTTTCTTGAGAAGATAATGTCCCATTTTGACCCTGAACTGTTAACTCTCTTACTCTCTGTAAATCCTCTTGAATGCTACCTAGAGCAGCATCGCTAGTGTCAAGCATGGAAATTCCATCGCCGATATTCTCGTTTGCTTGGCTGTAACCTCTGCTCTGGGTGATAAGACCCTGCACAATGTTTTTCCCAGCTATATCATTCCCTGCACGATTAATTCGACTTCCCGTTGCTAGGCTCTGTAAATTCTTTACTAGTGAAGAATTTGTAGAATTCATAGCAGAAACCAAAAAGCTCGCTGCATCACCTGAATTTACGCTTAGCATCTTTATCCCCCTTGCTTTGGTGTGATTTAAAATCTATATTATTTTTATACCCATATCCACTAAATTAACTAGTCTTTTTCGTAAAAAATTTATTTATTTATTTTTTGCTAAGATTCTCTTATGGCTTTAAAAGATAAAACTAGTGATTTTACCCCTAAGCAGGCTCCAGACTTTCTACTTTTAGACGATTCAGGTAATGAGCTTAGCCTTAAAGATTTTTCTGGTAAATATCTTTTACTATATTTTTATCCTAAAGATCTCACTCCAGGCTGTACTACTCAAGCCTGCTCACTTAGGGATACTCTAGCGGAGTTAAAAAAACTAAATTTAGAAGTTATCGGCGTGAGCTGTGATTCTGTCGAATCTCATCAGAAGTTTAAGGCTAAGTATGAATTAAATTTTCCTTTGCTTGCAGATGTGGATAAAAAAATGGTCTTAGATTATGGTGTCTGGGTGGAGAAATCTATGTATGGTAAGAAATATATGGGTATTCAGAGAGATTCTTTCCTTATTAATAAAGAGGGGAAGATTATAAAGCATTACATTAAAGTCAAACCTGCTGAGCATGCAGAGCAGCTTTTAAAAGATATGCGTAATATTAATGAAATTGATGTTTAGGGATGTCTGATTTTTATTATGAAGCTCATTTCGACGCTGAACTTGCTAATCAGTTCACTCCAGTTAGGTTAACTGTTCTAGAATTACTCGCTCTTGGTTATAGTAATAATAATATGGCTTTAGAATGTGAGGTCGGTATTAAAGCTATAGAACATCACATTACTCAAATGGCGGTTTTATGCGGGGCGAGGGCTGATTTGCATAATTTGCGCACTAGGCTACTTGCCCATCTTTATTTTCATGATCTAATGACGCTGAAGAGTCCCGTGGGCAGTCTGGATATTTCACATTTTAATTCTAAAATTATTGATACTTTAAAGCTTTTAGTTATAG
The DNA here is from genome assembly GCA_005110385.1 of Candidatus Melainabacteria bacterium. Classification (GTDB taxonomy): domain Bacteria; phylum Cyanobacteriota; class Vampirovibrionia; order LMEP-6097; family LMEP-6097; genus LMEP-6097. Next base: position 23,354 of record DUDT01000019.1, on the reverse strand, counting down.
GGCTGTCTTTAAAATCTACGGCTGCCATTTTAGGTATCAGTGTGAAGGCTGTAGAATATCGAATCGGACATCTCTATGATTTTTTTAATGTAGATACTGATAATACGATTAATGAAAACTGTCGAGTGGTTTTATGGGCAGCGATTATCTTAAGAACAGTTATAGCGAAGCCAGAGCTTAAAAAGATGTATTACGATACGAGTATAGAGAAAATACCTCGAATCGTTGAGAATCCAGATTTATTTCTTTTAAGATTACGCGGCTTTGACGGAAAAATCGGATAACGTATTAATGTATTTAATAAAAGCTGGACATTTCTTAAGCTTTTATTTATAATTAATTTTATATTAAATTTCTAATATTTTAAAACTAGTATCCATGAAATACATCAGGAACTACTGCTGATGCGTGCTGCGGCGACGCCAGCTAATATAACGTCTTCTGCGGCCACACCTGCGGGGGTTTGGAGTTTGGTGGATAAATGCTTAGATCCCTTGGAACGGATGAGTTCCGCTATTCAAGGGAAAAATGAAAATCTAATTCATAAGGTAGTTAACGCTGGTAATCAAGGTAGCTTGGCTGCAAATGTCGTTTCTCTTGCAGAGCCTATGTTGCCTGTTACAGGTAAAATTGGTACTGCGGCGACAAATGTAAATTTAGTAATGACTGGTGTACAAGGCTTTCTTGCTGGTTTAAGAGAGAGAGATTTGTTCTATGGTCTTTTTAAACTTGCAGATGCTTTAATGTTTATGGTGCCGAGGGAACTTCAACTTGGTATGAGGATTGGACCAAGTGGATATAATCTAGCTCTTGCCACAAGGCAGGAGAAGGATATCAAGCAATATAGCTCTTTTTCGCAAGGAATAAAACAGAATTTACAGCAGATTAGGGAGTATATTCAGAGTTTAGGTAAATATGGACTTATTAATGGTTACAAGCGAGAGAATGCTGATGCATCTAAAGCTTTTGCTGTTGGTGGACCACTACAAAGTTTCATCGGCTCAAGCGGAATGATTCTATCGTATTTGCCTTTCATGCCTCATTCAATCAAAAATGTGTTGAGATCAACTGGTTATTTATCACGCTTGGCTGGAGCTGTTACTCTAAATTTTAGTGAAGCTATGAGTAAGCATGCTCAGAGCCAATTCTCTGGTGCAGCTAAAATAGATTTTCTGGCTGGAGATGTCTTAGATTTCATGAATAAAGCCGCTAAAATAACAAAACATACTTTAGTGAATAATATGAAAATGCCTGAAAACTCTATGCCTGTAAGAATCGCGGCGGTACTTCAATCATTCTTTAAAAATTCCACTCAGGCTGCAGGAAGTTTAGGTAGGGTAGTTAGTGCAAGAGGCGTAGAAGTGGGAATTACAAAAGCGGAATATAAGACATCTGGCTTCCGTGGAATTTTAAGTAAGTGGATGGAAAGTCATATGGATGCACTTCTGGGTATTCCAGCTAAGGGGACTGCTGTTGCGGCTAATAATATCGTTCCTGCGCAGCTTAGTGTGGAAGCGAAGCTTAAGGCGGCGGGAGCTGCTGATAAGGTGGCGGCGGCTGGTAAGGTGGCGGTAGCTGGTTCTAGCTCGAATGCCAAAGTATCTTCTGCTAGAGATAATTATTCTTCTTCATCGCGTGAGGATTATTCTGCTTATTCAACAACATCTTCTTCTAGAGGGGCTGCTGTGGTTGGGGCAGCTAGTAATAGTGCCTTGATAGATAAGGTTCTGGAGGGTGCGTTGAAGGATAAAGATATTAGTTCTTCTAAGCAACCAGTAGGTCACGTGGATATTACTCCTAGGCAACCAGTAGGTCACGTGGATATTACTCCTAGGCAACCAGTGAGTCATGTGGATATTACCTCTTCTGAAGAGATGATTGTGCCAATACCTGCTTAAGTCTACGATTAATAATAATTTTATTGCACTATTCTATGGATTGCTCTATGGTCAACATTGTCTAGTGCGTATCCAGGTATTATCCAAGTATCATCTGGTGCTACAACAGCTATCTCTCTCTTAAATAATTGTAAAGCATCTATTGCAATTAGGCGCCCAATCTGTGGATGTGATAATGCTTCAGGACTTCTATGTAAGATTTTATTGGGAGTTTCAATCTCATAGTCAGACATTTCTCTAAGGGCTTTCCTATAATCAGGGTCGAGTGAAGTTGTTCCAATGTCACGCCTCAATGGGACTGAGGAGATATCGTTATTATATATTCGACCCTTATTATGTTGACCAACGAGGTCTTCTAGCTCTTGATTTGGTCTATCATATCCAAAACCTTCCATTACTAGATTGGTGCCACGTGAATTATTTAAAGGAGTAAGAAATATTTTGTTTGATGCTGTAAGGTAAGCTGTTCTTAAATCATACATTTCTTGTAGAGGATTCTCTGTTCGGGCATTAAAAGCAAGATCCCCTAAATGGCTATTATTGTCACTAGGAGTTTTCAGTTTGTTTGCTTGAACATCATCTAAGTTAAACATGCCACTGGCAACTGGGGTAAGACCACTCTTTGATTCGATCAATTTAAATTCAGGTCCAATTTTGTAGTCAAGATTTCTCTTAATTTGATTCAATGGAATAAGCAAATTCCTGTCTGGGTGACTAATAATTTTAATTTTCTCTACAGGGTGAGCATTAAATCCTGTAATACAATCTTCTGTTCTGTTATCAATCAATCTCTTAATCACTTCAGCCACTAAGGTTAAATCGGCTAGGACTTGTAAGTAACCTTGCTCTACGTGATCTTGAGATAAAGTTATAGTAAGTCCCTCTGGGTTCTTAGAGAATTTAGCATTTCTAAGGTTTCCAAAATTAGGTTCAAAAACAGGTTTCTTTTCTTCTGTTAAATCATCCCAGCAAGCCTTTTTAATTTCTTGAGCTTTATTGCTCTCTGATTCTGAGAAAAAATCAGTGAGCCTTGTTGCTAATTCCGTGAAAGGATCGTTAACTTGAGATAAGTATTGTACATCAGCTCGGGAACTTAGCGAGTTGTGAGTTTGTCCTGGATTAGTTACTCTTTCGCTTCGTGTTCTATTTCTAGTAAAATCTCCTATAATTAGGTTACTAGGAGTGTTAGATGGACCATCACCACCATCTCTAGTATCAGAAATTATCATAAAGCTTACCCTTATTAATCACCAAGCACCTATTATCTTAAACAACTCTTAACTCTAAATCTACCAAGAAATCTATAAATACAAAATAAAATTTTACTAAAGTTTTATTATTGATTTATTACAAATGTAAATGGAAAATCATCTAATTTATAGATCGAATCAGTATATCATAATTGGATTATTAGATCATCCCCTACCAAAAAATAGCTGGAACTTGGTAAATTTTATCTGCAAGTTTTCTAATTTCACTTCCATTATTAATAATCAGACCGTAGGGGCTGGAAAATTCATCAATGAAATTTTTTAAATTAGTTATTTGTTCTTTTTTAAAACTGCTTCCAGATTTAATTTCTACTGGTATAAGCGCTTTTGGTGTTTCGATGATTAGGTCTATCTCTGCTCCATTCTGTGTTCTGTAGTAATAAAGCTTGATTTGACTTAATGTGAAGCGTAGATTTTTGTGTAACTGTTCTATGATAAAGCTTTCCCAGATTAGACCGAAGTCTGGTCTACTGAGCATCTGTTCTATATCATTTAGTCTGTAAATATAATTAATTAGTAAAGTGTCTCTGAGATAGCCTTTCGGCATTTTAATTAATCTTTTTTTTGTATTTTGATCGAAGGCTCTTAGTCTGGACCAGATAAAAGTTCCTTCAGCTATTTCTAGGTAGTTTTTTACTGTCGGTTCTGAGATGTCAAGTGAGCTTGCGAAGTTCGCATATTTAATGGTTTCAGAAGAGCTTTGGGCCAGCATTAAAATAAGCTTTTTATATTTATCTAATTCTAAGTTTGGGAATAGGGCGCGAATATCTCTTTCAATATAGGTTCTAATATAGTTTTCTTGCCAGACTTTGTAGTAATCATGGTCGTTCTTCCGTTTTAGAAAGGCTTCTGGATAGAGACCATAAAGGCAAAATTCATACAGCTCGGCTAAGCTGTAATGGCTGGGAAGGCTTAGGAAGCTATCTGGATCATCTAGTCTTGCATATATATTAGATAAAGGTCTTTCAAGAGCTTCATTCCAAGCAAGACATGGTACATCTATGGTGGCGACTCTCCCTGCTAGGGATTCACTGATTCGATGTAATAATTCAGGGGAGCTAGATCCACTTAAGAGAAAGCGGCCGTTAACTTCTCTAGCTTCATCGATTTTTACTCTTAGGGCTTTAAAAATATCAGGACAGAACTGAGCTTCATCGATAACCAGTGGGGTACTTTGGCTATCCAAGAATAATTTAGGGTCGTTATTTATATAATCAAAATCATTTAAATTTTCTAAATCATAAAATTTAGCAGTAGGGAGAACTTGCTTTAGAAGTGTGCTTTTCCCTACTTGCCTTGCTCCAAGTAGCACCACACAAGGAAACATTTCAAGGTACTGTAGCGTCTTTTTTTTGAGGTTTCTGTTAAGCATATTGATATCATACCAAGATAATCTAAACATGAGCCTTGGATTATCTTGGTGAGTTCTTCGCGAACTTATACCGAAATATCGTTTTAATCTGGAAAAGACTTTTATGGACTGTTGCTCAGAATTTTCCAGAATGATATAAAAGGTATTTTCCATCTATATTTCATTAATGTATATACAGTATCGAAATCTTATAGTATAATAAAGTTTTAATATGGGACTTAGAGATTTTTTTAAGGCGAAGAGAAATAGTAAATTCGCGGGTAAACCTACTGCTACTAGGACGAATATAACTGATGAGCAGATAGCTCAGAACTGGGTTCTCTGTGGCAGTTGCAAGGAAAGGATCTATAGAGCGGAGTTTGAGCTTAATTTAAATGTCTGTCATCATTGTGGGCATCATGATCGCTTAAACTTATCTCAAAGAATCTCCTCCTTAGTGGATCGTGATACTTTTACGGAATTTTACTCCGAAGTCCAGTCTGCTGATCCATTAAGTTTTCATGATGGCCGTAAAAGTTATAAGGATAGTATTCAGTCTGCTAAAAAACATACAGGTCTTAGTGATGCTATTTCTGTCGGTACTGCACAGATCTACGGTGCGAAAGTCGCTATTGCGATTATGAACTTCTCTTTTTTAGGTGGAAGTATGGGAAGTGTTGTTGGTGAGCGTTTTGTGCGTATAGTGCAGCTTGCGATTAAAGAAGGCTTACCTTTTATCTGCCTATCTAGCTCTGGTGGAGCAAGAATGCATGAAGGGATACTTAGTTTAATGCAGATGGCGAAAACTTCTGTGGCACTTGCAGAGCTTTCTGAAGCTAAACTGCCGTATATCTCTATTCTTACTGATCCTACTTATGGTGGTGTTTCAGCGAGTTATGCTTGTCTTGGTGATTATTTAATAGCTGAACCTAAGGCTAGAATTGGTTTTGCTGGAAGAAGAGTTATCGAAGAGACCGTGAAAGAGAAGCTACCTGCTGATTTTCAGTCTGCGGAATATTTGTTAGAGCACGGTCAGATAGATTTTATTGTCGAAAGAAAGAATCTGAAAAGTAGATTAGCTCAGTTACTGAAGATACATGGTTTCGATGTAAACGATGATTTCACCAGAGTTTCAGTAAAATCAGAAAATATTAAGCTGAAGGATATTCCTCTTGAGTTTGAGAAGCCACTTATTGCGATTCAAGCTGAGATGAATAATCTAGAAAGAAAAATAGCTAACCCTGAGGAACAGGCTCTACTAAAAAATCTTAAAGATCAGTATGTTCAGGTTGAGAAAAATATATTCTCTAATCTGACGCCACTAGAGATTACTAGAGTCGCAAGACATCCTAATAGACCTAATATTGAGGACTATTTAAGTCTAATGTGTGAAGAAGGTTCATGGATAGAGCTTCATGGTGACAGAGCTGGCACTGATGATGAAGCGATTATGACAGCTTTAGTCGAGTTAGAGGGTTTTTCTTTTATGGCTATCGGTATGCGTAAGGGCCGTAATATTAAGCAGAATCAGGCGCGTAATTTTGGTATGCCTCAGCCAGAGGGCTATCGTAAAGCTAAACGCATGATGGAACTCGCTGATAAATTCTCTTTACCGATAGTAACTTTTATTGACACGCCTGGTGCTTACCCTGGGTTAAATGCTGAAGCTAATGGCCAGTCTATCGCTATCGCTGAAAATTTAAAAACCTTAGCTCAATTAACAGTTCCAGTAATCGCTATAGTTACAGGTGAAGGTGGTTCAGGCGGGGCATTAGCGATAGGTGTCGCGAACACTGTGCTCATGTTAGAGAATTCAGTCTATTCGGTAATTAGCCCAGAGGGCTGTTCTGCGATATTGTGGAAAACTCGTGATAAAGCTGAGCAAGCTGCTCTTGCGCTTAAAATTACAGCTAAAGACCTTATGCAGTTAGGTATAATCGATGGTATTATCTCTGAACCTATGGGTGGTGCTCATAGAGACTGGAAGACTACTGCTAATAATCTTCAGATAGTGATTCTAGAGCAGCTTAAAGAGATGTCTAAATATTCTCCAGCTCAGATTAAGAATATGCGTGCTAAAAAATTCTTAGCGTTTGGGGCTTATGAAGAAAAAATCTCTACGACTGCTTATGAGAAGAATGCAGTTTAGAATTAGGTAAGCAAGGTTAAGGATTATGCTTAGGAGATATAGATCTGTACTATTATTATTGGCTTTCATATTAGGCTTTCTATATTTTTTCTCTAAGAATGCTTTTGCTGCTTCGCCAGCTATTCCTAATAAAAATTTAGAGATTATTCTAAATAAGCATTTCCCTGATTCATTTTCTGTGACTAAAGTTCAGGATATTTTCCCCCTAGAATTAAATCCCTCTGAGAAAAAATTACCGAGGGCGCAGCAGTTAGAGCTGAGAAGTTATTATGCTTATGCTAGAAATGAGCTTGCGAAAATCTCTGGTGGTCAGTTTTTGCCTGCTGTATCTCAAGACTTTGATTTAGACGGCAAGAAGGATTACGCTGCTTTAGTCACGAATAAATCTACAGGTTCAGTCTCTTTAATGATAGTAAATGAGGCTAAGGTGCTTTATCAGACTGAATTCCCTCATCATTATACTGAGCTTATGAGCCATGGTACTTACCCGCTTAGCGTTATAGTCGGTAAGGAAATGAAAAAAGTTAATTCTCCATGCTTAAGACTGATTTCCATCGCTGGTCCACATGAATTTCTCTTTTTTGATAGAGCCAAGCATGATTGGGTTAGAATGAAATCTAATGACGGGCACTAAGGTAGCTATAGTAAGTGGAAATAACGTTGGCTTAGGTAGGTTAATCACAGAGAGACTCCCTGAGATTGGTTATCAGAAGCCAGAGATTGTTAGAAGTAAAGATTATGATCTAAAAAATCCCGACTCGGCCACGAGGCTAGTCAAGGAGACGGTTGAACGCTTTGGTGGTATTGATCTGCTGGTGAACAATGTCGGAAATTATATTAATAAACCGATAAGCGAGTTTAGCTTCGGAGAATGGGACGAGATGATCGCAAGTAATTTAAATTCAGCGTTCTACCTTTCACAGGCAGCTTTGCCCTATCTTCGTGAATCGAGGGGGCGTATTTTAAATATTGGCTTTGCGAGTATGGAGAGATTAGATCCGGGTGTGAATGTCACTGCTTATCAAGCTGCTAAAACTGGGCTTCTAGTTATGACACGTGGAATGGCTAAGGAAGAAGCGAATAATGGGGTTTTGATTAATATGCTGTCACCAGGCTATATGGAAAATACAGTCATGGACCCAGTTATGCCTAAAATGCCGTTAAATAGATTTGCGACTTTAGATGAAGCTGTTTCGGCAGCTTTCTTTTTAATTCAGAGTAATTATATTACAGGGCAGAATCTTGAACTTGCTGGCGGTTGGGGGCTTTAAAATGAAGTTGTGCGGTGGGCTTTAAAGAAATTTTCAGAATCGTATCACACGAAGTTTGCTGAAAATATATATATAATATCTTCAATAAGGGTATAATTTATATATATGTTTCGCCGACTTGATGAAGGTCTAAAAAAGTGGAAAAAGGATAAACATCCCAAGCCACTCATGCTCAGAGGGGCTAGGCAGGTTGGTAAATCGTTTCTAGTTGAGAAGTTTGCAAAAGAGAATTTTCAAAATTTAATTAAAATAAATTTTGAAAAGGAGAGAAATTTTAGCCATCATTTTGATGGGGATTTAGATTTGAAGCGGATTCTTGAAACTGTAGCCATTATTAAAAAACAAAAACTGAATATTGGTAAAACTTTAATTTTCTTTGATGAAATACAAGAATGCCCAAGAGCTATAGTAGCTCTTCGCTACATTTATGAAGATATTCCTGGCTTGCACTGTATTGCGGCAGGCTCATTATTAGAGTTTGCTCTGGAAAAAGAGTCTATTAGTATGCCTGTCGGGAGAATTAAATATATTTATATGTACCCGATGTCGTTTGTTGAGTATTTAATAGCGAAGAATGAAGATAGGCTCTTAAAGCTAATTAGGGAGATGAGTTTAGAAGAGCCAATTAATGACTCTCTGCACCAGCATTTGCTTAAAGAATTTAAAATCTATATGTTTATTGGTGGCATGCCAGAAGCTGTAAATAACTATATTCAAGAAGATAGTTTGAAAAATATTCTTGATATACAGTCATCAATTATTGAGACTTATAGGGATGATTTTTTGAAATACAGTTCTAGAGCGAGGTCAGTGCATGTTGAGAAGATTTTTAATTTAGCACCGCAGTTTATAGGACAGAAATTTAAATATAGCCAAATAGATGCAAGTCTTCAATCTCGTGAGTTAAAAGCAGCTTTAGATTTGCTTTGTAAGGCTAGAGTCTATAGAAAAGTCTTAAAAACTAGTGGTGAAGCGTTACCTTTTGCTTTTCATGCAAGTGAAAAACATTTTAAACTACTATTTATGGATGTGGGTTTGATGCATAATGTGCTTAACCTAAGTTCTGAACTTTTGACTAATGATTCTTTTTATAATCTCGCTAAAGGAGCTTTGGTGGAGCAAGTAGTAGGTCAAGAATTACTCGCTTATCACCCATATAATCAGGCAGCTGAATTGTATTTTTGGAATCGAGATGGGCGTAATATTTCAGCTGAATTAGATTATCTCTATGCTGTAAACGATGCCAGTAGCGAAAGTGCAGAGGACGACGAAAACGCAGAAATTACAGTTCGGCAGCAGTGCCAGAAGGTATTTGGTTTAGAGGTGAAATCCGGAGCTAGAGGCAAAATGAAAAGTCTATATAGCTTTATGAAAGAATATGATTATAATTATGGGCTGGCTCTAAGCTCTGAGAATATTTCTTTTGAGAAAGGCATTCTGAAAGTCCCTATTTATGCAGTTTCTGAATTGGATAGACTTTTAAAGTAAGCTTAGTATTATTTCATCTGCTTTATAGGCAGTAGCTTTAAGCGTCTCCCCATTAAGAAGAGCATCTACTGCTTTAATCGCAAAGCGATGAGCAAGTATTCTATCTTTAGCAGTAGGCGAGCCTCCACGCTGAATATGGCCAAGCACGCAGGCTCTAAACTCGCTATTGGACTTCATTTCTCTGTGGTGATCTTCTAGTAGTTGGGCGATTTTTTCAGCTCCGCCTAAGTCATTTCCTTCTGCGACCACGACTATGTCGTGACCGCGTTTTCTAAGTGTGCAGACTATAGATTTTATATCTGCCTTTTCTTCAGGGACGGCGATAAAGGTAGCTCCAGAAGCTAGTCCTACTGCTTGAGCGATATCGCCGCAGTGCCTGCCCATAACTTCTACGATAAAATGCCTACTGTGAGAGTCTCCAGTGTCTCTCAGTTTATCTATGGCTTCTACAGCAGTGTTTACCGCAGTATCAAAGCCTATAGTTAAATCAGTACCAGATACGTCATTGTCAATAGTGCCTGGTGAGCCGATGACTAGGCCTTGCCATTCACCAGTTTCTTTATTCGCAAATTCTTTTAAACCAGCATAGCTGCCATTGCCGCCGCAGCAAATAAGAGCATCTATGTTATTGTCGTTAAGATTTTTGGCTGCTTTTAATCTACCTTCATGAGTCATAAACTCTTGTGAGCGAGAGGTTTTTAATATAGTGCCACCAAGATGAATAGTGTTGCAGACTGAATCATAGTTCATCTCCATGAATTTATTCTCTATGAGACCTTGATAGCCTTCTAAAATACCAAAGACCCCCAACTCCTTTTCTATAGCGTATCTAGTCGCTGAACGTATAAAAGCATTCATACCTGGTGCATCACCGCCGCTGGTCATGATGGCTATTCTTTTTACGGTTTTTGTCATTAAATTATATTCTCTAAACCATAAATTAATTGGTTGATCTCTACAACCTTTCTTGCCGAAAGGGTTATACCAGGCATAAAGCAAGATCTGTCTATGGAATTATGCTCGATAGTTAAAGTCTCACCAGTAGAGCCAAATATGACTTGTTGCTTCGCAACTAAGCCTGGGAGCCTTACACTATGAATAGGAATATCTTTGTTGGTAGATTTCCCCATCATGTGTGCAGTCTTAATGGCTGTTCCAGAAGGCATGTCCACTTTTTTATCGTGATGTAATTCGATTATTTCGGCTTTTTTATAATATTTACTGGCTTCTACCGCAAATCTCATCATGAGAATAGCTCCTAGAGCGAAATTTGGTGCAACTATCGCACCGGTTTGGTTTTTTTTAGCAAGTAAACTTAATTCTTTGAGATCTTCTTCACTAAGGCCAGTAGCACCGATAACTGGTCTCACACCATTTTTGAGAGCAAGTAGAGAATTTTCAAAAACGCTATCTGGTGTAGTAAGCTCTACGAGTACATCTGCCTTAGCAGCTTGAACTAAGCCAGTTAAGTCATCAGTGATATGGACGCCCATCTCTTCATAATTTTTCAGTAACTTAGGGTCTAGGTTTGAAGCATCACGTACTGTCCCTGCGACCAGTTCGAACTCATCTTTATGCTCAAGGAAGGTGCGGATCGCTTCTGAACCCATTCTCCCAAGTGCTCCAGATACTATGACTTTGATTCTATTACTCATTCGTTTTTACCTAAAATAATTTCTTTAGTGCTTAAAGAAAGATCTATATATTTTAAATCAATTTTATCTTTGGTTAATAGCTCTTCTATTTTTATTAAAGCCATATCCAGCCTTTTCACTCTAGCAAGAGAGCGATTGTTTAATTTACCAATTTTATATTCGAAATGATTTCCAGTAAGCCTAAGATTCTCACTAGACCCGCAGTATATAGTATGGATTTTTTCATGAAAGCCTATAGAGGAAATAGCATTTTCTATATATTGGATAATTGCATTTAAATTATGTAAATTCTCTTTAGTGTAGAAGCTTGACTTGGCATATATCTTAGGAATAACATCAGGGGACTGCTCCCCAACTCCAATTTCTGCATTTTCGTTTTTGAAGATTTTTTCAAGATAAGAGAATTTTTCTGGAGATATTTTATAACTAGTGCCTTTGGTATCGAAAATAATTCTTTCTTTCCCTAGATCTAAAACCGCTAATATCGGTATTTCCTTAATTAGAATACGGATTTTACTAGAAGGAAGTAATATACCTTGGACTTTTACGTCTTGTACCAGAGGATTTTTTTTAAGTTCCTCTTTAATCCAGCTGCGCTTTAAGCTCAGCAGAGACTGATTTTTATACTCATCATTATTTAAGGCTTGTCTGATATCACTTAAAGGAATTTTCTTTAAACCTAGTATTTCAGTATGTTTCAGTGGATCACTGATAGGTTTAGTAAATAGATAAAAAATAAATAGGGCTATGAGCAGCAGAGCTACCGATATGATCGTTTTATCTCTCTTCATTGTAATATCCGATGAAACTTAATTTGGCTGGGCCTGTCATGAAAATAGAATTAGTAACAGAATCCCAGCGAATAAATAGACTGCCACCAGGTAGCCTGATTTCTATATCTGAGTCTTTTAGAGCTAGACCTTTTTCTATAGCTGCTACCGCAGTCGCACATGCTCCCGTGCCGCAGGCTTGAGTAAAACCACAGCCACGCTCCCAGACTATAAGCTCAAAGATATTTTCTGAAATTTTTCTTGCAAATTCGACATTAGTCTTATTCGGAAAATTAGAGTGAAATTCTATAGTAGGCCCGTTTAAAGAAAAATTTTGCAGCTTACCAGTGTCTACTTCATAAAACCCAATCGCATGGGGGTTCCCCATGGAGACGAAATCATAATTAAAAGTGAAATCACCTTCTGAACTAGCATCGCTGACTTGAAGGCTAAGATTTCTGTTAATTTCTCTTGGTGCGCCCATGTCCACCTTTACCATGTCATCATCTAGCAGGCTAACACCTATATCACCAGCAAGCGTCTCGATTTTAAACTCGGTTTCTTCAGCACTTAAGCCATGTTCATAGATATATTTAGCTGCACAGCGAATACCATTGCCGCACATTTCACCGATAGACCCATCGGAGTTATAGTACCTCCATGATTTAATAGCGTTTTCAGAATTTTTAACATTATCTATAACGATCATGCCATCAGCACCTATGCCGAGATGCCTGTCACAGATTTTCTTGCAGAGCTCCTGCTCAAATGATTTATCCTGAAAATCTAAGTGAGAGTTATTAATAATGACGAAGTCATTACCAAGCCCATGCATTTTTTCAAAGGGTAAAAGAAAACTAGTTTTGGTTCTAAATTTTTCTTCAGCGATACTCATATAAAAAGAATTTTAGCAATAAAAATAGAACTATAATCATGAAATGCTTTTAGACGAATTGAGCGAAGAACAGAAAAAAGCTGTTACTCAGCCTGGAAATGTCTTATTAACTGCCTGTCCAGGTTCTGGTAAAACTCGGGTGATAGTTTATAAATTAGCTTATGTGCTAGCAAATGCGGAAACTGGAGTTTGGGAGCAGTCCCGTAAGATGGTTCTTGCTTTGACCTTTACAGTACGAGCCGCTGAAGAGATGGGAAAACGTCTCTCTGCTATGGATATAGATACCAGTAGGATTTGGGCTGGTACTATACATGCTTTTTGTTTAAAGTGGATATTTGAGCCTTATCAGCAGCAGCTTTCAGAGTTGAAGGCTGGTTTTAAAATCGCGGATGAGGACTTCTGTAAAGATCTAGTCACGAGGCTTAAGGAAAAATATCGTATTAACCCAGCTGAATCAATTAATTTAAAATTTGATAGATTTGGGCAGCCTCTAGAAAAGGGTTCTAAGTTTACTGATATCTTAAGTGAATATCATAAGACTCTAAAACAGAAAAATCTTATAGATTTTGATCTTCTACTTTTTTATTCTTATAGAATCCTTTTACAGTCTAAGGAACTTACTTTGAAACTTGCAGGTATTTTTGAACTGATCTGCGTGGATGAATATCAAGATACGCAGGATCTACAGTACGCGATTATTTCACTGTTAGTAAAAACTAATCCCAGTAAAACTTCTGTATTCTTCGTAGGTGACGTGGATCAGGCTATTTATAAGTCACTAGGCGGTATAGCTAAAACCCATTCTGAGATTAGAGGTGAGCTTGGTGGTATGCCGCTTAAGGCGTTAAATTTAAGTGCTAATTACAGATCTAGTCAGAGAATCATAGATTTTTATATGAATTTTCAGCAGCAGAATATAAAAATTAAAGGTCTCGGTAAGTACGCTAAGGAAAAGGCTTTAGTTAGCTTGAATAGAGATATTCATCATGCTGACATAGTTCCAGAGATAGTACGTTTAATTAAATTAAGTCTATCTAAAGGCATTCCTGAAAATGAGATCTGTGTTTTAGTGCCGCAGTGGTGGCTGGTGACTTCTATCTCTAAACAGCTAATGAAATTACTCCCTGAATGTCACTTCTCTAGCTCGATTGCAAGGAAAACGGCTTCAAGTATTATAGTGAATACTTGTATGGGAGTTAAAGGTGAAGAGTTTGAAACAGTAATCGCCTACGGGCTTTTAAGAGGTTATGTGCCGCATTGGTCCGCGATTATTTCTGGTGATGAAAGAGAGACTTCGCAGAGACTGCTTTATGTGATAGCTTCACGTGCCAAATTAAATTTGCATTTAATCGCCGAGCGCGGGCGTGTGACTAATAATGGGAAGCCTTATGAGATTAATTTGGAGTTGGATGAGGTGGGTTTCACCTATGACTTGGTTTGACTTTGCCCTAAGCGCTTGCCTTCGCTACGCCCCACGCGCGCAGCGTGGGTCCCCAAGCTCGCTCTTGCAAGTGCTTAGGGCAAAGTCTTTTTGTGGGGAGGGGAGGATTGAAATGATATTCTGGAATAAGATTTGTTTGTGGGGAAAGATAAAGTTAAGGAAATTAGTATTCTGCTTGGTGCAGGGTTTTCAAAATCTTTGGCTGATTTGCCTTTGGTGTCAGGTCTTCTTTCTCTTTCTTCTTATGTTTTAAAAGCCTTTAACAATGATTCTCGGCTTAAAGAAAGATTTAAAAATACTAAGGAAAATTTTAATTATGAAAAATTTGCTCAGTATTTAGAAAATATTCGTGACCAGAGTAGCTTTGCTACTGAGCTTGGCCTTGATTCTCTTAACTTAGATGATGGTGAGATTGAGAAACTTAATTTATGTGAAGAAATTTTATATAAAATTCTGTTAGATAAATTACTTTCAGTAGATTATGCTGAAAAATTTAAGAAAATGCAGAAGAGCTTTGTTGATTTAGTAAAAGCACTTTTAGCAGATGGCTATAAGCTTCATTTTTTTGATTTGAATCATGATTTACTTCTCGATAAGATTTTTTCTGATGAAGAAGGTTTGTTAGTAGAAAATTTTTTTAAAGTTTATGAAGAATTTATGCCAACGAGAGGGTATTTCCCACTTGAAAAGATTGTTCCAAAGAATACCTTGGAAACTAAGTTCCGTAGATCAAAGAGTGATATTGCAAGAGATGGGTTGAGCTTCTTTGTTCATCGAGATTTTACCAGCGAGGCCGAAACAAATTTGTTTCACTATAAGCCTCATGGGGCTTTAAATTTCATTTATTTACTAGGACTTCCAGTCAAAATTAGCTCTAAAAGTTCTCATGATATGGCTGGTTTACATTTATTGTATGGCTTCAAATCAGATGGCAAACCCGATTATGGAAAAACTTTCCGAGATAATTTGAAAAAAGTTTTTAATAATCGAATATCGCAGATAGAAAACATAAGGTGTCAGCCTGCGATTCTAAATCAAGGAAATAATAAAGCTTCAATACTAACTAGAGACTTTTTATACTATTTTCCAGAGGTTTACTCAAGATTCATTTCACTCGGTGAAAAAGGAGTACCACTCTTAACTATAGGCTATGGCTTTCAGGATAGTCACTTTAACACAGCTATTAGGTATCATTATAAAACTTCGCTATATTCAGCATACCAAGATAATAAAGCTAAGATTCTATTTTCTGGGTATGAAGAAATACCTTTAATTACAGATAAATTAAAAACAATATCATTAGATGATTCTTCTGGATTGACCCGTAATGAATTTGGCAGAAAGGTATTTTGCTCTGATCGTAATTTTGAAGAATTTTTAGCAGTCTAAAGTATAATTGCGTTATTTTAATAAAAGATAACTGTTCAGATGATATTTAATTTTATTTCATGAAAGAAAATCAAACTATTGAATTTAAAGAATCTTGGAAGGATGAGTATTTAAAATGGATATGTGGATTTGCTAATGCTTATGGTGGCAAGCTTTATATCGGTAAAGATGATAGTGGTAAAACAGTTGGCTTAAAGAATACCGCTAAATTATTAGAAGATATCCCGAATAAAATCAGAGATGTACTTGGAATAATTATTGACGTAAACCTTCATTTGGAGAAGGGATTGGAGTTTATCGAAATCTTCGTAGAACCTTACCCTTATCCAGTGAGTTATAAAGGTCAGTACCACTATAGATCTGGCTCTACGAAGCAGGAACTAAAGGGAGCTGCCTTAGATAATTTTCTTCTTCAAAAGCAAGGTAGGACTTGGGACTCAATTCCCTTTCCTAATGTTGATATTAAAGAGCTTGAAAACTTGGATTTGTTTAGAAAGTATGCTGCAAATATCAAACGTATTGATCAGCAGAGCTTAGAGCAAGATGATAAAAGTCTAATTAAAAAGCTAAGACTCTTTAGTGATGGATATTTAAAGCGAGCTGCTATTCTTTTGTTTCATGGAAGTCCAGAAAAATATATTGGTGGTGGCTTAGCCAAAACACCGCAATTCAAATTTCTGTTTATGAAGATAAATTGATGATTTGGAATAGTGGTCAGCTTCATCAAGGATGGACTGTAGAAAAGCTTTTCTGCAAACACGAGTCTGCCCCTTTTAACCCTGAAATCGCAAATTGCTTCTTTAGAGCAGGCTTGATTGAGGCTTGGGGCAGAGGTATCGAAAAAATGTCTCAAACTTGTATGAATGCTGGTATTCACAAACCTGAAATTCTATATGAAGAATCTGGTATATGGCTTACTTTTAATTTTCAGAAAAGTTCGGTAAAAAGTTCGGTAAAAATATTAGATTTATTAAAGCTAAACCCTAATTTAACTATTCCAGAATTAGCTCAGGAACTTTTTTTAACAGAAAGAGCTGTACAAAAGACTTTAAAAAAGCTTCAAGAAACCAATCAACTTAAGAGAATTGGCTCTAAGAAGGCTGGATCTTGGGAAGTAGTATGATGTTTTTGAAAAACACAATATTAATAACCATACAGAATGGGAAAAATAAAGCCTCAAAAATCTATCTAGTTTAAAATAAACATAGTGAATCAGTTAGCTTCAGCCTATCAGCAAATCAGATCAGGGAATATCTCTGCTGATGAAGCATTATCCCTCTTGGTTAGGGATAATGAACTTAATTTACGCCTGCTAGATAGAAAGCTTATCGGTTCTGTAAATAAAAATTGGCCTATCAGAGAGGCGATTCCACTGTTTTTTACTGAAGAAAAATTATATGTGGCTTGTGAAGAAGGTTTGCTATCTGATTTACAAGTGATTTTATCCAAGTTTGTTAATAGGTTTGGTATTGAGTTAATCGAAATTAAAAAAGATAATTGGCAGGCGGTGATTTTAGAGCTTCTCGGACCTGCTCCAGAAATAGTAGTGAATAATCCTTCTGTAAATAATTCTCTTAATATTAATGAAAAACCAAGTTTAGTCGATAACTCATACAGTAAGCCTGTAGAGAACAGGGTTTTAGATGTTAAGGCTGAAGCTAATTTACCTGAGCTGAAATTAAGAAAAGTCGCTCAGTTAGGAGCTCATTTACTAAGAACTATAGATGAAATTCCACTTCGCCGTATTAATGCGGTTGATGATACATCTATCGCAAGCGAGGTGCGCCGTATTATTGCAGATGCTGCTCGCCTAGGGGCTTCTGATATTCATTATGAGCCAGTTGAGAATTTTCTTTTAGTTAGATTCAGGATAGATGGCGTGCTTAAGGATATTTGTAAATATCTTTGTAATCAGGAAGCTGATTATAGGAAGATCATGCTTGCAAGGATTAAGATTATTGCTAATCTGAATATCGCAGAATCTAGAATTCCTCAAGATGGCAGGGTAACTGAAATTATTGAGGGCAAGAAAATCGATTTAAGGGTTTCTACTTTACCTTGTTTGCACGGTGAGAAGTGCGTTATCAGGTTGCTTCCGCATGAAAATAAATTTTTAGAGCTAACTGATTTAGGTATGCCTGAAAATATGATTCCTACTTTTGAGTCTTGGCTTAGGCTGTCTCAGGGAATGATTCTTATTACAGGACCTACTGGTTCAGGTAAAACTAGTACACTCTATACGAGTTTAGCTAAGGTTATAGACCTTACGAAGAATGTAGTTACAGTAGAAGACCCTGTTGAATTTCAGTTAGCTAGAGTAAATCAGGTACAGGTTAATGTTAAAGCTGGTTTAAACTTCGCTACTGGTCTTAGAAGTATACTCAGGCAAGATCCAGATATCATAATGATCGGTGAAATTCGTGATAAAGAGACGGCAGAGATTGCTATTCAGGCTTCTCTTACTGGTCATTTGGTTTTAAGTACACTGCACACTAATGATGCACCGAGCAGTATTAATAGGCTTATTGATATGGGAGTCGAGTCCTATCTAGTCGCTAGTGCTTTAGTCGGCGTAGTGGCGCAGAGGTTGGTTAGGCTTATCTGTGAACACTGTTCTTATGAATATCAGCCTACTCTAAGTGAGCTTAGTTATTTAGGGCTTGAAGCTAGGGCTGGAGAGATTAGCTTTGCTAAGGGTAGGGGTTGTCAAAAATGTAATAATACAGGATACTCAGGAAGAGAAGGGATTTTCGAAATGATGCCTGTCGTGAATAAGATGAAATCTCTTATTCATAATAAGGCTGATTTAGAAGATTATAAGGCTGTTATGGCTGAAAATAAAATGAAAACCCTTTTCGATTCTGCTCTTGATAAGGTGCTATCTCATAAAACTACTTTAGAGGAGTTTTTAAGAGTGGTTCCTAGGGAGCAATAATACGCAACGATGATAGATGATGATTTCAGTGCTGAAAAGCCATCAGCTTTTGATGACTCAAAAGCTAGAACTTGGCCGCCTGAACAATCCTATTATTCTCCAGAATCATTAGGAGAAGAGGCTGATTACAATGAGAACTTTAGTGATCCAGATGAAGATGATGCATCTTCGCCAGAAAGCCTAATTCGCAGTCCAGAAGAGGAGGCTGAGCTTCAGGAAAAAGTACTTAAGCTTTTAGAGGAGCAGAGCGATGATATGTTTTCTAGCATAGAATTTTTTCTGTCGGATATTGATACTTATAAGGATAAAGATTACCCAAATGAGACTCAGCTAGTAGAAAAGGCACATATTCCTCTAGAGTCTCTATTTGATGAACCTGCTATAGGCTTAGATAAAAATCCTTCAGAGAATAACTCTTTTGATGATTACCCTACTACTTTAAATGAGAATGGTATTCATGATGCGAATAATGATTTGCAGACTTTATTTGGGCAGGATTTTATAGAGGAAGACGCAAGGCTTTCTTCTAAGGCTTTTGATCCTAGCTTGATGTTTGAAGAGCCAGAACTATCTCTTGATGATCATTTTAAAGTAGAGCCGCCTCCTTTTAGGTCATCCCCTGAACCAGCTTTTGATGAGCCAGTAGCTCCACCACCACGTCAGGCTTATGGAAATAAGGTCTATAAAGCTTTTTCTTATTCAGATCGTGACGCTGCTGCTATAAAGAATGAATCTGAGATTGGCACACCGATTATTGCTCTAGTGGTCGCTATGCTCTTGTTTATTGGTTATACCGTCTATCAGAAAATGAATGAGCGTTATGATACGAAGAGCTCTTCTAGAAGAGATTCACGCAGACCTAAATCTAAAAAAATAAATAATCTGTTTGATTTTGCAGATAAAAGACCTGTTTGGTCGGCGATTAAGATTAAGTCTAATAGCGCAAAGCAAGAGAGAGAGTTTATAAAAGCTTCTAAAGATACAGCGGGCAGGGATAATCCCTTTATACTGCCAGATTCCGTTCTAAAGGCTATAGCTAGTGGTAAAGCTCGTGGTACTGGTCTTGCAGATAAGGCAGTTCGTTCTTCTAAAAAAGCTTACAGGGCTTTGATGATAGGAGTCATACAGAGTGATGGTGAGAGTATTGCTTTGATTAATCTAAAAGAAGCTGTTTTTGAAGTCGGTGATAATTTAACTCGCTCTAAAGTTTTAAAAGCTGCTATTAAAGCTATGGACAGGGCATTAGATAACACTATTGAAGTTTCAGTCGGTGACTATATTGCGAATTGGGAGCTTATAGAAATTCATAATCCAGCTTCTAATGATTTAGGTGAACCGTTTATAAGGCTTAAGCGCGGTGATGAATTTAAAATCTTAAATATGGGTAAGGCTGAAGAGCTAGGTATATTTGATGAAAATAATCTTATTGATGATTTAACTGGTTTTGAGAATGATTTTTAAAGATTAAGTTTTCTTAAAGTATCTTTGGAATGCTAAAATCATGCCATGTCTTCAGAGTTGATGCATGGTTTAAGAAGAATCGAAGATGTTTTTCATTCTTCGTTAGTTGAGTTTAATATGTGCAGGGCAGAGCTGTATGAAGAAGCTCTAAAGAATCGTGAAGCTCGGCTCTCTGATTTAGGTGCCTTGATAGTTTATACAGGTAAGCACACTGGTAGATCTGCTAACGATAAATTTATTGTGCGAGATTCAGATACTGACTCGATTATAGATTGGGGTGAGATTAATAGACCCTTTGATGAAGATGATTATTTCGAATTGCGTGATAAGTTTTTTGATTATATTGAGAAGATGCAGAAAATAGAGAATAAGAAACTCTATGTCCAAGATTGCTTTGCTGGAGCTGATCGTGAACACTCTATTAAGGTAAGAGTAGTTACTGAATATGCTTGGCATAGTTTTTTCGCTACGAATATGCTGGAATCGATTAACTCACGTTCGGCGATATTTGCTGAGAAGAGAGGAGCTATTAATAGAAAGAATTTTGAGCCGGAATATCGTATCATCTGTGTTCCTAGCTTTAAAGCTGATCCAGAATTAGATAAAACACGCTCTGGGACTTTTGTTTTGGTGAATTTTAAGCATAAAGAGGTTTTAATCGCAGGTACTGCTTATGCCGGTGAAATTAAGAAATCAGTTTTCTCACTTCTGAATTATCTTTTACCGCAGTCTGGGATTATGCCTATGCACTGTTCTGCTAATGCAGATAAAGATGGGAAGGATGTCGCTATATTCTTTGGATTATCTGGGACTGGGAAAACTACTCTATCAGCAGAACCTGGGCGTTTACTTATAGGTGATGATGAACACGGCTGGAGCGAGAATGGTGTGTTTAATTTTGAGTCTGGTTGTTATGCTAAATCTATTGGTCTTTCTAAAGATACTGAACCAGAGATCTATGCTGCTAGTCGTAGATTCGGTGCTACTGCCGAGAATGTTCGGATTAAGGAAGATAAAAGTTTAGATTATTTCGATAAGACCCTTACTGAAAACGGTAGAATATCTTATCCTTTAGATTTTATTCCTAATGCAGTAGTTCTAAATGACGATGGTACTGGTTTTGATAGATTTATTAAAGAGCAGCCTAATAATGTAATAATGCTCTGCTGTGATGCTTTTGGTGTTCTACCTGCTGTTTCTAAATTAAGCCCAGAGCAGGCTAAGGAGTACTTTCTTTTAGGCTATACTGCTAAAGTCGCTGGTACAGAGCAAGGTATTAAAGAGCCGACAGCAGCCTTTAGTCCTTGTTTTGGAGCACCTTTTATGCCTCTAAGACCAAATGTCTATGGAGATTTACTCGCGAAGAAAATTCAAGAGAATAATGTAAACTGCTGGTTACTTAATACTGGCTGGGCTGGAGGCTCTTATGGTAGAGGTTCTCGCATGTCGATTAAACTTACTAGGTCTATAGTCTCTAAAATACATTCTGGTGAACTTGCTCAAGAACAGTGTACTAAGCACTCTATTTTTGATTTGGATATACCCGTAAGTATAAAAATGCCAGAAACCAGTTGGGCAGATAAAGAGGATTATGATATTGTAGCTAGAAAACTTAAGTCTATGTTTGATGAGCAGAGGGTGAAGATTTTTGGTGATAAGGTTAAAGTCGGATAAAGTTATGGATAAAGAAAATTTAAAATCTTGCTTAACTGATCTCCAGTATAAAGTGACGCAGGAAAATGGCACAGAAAGACCCTTCGAGAATGCCTATTGGGATAATAAACATCGCGGTATCTATGTTGACATAGTCTCTGGTGAACCCTTATTTAGCTCTGATGCTAAATTTGACTCTGGGACTGGCTGGCCGTCTTTCTTTAAACCACTAGTTCAGGAGAATATCGCAGAGAAAGAAGATACTACTCATGGTATGCGCCGTGTAGAGGTTAGATCTAAGCAGGGTGATTCTCATTTAGGTCATTTATTTACAGACGGTCCTAAGCCTACAGGGCTTAGATACTGCATAAACTCAGCGTCTTTAAAGTTTATCCCTTATGAAGAGATGGATGCTGCTGGCTATGCGGAATATAAACGGTTTTGTTAAAAAATTCACTTGTATGTTAATCTCAGAAAGGCTTTTAAATATTTAGTAACTCTTCTAAATAATCAATATTTTTAAAGCTAATGAAATAGATTTTACGGTCTTTGTGAAAGATTTCTTCATCGACTTTATCATTAAGAACTATTGCAAATGGGGCTTTGGGGTAGGCTTTTAAAAATTTAATAAGAGCTGGAAAGACTTCTGGTTTACGCAAAGATGATTTAACCTCTATAGGATAAGGAGTGCGATTACGGTTCCAGATAAAATCTATTTCCATTCCATCGGAGGTTCGCCAGAAGAATATCTCAGTATCACTATCATCTGCGATGTTTAATAGATAGTGATATGTAAAGGTTTCTAGAATACAGCCTTTATCGGCTCTATTAGTAAGTGAGCTGAAATCTTTTATCAGAGCGTTGCGCACACCTAAATCGTAGTAGTAGTAGTAGTATTTCTTTGATTTTTTAAGTTCGTTACTCAGGTTTCCTGAAAAGGATTTTAGACTGTAAAGCACGAAGGTTTGTTCTAGTATGCTGATATATTTTTCTACAGTCGCTGCTGTTACCTTTATTTTATTTGCGAGGCTCGCTGTAGAAGTGATTTGTCCCTGTTTATCAGCTAATATGTACAATAAATGATTAAAGGCTACTATATTCTCTTCTATGATTAGGGATTTCACATCTTTTTGAATATAGGCGTTGAGAATCTCTTGGAGATACTGCTGTCTATCTTTATGAGTAGGATGATGTTTTAAGTCATAGGTGCCAGGTAATGCACCGTAGCAGAGGAATTCAGATAACTCTGATTTGATTTCAGAATTTGAGTAGAACTCTTTATAACTAAGTGGTTTTATCCAGTATTTTTTTAACCTGCCCGCAAGGCTTTCTTTTAAATGTTTATGCATTTCTAAAGCCGAGGAGCTAGATGCATAAATTTTCACTGAATGGTTCGACCAAGTACTTTCATCATAAATAGCTTTAAATATTTTAGAAATATTTTCAAGATAGTGAAATTCATAAACTGCCCCCCTTAATTTCTCCTACAAGGCAAGCCTAAATCCCTGAGAGCGAAGCATTTCCCCCATTTCAAATCAAATTTTTCATAAGAAGAGTAGCCTTATCTATGACTAGGTTGTGAAAATAGGCATAGATATAGAGTATATGTTCTAGCATATGAATTCTTTTAGTAGTACACCAAGTACGCCTACTTAGCCTTTTAACATTGTCCCTGATCATGGCACAGCTATGATTTAGAGCGAAAAGGGGATCTCTACCAGAAGCTT
>DUDT01000018.1 GCA_005110385.1 Candidatus Melainabacteria bacterium | reverse complement strand
AATTGGAGATTGCGAGCAGCTTAAAGATGGGACTGCTCACAATCGTGCAAGTTCAAGGCTGAGGAGGACGAATGACCGCAATGTACTCGGAGTACATGAGGATCATGAGGGCGACGAAAACGCAGAAATTGGAGATTGCGAGCAGCTTAAAGATGGGACTGCTCACAATCGTGCAAGTTCAAGGCTGAGGAGGACGAATGACCGCAATGTACTCGGAGTACATGAGGATCATGAGGACGACGAAAACGCAGAAATTGGAGATTGCGAGCAGTCCCAAGAGATATTTTTTCATATTCCGTTACAAGGCTTAGCCGACATAGATAAACTAAAAACCAATCTAGAAGATAAACTTAGTAAGCTAAATAAATCCAAGCAGCAATTAGAGACTCGTTTAGCTTCTATGTTAAATAAGGCTCCTGAGGAAAGGATTCAAGAAGCTAAAGGTGATTTAGAAAAGCTAAATTTAGAAGAGAAAATTTATTTAGAAGAATTAAATAGTCTTTAATTTTTGTAAACTCGGCTGATTCTTAACCCCCACTTAACCTGCTCATTCAACAATACAATTAGTAATACTTTCTAGGAGTCTAAACTTTAGATTATGGGTACAAACCCGCCAGCACAAATACTTGACGGTAGTGATTTGCCTAATTTGGAGTTCTTGCCTAAGTATAAAGATGGTAAAGATACGGCTCAGATTGCACATCAGTACGACTACTGTGGGCGTAACAGTATACATGTCAAGAATCATTCTTTTCGTAAAGCAAATACTAGAACAGAAAGTGAAGAGATGGTTATTTATACTAAGCCAGGTAGGGCAAGACCTCTTGAGCTCGTTAGTGCTGCTAAAGATGAGAGGTCTGGTAAGCTTCCGCAGCATAATACCCCAGGCTTATTTCACCCAGACTTAGAAATTAGACCTACTCGGGATATTTTTATAATTAAAAATAAAATTTATCATGTTGATAATTTGCCAAGTTTTGGTTATTCACCATATCCAGTGGTTATGACTCAAAAAAAATTACATGCTATATATGAACAGTTCGCTAATTTAAATTTTATTGCATTTAAGCATATGTTGGGTATTGATGTTGCGAAAGATAAAGATAAGCGAGATTTTATTGTTTGGGTGAGGCAAGAATCAGCATTAGAGCATAGTTATGTTTGTGTTGATAAAGATAGTGGCTATGCAACGTTCATGCAGATAGTTAAAAAGGATCAAGCTGGAAAAGTTGTTAATGTAATTTATTCTCCATTTCATATGGGTCAAGCGATGGTAATGACCGAGTCCTACATAGATGGTAGTGGGCGTTTGCGTAATATTGTTCATATCGGTGTGGCTGGTGTCGCCGCTGAAAGTAATACTGAAACAGATAGAAGAAGTGGGATTGAAAGGTTTGACGATGGTACGATTCTATGGGTGTTGAGTAGTTATAAAGGTAGTAAGTGTACTACTGGTGCGGCGGCATTAAAACCAGATGGTAGCATTGTTATTATGCCTAAAAGTCTGAATAAAAAATTGGCTCAAAATGCAGCAAGGAGCCTTGGGGGAGAGCAGATTCTTCCATCAACACAGACTTGGACAGGTAGATTCTCACTTGAAGCTTGTGTACCAGTCTCTGAGGATAAATTTATTATTAGAACTGAATATAAAACAGCAGTTAGAAGACAAACTTCAGCCTTGGTTGATGGGTCTTGTATCCCTGGCTTAAGACCAATTTTTGATGTTAAACTATAATCTGTGACTATTTTAAAAAAAATCTTTTTTTTCACACTTATTGTCTTTGGAACTAGTTCCTGTTTTCAAGAGTTTCAGGATTTGAGGCAAGGGGAAATTTATTTAAAAGAGGCTAAATATAAAGAGGCTATAAGCCTTTTTAATAAACATATATCCAAAAAAAGTAAACAGCTAAATTCAATTGCTCATAAAGATTATGCTGTGAGTACTTTAACTAATTTAGACATTGATAAAACTTTGCGTTATAAAAATGCAAAGATTCTTCTGCGTGAAGCTTTAGATCTTGATCCTGCGAATCAATCTGCTAAGGCACTTTATAGAATGTTATCCAAAACAATGGAGACTGAGCTCGGGGAGCTTGCGGAGTAATTTATGATCGAGTGGGGATCCATTATTTTAGTTTATGCTGTGGTGTATTTAATAACGGCTATACCTTTTGGTTATTATTTAGGGCTTATTTATGGCAAAGATTTAACGGAATTAGGTAGTAAAAGCATTGGTGCGACTAATGTGCTTAGAATTTTAGGTAAATGGCAGGCTATTTTAGTTTTAATTCTAGATATTGCTAAGGGATTTTTACCGCTTTTCCTAGTAACGAATTTTTTTTGGGAGATAATCCCGCGTGAATCTTATCTTTTTTTGTTTTTAACTATAGTGCCGTTAATAGGCCATAGTAAAAGCTTATATATCGGTTTTAAAGGTGGTAAATCTTCAGCTACGGGTTTCGGGGTCTTACTTGCTATAAATCCATTAGTGGCTTTAATCACTATTTTAATTTGGATAGTGACAGTTAAAGTTTCTAAATACTCTTCATTAGGTTCGATAATATGTATTCCATTAGTTCCTATATGGCTCTATCTTTTTGGGGAGCCATTGAATATAATTATTTTTGGTATAATCGCTTTCGTTTATATTGTACTTATTAAGCACTCTACTAATATAAAAAGATTGCTAAATGGTACTGAACCGAAGGTAGGTCAGAATCAATAAGATGCTTGAACCTGAAGAACTAGCTTTAATAGAGTTTAAAAATAACCCAAGGGCTAAAAGGTTAAGGTTAACAGCGAGCAAAATTAAGGGTCTTGAATTAACTGCTCCTAAATGGGTTAATTTTGAAGATTGTAAAGATTTTTTAAATCAGCATCATTCTTGGATTAAAGAGCATTTAGAGAAAATACAGAATGAGACTCGTGATGGTATTTTTTATCCTGATAAAAAATATAAGACGTTTAAACATGAATTAGTTTTTATACCTGGTGCGGTTCTAGAAACGAAATATCGTATTTCAGCCAATAAAATCAAGCTTTATTATAATGAATCAATTGATTTTAAAAAAAATAAAAAAATGCAAGATTTAATTAAAGATGTTCTTATAGAGGTGATGAGGAATGAAGCTAAAGAATATCTTCCAGATAGGGTCGCTTATTTAGCTTTTAAAAACAAGCTAAAATACAGAAATTTATATTTGAAAAATATGAAAAGTCAGTGGGGGAGCTGCTCTTATGAGAATAATATAAACTTGTCTTTGCATTTAATGAGGCTCCCGGTGGAGCTTATTGATTATGTTATCTTGCATGAGCTTGCACATACAGTTGAAAAAAATCATAGTCCAAGGTTCTGGAACTTAGTGGAAAAATTTATGCCGAAAGCAAAACTTCTAGATTCTAACCTGAAAAATTATCATCCTGAATTATTTTAGTGAAATCCAGAAGATTACTCTTCCTGAGTGTATAAACTCAAGCTTGATAAGAGGCGAATAATCATAAATGTCTCTATAAATATAATGGTAGGCTGACAGTGAAAGTGGAGCCTTGACCTAGAACGCTTTTACAGGCAATGTTTCCGTCAAGAGCTGTGGTTAAATCTTTACAAATGGCAAGTCCTAAGCCTAATCCATGAATTTTATTAGTTTTAGCACTTTTAACTCTATAAAAGCGATCAAAGATTTTCTCTACATCCTCTTCTGTCATCCCAATACCATGGTCAGAGACAGAGAAATGGAAAAGGCTATTATCTGAATATGCCGAAATGAGAATTTCCCCACCATCGGGCGAATATTTAATAGCATTGGTTAAAAGATTTTCAATAATTTGTAGAAGTAGCTTTTTATCTGCTCTTAAAGCGGCTAAATTGTCATCAAATCTAAAAATAAATTGGTGATTGGTTTGTAATGGGGCTAGTGTTTTTAGAGCAAATTCAATCATTTCTTTAAAATCGACTTTCTCAAAATTTACTTGCCAGCCAATGTTGTTAGCTCTATTTAATTGGATCAGATCATCTATCATTCTTGATAAACGGTTGCTTGCATCTACTATTTGTAAAGAAGCTTCATGGATAATTTCTGGGCTATTTTGATGTCTCTGTAGCATGTTGCTAAAACCGAGAATCCCTACTAGAGGGGTTCTTAGCTCATGTGAAACATTGTTAATGAGATCTACTTTGAATTTATTAATCTCGACTAATTCTTGGTTTTTCTGTTCAAGTACTTTTAATTTAACGAGTGAGGCTTCTAGAAAATTTCTGAGATTATTGAAAATGGAATCAGAGATTTGCTTAATTTTAATTTTTGAAAGAGTATTTAAATTATTTGGCATCTGTAATTCATCAATTTTAATGGCGAGTTGATCTGCAAAAGCCCAGAGTAAAGAAATATGCTCTTCACTTAACTCATCAAAGGATTTTAGATGAAATAAGCCAATGACTCTTCCGCGTAATTCTAGTGGAAATGTGATTTGGTATGAACCAACTCTGCTAGGACTTTTAGAAATCAAAACATCTTCGATTAACCTTCTGTCAAAGAATTCACTATCTATAAGTTCTTGCATGATTTCGGAGCCATCTAGTTGTTCTTGATTTAGATTACCGAAGATGAAAATTTCTACTTCTAAAAAAGATAAGTATGATTTTAATGAATTGCTAACCTTTGCTTTGATTAAATCAAGGTCAGCATAGTCTTCTATAATCTTGATTAAATTACGAAACCATAACCAGTTAAATAACTTATTGGTGTTAGTATCAGCTCTTACCATTGTTGATATACAATGATACATGAGGTAGCTATAAATTTTTAATTTTCCTATGCGTTTAATCAATTTTCCTATTGGGTTTTTAATAATCTGCTGTTTTACTTTGATTTTTAATTTAGAAGCTTCTGCTAGGTTGAATTCTACTTATGCTGAAAATCTAAAGCAATACGGTGCTGAGATTAATCGTGAAATTTTTGATGAAAGTCCTTTAAATGGTTACGTAACTTTCTCTATTGATGAGTATTTTAAATTAGTGGCTTTTTTTGTTAATGGCAGGGTACGCAGTGAACACCTTTTACCTAAAAATCCAATTCATCCTAAGATACTTAATCGCAATGAGGTTCGTGACATATCTATGAATATGTTTGCGATGGGTGATAGAGGAGTTTTTCACAAGCAAGTGAATTTAGCTAGGGTTAAAGCTTTTTTCTTTGAAAAAGGTCTTATTAGTTATGAATATGATCCAAAGAATAAAAGAGCTGAACAGTATGTAGCAATTAAGACTTTACTTTATGAACCAGGTAATTCTTATAGGCACATTAATTATAAAGCTTATATCTAAGGGGAATGCAGCGGTTAAACATTGAGAGCAGTTTTCTAGATTTGGTTGTGCATAAAGCTGATGATGATATTTGTTCTGTTTTTATAGTCTGTGATTTAGATCCAAGTTATTTAAGTTCGACTCTAGAATTTTTGAATTCTTTTAGTTCTTTAAAATCCTTATCTAAAACTTTTTCTGTTGTTTCAATTGAAGATTTTTTAAGTTGGGGATTGGATTTTAATTTATCAGCAGAAGTTCTATGCTTGCATCTCAGTCTAGATAACGAAATTAAAAACCATAAATTAATATCAGATCACGCTTTTAAATTGGGACTTAAGCAGTTAAATCCTTATAACTCTCTTGCTGAACTCTGTGATAATAAATTTCTATTTTATAATTTTATGTTGGCACAAGGCTTTAAACAAGCCAGAACTTGCTATCTTGAGAAAAACTCTTCTAAGGCAGAGATCTACAGTATTTTAGATAACTTAACTGCAAGCGGCATGGATTCTTTTCTTCTTAAGCCTTGTTTTGGAACTGAATCTATAGATCAGTATGCTTTTAAATTAAAGGGATTTTCTTTGAAGTTAGATTCCATTATTGAAAAAATAACTATGATTCAAAAATATGATTCTGTGCTTATTCAAGAAAAACTTGAATTTAAGGAAGAATATAAAATCGTTTTTCTTTATGATAATGTTTTTTCAGCAAAAGCTTTATCTGAAAAGATTTTAGCTTTCTGCTTGCAGCTTTTAGCTGCTTTTAAAGATTATGCGCGCCTTAAGTCAGAGTTTATGTCTGATGTTTTTTCAATAGATCTTTTAGAATTAGCGAGTGAGGATTTAGTTATTCTTGAAGCCAATGCTAGACCAGCAGGGATTTTCAAGTGTGTTAAACATTCTTATTACTTAGGTGGTTTTTGAGTGATTTTTCTATAAATATTAAAACCATTTTTTACAATAGTCTTGGTAATAAAGTCGAATCCTCTAGCTTGAATTTTAAAAAAGGATACTTAGACCCAGCTAAGAGTTTTATAGAGGCTTAAATGTGGCATAAAGTATCTATAATGTTTTACAAAAAAACTTTTGTTAAAGTTTTTTTGACTGTTTTACAGTTATCTTTTTTTGTCGCCCTAAGTACCTATGTACCAGTTAGAGCCATGGAAGAGGCTCCAGTTATCGTTTTAGTAGATCTTAATACTTGGGATCTAGCTGATGCCGATGCTAGTGTTTTAAATAATAAAAATATTTTAGAAGTAACTAAGGTCGACGGCTGGAAGGATATAGTTAATAAGACCAAGGCTGTAAATGTAATTATTAAGCACCAAAGCGGCTACTGTGGTCTGTATACTGCTCAGGGAGAGTTTATTCGTGAAATTAAGCTAAAAGACCAAAATATTCCAGCTTATTACAGTAATAATTATTATCCAAGCACTGTAGAAAATCAGCAGGGTAGATACTGGGGAGAAACAGGTTATACTACTGGTGGGCGCATGGATCCCTATAGACCTCTGAGAGAAGCAAGGGACAGTGATGATAGTGTTCAAGATTATAAAAGATTAAATCCAGGTTGGGGATATAAGACTGTGGAGACTGGCAATAAGACCGCTGGTGGTCATGTTATGGATTTCGCTAGGCTTATGCCGCTTAGCTCAGTCACTCCTTTTTCTTATCCAGGTATTTATCAAGGTTCTAGCCTCGCTTATGCTTGGGGTCTAGGCACTATTCCACATATAGGTTCTTTTGTAGCCAATCTGAGAAAGAGTTCTAGCGATAGAGATAATTACATTAAAACTCAGCAAGCAAGGGAGGAGTTCGTCGATTATCCAGTCCAGTACTATAATTCTACAGAGCCATCTAATCCTATAAGCAGAGATCCTAATTACGTCCGCTATCAGAATCCGCCACAGGCTTTTACTCAAGAACAGCCTAACTATGGTCGCGATGCAGATTATTATCGCAATACTGGTATGCACCATCCGTAAAGGGATTGCTTGTGAACGCAGAAATTGGAGTTCGGCAACAGTGCCATAAGTTAAAATGGTTTAAGTGGTCTTAGTCGATAGAAGAAGTCTGATGAAATTTTTGGGTTTGGGGTTGGCTTTGCCAGCTTTAAATTCCTGCGACAGTCTTATTGAATATTTTTCTAATAATGAAAATCTTGAAGTGAACTATGATCTTGAATTTAAGTCACCTTTAGGTCCTTTTAAATCTTTGGAAGCTAATTCTTTAGACGAGTTAGTTCTCCCAGAGGGTTATAGCTACGACATTATCCGCTCTTATGGAGATGTGATTTTGCGGGTACATGAGGATCATAAGAACGACGAAAACGCGGAAATTGGAGATGGCGAGCAGCTTCAAGATGGGACTGCTCACAATCGTGCAAGTTCAAGGCTGAGGAGGACGAATGACCGCAGTGTACCTAGTGTACATGAGGATCATAAGGACGACGAAAACGCAGAAATTGGAGATGGCGAGCAGTCCCAAGACCTGAAGTTTGGTTATAATAACGATTATATAGGTTTTATTCCTTTAAATAGCGATGAGGCTTTACTTGCTGTAAATCATGAATTTTTAGATCCTTTAGATATTCCAGTTGAAGCGGAGCAGAGAAAAGCTATTGGTGTCTCGATTATAAAAATCAAGAAGGATAGTCATGGTCTGTGGAAGTTTGATGAAGCTCATGAATCTCAGCGAGAGTTTAATAGGCGTATAACAGCAGATACTCTGTGTACTGTTAGTGGTGCGGTTAAAGAGCTTTACCCTGAAATGACTGGAACGCTTGCTAATTGTAGTGGGGCTGTAACTCCTTGGAATACTATACTCACTTGTGAGGAAAATTATTATTTATTTGACGAGGTATATAAGTGGAAAAATTTTGATGCAAAGCAGTATGGCTGGATAGTCGAAATCAATCCTTTAAAGCCAAACTCTAAACCGATCAAGCATACCTCTTTAGGGCGAATGGCTCATGAGAACTGTGCTTTAGTTAAATCGCAGGATGAGAGAATGGTAGTTTACATGGGAGACGATAAAGAACGTCAATTTATCTATAAATTTGTTTCTAAGAATCCTGTAAACATGCCTAAGAATTTTAAAGATATTGAGCTTGAGCCGCATTCGAGTCCTTTTTCTGAAGGGGATTTATACGTCGCTAAATTAGATAAAAATTTAAATTTTACTGAAATCAACTCAGGTAAAGGGAAATGGCTAAAACTTAGTATAGATAACTCCATTCTAAAATCTAAGTTTAAGTCACAAGCAGAGCTATTAATAGAGACTAGGCTTGCAGCTAAATATTTAGGTGCGACACCTATGGACAGACCTGAGTCCTTGTCTGTTAGCCCTAAAGATGGATCTATCGTCGCTGCCTTAACTTATAGTCCTCTTCAAAAGAATAATTTTGGTTCACTGTTTAGAATAGTCGAGGATGAATCTCATTCCGAGTCGATGACCTTTCATTATGAGAATTTAATTCTAGGTGGTAAAGCTTCTGGCTTTGCTTGTCCTGATAATATTTATTTTGATAAAAACAGTAATTTATGGTTAGCTACTGATATTGATGGTGCTAATTTAAATAAAGCACCATACGATTTCCAGGGAAATAACAGTCTGTTTGTTATTCCTAGTGAAGGTCCTCATGCTGGTAAAGCGCTTCGCTTTGCTAGTGCTCCTGCTGGGGCGGAATTCTGTGGAATCTCTTTTTCTGAGGATTATAAGACTTTATTCCTGTCAGTACAACACCCCGGAGAAGGTGGCTTGCAGAGTAAATGGCCTCATGGCACTCACGCTTCAAAATCATCTTTAGTCGCTATTTATCATGAGCAGGAGTGGTGGTAAGCTAAGGTATGGTCGTTAGTCTGAATTTTAAGTTTAGTCACCTTATCTCTGTATTTCTTTTCCTCTTCTGTATTCTACCGAGCTTATCAGCTGATGATATTATTCAGGGTATTTCTGCGCAAAATTCAGTAAATAAATTCTCTGAGCGACCTGTGAAACATAAGTTCTTGAAACTCGATGTATTGCCTTCTAGTAAGACTCTTGGAGAGGGTGATAATTTTAATCTAATCTTGGAGGGTGTGTTAAGGTCCGACAGTGGCTTTCAGAAAGAAAGGTTGCGCGTTTTTTTAGATGATACTTTAATTTCTAGTCCTGAAGATTTTATGATCGAGGAGACCGCTGCACAAAGTGCAGCTTCAGGGCTGACGAGGACGAATGAACGTAGTGTACTGCGAGCACCTGAGGATAATCGAGTTAGGTTTACTTTTGTGAAGAGTGATTTAATCTATAGCACTAAAGCAGCTAATTTAATTAAGATAAACTTCCTAGATACAGAGCTTGCTGGAAATATTTTAGCTGATAAAGAGATACCAGTCTTTTTTAAACCTCGTGATACTTTTGACACTAGCCCAGCCTTTGGTGGTTTTTTTGATACACAGAAGATAGTGTCTCTTAAGGTAGAGCCTTATAATGATGTTAATTCCCAGCTCGCCGCCGTGGAAGTCACTGAAATCAATACAGAGCTTAATAAATTTCTTAAGGTATCTTCAGATAAAAAGAAATTCTTACTGACCTTTGAGCACGACCCTCGCTATATTCAAGCTGAATCAGAGAATACTTTTAGTGAAAAGAACTCTGTGCTTTTGAATAATTTAAAAATTTTCAGTACTGATGCCAATGGCAAGAGAACTAATGTGACTAGTAAATTTTCTTTTAAGCTGAAAGCTAACTCTACTCATAAATTTGCTGATTTTTCAACTTTGATAACCCAGTTCACTACAGTGGGATTAGCTTATCCTGATATTCAGACCTTAGAATTCGTAGTAGATGTCGAAGATTATTTAAAAAAAATAAATGTCTTTTTTCCAAAAGATGCTCAAACTCGCTCAGAGAAGGTTATTAAAATAGGGGCTATTCAAACTCCTTTAAACACTGTGAATATTAATAAAAATAATATAGTTTTTTATGAAGATACCACAGCTAATCAATTCAGTATGATTAGTGATCCCGTTATTTTAAGTTCTTCTTATGCTGCCGCTTTAAATTTAATTACGGTTTCTGCTTTTGCTTTTAATACTAAAACCCTTGAAAATCACCCCCTTGCAGATTTAGCTAATTTAAAGCTCAGTATAAATCCTGCTCAAAAAACTTCTCTAGATTTAATTTATGAACTAGATGGCATAGTAGTTAATGCTTCTGAAGTTCAGATCCCACTTAGGTTAAAGCTGAATAAAACAAAGAGCTTCTTTGTTAAAAATAGAGATTTAATGAACTTTGCGGAAGCTAAGCTACTAGATTTACCCTTTGCTTTAATCGTAAAAAATGCTGTAGGTGTGGATAATGATTTAAGGGGACGTTTCAATCAGTCTTTAATTTTTAAATTTATAGATAGTCCTCGTTTTGTAGATAAATCCTCTGCGACAGTGAAGCTTAGTAAAAATCCTTTAAACCCAGCTTTAACACTGAAGTTTGCTTACAATAATAGTGCAGATAGTTCTACTGACGGGTTAGATCTAGTTATTAATCTTTTAGATGCTAGTTCTAATAAGATCGCTACTGCTAAATGTGAAAATTTTTCGACTCTTACTAAAAAGGCGAACGGATTTTTTCAAAGAACACTCACTAATGTTGAATTAGGCGAAGCATTCTTCAGTAATGCTTCTGCGGCGACGAAGGTTCAGTTAGAGCTTCATAGGGATCAAGATTATTTAAATGGGCTTGCTTTAGATCCTGCTCAGTATCCTGTTTTAAATGAAGTGGATACTTTGTTGTTGGGGCTTTAAAAAAGCGCTTAAAAACAAAAAACACCCGTAAGGGTGTTTTTTAATAAAAGGGGAAATTCCTTTTTTTGATCTTATAGATCTGTAAGTATTCTGAGGGATACCTCTGCAAGTTCTTCTTCGTTCATATGTTCGAATTCAGCCCAAAGCTCTTCTATATCTTCTTTGTAGTCTGCAAAGTCTTGATGCGCTGTGATGAATTTATCTACCTTGCCGTAAGTTCTAAAGAAAGTAATAGATCTATAAAGATCTAAAGCAAGAGACTGATATAGGCTATAGGTCTCAACTTCTCTTGAAGAGAAAAATGACAGAACAAGTTCTTTTTGGGCTACTTCTGATGATGCAAATGAATTTTTGTCGAAATCGTTAAAATGATCCATAAGCAGAGAAAAACATTTGTAGATTAACACAGAGTTAAGGCTAAGTGGAATTAAAATTTATTTTTCATTATTTTTAACTATGAATGAGGTCATTCTACTAAGTTATACTTAAGTCTAATGACCTCATCAGATTTTGATACCGTAGAATCAGCTATAGAAGATATTCGTAACGGAAAGATGATTATTGTCGCTGATGATGATAATCGTGAAAATGAGGGCGATCTAATCTGTGCCGCCGAGAAAGTAAGCCCTGAGATTATTAATTTTATGAGTAAACATGCTCGTGGTTTGATTTGTTTGACTTTAGATTCAGAGACTGTAAAGAAGCTTAATTTAGACGATATGGTGAGGGAGAATACTGATGCTAATAAAACAGCATTCACTATTAGTATTGATGCTGATCCACGTTTTGGGGTAACTACTGGTATTAGTGCTTTTGATAGAGCGAAGACTATAGAAGTAGCTTTAGCTAATGACGTAGTCGCAAGTGATCTAAGAAGACCTGGGCATATCTTTCCCCTTAAGTCTGTAGAGGGCGGTGTTTTAAAGAGGGTCGGTCATACTGAAGCTTCTGTGGATCTTGCTCGCTTAGCAGGTCTTAAGCCATCTGGAGTTATCTGTGAAATTCTTAAAGATAATGGTGAGATGGCTAGGCGTGATGATCTTTTTAAATATGCTAAAGAATTTGGGCTGAAATTTATTACTATTGCTGATTTGGTGGCTTACAGATTAAAGAAGGAGCGTTTCGTGCATCGTATCGTAGATGTAGCTCTGCCTAATAAATATTCTGAAGATTTTAGAATATATGGTTATAAAGATTCCCTCTCTGATAAAGAGCATGTAGCTTTAGTCTTAGGTGATTTAGAGAAGGCTATTAAAGAATCTAAGCCAGTTTTAGTTAGGGTACATAGTGAATGTTTAACTGGAGATTTATTTGGTAGTTTACGCTGTGACTGTGGAACTCAGTTAGATGGAGCGATTAAACAGATTCGTGAAGCTGGTTTAGGTGTCTTAGTATATTTAAGGCAGGAAGGCAGGGGCATAGGTCTTTTAAATAAATTAAAGGCTTATGAACTTCAAGATGAAGGTCATGATACGGTTTCGGCTAACTTGCAGTTAGGCTTCCCTGCTGATTTAAGGACTTTTGGGGTGGGAGCGCAGATACTTTCTGATTTAGGACTTAAGGAAATTAAACTGCTGACTAATAATCCTAAAAAGATTTATGGGATAGAAGGCTATGGCCTTAAAATTACGGAAAGGGTTGCACTGCATTCAGCAGCCTGCAAGCATAACGAAAAATATCTAGAGACTAAGAAAAATAAATTAGGTCATTTGTTTTAATGCCGATAAGAGTACTATCTGATTTAATCGCTAATCAAATAGCTGCTGGTGAAGTAGTAGAGGGTCCTTTATCTGTCGTCAAGGAATTAGTCGAGAACAGCATAGATGCTGAGGCTAGTATGATTTCTGTGGAACTTAGTAAACAGCTTAGATATATTAAAGTTTCTGATAATGGTTCTGGTATTTCAGCAGATGAGTTACCTTTAGCTTTTACTCGCCATGCGACTAGTAAAATTACTGAAATAGAGGATTTACTTTCTATAGAATCTAATGGCTTTAGAGGAGAGGCTTTAGCAAGTATAGCCTCTGTAAGTAAAGTTACTTGTATTAGTAAAACTAGATCTGAAGCTGACGCTACAAAATTCTATATAGATGCAGGTCGAGAAGAAGTATCTTCTGTAGGTGCTGGAATTGGCACTAGTATAGAGATAGATGAGCTTTTTTATAATACTCCAGCTCGCTTGAAATTTATGAAATCTGCGGCAAAAGAGAAGCAGAATATCATAGATTTATTGAAAGCCTTTTCTATCTTTAACTCTAATATTTCTTTTGAGCTTATAATTGATGGGAAAACTCATTTTAAGGTTTTAAAAGATCAGCCATTTAAAGTTACGGCACGTGAACTGTTCGGCAGATCTGCCTTTGACCATTTAATTAATTTTGAATATAATACTGGAGCCATTAAGGTCTCAGGTTATATTGCCGCTCCAGAGATGAGTCGTAGTGATAAGCGATATTACTTTACTGCGGTAAATAAGCGCATTGTTAAGTGTAATACTATGAGATCTGCTGTAGATAAGGTTTATAAAGATTTATTGCCTGTAAGAAAATATCCGATTGTTATTATTAATTTAGAGTTACCGAATTTAGAAGTTGATGTTAATGTACATCCACGTAAGCAAGAGGTTAAATATCTCCACGCTAATGAGGTTTATAGAACTTTAATTACAGCGATTTCTACGAATTTATCTGAGTATTTTTATAAATGTTCAGAATATAAACAGTTAGAGATTTTCAACCCAGTGCTAGCAGATTTAGAACCTCATGCTGATTCAGATCTTAGTGGTGAGGAGCGTCCTAACTTTTTTTCTGAAAGAGAGTTAGTTTCGATATCACAGCCGAAGTTAACAGTCTTACCTAAGACTGATAGAGAATTTATACCTTCGAATCTGAGTACGATAAATGACTTTAGTATAAGTCTAGATGAGGACCTTGGCGTGGGTGAAATTGTTATATTGGATAAGTCTCCGTGTGACAGTAATAAGAATTTATCTTTTTTAACAAGATTCCCATCAATTGAGGTTAATTTCATAGAAGGAGATCTTTCTGATTACCTTGAAGGTATTAATATTGATGAGCCTAAAGAGTCTTTTGAGATTTTCAGTGCTAATTCTGATCAGTCTTTTGGCTTTTTAGTTTCAGGTAACTTATTTCCAGTAGATGAAAGTATTCAGGCTTTATATTTAGATTCTTTGGAAATATTTGTAAAGAAGCTCTTGGAGACTAAATCTGAAGATAATTTACTGTGTGCTGAAACGAAGCTACTATCCCAAAAAAAAATAACGACTAAACTTTCAAGACCCAGTCTAAGACCCCCTTTAGGACAGCTTGAAGAAATTTGGGCTAGAGATAATTATTCATGTGTATACTGCGCTAAACCGCTTATTCATCCTAAGGTA
Organism: Candidatus Melainabacteria bacterium; assembly: GCA_005110385.1. GTDB lineage: Bacteria > Cyanobacteriota > Vampirovibrionia > LMEP-6097 > LMEP-6097 > LMEP-6097. Next base: position 96,832 of record DUDT01000018.1, on the reverse strand, counting down.
GTGAAGCAGGCTTTACTGAAAGCTGAATCTGAGTCACTCTCTTGGCTGAATTCACGTAATGAAAAAATGAGTGAGCATTTGATTGAGGCACATAAAGCTTCTTTTGATCATCATTTGCCAGCGGCTAAATTTGCAGTCTTGAATTTAGATTCTCGTAATCTTTTTGCTACTTGTAGAGAATGTAATCAGAGAAAATCTGCAAGCTTAGCTAGTAAAACCTGGACGCCACGGCGCGTAAATTCTTGGGCTAAGTTTTCAATTAATAATCCTTTGCAGTTAGCTGGAGTAAAATTTATATCAGCGTTAGAGGCGATTTATGATAATTAAGCTAATAGCCTATCTTTGCTTTTTTCTAAGTGGCTTTGCTGCACTGGTACATGAGCTTTCTTGGTCGCGTATTTTAAAGCAGGTCTTTATTTCCGAATCATTAAGTACAGCTTTAGTTTTAATAATTTTTTTTGGTGGTATAGCCATTGGTTCTTATTTTGCTGCCGCTTTGAGTAAATTTTTTTATCCTGCGAAAAGTTCTTTTGCTTCTCTATTTATCTTTAGTATTCTAAATTTAGTTTTAGCTTTTTTAACTTATTTAACTGCTAATTTCTTTAATCCAGAACGCTTACTCTCTTCATTAATGTTAGCCCCCATTTCGATACTTTTAGGTAGCTTGTTCCCTTTACTAAGTAACTTTTATGTGGCTTATCGTGAAAATAATACTGAAAAATCTAATACGGTATCTAAGATTTATTTTGTGAATACCTTTGCTGGATTGATTGCTATTCTTTTTGTGATCTTCTTTGCTTTTAAGCAGCTTGGGCTAAAACTTACTTTACATAATCTTGCGATTCTGCATCTTTCTATGTTTGTTTTAAGTTTTCTGCCTTCTCTTTTCAATATGAAAGCAGTAGTAGTAGAAATTTTCGAGTCGATTAAAATATTTACTTTGAACCTTAGCCTGCATAGCCCGAAAAATCAGTTACCAAGAGCTTTTGATGATGATAATGTGGAGGATGAAGTTTCTTTGAACATCGAGGTTCAAGGATCTAATGTATTACTCTGGGTAAGTTTTGCCTTTGGCTTTATTTTGCTGGGGCTTGAACTGGTCTGGATGAGGGCTTTTAGTCTTATTCTTGCTAGTTCAGTTTATTCTTTTGCCATGGTTCTTGCGGCAGTTATATTTGGGCTCGCTTTAGGAACTTTTATATTTTATTTAGTAGCTAAGCCTCTTAAGCTTAGTCAAGGAAAGAGTTTTGAGAATGATATAGAATATATCAACTGGCTTGTTTTGCTTTTAGCAGCTTTAATCTTTATTAGTTCCTTTAGTTTTAAATCACTTACAAGTACTTATTTAGATTTGATAGATTCAGTAGGATTCCTATTAAATAATTTTCACCGTGAAGATCTATACAAGATTGCTTTGAGTTTTATGAAATTTGTACTTGCTGGGATAGTAGTAGTGCCAGTCTCTGCTACTATAGCTTTTGCCAGTACCTATTTATTGCAGATATTTGCTTATAGTGATTACCTGAATGATAGATCAAGAGTGCTGTATGCAGGTGCTAATATCGGCAAGGTTTTTTCTATTAATACTCTTGGAGGTATTCTTGGTTCTTTTATTACAGTTTTCTTTTTTATTCCTTCCCTGGAAGGTGGTCTTAATCAGTGTTTACTCATATTTAATTTAATAGCTTTACTTACTTTAGCTATTACTCTTAGTTTTTCTAAAGAGAAGCAGTATTTTTTATTTTTTATTGCTGCTTTGTGTTTTATAGCTTTGGTTCTTTTAAAGCCTAATTTTATTACAGCGAGAACAGCTAGTGGGGCCGAGCTCTACTACGTCTTAAAGTATAGAGGTGAACAAGGATATTATGTGGACGATGCACTGGAAGAGGTTTTATTTCATCAGGATGGGCTCTATTCCACAGTAACTGTGATTAAGGATAACTTTGCTAACACTATTTATCTGAAAAATAATGCGAAGGTTGAAGCTGGTATCCCTATTGAAGATGGGATCTTTTCCGCAGCTGATATGCAGACACAAGTTTTACTAGGTGTCGCTCCTAAGTATTTTAAAGATAAGTTTAATAATATTTTACTGATTGGGATGGGTTCTGGGATTACTTTAGACTCACTTGCGATGATTAGTGGTGATGCTAAGTTATGTGTGGCGGAAATAGAAGATCTAGTTTTTAAGGCTGCTGATAAATTCTTTTCTCAGGCTTGGCAAGCTATTCCAGACAAGAAAATTACTAGATATCGCGGCAATGCTCGTTCACTGATTAAATCATCTAAAGAAAAATATGATTTAATCGTTTCTCAACCTTCTGATCCTTGGTTATCAGCTGATATGTTTACTGATGAATTCTGGAAATTAGCTCATAGTAAGCTTTCTAAGGATGGAATTTTTGTGCAGTGGTTGCAGCTTTATTCTTTAGAACCTAAATATCTTTTACTCACTTTAAATACGCTTAAGCATAATTTTAAATATTTATTGATAATTCATCCGCCACGTACCGCTGAAATTATAATACTCGCTAGTGATAAGGATTTTCGCTTCAGAGATTTTAACGTAGATCAATACCCTTATTTGAAAACTAGTCTCAATCGAGTTTCTATACATAATTCAGCAGATTTTATGGCAAATATTATGCTTACGCCTAAAGATCTAAAAAAACTTTTAATAACTGAAATCCCTCGCCTAGACTTGCCAGCACCGTTATTAAACAACTCTAATAACTCTCTGCTTGAGTTTCATACAGCAGAAAATTTTTACAAATTTACAGAGACTATTAATCAAAATTTACAGGTCTTGACCTCTGATGTATCTTTTGAGCATATTCTATCTTTAGTTAAATATAACTCTGAAGCTGAGAAATCAGCCTTAATTCAAGCTTTAAGGGCTAATTATCAAAAAAGTGTATCAGGGCAGTCTTTAAAAATGAGGGCTTCTTTTTACAAAAATAAGCTTTATACACAGTCTTTAGGTTCTAATAATGTTCCTTTGCTAAGAGAGGAAGATGAACTAGAAGATACATTAATTTTGAAAACGGCTTCAGAAGCTGATGCTGAATATAAATTAAAAGAAAATAAGCTAATAAAAGAAAAATTATTAAAAGAAGAGGCAGAGCTTGAGGCAGACGAAGATACTGAAGTCCAAGATACTGAAATGGTGAATAAACCACTAAATATTTCATCCGCTGATGAGAAAAATTATAAGAGTCTTTTGGGGATTGGGGTTAAGAATTTTGAGCAGGGCTTTTATGACGATGCTGAAAAGAATTTTAGGGCAGCATTGAAAATAGATCCTAATTTGGATCAAGCTTACCTATATCTAGCTCAGATAAAGCTTTTAATGAAGGATGATAATAAGTTTTTGGAGTATATAAATTACTGCCTGAGAATAAATCCTTTTAACGTAAAAGCTTTGTATCTCGCTGCTGATTATAATTACAGCTTTGCATCTTTAGCAAGGGCGACTTTCTATGTAGATAGATTATTTACTGATACTGATTATAAAAATAAACTCACTGCTGATGAGATAAATAAGCTTTTGAAGATTAGGAAGAAGCTTGCAGAGATTTTAGAGAAAAATCGCCCTTAGATTGAGGGAATTGTTCCGCTAAGGATTTAAATAGTTGGCGTTTTTACTTATCTTATAGGCTTTTATCTTAAACGTATCTTAAATTCATTATAATACAGATAAAATTAAGTATGAATATTAATTCTAGAATACTAAAAAACTTTGATATTGACAATGATGGAATATTAAATTCCAAAGAAAAATCTGCTTATGATGTTCATGTAGAGCAGGCTGACTTAACAAAATTGAAAGATTCTGTCGCTAATCTTAAAGATAAGATCAGCGGCGGCAAAGGTAACGATAAGATCAGCGGCGGCAAAGGTAACGATAAGATCAGCGGCGGCAAAGGTAATGACAAGATAAACGGCGGCAAAGGTAACGATAAGATCAACGGCGGCAAAGGTAATGACAAGATAAACGGCGGCAAAGGTAACGATAAGATCAGCGGCGGCAAAGGTAATGATACTGCAATTTTTGAAATGTCTTCTGATAGTTTCCTTATGGACTATGACGATGCAGGTAATATTATAATTACTGACGCTCTTGATGATAATAATGTCACAACAGTAAGTGGTGTTGAGAATTTTATATTTTTATCTGAAGATGGTGAGGAAGTACTTACCAGAGAGGAATTAGTTGAATTTATTGATGATATGAGAGCTACTACAAAAGGTATTGCTCATTATAGGCAAGATGACGGTTTGGTACTTGGTGGTGTTCTAGAAAATGGACTTGAATTTGAAAGGTTCGGTATTATCGATAATAAAAATTATTATCAGGTAAATAGTGATGGAACTACTAGTCATGTAATTAAAGGTCAAGTGGTGTCTCAAGGTGAGAATTTGGGAATTAGTGACGTTGCTATGAGATTTCAAAACTTGCAGTCCTTAGAAGACATGGATACTAGTTTAGTTGATCCTGATGGCTCTAAGTTTAGTCGAATGAATGAAGCTTTTAATATTAGTAGTATAGGTTCTGTAGATTATTATGATTCAGGAATTGATGATTGGGTTGGAACTGATCCAGTAAAGAAATCTCTTCAGAATAATATCGTAGACAAGTTTTTACTTGCATTTGGAAATGATGAAAAATTCATGCAAGCTATTGAGGAGAATGGATTTAATATTACTATTGCTGATAAAATAATAGGTAATAATCCTTATGGTGATCAATGGTCTATTGCTGGCTTTTATTCACCTAAGCAAGATGAGCAAGGGCGGAATACCATTGTAATTTCTGAAAAATGGCTGAATAGTCAAGTTTTTGTTCATGAGCTTGCACATGCACGTGACCATTTAGTTGATGGCAGCATTGATGGTGTATTGGGTGATATAGACAGTAAAACATTTGATAATGCTATAGCGAAATCTCGACAAAGAGCTAATAATGGTGCTGCTCAAGGACTTTTTGATATAGACTACGCTAACACAAATGAAGTAGAATTTTTAGCAGAAATGTTTAATGGTTACTATTCTAACCCTGTTCTTTTTGAACAAAAATTTCCAGAGTTTACTGCAGCTTTAGGTGAAACTTTTGGTCATTTAGACCAGACTATAGGATTGCTTAACTTTAATGAAACTAGCATCGATAGAATGTTTGATGATTATCAAAATATTCCAGCAGATCGAAGAATATTAGTGTAGGGCATTCAATGTTTTTTGAACATTTTCAGGAATACTGCAAAATAGTAATAGAGGCAGCCTATAGATATCTACCCAGCTCTATTACCAACTGGCTCACCGCCACCAGTCTCAGAGCCTACTCCACCACCAGTTCCATTAAGACCAAGAGCTTTCTTTTTCTTCTTAATAGTAGATCTCTTTAACTCTTCTTGCTTTTCTGGAGGTAGTTTACCTGTAATTCTAAATTTAATCTGAGCTTTAACTAAAGCCTGTCTCTTATCAGCATCTTTAGTTTCTTCAGTTACATCCTCTGGTTTTTCATAAATTTTATCTTTAGGAAACTCATCTTCGAAAATTACATAAGCTTCGATCTCGTCTCCATCCGTATGCTCACCATTAATGAGAGAATCTGAAATAGGGTCTTCAAGAAGCTTCTGTATAGTTCTTTTCATCGGTCTTGCACCATAGGTTCTGTTATAACCTTCAGTCGAGACTTTATCTTTAACCTCATCTGTAAGAGTAATAGTCATACCTTTCTCTTTCAGTCTGCTTTCTAGATCTTTCTTCATGATATCGACTATCTTACGCATATCAGTACGAGTTAAGTGTTTAAATATAACAATATCATCAAGCCTGTTTAGGAACTCTGGTCTAAATGCACGTTTCATCTCTTCCATAACCGCATCTTTCATACGCTTATATTTTTCATCTTCAGCCTGTTCTTCAGTATTAGAAGCGAAGAAACCCACACCAAAATCACTATTCATGCGCTGAGCACCTACGTTAGATGTCATGATGATAATAGTATTTTTAAAGCTAACTTTACGGCCTTTGCTATCAGTTAAATGACCATCATCTAGCATCTGTAACATAACGTTAAATACGTCAGGGTGAGCTTTCTCTATTTCATCAAAAAGTACTACGCTGTAAGGCTTTCTACGAACAGCTTCAGTTAATTGACCGCCATCGCCGTAACCAACATATCCCGGAGGTGAACCTATAAGCTTGCTTACAGTATGCTTTTCCATGTACTCAGACATGTCGACTCTGATTAAGTTATCAGCACTGCCAAAGTAATAATCCGCAAGAACTTTAGCTAGCTCAGTCTTACCTACACCAGTAGGACCGCAGAATACGAAAGAACCTATCGGTCTTTCTGGATTTTTCAATCCCGCTCTAGCTCTTCTAATAGCTTTAGAAACAGCTGTAACAGCTGAATCTTGACCTATAATCTTGCCGTGAAGAGTATCTTCCATCTGTCTTAGCTTGTCGTTTTCGCCAGCTTTTAAATCACCAACAGGAATTCCAGTCCAGCTAGCTACTATTTCAGCTATTTCTTCCTCGCCTACAGTAGGCTTATTTTTTTCTTGTTCTCTTCTCCACTCTTCTTGGAGGCTGCGAATTTTTTCTCTAATATTATTTTCTTGATCTCTGAGCTGTGAAGCTTTTTCAAACTCTTGCTGACGAATAGCCTCTTCTTTCTGTCTTGAAATAGTAACTAATTCATCTTCATGCTTTTTAGCTTCTGGTGGTAAGCCACTAGCTTTAAGTCTTACTCTAGAACTCGCTTCATCTATAAGATCTATAGCTTTATCCGGTAAATGTCTATCAAAAATATATCGATCAGACAGTCTAGCAGCTGCTTCTACAGCAGCATCAGTGATGATTAGGCGATGATGCTCTTCATATTTCTGTCTTAGACCAATAATAATCTGAATAGTCTCCTCTACAGAAGGGGAGTCTATAATTACTGGCTGAAAACGTCTTTCTAATGCAGCATCTCTCTCTATATGTTTACGATATTCTTCTAAAGTAGTAGTACCAATACACTGAAGCTCTCCACGAGCTAGTGCTGGTTTTAAAATATTCGCGGCATCTATAGCACCTTCAGCTGCTCCAGCGCCGATTAAAGTATGCAGTTCATCTATGACTAACATCATATTTCCAGCAGTGCGGATTTCATCCATTATTTTTTTAAGTCTTTCTTCAAATTCGCCTCTATATTTAGTTCCAGCGACTAAAAGACCTAAATCTAAAACGATTAATTTTTTACCAACTAAAATATCTGGCACGTCATTTGCGACTATTTTTTGAGCTAAGCCTTCAGCTACAGCAGTTTTACCGACACCGGGCTCACCTATTAATACAGGGTTATTCTTAGTTCTTCTGCCTAATATCTGTATTACTCTTTCTATCTCTTCAGCACGCCCAATGACTGGATCTAATCTGCCTTCGGCAGCAGCTAAAGTGAGATCTGTACCAAATTCGTCTAAAGTAGGAGTTCTAGTTCTGGTATTTTGGTTAGCATTTTTATTAGAACCTACTCCTAATAAAGAATTATTAGTACTACTGCCAGAACCACCAGTAGCAGTAGAGTTAGAACCAGACTCACCTAGTAACCTAATAATATGCTGTCTAACTTTAGCTAGATCCACGCCTAAATTATCTAAAACTCTAGCAGCGACTCCTTCGCCCTCTCTAATTAAGCCTAGTAAAAGGTGCTCAGTACCTATATAGTTATGTCCGAACTGTCTAGCCTCATCCCAACTTAATTCTAAAACCCATTTAGCTCTAGGCGTAAACGGAATCTCGACTGCTACGAAGCCTGAGCCTCTACCGATAATTTTCTCCACTTCAATGCGAGCATCTTTTAAATTTACTCCCATGGATTTGAGCGTTTTTGCGGCTACACCGGTACCTTCACCGATAAGCCCGAGCAGTATCTGCTCGGTACCAACGAAATTATGACCAAGTCTTCTAGCTTCTTCTTGAGCCAGCATTATGACTTTTATCGCCTTTTCTGTAAATCTTTCAAACATATATAGTGTGTTAAGCTTTGCTAGTTAGTATCTTACCACCAATTCTGAAGCAGGTATCAAATCAACCGAGTTAGAGTGATTTAAATTATCAGAATTTAAGAAAGTATAAATTAATGAAAAATAGCGAACCAAAGTAACTTTAGTTCGCTGTTTTTCGGGTGTGTGTGTTGGGGAAATTTAGATGGAGATAGTTGCTTTCATTAGACCTTCTAGATCATGCTTTAAAGCGTAAAGCACAGCTTGAGTTCTATCATTAACTTGAAGTTTGGTAAAAACGTTGTTTATATGGGTTTTTACAGTGGATTCAGAGATAAACAGAGTCTTCGCAACTGCTTTATAGTTGAAACCTTCACATAAATACTTTAAGACTTCAGCCTCTCTTTCAGTTAATAACTCTAGGTTAGCGTAGTTAGTTTCATTAGAGGTAAGCATTGATCTATTGGTACTAAGAGTAGTTTTAATAGCTTGGTTTAAAACGAAGTCCATAAACAATTGGCACGCTTCAGCTGCTTCTATAGCAAGTGACATAGTTCTTTCTGCTCTTTCACTTAGTAACCACGCACTAATATTTTTAGCGAAGTAGATATCAAACATGCAAGCTTCTTCAATGTTTCTAGATACAAAGATCACTCTAGTATTAGGAGAACTCATCGCTACCATATTTAGCAAGTCTGCTGTAGATCTTTCACCTGGTAATTCGCTAGATATAACGATAATATTTGGTTTGTTAAAATTTAAGTGTTGGATTAAAGCCTCTTGATAATCTACTCTTTCGATTTTATTAAAGCCAGCCATATTTAGTTCTTTGGTAATTTGAACAGTTGACTGTACTGGGCTTAATGCGATAATTGCTTCTCTAGTTAGGCTTTGGTGTTTAATCATTTATGGTGCTCCTCTTTTCCTTTTTCCTCTTTAGTGACTTTGTTTTAGTCCTTTAGTTCTCGCACTTACGATATAGGCCAATAAGCGAAGAGGATAATAGGGGGAACCCCAATTAAAAAATGAAAATTTAAACTATATAATTAATATATCGGCTACTTTCTGGAAAACTTTAGCTTTTTTTTGAAAATTTTTAAAAAATTTTTTGATTTTAATTAGTCCATTTACTTTAAAGCTTGCAAAGACTTAGAATAGTTAGCATAGTTGTAACTATATGAAGAAAGTCCCCTCTACTTTACCTCTAGTTGTCTTAGTGCTGTTTCTATCTCTCTTTGTCATGAGTTTGATGGGGCAGGATAATAAAAGAAGAATCCTGAGCTACAGCGATTTTATTAAGCGAGTCTTACCTAACGATGGTTCGTCTAGTCCTATCTATAGAGTCATTTTGACTAATGGAGATGATATAGCTAAGATCGAGGATAAAAATGGTGAGATCTACTACGCTCGTATTCCAGCAAGCTTACTAGGTGCTAACCAAGATTTAGCCGATAGGCTCGTTAATCATGATATCGAAGTAGATGTTAAAGCCCAGTCTAACGAAGGTTTCTGGATAAATATTATTTCTAATTTTATTATTCCAGTAGGTTTATTCGCTTTTTTTATATTTATGCTCAGAAACGCTGGTGGCGGCGGTCCTATGTCTTTCGGAAAGAGCAGGGCTAAGATGATGACTAAAGATATTAATGTTAGTTTCGATGATGTCGCAGGTATTAGTGAAAGTAAAAGAGAGCTAGAGGAGATAGTAGATTTTTTAAAAAGTACTGATAAGTACAAGGCTCTGGGGGCTAAGGTGCCGAAAGGGGTTCTACTGGTAGGTCCTCCAGGTTGTGGTAAAACTTTACTTGCAAAGGCGGTAGCTGGTGAGGCTGGCGTGCCTTTTTTTAGCATCAGTGGTTCTGATTTCGTCGAGATGTTCGTCGGGGTAGGGGCTAGCAGAGTTAGAGATCTTTTCGAGCAGGCTAAGAAAAATGCACCCTGTATTATTTTTATAGATGAAATAGATGCAGTCGGCAGGCAGCGTAGCGGTATGTCTGGTGGTGGAAATGACGAACGTGAGCAGACTTTAAATCAGTTGTTAGTAGAGATGGACGGTTTTCAACCTAACTCTGGAATTATAGTTTTAGCTGCGACGAATAGACCAGATGTTTTAGATAAGGCATTATTAAGACCAGGTAGATTCGATAGGAAAGTAGTTATAGATACTCCAGATTTAGCTGGCAGAAAGCAGATCTTAGATGTTCACGCTAGAGGCAAGCCTATGGCGGCTGACATAGATCTAAAAGTTATAGCGAAAAGAACACCAGGCTTTAGTGGTGCAGATTTAATGAATTTAGTTAACGAAGCGGCGATATTAGCTGCAAGGGATACTGCTAAAGAGATTCAGATAAAACATATAGAAGAAGCCATAGATAAGGTAGCTATCGGTCCAGAGAAACGCAGTAAGATTATTAAGCCTAAAGATCAGTTAAATACAGCGATTCATGAAATAGGTCATACGATAATTAGTATTTTTAAAGAATCTAATAATGAATTTCATAAGGTAACTATTATCCCAAGAGGTATGGCATTAGGTTTGACTTGGTCTACTGAAGAAGAATATAAAGTATCGGCTTCTGAAAAGCACTTAAAGACAGAGATGATGGTGCTTTTAGGTGGCAGAGTCGCAGAGGAGATAACTTTCGGTAAGGAAAATATTACTACTGGCGCGTCGAATGATATGGAAAGATGTACTGCTATTGCAAGAGCGATGATAACTCGTTATGGAATGAATAATAATTTAGGCATAGTCACTTATGGTGATAATGAATCTAATCCTTATCTGTCTCAGAACTCTTATATGCAGAACTATAGTGATGAGTTCGCTAAAAAAATCGATGAGGAAGTTAAGGATTTAATACAGGCTATGTATACCGAGGTGAAGATTCTTTTAAATGAAAAGAAAATTCTTTTACTTGGCTTATCTCAGGAGCTTTTAAGAAGAGAGACTTTAGATAAAGAACAAGTTTTCTTAACTATAGAGCAGATACAGAAAGGCGAATATGAAATCTTAAGTTTAGAAGAGATGGAAAAAATCGCTACTTCTAGAATGCCAGAGCGTGTCGAAACTATGATACGTGAAGAAGAAGCTCAGAGGCGTGATGAACGTGAGAGATTAAGAAAAGAAGAGAACGAGGAAAAGCGTGAAGACACTAGAGATAAAGATGAAGAAGCTTAGTACTAATGAGATTCGCAGAGCTTGGATAAATTTTTTTGAAAAGGATTGTGGGCTAGAGCATAAATTTTATAAAAGTGCTTCTTTAGTACCTGATAATCCTACCCTGCTTTTAAACTCTGCTGGTATGGTGCCTTTCATTCCCTATTTTATAGGAACGACTAAAAGACCAGAGCCACCTAGGGCTGTAAGTATACAGAAGTGTGCTCGTGTCGGTGGTAAAGATAGTGATTTAAGTAATATCGGTTATACGCAGAGACATCACAGTTTTTTTGAGATGTTGGGGAATTTTTCTTTTGGTAATTACTTTAAGCAAGAAGTTATTCCTATGGCTTGGAAATTTGTTACAGAAGTAATCGGGCTTTCGCCTGAAAAGCTTTATGTATCAGTTTTTGAAGGTGATGATACTAGACCTTTTGATGAAGAATCTTATAATCTTTGGGCTGATATTTTTAAAAATGTTTACGCTGAAAACGAAATTGCTGAGCATATTTGGAAATTAACAGCGAAGGATAATTTTTGGGGACCGCCAGGTCCTACTGGTCCCTGCGGTCCCTGTAGTGAAATTTACTATGATCTTGGGGAGCATATTCTAGATAAGGATGATAGATATATAGAAATCTGGAATCTAGTATTTATGCAGTTTGAAAAGCTAGATGACGGCAGCTTAAAGCCTCTGGAGCATAAGAATATAGATACTGGTGCTGGTTTAGAGCGTATAGCGATGGTTTTGCAGGGTGTTAATAATACTTTTGAAACAGATGAGCTTGCTGAGTTGGTTTCTGTGACGAAGGCTGAGGTTTTGAAAACTACTATTGGGACTGTTGTTGGTGAGGCTGTTAATCAAAATGCAGAAATAGCAGTTCAGCAGCAGTCTCATGAGGCATATTTTAAAATTATCGTAGACCACTTACGCTGTGCATGCTTTTTAATAGCTGATGGTGTCAGACCTAGTAATGTAAGTAGAGGTTATGTACTTAGAATGCTGATTAGAAGAGCTGCACGCTTTTTGCATAAACTAGGTTGTAATTCTGAACCACTTTTATATAAGTTATCAGAGAAAGCTGTAGATATTTATGGAGCCTTTTATGATGAGTTGGTTTTGAGTAAGGAGCTTATAGTAAGTGTGCTTAAAAAAGAGGAGGAGCTTTTTGCAAAGACGGTTGAGAATGGCTTGAAAAACTTAGATCTTATAGTTCGTGAGAATAATTCAGCCTCTATTCCTACATTGAGCGGTTCTATTCTTTTTAATCTTTATTCTACATATGGCTTGCCACTTGAAATTATTGAGGATGTTCTCGAGGATTATCGTAAACAGGGATTTTCGCTAGAAATCGACTATGAAGGCTACCAAAAGGCTCGTGAAGAGCATTCTAAAGCTTCTTCGACTTCTGCTTTTAATGTCTCAGTAACTTCCGAAAAATCGCTATCACAGCTTTTACAGGCTTATCCTAAGACAGAGTTTTTAGGTTACGCTCAGGAAGAAACTGAAGCTGAGATTTTAATGATTTTAGATAAGGATAAAAACCCTATTTCTGAAATTAATTTCTCGGATATTTTGGCTCAGAAAAATTCTGATTTAGTTTCAGAGAAACTCGTTCCTTTAGAAAAGCATAAAGAGATCGCAAATGAAGTCTTGCAGCGGTCTCATGAAGATTATTACGAATTTTTTCTTTTGCTGAATAAGACCACTTTTTATGCTGAGTCTGGTGGTCAAGTATCTGATTCAGGATATATTATTAGAAATCTTACCGAGAAAGGACTACTGGGGCAGAGTAGTTTAAATGTGGGTGTTGACAAAGAAACGGTGCAACAGTCTCAGATCCAGCTCTTAGATGATAATCTGAAAATTAATATTTCTCATAATTTACTTTTCAGTGTAAAAGATGTCAAAGCTATAGATGGTCGTATCTTACATAAACTAGTCATAGAGCTGCCTTGCGATTCTATTTCTAAGGACACGCAGGCAGTTTTAAAAACTGGTGATTTAGTTAAAGCACAGATAAATTCTAAACAGCGATTGCTTACTAAGTTTCATCATAGTTCTTGTCATTTACTGCAAGCTGCTTTAAGGAAGGTTTTAGGAAATACAGTTGCTCAAGCGGGTTCTCTGGTCTCTGCTGAATATACACGTTTCGATTTTAATTATGAATCAGCCCTTAGTAAAGAACAGTTAAATGCAGTGGAAAAGCAGATGAATGATTGGGTGAAGGCAGCCCTGCCTGTAACTACTATAGAGACTAGCTTTGATGAGGCGATTAAATTAGGAGCCTTAGCATTTTTTGAAGATAAATATGAAGATACTGTCAGAGTCTTGAAAATAGCGAGTGAATCAGAGCTAGCTTCAGTGGAGCTTTGTGGTGGGACGCATGTGTCGAATACAGCCGAAATAGCTCAAGTGAAAATCGCAAGTGAGTCTTCAGTTGCTAGTGGAGTTAGGCGTATAAAACTTTTTGTAAATGAGTGTGCTGAAAGATTTATTAAAGAAGAGCAGCTGAAGCAGTCTCAGATAGAAGAATTAGAGAAGCGTAAAGAGCTTGAAAAGCAGTTAGAAAATGAGAAAAAAATAGAGAAATTACATCTATTAAATGCTAAAACAGATGAGTTTTTAAAATTAGCGCTTGAAAAAGATGGGAGAACTTTTATTATTGCTGACCTTAATAAAATTGTTGATTTTACCATCGAGGCTGATGTCTTGAAAGACTTTGCTACTAATCTTAAGGAAAGTTTAGAAGCTAAAGGGCTTTTAATATGGCTTTTCTTTATTGGGGTTTTTGATGAAAAGGTGACAATTTTAGGGGCTTGTTCTAAGTCTCTTGCTGAGATTGATAAATTTAAAGTCAATAATCTAATTAAATCTGCGGCTAATATTTGTGGCGGTGGCGGTGGTGGCCGTCCTGATTTTGCTCAGGCGGGTGCTAAAAATATAGCTAAAATTCCAGAAGCTCTAGATATGATTAAACACACCGTGCTAGAAGGTATTCAATAATTGCAGTTTTTAGGATTATGCTTTTTAAATTTTTATCTATCTTTAAAACAGATAGTTACCTTTAAAGTAGAAAAAACAGAATTAGTTAGGCAGTTAGTTTTTATTGCCTATGAGTCTTTGCCGATGATTCTTGTTTTGACTTGTGTAAGTAGTTTAATTATTACTGTTAATACTGCTACAGAGCTGATTAAATATGGTGGTAGAGAGCTCATCGGGGCTGCCATAACTTTAAGTAATTTACAGGAAATTACACCGATATTTATCGCTTTTGCGATTACGGCACGTTGTGGGACTGCTTTTACCGCTGAAATAGCTACTATGAAAATCAGTGATCAGTTAGATGCTCTTAAAATCATGAAGATCGATCAGCTTTATTACTTAATGACTCCTAAGCTATTTGCGATTATTTTACTCACTCCCTTCGTTTTAGCTATTTCTGCGCTGGTTAGCATGGTCTCAGGCATGTTAATGGCTAATTACGCTATCAAGTTAGAGTATTTTGAGTTTTTAGACTCAGCGTGGAGGTATGCGAGCCTTAAAGAATATTTTTATCCTTTAATTAAAGCTGAGATATTTAATATCTATACAGTTATTGTCTGTGTCACCTGTGCACTTACAGCTGGTGATTCATCTAAGGATGTAGGTATAGCTACTAGTCGAGCATCTACTGCTGTTTTGATTGGAGTTGTTATAATTAATGGATTTTTGACGCCGATTATGTATCACTAGGTTAGTGTTGTTGAAAATATTATTTTTAATTCTTATGACTCCTCATTTTGAATAAATCAAGGATTATTTGAAAGATTCTTCGAAAGCTTAACTGGTCTTTAATGAAAAATACGAATTATCTTTAGTAGTATGGCCCCATTTCTTGATTTTCATACTCAGGTTCATGTTCTTAGATGAAGGATCTAAAGCATGGAATATTGGCATATGAATTATTAAGTCTTGAATATCTGTTATACGAAAAACAGAGAAGATAGGAGATAGTGGAAAGTAGAGAAGCAATAAAGTCATCATTAAAGGCCCAGCTTGATAAATACAGCAGGATGGTTCCGGTGTTGTCTAGCATTATTTTCATTCTATGCGCTTCAGTTCTTTTAATTTTGAGACTTTTTTCATCGGAAGCAGACCTTGATGTTATGACGTTAATAGTAGATACGCTTACTGTTGCTAGCATTATTGCGTTTATATCCTTTTTTATCTTACGATTGCTTGTTGAGAGTGTGCAGAGGGCACATGTCAAGAGCTTTGCAAAAAAGAGAGAATTAAGGTTACAGCGTAGAGAGGAAGAACTTGCGATGAGATACAAAAAACTTCAAGTATTTGATCAATCAAGTTTGAAAAAATAAGGCGGCAATAATTTATGGTAACTAGCTCATCGCAATCTGATTCAAAGGGGTCTACGGAGTCAAAAAAAGAACTACTTATATCTCATCCTCTGCAATTAAATCTTAAAAGCGTTGAAAGAAAAGCTGAGAATACAAGGCTATGGGCAAGATATAACCAAGTTAATAAAAAAACTGAACTTAGAGAACAGTTAATTATTAGGTATGCTCATTTGGTAAATTGGGTAGTCGGTAGGTTCCCTCAATTAGAGACAGCTGATTTCGATAAAGAAGATTTAATGGGTTATGGGACTATTGGTCTTATTGAGGCTATAGATCGCTTTGATAATACCAAAGATTGTTCATTTGATACTTTCGCTACTAATAGAATTCGTGGAGCGATTCTTGATTTTTTAAGATCCAGAGACTTTCTTTCACGAAATAGTCGAGAGAGAGTGAAGAGATTTAATCAGAGATTAGCAGAGTTAGAGTCACGTTTAGGCTACGCTCCAACTGATGAAGAGATAAAAAAACATTTAACTATAGAAAGTGAAGATTTAAGAGTGCTGCAGCAAGAATCTAGTGCGGTGATATTTTCACTAGATGCTCAAGAAAATGGTAATTCATCAGAAGAGTCATCCGTGGCTTTAGTGGATAAAATGCCTTCTAAAACTGAGGCTACTGAGGATTATGCTGAGTCAAACCTTGTTAGAGATAAGCTTGCAGCTGCAATAGATAGCCTAAAGGAAAGAGAAAGGTTAATAATTTCGCTGTACCATTATGAAAAACTAACTTTTAAAGAAATAGGTACTATTTTAGATATTTCTGAGTCTAGAGCGAGCCAGCTCCACCAGAAGTCTTTACAGAAACTGAGAACGATTATGAAGGATTTCGTTATTTAACGAAGAATGATCGAATATCGTTAATTGTAGTTATCAGCATTAAACTGAGTAGGAATATAAAACCAGCTTGTACTAACCCGTCTTGAAGTTTAGTCGAAGGTTTTTTCTTGAATATGGCTTCGTAGCCTAAAAATAAAAGATGACCACCATCTAAAGCTGGTATAGGTAACAAGTTTATAACTGCAAGATTTAAGCTTAGTAAAAATGCGAATTCCAGAACCATCCAAATATTATGTTTTATATCTTGAGTGATTAATTGGACTATACCTACTATTCCTTTTACATCACCTAAGCTTGCTGTCGCGAAATCTAAGTGAAGACCAAATACACTTAAGGCTTTAGCTAAAAGAGAAGCTAAAATGGCAAAAACTGAAAAGATCATCATTAAAGTCGCACTGATGGTGAATTTTAACCCTGAGAAAATAGCACTAAAAATATTTTCAGATTTTATATATTCTTTTTCGTAACCGAGTTGTACTCCAATAACGCCTTCTGAGTGAACTGAGTAAATTTTATCTTTATTAGCTAGTTTGATTTGTATGTCTTGATCTTTAAATTCTGCAATTTTACTTTGCATCTGAGTGCCAGTATTGATAGCGATTCCGTTTATAGATAAGATTTTATCACCAATTTCTAATCCGGATATTTTAGCTGCGGAAGTATCACTCGTGAAACCTTTTATCACTGTACTAGGTACTATTTTAGGTAAACCAATGCTGATAGCCATGATTACAGCAAGTAAAAATGCAAATATGATATTAAAAGCTACTCCAGCAACGGCAACTACTGCTCTTGGTAATACTGGAAATTTGCGAAAAGGCTTTAAATCATCAAGCTCTTGAAGAGTTTCTTCACTAGTTTCATCATGGGTTTCAGGTATCGCAACAAAGCCGCCGATAAGCAGAAAGTAGAAGCGAAATCTAGTCTCCCATTTTTTGCATATTTCTATATATGGTCCAAAAGGCATACCTATACCGAATATTGGCGTCTGAAAACCATAAAGCTTAGCTGCAAGAAAGTGTCCGAATTCATGCACCACGATAAGTAATGTTATAACCAGTATGCTAAGCAGAACGAAAATAAAGTCCATTAGAGCTAAGTTTATCATGGTTAAGCTGCTGCATAGCCTCAGAGCTTGATTTTACTTAACGTGAAAACCCTATACTTAAAAGCTTTTCAAAAAGTTTTTCAGGGCTTATTTTATTCATAGAGCCACCATCTTTTTTAAAGGTTCTTTTGTGGCTAGCAGTGCAGTTATAGATTTCATCATAGCTAAGATAATCAAAGCTATATGGTCCAGAGCGTTTTGCGGAAGTTGGTCCGTAGATTCCAATTATTTGTGCAGAGTCTGAATCATAGAGAGTATCTGCAGCGAGGTGTAATGGACCCGTATCTACTCCCAGTATTAGATCGGCATCTTTAAAGAACATTCTTAGACCAGTAAGTCCTTTGTCTAAGACTAATGTGCATTTTTGATAATTATGTGGTAGTAACTCATGGATAATGGATTCCAAGTAAACTTTTTCGGCAGGAATGCCAGTGAGATAAAATTTAGCTGCTGGAAATTCTACGCTGATTTTTTCTATGATGCTTACCCAGTGGTTTTCTGACCAGAATTTAGTTTCCCAAGTCGTGCAGGGGATGAGTACTACTTTTCTTAGTGGGGTATTTTTAGCAGAGCGTAAAATCTTTTTAGGTTTATATGTTTCTAGGATTTTACCTTGAAAGAATTCATGGAAAAAAAATTCTGTCAGGAAAAAATTCGCTAATTTTAAATTATGTTCAACTACATGAAAATTCTTATCCCAAATAGAATGCTGTTTTAATTTCATATCATAAAGTAATCCAGCTATTTTTTCGCGAGGTTCTGCAAAGCCTACTCTTCTTTCAGCAAGAGAGAATAAGCTGATAAAACTAGTTTTAAGCAGTCCCTGAAAATCTATGACATAATCATATTTTTCCTTAATAAGATCTCCAATAGTGTTGATGATGGTGCTGAATTTTTTATCTTTCAGGGTATGAATTTTATTTATAAAATTAAGCTCTAATAGAAGGTCTTGAAATTTTTCATAAATTAGAAAATCTATAGAGTAATTTAAATCATTAGCTTTTAGATTTGCATTTATATATTTTAATGCAGGGAAACTATGAACAATGTCCCCAAGTGCGCTTAAACGAATAATAAGTATTTTAAATTTAGTCTTTTTCTTAATTATTTTCGCTATAACCTATTACCACTGCTATGCTCATAGTCTTTTCATGACTGATCGATATATCCCATTTACTAAGACCTAATTTCTCTGCGACTTTAGCAGCGTTGTTAATTAGTTTGACATACGGAGCAGAGGAATTTTCGTATTTAAGAATTAATATGTCTTGAAAGCTAATTTCTTTTCCTATGCCCGTGCCAAGTGCTTTAGCTACAGCTTCCTTTGCAGCATATCTAGCTGCAATTCGATGATTGATAGAGGGTTTTAAATTTTTTTGATTTAAGCCAAACTCTAAATAGTCTTGTTCTTCTGTAGTGAGTATACGGGCGATAAATTTTTTACCGTAACGTCTGAGAATTTTTTCTATTCTTTTAGGGTCACAGAGGTCCGTGCCGATTTTAATAGCCATAGATTAATATCCTACTAATTCCATATAGCCCTTGCCTGTGATTTTATTTTTACTAAACTCGCCGTTAACTTCTATAGCACCTTCATAGTAAGGATAATTATTTTGATGCTCCTGGTCTTTTAGGAGAGGCTTAATTTTAACTTTTAGACCTAGCTTTGGAATTTCCATAGTCCATGAAATTGGATACTCAGCACCACTGTATTTACTTTTAAATTTTTCTGTACTGTTAAGAATTATATCTTGTGCTGTAAATGGATGTTTTTCACCAGCCGCATCTATTATAACGCCACTACTGTGTACTATATCCGTATTGTTTTCTTGATCCCTAAGTCTGTAATACATTAGCTCGACATTATTTTCTAATTGTAAAGCGAACCAATCCCAGCCAACTAAAGTACCTCCAAGCGAACTTGTGCTAAATTCTCTATCTAGCCAACTAAACCCTTTAACTCTAAATACCTGATCGCCGATTTGTATTTTTCCTTTACTAGCTAATTTTGAGATCGAATAATAGTATGAAGCATTGCCAGCGCCACTGCTTTTCTGGCTTAAACCATCAAGACCTTGTAATGTAACTGGTTTAACTGGTTTTAAATTTAGTTTCATGCTTACATTCTTGTCTTGAGCTCTAAGGATTATGGGGAAAATATTTTCAGTAGTAGCTTTAGGGCTTGATTGAATGGACCAGTTTTTAACCCAGATTTTATAAGGGTTAGCTCTAGAACCTGCTTGCCCTAAGCTTTCCCTGCCTAGTTTTTCAAAAGAATAGAATTTTTTATTGTTAATATCAGTAATAGCAAAGTGAGCCATATAGATTTGCTTAGTTTGCCAATTATTTAAGACGTTTTTCTTAGCTTCTGCATCAAAAATAGGTTCTAATCCGTTCCTAAAGATAGTTAATTGATAGCCAAATTTGTGACCATTAGCATCTTCTAAGTTTCCAGTATAATACCACCATTCAGTTTTAAATTCTTCGTGGCTACCATGATCTTGGGGGAAATTGAAATCATAGGGATCCAATGCCTTGGCAAACTTAGTGTCTATTTCTTCATGCTTAAGTAATTCGCTAGGTTTCTGGAGCTTAAAATGTCTTTCATTAAAAGATGTATTTGAAAAGAATTTAGAGCTTAAAAATACGAGAATGAGTACTAAGCTAGATATTAAAACTATTGGTAATTTAGAATTTTTTTTCTTCATCTAAAATGCTTCATCCTTTTCTAGCTCCCTCGGTGAGACTTTGGCTTGAGTTTGACTTGGAAAGATCGCCGCTATTAAGGCTGCTGTTACTGATATTAGAGCTGCGAATAATATGCTTTTAAAATCGAGTGAGAAATTTATATCCCAGCCAAAGGAGCGGTGATTTATAACGAAAATCATTACCCAAGCTGAAGCAATGCCAAGCGGTATAGCAAAAATGCTGGAAAGTAAACCCATGGTAAAAGCTTGTAAAGAAATTGACTTTTGAATATCTTGTTTAGACATTCCTAAAGCTTTCAAAAGAGCGAATTCTTTTTCTCTTTCAATAATTAGTGATAGTAAAGCACTGAATATACCAAAAGCTGCTACCAAAACAGCGATGATTTTTAATGCTGATGTTACTCTGAATGTTCTATCAAAAATTTCTAAAGATTCTTTGAGAAGTTCTTTGTTTGAGCGTATTTCGAAGAATACTGGCGAAAGTTTCACATTGGCAGCTTCAGTTTTATAAGCTTCGATATAATTTTTTATTTTATCTAGTTTTGGATTGCTTTTTTTGTTGCTTAGCAGATAGATTTTATTTTCCTTAGGCTTCTTTAATTCTGTTTCGGTAGGCTCTTTTAAGAAAATACCGAGAGAGCTTAAACTAGGATCTTCCCATAGTGAACGATATAGGTCTTGATGCATCATTAAAAGACCTTGGTCTGAACTGTAATCACTAAATATTCCTAAAATGGTAAATGTTTGTAATCCTTTATCTGTATGAAGTTTTACTTTATCGTTACATTTAATTTTATGTTTGTAGGCATAAGGAGCGGAAGCTATAATACCTCTACCTCTATCAAATTTATTCCAAATATCTTCAGTAGATTCTTTAAAGGTAAAAGAATTTTTTACTATAGGTAGAGAATTTATGCTTGCGACTCTAGTAGAGCCATATTCACCTATTACATCTCGCAGGTGATATTCACTAATGCCCATTAGATCTTGAGTTTGAAAGCTTTTTGTGAATTCTATTACCTTATTATTTAGTATTAGATGGTTGCGATGTGACACTTGTTTTGGAGTGGATATGTAAATATCTGCAAATAAAGAAGCTGAAAGCCAGTCTTCTACAGTGTTGCGGAAACTATTAATGGCGATATCTAGTGAAAGATATAGAGAAATAGCTACGGTAAGTGCTGAGATAGCTACTGCATTGCGGCTAAGATTTTTCTTGAGGCTTCTGAGTGATATTAAAGAAGCTAAGCCAAAAGTGTTTTTATACAGTGGTTCTAAAATACAATCGCTATGATAGGTGAGAAATGGTATAAAGCAGCTGAAGCCAATAACCATGCTAAATAAACCGAAAAAACAAGCTGAAATATTTTTTTCAAAAATCATGAATAATAGCAAAGAGAAAGAAATTAAAATTAAGCCTGCGATATTTAACTTGGGAAGATATTTTTTGACTGTTTCTTCGATATCTATATTCTTCAGAACTTTAGTGACAGGACTGTTACTTGCTTCGTAAGCTGGTACTAAAGCTGATAATAATGCAGCAAATACACCTATTAATCCAGCTTTGAGGAATGTTATATTACTGATATTTATCTGACTTACCTGTAAAACGAAGTAAAGATCATTAATAGTTCTTACGATAAAACTTAACAGAACATTTGCGAGTAAGTAACCTAACCCTATACCTATCAGTGAACCGATTATGGCAAATAACAGTGATTCAAATATAATTAGAGAAAAGATTTCTTTTTGATTGACGCCGATTGTTCTGAGGAAGCCAAATATTTTGCGACGCTGAAGAACAGCAAATGTCATCGTATTATAAATTAAAAAGATACCAACTAGCATAGCTAAAAGACTTAAAGCGCTAAGATTTGCGTTGAAAGATTTAGTCATAGACTCTTGAGCCTGATTGCGTTCTGAAGATTTAATTAAAACTAAACTAGGATCTATGGTGAAGAGTATATTTTTTAATTCATTCTCCTCTTCTGGCTTCAGAATTAAATCTATTCTGCTTATATAATTCTGTAACTTTAATAACTCTTGAGCAGTAGAAATATCCATGAATAGAAGATTGTCAAGGGACGCACTAGCAGGATCGTTGTCTGAATCAATTATGCCGTAAAGCTTTAAGTGGTAGGTCTCGTCGTTTTGATCTATCAGGAAAGGGTCACCAGGTAGAATTTTAAACTTATCTCCGGTATGCTTCGTGGTAAAAAAACCTTCTAGTTTATTGATAAAAGCTGAGGGATTATATTGTTTTCTTGAATTAAATTCTTTGAAAATATTTCTAAAAGCTATATCACTAAAAGGGTCTATGCCAATTACTTTGAGTAAACGATTGTTTTTTGTGACAAAACCTTCGATGATTGGAGTTACTGTGAGTTTGTACTTATTCTCTAAATTTATAACTAGCTCTTCATCTATCTTTCCTGAATTATTGATAATATGGTGAGTGGCTTTTCCATTTATAATTTCAGTCGAAAGTTCAAAAGATTTTTTAGCAGATTCTATAGCTAGATCAGTGGCGGTGATAATCGCTACTGAAAGAACTATGCCAGTTATTAAAGAGGCGAATTGCCAAATATTCTTAGTTAAGAATCTAATACTTGAAAGATAAAGTGATTTAGTTAACAAAGCAGAGTCTTCCCTTAAATATGTTCTAAAGAGATAAAATGCTTATTCTCTAAATATAAAATTCTATCAGCATATTTTTTAAGATTCTGATCATGGCTGACTAATATCGTAGTAGGCTTATATTCTTCTCTGAGAGTTTGAATTAGATTCATTACTATTTCAGCAGTTTCTTGGTCTAGGTTTCCGGTAGGTTCATCTGCAAGTAGATAGATAGGCTTATGAGCGAGTGCTCTGACTGTAGCGACTCGTTGCTGCTCACCACCAGAAAGCTTTTCTGGGAAGTCTTTTAAACGATTAATTAAGCCTACGGTCTTTAGCATAGCTAGTGTGAATTCAATATTCTCCGGGGTGTTAGTACCATTTAGTTCAAGAGGAAATAAAATATTTTCCTCTATTGTAAGTGTCGGTATTAGGTTATAGCTTTGAAATATAAGTCCCACATTTTTTCTTCTAAATAAAGTTCTTTCATTTTCAGAAACCATGGCTAGATCTATGTCTCCGACTAATAATGAACCAGTATCTATGGTATCTATACCGCTGATTAAATTAAGGAAAGTCGATTTACCTGAGCCACTAGCTCCGAAAATAATAGTAAAACTACCAGGGTCAATTTTTACACTAAGGTGACTAAATACTAGATGCACTCGTCCATCAGCTTCGTAAAAGGATTTGGATATATTTTCTGCTACTATCAAACTATTATTCATTTTCTCATATATTCTTGCGAATTGAAAATTTTATGTTTTTTTTGGGTATGATCTTTACTATGTCAGATTGGACTGCTGGATATATTGCTGATATTGGTTATACATTCGGATATTACTCAGATCTGAATCCATTAGCAGTAAAGTTAGCTTTTTTATTTTCTGGTCAGGCTTATCCTAGCTTTTCTACAGCTTGTGAACTTGGTTTCGGGCAAGGAGTCTCTGTCAATATTCATGCAGCTGGTTCTAGTATTCAATGGTATGGTACTGACTTTAACCCATCTCATGCAGCATTTGCTAAAGATTTAGCTTCAGTTTCAGGAGCTGAACCTAAGCTTTATGACGATTCTTTTGAGATCTTCTGTTCTAGAGATGATTTGCCAAATTTTGATTTTATTTGCTTGCATGGTATCTGGAGTTGGGTCTCTGAAGAAAATCAAGCTATTATCGTGGATTTTCTTCGTAGAAAGCTAAATATTGGTGGAGTTCTGTATATTAGTTATAATACTCAACCAGGTTGGTCAGCAATGGCACCGGTTCGCCATCTCCTTTCTGAACATGCTGAAGTTATGGCTGCACCGGGGCGCGGTATATTGTCACGGGTTAATACTGCGTTTGATTTTGTTAGTACACTCTTAGAAGTGAATCCTAGTTTCTTGAAAGCGAATCCATCGATTGTAGATAAATTCAAGAGAGTAAAGGAGCAAAATCAGCGTTACCTTGCACACGAGTATTTTAATCGCTCTTGGCGACCGAATTATTTTGCTGAAATGGTTAAATTACTGGAGCCTGCTAAATTAAGTTTTGTTTGTTCTGCTTCTTATTCTGATCATATTCATGCTTTGCATTTAACTCAAGAACAGCAGAATTTTCTAAAAGAGATCCCTGATGATGATTTCAGGGAATCGGTGCGTGATTTTATTGTAAATAGGCAATTTAGGCGCGATTACTGGGTTAAGGGTGCTAGAAAGATTTCCGCACACGAGCAGTTAAAGGAATTAAGGAAAATTCGTATTTTACTGGTAGTAAATAAAAATGATGTGAATTCTAAGGTTAAGAGCAGTCTTCTTGGAGCCAGTATTCAAGAAGCGGTCTTTGTTCCCTTAATGGCAGCCTTAACTAAACATCAGATCTTCACTTTATCTGAATTGGAGATTTTACTTCAAGAAGACAAAGTCAGTATGAGGAGTTTAGTGCAGGCAGTGATGATTTTAATTTCAGAGGGTTATGTAATGATTGCCCAAGATGAAGAATTGGTGAATAATTCTAGAGAAAGAGTTAATAAATTTAATCAACATATTTTAAATGGAACAGAAGGTAATGATGATATTAATTTTATAGTGAGTCCAGTTACAGGTATTGGTATTCATGTTAATCGCTTTGAGAGGCTTTTTATAAAATATATTAAACTTGGCATTAGTGACCCAAAAGAATGGTCTCAAAAAGCATGGGCATTATTATCTTCTAATAACCAGAAACTATTGAAGGAGGGTAAGACTTTAGAGTCTGACCAAGATAATCTTTCTGAGATATTAAGGCAGGCAAATGAATTTTCAACTAAACGTATGCAGATAATTAAAGCTTTGCAGGTAATTTGATGATCTGATTTAGCTCAGTATTTAAGATAATATTGCCGTTAACGATTTATTAAAGATATTTTGCTTTAATAAATTCGGAGTGTGTTAGGTGTGGATATAAGCAATGAGGGCATCAGTCTTACTGATGTTTTATACCCAAATAATTATATATTAGAGGATTTTGAAAATTCTCTGTATGATGCTAATTTATCTGTGATTTCGGGTAATGCTTTGGCGCCCTTGATTTTAGAGTTTAGCCCGATTGTAAGCGAGTCTATAGAAGAAGAGTTTAATCTTGACGTAAACGAGTCTATTATAGAAGAGTTTAATCTTGATGTAAATCAGTGTCTTTTTACAGATCCTGTAGTTTTAGAGCCTTTTGCTGAATTAGTAAATGAGCCTAGTTCTGATATTAATTTAGCTACGGACTCGTATTTTACACAAGTTGCTAAGTTATTAGAGCAACAAAACAATCAAGAGAAATTAGCAACCTTACATAAAGCTAGTGCAATGGATTTAGATGACAAATCTAAGGCTCAGCTTAAAGATTACCTTTTAGATTCTGATGTTTCTGCAAATTTAGCTGCTGCGTTTTTGATAGCTGCTACGAGTGATGTAGGGTTCGAAAAAATAGAATTTATAGAAAATAATAAATATGTAATTTCTGCTCAAAATACTCTTGATCAGCAGATGATTTTTACTTCTTTGTTGGATGCCGATAATTTAACAGAAGATGATACTACGTTTACGAAGGCTTTAATTAATTTAATTAAAGCAGGGAAGAGAGATAAAGTCGATGTTTTAATAACTGGGCGTGAACTTAATTTAACAGAGGATGATCAGGATAAATTCCTTGAGTTAATTTTAAATCAGTTGGTTTCAGCAACCGTAGCAGAGAGCTTTATGGATATAGCTAGTTCTACTGGTGATATAGAAAAGCTAATTTATCTAGAGACTAATAAATATGAAATTTCTCGCATGCAAGAAGATGATCAAAAGAAATTACAGACTTGTTTACTAGATTCGACAAATAGTTCCGAAAATGATTTACTTAAAGCAAGTAGTGTTCAGTATTTTATAGAAATTGGTGACAGAGATAAATTAGCGGTTTTAGATAAAATAAAAAATTTTAATTTAGGTGCTGATCAAGAAAAGCAGTTTATTAGTTATTTATGGATAGACTCTCATATCGCTGAAGCCTATCTTGATATTTTGGGTTCAGGAGGAAATCAAGGAAAGCTAGATTTTCTGGATAAGAATAAAGGTTTACTAGCAGCTTGTAATGGTGAAGCTCAAGCTAAGATTTTTGAAAGTTTACTTGATGAGAATAACCTTACTAAGGAGGATATACTCTTTGCAGAGACTGTTTTAAACCTTACCCAGGAAGGAGAAATCGATAGATTAAAGATTTTAGAGCAAGGCCGTAGATTAGACTTAAATGCAAATCAAGAACAACAGATTTTAAATTACTTAAGTGATGATGAGGTATCCGTGAAGTTTTCTCAGAATTATTTAAAAATGTTTACTGAAGATACAGAGAAGCTTAATTTTATTGAAACTAATAAATATCTTATTTCGAAATATGATGAGGTGACGCAGAATAAAATATTTGATTTTTTACAAGATTCTAGAAAATTGACAGATTCAGATCTCTCTTTCACGGAGAAATTAATTCATCTTTTAGAACTTGGTGATGATCAGGGTGTAAAACTTTTAGATAAAGGACGCGATATTGAATTAAATGTAGATCAAGAAGATAAATTCCTTGAGTATGTTAATGACGCTGCTGTTTCAAATACAGTCGCAGACGCTTACCTGATTTTAATTCAACATGGTGCTGATGAGAATAAAATTAATTTCTTAGAAGCTAATAAATACATCATCTCTAGTCTAGATGTGGCTAAGCAACAGAAAATCATAGACTATTTAAAAGATTCTGATGAAGTAACGGTAAATGATATTGGGTTTACGAGTAAGTTAATTACTTTTATGAAAAGTGCTGATGAAAAAGGTATAGAGATCTTAGATTTAGTACGAAAACGTTCTTTGGGGAATGAAAAAGAAGGTTTATTTTTAGAGTATTTAGCGATGACAGATACTACTAATAAAGTGCAGATAGACCAATTATTAAAATCTTTATCTATGAACCGTTCTGGAGTTAGTCTTTCTTTTGCTAGTGTTTTTAATACTTTATTGAAACAGGGAGATAGAGCTAAATTAGATCTTTTAATTCAAGGTAATTTAGTGGAGATGGATATTGAAACTAGAAATGAGTGGAGAGCGGCTTTAGTTGAGAAAGATGTTTCAGTAGATTTTGCTAAAACTTACATGAATTTAGTTAAGTCTAATGCTGATTCGGATAAACTTAGGTTTCTTGCTGAAAATAAATTTAAAATTTCAGAAATTGGCAAAGATTTTCAACAGAAAGTTTTTGATTATGTTATTGATTCTGCAAATTTTACTGATGATGATGTTTCTTTTGCTAAAACATATCTAAGATTAGCTAGGCGTGGTGATTTGACTAAGCTAAATATTTTAGAACAAAATCGTAAAACTGAATTTAGCGCTGAACAGGAACAGCAATTTTTATCTTATTTAGCTGATCGTAATGTTTCAGTTAATTTAATAGGTTCATTCCTTGATATCATAAGTTCTGGTGCTGATGATGAAAAACTAAAATATTTATCTGAAAATAAATGCTTAATTAGCTCTTCTGATGCAGTTACACAAGAAAAAGTATTAAATTATTTATTGGACTTAGATAATTTAACAGAGAATGACACTGTTTTTACTGATACTATAAGAGTTTTATTAACACAACAAGATGATGAACGTATAAATATTTTATCAAGAGCACGTGACTTAGATTTAACTAAGGAACAGGAAATGAAATTTTTCAATTATTTTTTAGATAATAAAGTTTCTCTAGATTTTACTGCAACATATTTAACTCTACTTAATTCTCAAGCGGGTAATGAGAAATTAGATTTTATTGATAATAATAAATATGCGATTAGTTCACTTAATGCAACTGTTCAAACTAAAGTTTTGAATTATTTGGCTGATGAGAATGCTGTAATTAATCAAAAGCAGCCTGAAACATTTTCTCTACTCTCTAAATTGAGTATTTTGGAAGAAACTTCAGTATTATCTTTGAGTGAAACCCAAGAGAAGCAGCTTTTGAACTACATCATGGATAATAAAGTTTCTGCTGATCTAACTTCTACTTATGTGGACTTAATAAATCTAGGATCAGAGTCTGAGAAAATGATTTATTTAGAGAATAACAAGTATCTAATAAGCTCTTATGATAAAAAAAATCAAAAGACTTTGTTGGAATATTTAGTTGATGAGGAACATAAAACTGACTTAGATATACTTTATGTCACTAATTTATCTAATTTTATTCAAAATGGTGATTCTGAAAAGATTACAGTATTGGAAAGTAGTCGTGGTTTGGGTTTGGGTGTGAATGGAGAAACACAGTTCTTTAGTTACTTAGCTGATACTAAATTGTCCGCTGATTTTGCTAATGCTTATTTAGATTTATTTACGTTTGATGCTAGTTCTGATAAGTTTGCCTTTTTAGAGAAAAGTAAATATTCGGTGGCAGATCTAAGTCAAATTAACCAAGGTAGATTTTTTGATTACCTTGTAGATGCTGATGACAAGTTACATGAAGATCTTTTATTTGCAAAAATTCTTCTGCATTTTGCTAAGCAAGGCTCGGTCTCAAAGGCTAATGCCATGGATAGTGGATTTAAGCTTGATTTAGATTCTCAGCAAGAAAGGCAATTCTTGCGTTATCTTTTAGATTCTAAATTATCTTTGGGAATAGCAGTTGCTTACGCTGAATTAGCTAGTACTAATATTGCAAACCCTGTTTTGGATCTTTTACAAAATACTCAGCTAACAGTTTCTTCACTAAACATCGGCTTGCAAGAAAAACTTGCTGAGCAGATGAAGGCTGCTGCGAATAATTCTAATGACAGTTTAGAGATTTTACGCTTGAGTTTTAGCTTAATTCGAGATTATAAAATAGACAAGAGGGTCGCCCTGGAACTTTTTGAAATTCTTCAATCAGACAAAGCTTTAGACGGTTTACAGAATTTTAAACAGAATAATCAGCTAGAGAGAATCACTGTGGATCCGAAGAGTAGGCTTCATGATCTTGAATTTAAATCTTCGGTTCAAAAAATTTCTAATCTTGGTAAATTTTTAGGTGTTACTGTTGAAGCTTCTCAAGCAAGTAGTCTATCTATTGTTAATAATATGGTAGAGGCTTTGCGCAGTGCACCATTGAAGCAGTTTGAGAATAAGCAAGATCGTGAACAAAAGATACTTAGTGATTATCAGTCTAGGTTGGATTCTTATACGACACTGATCCTAGATGAATTATCGAAGGGTGATAAATTAGATCCGAAAAAGCTTGAACTCTTTAAAACCAAGAGAACCAGTATCGAAAATTCTATTCAAGTGATCGAAAATAGTCGAAATTCTATTATTGGTTCTACTGAGCAAGATCCTTATCTTCAGCGCCAAATTGATGAAATCCTTGCTAATAGGGTTGCCTTAAATGTATTTTAATATTTCGCTAATAACATAACGTGTATGTGCGTAGCTAAGTCCTCCTTGGAAATACGCTATATAAGGCGGGCGCATGGGACCATCTACCGAAAGCTCTATACTGGAGCCTTCCACGAAAGAGCCAGATGCCATGATGACTTGATCTGGATATCCAGAGATATCAGCTGGAATTGGGCTGAACATGGAATTTACTGGACTATTTTTCTGTACTAATTCACAGAATTTAATTAATTTTTCTGGATCATTAAACTTTATGGCTTGTATTACATCATTCCTGTCAGCGGAGTATTCTGGGATGCTTTCTAATCCTGCATCTGTAAAAATTTTGGCTGCAAGGCTCATGCCCTTTAATGCTTCACAGACTACCGATGGCGCAAGAAAAAATCCTTGAAGCATAAGTCTATTCTGGTCAAAATTGCAGCCGCCATGAACACCAATGCCAGGGGCGGTTAGTACATCAGCAGCGGCTTCTACGCAGGATTTTTTGCCGGCGATATAAGCACCAGCTGCAACGATGCCGCCACCAGGATTTTTAATTAAAGAGCCTGCGATAATATCGGCGCCGATATCTGTGGGCTCTAATATTTGAGTGAATTCGCCATAGCAGTTATCTACGAAAATAACGGCTGAAGGAGACTTTAATCTTATTTCTTGAATAAGGGTTTTAATATGGGCTAATGTATAACTATCTCGCCATTCATAGCCTCTGGATCTCTGTATCAGAGCGACTTTAGTATTAGGTGATAGTTTATCTTTGCCTTCAAAATATTTGATTTTATATTTTTCTTGAAAACTCTGAAACACACTATTTAAGGTATCGTAGGGCTTACCCGTAACAGCCACCAGTTCATCTCCAGATGAGAGATTTCCTAATACAGCACAGCTAATAGCGTGAGTGCCCGATACTAATTGGTTTCTGACTATCGCAGCTTCTGTGTTGAAGCATGTGGCGAAAAGCTCATCTAGTTTATCTTTACCAAGATCATCATAGCCGTAACCAGTTACCCATCCATAGTGTACATTCTGAATACCTACTGTTTGGAATGCTTTTAAAACTTTTATTTGGTTATGATTACGAATTTCTTCGAATTTTTCCCAAGTTTCTTTTAGTTCTTTTTCTGCTGATAAAATAAGATCTTCTTGAGTGATGAGCATGCTTAAATTTCCACTTTTTCTGCTAAACTTTCCCATTCAGTAGAGGTTTCAGTTATTTTAATTTCGACAGTTTCTAGTTCTTTTGTGAGTTTTTCTAAAGCAAGAAAGTCTTTTGCGGTATCTGGATTAGCTAGTTCTTTTACTAAATTTTCTTTTTGAGCTTCAAGATTTTTTAAATTCTTTTCTAAATTTTTTAATCGTTTCTGTTCATCTTTAGATTGTTTACGGTCTTGTATGTGTTGTAAGCCTGCTGGTATCTGCTCTTCATTAACGGTGCTAGAAGATTTAGCATTTTCTTTTTCAGTTTTTAGGCGAGATTCTTCGATAAGAGCTTTTCTTTTTTTAAGATAGTCTGCATAACAGCCCTTAAATACTATCATTCTGCCATTATGAAATTCCCAGATTTGTGTGGCGTGGTTATTAATAAAATATCGATCATGCGATATGCAAATAGCAGTTCCTTCATAGCTTTTTAGGGCGTTCTCTACTGCTTCTTGAGACGGCATATCTAAATGGTTAGTCGGTTCATCGAGTAATAATGTGTTCGGACCTGTCACCATTAATTTAGCCATCGCTAATCTACCTTTTTCACCACCACTGATAAGACCTACTTTTTTAAATACCTGATCATTACTAAAGAGGAAGCGTCCTAATATGCTTCTAATCTCTCCACGCTGTGTCGGTGGCATGGCTTCTTCTAATGTTTCTAGTACTGTTTTCTCGGGATCTAGTATTTGAAGCTGATGCTGTGCATAGTAACCCAAGACGACTCTTTCTTCAAATGAGATAGAGCCTTCAGTAGGTGTTTCTAAGCCCATTAATATTTTAAATAAAGTGGTTTTCCCGCAGCCATTTTCTCCTAATATAAAAATACGCTGAGGTTCTTCTTTGCTCCATTCTATATCTGCGTTTACTTTGGAGAATAATTCGTGATCACCAAAGGCTTTAGTGAGGTTGCTGATTTTTAAAACTTCTCTGCCACTTGGATTTGGGAATGGAAATTTAAAGAATAATTTTTTGAGTTCACCTTTAGGGGCTTCAATAATTTCTATTTTAGCCAGCTGTTTTTCACGACTTTTCGCCTGTGTACTTTTTGTAGCACTTGCTCTAAACCTGTCTACGAAAGCTCTCTGCTCTTCTAAGCTTTTCCTCTGCCTTTCAGCTGCGGCAGCCTGCCTTTCACGATTCGCTTCGCGCTGTTCTAGGTACTGAGTATAGTTAGCTGAATACATAGTGAGTTCGCCTCTCTCTAATTCAGCTATTTCTGTAACTACTTCATCTAAGAATCTTCTATCGTGCGAAACGACCAGTATACCCTTAGGATAATTTTTTAAAAAATCTTCAAGCCACTCACAGGCAGCCATGTCTAAGTGGTTAGTCGGCTCGTCCATTAATATTACATCTGCTTCTTGTAAAAGCACTTTGGCTAAATTGATACGCATCTGCCAGCCACCACTGAATTTCCCTACTGGTCTATCTAGCTCTTCTAGAGTGAATCCTAAGCCAGTGATCATTCGACCTATTTTTTCATCTATGCGTCCGACATCTAAGTGTTCCAGCCTTTCTTGCAGGAAACCTAATCTAAGTATTGCTTCGTCGAATTCTTCACCAGATAGATTCTCTAGCTTATTTAATATCTCAGCTTCTTCTTCTTTGAATGCGATAATTTCTGTAAATACTCCATAGAGTTCTTCTTTAAGTGTATTTGTCGCTGTTAGCTCTGGGTTTTGAGTGAGGCACTGTATATGAACGTGTGGAGAGATAGTTACGCTGCCTTGTTGCGGAATCATTTCTTGGGTGAGGCATTTGAGTAAGGTAGATTTACCAGCACCATTGACGCCGATAAGCCCAATTCTACTTTGGTTGGTAATTCTCAGGTTTACTCCGCTCAGAACTTGGTGAGTGCCGAAATTAACAGTAAGATCTGTAGCCTGAAGAAGCATAAGATTATGATTTTAACATCCCTAGTATAGATGATTTAAGGAAGTAATGAAAAACTTTGTTTTTCATTACGGACTGTTAAAATTTGCGAGGAAATTGCTAATTTCACTGTTCCCTTAAGCTAAATTTAATTTTCACTGCCGATGTTGTATTTATGAATTCTAAATCGGTTAAATCTATATTTGAAAATTTAATCGAAATTGCTGAGCAAGCTGATTCTCAAGCATGGGATGAGAAAGCCGAGGGAAAATTTCCTTTTAAACAGATATCTACAAAAATGGTTTTAGAAAAACCTGATGGGAAAATACATCTTGGAATTTACGATAGGGATTATAAAGAAGCTGTTAGCTTTTGGGATAGTCTAATACAAGATAATAAATATTCCCAAAATCTTATTATTGATCTTGAGTTTTTATTAGATAAATTAGACGGTAATGAAGATCAGATTATTAATCTTGAGAAAGTTAAAGAATCGATAAAGGCTTTACCCGAGACGGTCTTAGCAAATATCTTAGCTGTTCGTTTAAATAAGTCGCTTAAGCTTAATTTAGAAACTTTTCGCAAGCATCCTTATTCACCTTATACTCGTTCAATTGCAAAAAATAATGTAGACAAAATTAAAGAGTTTGCAGAACAATATGATTTAAAACTAATTGATGTAAATTTAGGTGCTAAATCTTTTAAGCTCTTTCCTGAAAAATTAGATGAAATATTTTTTTTAAATGAAGAAGGCAGGTTTGCTATAGACCATAATGATTTACTTGATGTTCGGGAGATGATTTTAGGTGCTGAGGGAGCCCAAGTATATCTTAGCGGCGGACTTCTAAAGTCACCATTGAATCTGAATATAGTTATGCAGAATGATTTAAACGAAGTCTATATGGAGTTTTTGCCAAGTAATAGCTCTATTAGCGTTGAGATGGTGAATGGTGATAAATTTTCAATTTTTACTTACGTCCTCGGTGTAAACTTTTCTATCAGTAAATCCAACATTATTCTTCTAGCGAATAATTCGAATGTAGATATAAAAGCTTCTTTAGATAAAAATACAAAGCTCACAGTTTTAGATTTAGCTCCTGAAAGCCAGATAGACATAAAACGTAGAGATTAAGGCAATAGTGCTAAGTGCCATTAATGATTGCGAAGTGATAACATAATCGCTTTCTGTGTATGCAAGCGGTTTTCAGCCTGTCTTAAAATAGTAGATTCATGATTTTTAAGAGCTTCTGCTGTAATCTCCTCTCCTCTGTGGGCTGGAAGGCAGTGCAAGACTATCGCTGTAGGTTTAGCGAAATCTTGAAGTAGAGCAGTGTTTACTTGGTATCCAGCGAAACGCTCTTTACGAAGCTGTGCTTCTTTTTCTTGACCCATACTTGACCAGACATCAGTGTAGATGACATCTGCGTCTTTAGCTGCTTCACCAACACCGTGGCAGACATGAGTGAATTCTGATTCATAGGCTTTTCCTGGTTCATAACCAAGGGGGCAAGCTATAGAGATTTTTATACCAAGCTTAGTGCACGCTAGCATAAGGCTTCTAGCAGTATTATTACCATCACCAATATAAGCTATCTTAAGATTATCTAGCGTCCCATAGTGTTCTCTAACTGTAAGTAAGTCTGCAAGCGTCTGACAAGGATGTTCTAAGTCTGTTAATCCGTTAATGACTGGAATAGAGCTGTACTCGGCGATTTCTTCGACTACATCATGCCCAAAGGTTCTGATCATCAGCATATCTAAATACTGTGACATAACTCTTGCGACGTCATAGCGACTTTCTCTGCCACTGATCATAATTTCTTGAGCGTTAAGAAGTACAGGGTGTGCTCCTAGCTGGCTAATACCTACTTCAAAGCTAATTCTAGTCCTAAGACTAGGCTTTTCAAAAATCATGCCAACTGATTTACCTTTAAGTAAATGAGAATGATCGTGGCCTGCTTTTAA
Source organism: Candidatus Melainabacteria bacterium (assembly GCA_005110385.1). Lineage (GTDB taxonomy): Bacteria > Cyanobacteriota > Vampirovibrionia > LMEP-6097 > LMEP-6097 > LMEP-6097. The sequence continues at coordinate 62,083 of DUDT01000018.1, read as the reverse complement.
TTCTGCTTTTAACTCTGCTGAGTGATTTAATAAATTGTATAAATCATCTTTACTGAGATCGTTTACGCTTAAATAGTGTTTAGCCATGAGGCTAATTATATCAGTAGTTGCATTCAGTGGGGCTTTGCCTCAAAATACTGCTCAGTGCGGTATTCTTCACTTACTTTTTTCCAGAAGCTTACAGGTTCTTCTGATCTCTCTTGTGCATTTACAAGAACTACTTCTATTACTTCATCTAAATCTAAAATGTTAGCTCCACCGTTCATCATATTAATATAAATACACTTTAAATATTAACAGGAGATTAAGAATTTAGCTCAGTTTTAAACCTCTTGTAAGTGTCAAACTTAAACTAGAGCACTCTGCTTCAGATAAGGTCTAAGAGCCTCAGGTATTATTATCTCGCCATCTTCTGTCTGATAATTTTCCATTATGGCAGCTAAAGTTCTACCTACTGCTAGTCCAGAACCATTAATGGTATGAACTAGTTCATTCTTTGATTTACCTGATTCATCAGTACGCTTAAACCTTATCTGCGTTCTTCTCGCTTGAAAATCTGAAAACCAGCTGCAGCTGCTAATTTCTCTGTATTTTTCTTGGCTAGGAAACCAGACTTCTAGGTCATAGCATTTACTTGCACTGAAGCCTAAATCACCTGCACAGAGCTGAACTTTTCTGTAAGGCAGTTCTAGGGCTTGAAGAATAGACTCGGCATTACTCGTTAATCTTTCATGTTCAGCTATAGCATCCTCTTCTTTACAGAGAGTGACTAATTCTATTTTATTAAACTGGTGCTGCCTGATGATGCCACGTGTATCTTTACCAGCTGAACCCGCCTCTGACCTGAAACAAGGTGTATAAGCAGTCATCCTTAATGGTAGCTGCTCTTCTTTGAGGATTTCATCGCGGTGAAGATTAGTCAGAGGAACCTCTGCTGTAGGAATTAAATAAAGCTCCTCGCCCTCTATTTTAAAAAGATCATCTTTGAATTTAGGTAAATTCCCAGTCCCATAGAGCGATTCAGAATTTACGATTACTGGCAAACTGTACTCTTGATAACCGTTTTCTGTAGCTTTATCAAGCATGAAATTAATTAAAGCTCGTTCTAATTTAGCTAATTTACCAGAAACTACTGTAAATCTACTTTTACTTATTTTAACTCCTCTCTCGAAATCTAGTTCTTGACTTGCACTGCCGAGTTCGTTATGTTCTAAGGGTTTAAAATTAAAGCTAGGTTTAGTTCCCCACTCCATAATGAATTTATTGTCATTTTCATCTTTGCCGTAAGGTGTGTCTGAGCTTGGGATATTAGGAAGTTCTAATAAAAGTTCCTGTTGTTTTTCAGCTAAAACAGGTTCTAATTCATTAATTATTTTTAGTTTTTCTTTAATATCATTTAAAGATTTTATTTCGCTATCAGCATCTTCACCTTTAGATTTTTTTTGACCGACAGTTTTACTAAGGGTGTTACGCTCAGCTTCTAAGGATTCTTTTTCTATAAGTTTTTCTCGATATTGCTTATCTATTTCTAGCAGTTCATTTAGAATTTCTGTGTACTGAGGGTTTCGCAGAGAAAGTAATTCTTTTATTAAATCTGGGTTTTGTCTAATTTTTTTGATGTCAAGCATAGTAATATGATTTTTTGGTTATTATGGTTAGATCTTACAGATTCGCGATAAATAAAGAAGACGATCTTATTGATTTATCTAATAAGATTATAACCACCAAAAAACAAAATTTAATTCATCAACTTATTAAAGTTTTAAGATATCCTGAGGATGAAGCTCATAATGATATTGAATTAATAGATGGTTTTTCTCGTAATATTTATGAAGTAAGGTTGCTCACTGAAATTGGCAGTAAAATATTGAAAAAATTAGATTTTGAAATAGTGAGTGTGAAACAGAGTCCTAGAGAGCTTGATACTCATGTGAACTTTTATGTGCCGATTATTAAAAATGAAAATTTTGAATTAATGTTAAGGAAACTCTGTGAGCTTGGGGTTCAGGAATTTACTCCAGTATTCTTTAAGTTTAGTCAGAAAAAATATTTAAGGAAATTGAAGGAACATTCCTATCAAGAAAGAATCTTGAAAATTATTGAGTCGGCGACTGAACAGTGTGAAGGATCTGTATTTGCGAAATTAAATCCAGTTATTGGCTTTGAAGATTTTATTAGATTAAATCAGAAAATCGATAAAGACGCTATTAAGCTTTTTGCGTCAGAGAGGCTGTCTTTGAGTGAAGTTGGGAAGGAAGAAGCTGAAGTTAAAGAAAAATCAAAAAATGTCAAAAAACTTTCTCTTCTAATTGGACCAGAAGGTGGTTTAAGTATAGAAGAAGTAGAGGCTTTAGAAAAGCTGGATTTTAAAGGTCTTAGTCTTGGGAAGAGAATTCTCCGGGCGGAAACTGCTGCTGTCGTGCTTTTTAGTAAATTAGGTTTAATCTAGTACCGTGATGCTTGGAGAATGTTAATTATTCTAAGCTAATGCTAATAAAACTTCCATTAACGCCCGTGCCTTATTAAAAGTTTCTTGATATTCAGACTCTGGAGAAGAGTCTGAGACAATGCCAGCGCCACATTGTATGGAAGCTTGGTGCTTTTCAAGGATAATAGTTCTTATCATGATCGCTACATTTATAGTGCCATCTAAATTAATATAGCCGATGCAGCCACCGTAAGGACCGCGGGCTTCATTCTCTAATTTAGAAATGATTTTAATCGCCTCGATTTTAGGGGCTCCCGTGAGGGTACCAGCCGGGAAACAAGCTTTAAGTAGAGCTATGCTATTAATAGTCTTTTTAAGTTTTCCTTTTACCGAGCTGACTATGTGTAATACGTGTGAATACTTCTCTACCACCATGTTTTCAGCTAAATGGATAGTGCCATTTTCACAGACCCTGCCTAGATCATTTCGACCAAGATCTACTAGCATCACATGCTCTGCTATTTCTTTGGTGTCTTTTAAAAGTTTTTCAGTAAGTATTTTATCTTCGCTAGTGTTTTTTCCTCTTTTGTAGGTGCCAGCTATAGGTCTAAGTTCTGCCCATATTTCATTTTTACCATTTTCATTTTCGAGAATTTCTGATTTAATTAGCATCTCTGGTGAAGAACCCACTATACTGAAGCTCTCTTTATCTAAGTGGCTGAGATCTACATTGAAGAGATAAAGGTATGGGGATGGGTTAAGGCTTCTGAGTAAGCGATAAGTAGTAAGTGCGTCTAACTCAGCTTCAACGAAAAATCTCTGCGAAAGCACGACTTGGAAAATATCTCCTTCAAGAATGTGTTCCTGTGCTTTTTTAACCATTTCCTTAAAAGCTTTCTCAGAACTATTAGATTTAAATTTATTAATTTCTTGCTCTTTAGTATTCTTACTAGCAGTGTTATCAATTTTTTCTAAATGATGTTCTTCTGAAATGATTGTAATCAGTTGGTTTATATTTTCAGTATTTTTTTGATAAGTATTTTTTAGGTATTCAGTCTCTAAGCTCTCTATGAGCGAATTTGAGATTATATAGAGTTTTTGCCCGACATGATCGAAGACTATTAGGCTACCTGCTAAATATAAAAAGTACTCGGGGAGCGGGCTTTCTTTTAAATCTAAGCTAGGTTCTATCCTTTGTATCGACTCAAAAGAAAAAAAACCAACAAAGCCTTTATGGAAAAATTTTAATTCTTGTGAAATGTTGTGAGTGACAGTGTCTTGGATGTTAAGACTAAGGTTTTTGTAACTATAATTCGATAATAAATTTTCAATTTCATCATATGGACTAAAATCATCTGTTTTAAATGAAGAGAATTTATTTAGTGCATTTGCACCAATAAATGAATACCTACCAAGCTTCTCACCGCCAAGTACTGATTCAAATAGAAAACAGTCTTTAAAATGCTGGCTTAATTTAGCATAAGTAGAAACTGGTGTATCTAAGTCTGAGAGCAGGCAAGTGAAATTGCTGATGATTTTTTCACCAGCTTGAGCTTTAGTGATAAACTCTTCTTCGCTTAAATTAAGCTGCTGTTTCATGCTCATGTTCGTGCTGATCTTTTTCGACTATGCGGGAATGGAAGAGCAGACTGACAGTGTTCTTCTTAATATCAAGTAGCAGATCTTCAAACATATCAAAGCTTTCTTTCTTATATTCGATTAAAGGATCTTTCTGACCATAACCCTGAAGGTGAATACCTTCTTTAAGTGAATCCATTGCTTGTAAGTGCATAACCCACTTAGAGTCTATAACATGCAGCATAATTTGTCTCTCAGCTTCTTTAAGGTTATCAAGCCCTATAATATTTTCTTTCTCACTATAAGCTTTTAGAGCAGTCTCTTGTAAACCTGCTTCTAATGCTTCAAAGCCCTGCTCTGCTAAATCTTTGATGTTTATACCCTCTAATATCTGCTCACCAAGATCATTTTTCAATTGTTCAGTTAATTTATCTATTGAACTCAGCTCGCCATTAGAGTTATCAAACCATAATTCTGTTGGGAGTTTAGGGTTAATGTACTGATATAAATCATTTTCAATATGCAGTTTAATCATTTTTAAAATATTTTCATGAATATCAGCACCTTCAAGAATTTTTCTTCTTTCTCTGTAAACTACTTCTCTCTGTGTGTTTACTACATCGTCATACTGTAAAACATGCTTTCTGACATCGAAATTATAGGATTCTACTTTTTTCTGTGAATTATTTATGGCTTCAGTGATAATCCCAGCTTCTATCGGCATATCATCATCAGCTTTCATCATATTCATTATGCCTATCATCTTCTCCCCACCAAAGATTCTCATTAAGTTATCTTCTAGTGATAAAAAGAATCTTGATGAACCAAGGTCGCCTTGTCTTGCACATCTACCTCTGAGCTGATTATCTATTCTTCTGCTTTCGTGTCTCTCCGTACCTATGACATACAAGCCACCAAGTTTTTTAACTTTTTCTTGGGCTTCTAAATTAACTATATTAAAGTCTGGGCTTTCATGGTCATTAGATTTATAACCGCCTAGTATAATGTCAGTTCCTCTACCAGCCATGTTAGTAGCTATAGTGATAGCTGAAAGTTTACCAGCCTGTCTAATAATGTCAGCTTCTTTTTCGTGGTGTTTAGCATTGAGTACGGAAAATTTAATACCTTTTTTTATCTCCTCAGCTACCATAATGGCTTGCAGCATGGTAGCTAAAGCGAAACTCAGCTCCTCACCTTGAAAATCTTCTCTGAGTTTTATTGTATATGGTGAGACTTTCTCTAATGTGATATTACCTGGCTTGTCTAATAGTTTTAAGAACTCTTTATCTATAAGGCTTTCTTTGTTCTTGTTTTTAGCTAGATTTAAAAATCTTTTAATTCTAGTTTCAAGAATTTGCATCGCATAAAGTGGTTTATCTAGCATACTTGCAAGTAATTCAGATTTTTCTATACTAGTAGTTCCCACTAGAGTAGGTCTTTCCACCTTATAGGCTTCAATGATTTCCACTAAAATTGAATAAAATTTAGCTAGCTCTGTTTTTAAAACTATATCGTTTAAGTTTTTACGAGCACATTCTCTATTTGTTGGAATGGTGAGTACATGAAGGTTATAGATTTTTTTAAATTCTTCAGCTTCAGTGCTTGCTGTACCAGTCATACCAGCTAGCTTAGGATATAGCCTGAAAAGGTTTTGGAAAGTTATACTTGCCATGGTAAGCGTTTCTTCTTGAATTGCTACATTCTCTTTCGCTTCTACTGCTTGGTGGAGACCATCACCCCAGCGTCTTCCTTCCATTAATCTACCAGTGAATTCGTCGACTATAATGACTTCTTTTTTTGTAGTTTTAGGATTGACTTGTACTATGTAGTCAGTATCTTTAACGAATAATTCTTTTGCTCTTAAAGCCTGTATAAGATGGTGAGCCAGATTAGTTTCTGGGTCCCATAGGTTATTTACTTTTAATAATTCTTCTGCTCTTGAGATTCCAGCTTCAGTTAATATCGCATTTTTAGCTTTTTCATCTACGAAGTAATGAGCCTCTGTACTAAGATCTTTTTCATTAGTTGTCTTTTTAAGCTGTTTAGCGAGTTGATTCATCGCTAAGTAAATTTCTTTTTTGCGCCTGTCTGGCATGCCGCTAATGATAAGTGGAGTGCGGGCTTCATCGATTAAAATACTGTCGACTTCATCGACTATCGCCATATAATAATCTTTTTGAACACACTCTGTAATGTCGCTTGCCATATTATCTCTAAGATAATCGAAACCGAATTCGTTATTAGTACCATAGGTAATATCTGACCTATAAGCTATCTGCCTATCTTTGGAGTTTTTTCCTGAGACTATAAGTCCTACACTAAGACCTAGGAAATTAAAGAGTTTACCCATCCACTCAGAATCACGTTTAGCAAGGTAATCATTTACTGTAATAATATGAACACCTCTACCACTGAGAGCATTTAAATAGGCTGGTAAAGTACATACTAAAGTTTTACCTTCTCCGGTCTGCATTTCAGCTATGCCGGTTCTGTGAAGTTGAACACCACCTATGAGCTGAACATCATAGTGTCTCATTTTAAGAACTCTCTTAGAAGCTTCTCTGCATACCGCGAAAGCCTCTGGTAATAACTCTTCTAATATCTCTGATAAAGCTTTATCATGGGTAGTTCTTAATTGTCCAGGTAATTTAGGCACATCATCCTCGAGTAATTTTTGAAAAGGAGTTGCGCTGATTTTTTCTTGAATTTTAATTTTAAATTCATCAGTTTTAGCTTGCAGTTCAGTGTCGCTTAATTTAGATATATTTTCTTCAAAAGCATTTACTTTTTCAACTATTGGTTGAATACCATTTAATATCTGTTGGTTGGGATTACCTCGAAGTAATTTTAGGAAGCTTTGAAACATCTGAGCTTAAAATTATAGCTCACCAGTAAATTAAGTATTTATTACTTTTTTCATCTAAAATTCCATGGCCTTGCAGGGTAATTCTCATATCTTCTGGAGACATTTCTATAGCTGGAGCCATCGCATGTGTAAATTTTCCAGAGTGGATAAACATATAACCTTCTTCATACTTAATAAACTCAAGTTCATTTAAGTTTATATGCGTATCATCTCTTGTTTGGAAAATAGTATTCATTTGAAAGCTATTTTCTATGACTTCTTTTAAAATTTGGCTGTCTGCTTTATTTTCTTTAAAAGAATTTTCTACTTCTACTTGATCGCCTAGTAATATTAATCCAGCCCCTCTACTGGGAAGCTTTATGGATAAGGTAAAGCTGAGATTCTTTATCGGGTCGTAGCATATTTCTCCCCAGTCAATTAATTCATTCTGTCTATCGTGATGAAATTTACCAGCTTCTTCTTCGAAATAAATATCACTACCAAATATGTGAAACCCAGGTAGAGCATTAGTCTTAGAATATTCACACTCTATTCCAGTAGCTTTTTCTAATTCATGCAAAACTTTTACATATAAATCACTTAAATGCTTTTCTAGTAAAAGGTTCTGCAGAGCAGCTTCTTCTTGATAATTCTGGTAGGAGCTTATGGCATCTATATAGCTCACTGCTCCTAAAGTGAATCTAGGCAGCTCAAATGGATGATCATCTTCGTTCCTTAATTTCCAAAAGCTTTTTAGCTCAAGTATAATCTTGAAAATATTTTCACATTCATCTTTATTTAAAACTTTTACTTTTTTAATCATGCATTAGTTATTATTTTCCCATATGAATATAATTAGTCATTCCCTAACTTTTAAGGAAATTTTCAAGGATATTAAAGCTGTTATTTTTGATATGGATGGCGTCCTTGTTTATAACACGGAGTTTCATAAAAAGGCATTAAAACAATTCTGTTCTAGTAAAGGTTTTCATCTTACAGATGAAGATATGGCTGAAAAGATTTATGGCAGAACGAATAGAGAATGGCTTTTAAATCTCTTTGATAGTGGCTTGACTGATGAATTAGTCGAAGAATACGCTCAAGAAAAAGAACTTATTTACAGGGAGCTTTATAGGGATTCTATAAAACCAGCACCAGGATTAATAGAATTTTTAGAGCTTTTAGATAGCCTTAATATACCAAGAGCTATAGGAACTTCTGCTCCACCTGTTAATGTGGAGTTTACCCTAGAGAAAGCTAATTTGAGAAAGTATTTTAGTTTAGTTATAGATGACACTATGATAGAAAATAGTAAGCCGCACCCAGAAATATATTTAAAAGCTGCTAGTGAACTTGGTTTTAAGCCTCAAGAATGTCTTGTTTTTGAAGATTCTAAATCTGGTATATTCGCTGGAATTAATGCTGGAGCTAAAGTGGTGGCTTTGACTTCGACGCTGCCATTAGATGAGATATTAGCTTTGAAGGCGGATTTCGTTATAGACGATTTTTATTGTTTAAGTAATTCGCCTTAATGCGCTTCAAGCCAGTTTTTACCAAAGCCAAGATTAGCTATTAATGGCACTCGCAGTTCAACTATATTCTCCATACAGTCTTTGAGTATGTTTTGGACTGAACTAAGATTTTTTTCTTGACATTCTATTAATATCTCGTCATGCACTTGGAGTATGATTTTTGGAATATTAAAGCTTTCAGAAGCATTAAGAACAGTATCATTTAGAAGTTCAGGTTTTATATTTTGAGAAAGCTCTGCTTTGATCTTTATCATAGCCTGTTTCATAATATCAGCAGCAGCACTTTGAATGACGGTGTTAAAGGCTTGTCTTTCTTCTTCTTTTTGTAGCATTTTATTATTACTATTAATATTTTGGAAATATCTTCTTCTACCAAAGATATTCTCTACATATGAATTTTCATGAGCGAATTCAAGTGTGCTTGCCATAAAAGGTTTTATAGAAGAATAAATTTCAAAATATTTATCTATAAAGTATTTAGCTTCTTTATTTGTAATATTCAATTGCTGAGCGGTAGCAAAGGTTCCTTGCATGTAAACTAAAGCAAAATTTAGAGTTTTTCCTATTCTTCTATCATCAGCAGTAATTTCTTCTGGCTTTTTATCCATTATTTTAATTGCGGTTTGAGTATGAATATCTTCGTTATTCTGAAAAGCTCTAATTAACTCTTTTTCATTCGCTAAGTGAGCTAATACTCGAAGCTCTATCTGAGAATAATCAGCACTTACTATAAAGTTATTTTCATTAGCTGTTGTGAAACCAGTTCTCACTTTACGGCCTAGCTCTGTTTTGATGGGAATATTTTGCAAATTAGGGTTAGAAGAGCTGAGCCTGCCTGTAGTGGTTAGAACTTGATTGAAGTCAGAATGTATTCTCTGTGTCTCTTTAGCGATAAGCTGTGGTAGATTGTCAACGTAAGTACTCGTAAGTTTGGTTAGTGAGCGGTATTCAAGGATTTTCTGTATTAAGACTTTTTGTTCTGGATTTAGATCTGACTCTGTTAATAGTTTTTCAAGAGTATCTTGATCGGTAGAAAAATTACCAGATTTATTTTTTTTACCATCATTTTTGATACCAAGTTCAATAAATAGTGTTTCACTGAGCTGTTTTGGTGAAGCTATATTGAATTGCTTTCCAGATAGTTTAAATATGCTTTCTTCTAGCACCGTGATTCTTTGATGTAGCTCTATAGATAATTCTGAAAAATATTTAGTATCTATGCTTACGCCGGTACTTTCTATCTCTGTAAGTACTTCTATAAAAGGGAAATCGATATTTTTTAAAAGCTCTAATTGTTTTTTATTTAAAGTTTTTTGATAGTAGAGGTAAAGTCTATAAGTGATAAAAGCATCGGCTGCGGCATAATCTGCGACATCATTCATTGGGACTTGGTCTAAGGTTATTTGTTTTCGCCCAGTGCCGATAAGTTCCTCTATTTCTTTCATTCTTAAGTGAAGTATTCTTTTAGACTGTTGTTTAAGACCGTGTTTATTACTTGGATTTTCAACATAGCTAGCTAGCATAATATCGAAAAAATTACTGTGAGTTACGATGCCAAGCCGCTTAAATAACTTATGCTCAAATTTGGCATTCTGAATAATTTGTAGTTGATTCTTATTTTCTAGAACGGGTTTTAAATATTCTAAGACTAGGCTGTGACTTAATAATTCTGAATTTCCTTTTATTAGAGTGGCTGTAGTGTTTTTAGAATCGTCAGATTCATTCTCTGTAAGCAGGTGCTGGCTGAATAATGAACCCTGACTTATGGTGATATTTTCAACTTCTTTTATTTCATTGGGCTGCTTAACTGGAATGTAATAAGAGTAAATATTTTCATCACGGGTATCTGCTTTATGAAACGCAAACGCCCAGCCGACTATCTTGCAGTTGAGAGTGTTTAATCCAGTGGTTTCTAAGTCTATTGCAAAGATATTAACTTTTTTAAGTTCATCACTGAGTTCTTTAAGCTTTGCTTCGCTGTCTATAATAATGGCACTGAGTTCTAACCTTCTGATTTCTTGATCTACTTGTTCAAATGCTTTATTAGAACCATCCGTAGATTCTTCATCTATATTTATACTCACTTTAACTAAGTCACCATTATTAAAACTTTTTAGGAGTACTGGTAATTTTTTTAAAATGCTATGAAATTCAAAGACTTTTAAAAAATCTATCAGTGATTGAGTATCTGGTAAGTTAAGCTTAGCTGCCTTTAAATATCCTTCTGTCTGACCTGCATGGATTTCCTCTGTAAGGATTGTCGCAAGATGCTTTGATAATCTTGCAGAATCCTCTTGGGCTTTTAATTTTTCTTGAACTTTAGCTGGGTTGATATTTTTTAAATTCTTATAGATATTGTCAAGATCACCATAATCTTCTAATAATTTTATGGCTGACTTAGGTCCTAGCCCTTTGACACCAGGTATATTATCAGAGCTATCTCCAGCTATGCCTTTGTAATCAGCTACTTGAGAAGGTTTTATGCCTAGCTCTTCGATAACATCTTCCGGGCTGTAGAGTTTTAGTCCTCCACCACGCTGTGGTGATGCTACTTTAACGTCATCACTGATTAACTGAAAGAGATCTCTGTCACCAGATAATATGACGGTTTTAATGCCTTCTTTTTCAGCTGCTTTAGTGAGTATGCCGATAAGATCATCAGCTTCAAAGCCAGCCTCTTCTAAAACTGGAATATGAAATCTTTTAAAACTTTCTTTGATCCAGCCCCATTGTGCTTTTAAATCATCCGGCATTTCATCTGGGCGGTTAGCTTTGTACTCTTCATAGAGTTCATGCCGAAAAGAAGGCTGTGGTAAGTCGAATGCGACAGCTATAGAAGTGGGTTTAATCATTTCCATTGCATCGAACAGGGCTTTTAAAGTCCCATATATAGCCCAAGTTGGTTCACCATCCTTGTTTCTAAGATTGGTTCTTTCTAGTGCAAAAAACATTCTAAAAGCTAGATTGCTACCGTCTATAAGTAAAAGTGTTTCATTAGTCATCAAGGAATTTGTGGGACTCTTAAGTTAGGTTTTGATAAATCAAAATTGACTTAAGGAAAATATTCTATCAGAGATAAAATAACTTCATTAAGGAAGAATAATATTTCGTCCATTGTGAAATTTGATTATGTTAAAATAAATTCTCTTATGGCTTCTGCTTTAGATTTAATTTTAGTTGATGATGTTGAACATTTAGGTAAGGCTGGTGAGCTTGTAAAAGTGAGACCAGGTTACGCTAGAAATTTTCTTTTACCTAGAGGTCTTGCTCATGTGGCTAATAGATTTACCCTTGCTGAATATGAAGTTAGAAAGAGCAAGCTTGAAGAAGAGGCACAGCAGAGAAGAGAGAAAGCAGAACAGCTTAAAGCTAAGCTTGATGAGCAGTTTGTTAAGATTGAAGCTAAGGCTGGTGAATCTGGTAAGCTTTTCGGTGCTATAACCAAAGAGAATGTTAGTAATGCTGTTGAACAGCAGCTTTCTATTAAAATTGCTAAAGATCAGATTGATCTAAAAACACCTATTAGAGCTATTGGTGATTTTGAAGTTAAGTTGAATCTAGCTGCTCAGATTTTTGCGACTATTATAGTTAAAGTTCAAGCGATCTAAGTTTTATACGTGTCATAATTTTATTTCATGTTCATTACTATTGAAGGGCCAGATCAAGCTGGAAAGACTACTCAGGTGTCTTTGTTAAAAAAATATGCTGCTGAGAATAATAAGGATTGGTTGTTCACCTCGAATCCAGGAGGTACTGATCTTGGTAAACGGCTTAGGGAATTAATCCTTGATAAAAATTATAAAGTGTCAGACAAAGCTGAGCTTCTGGTGTATCTTGCAGATAGAGCCCAACATGTAGAAGAATATCATTCTCTAATTAAAGACCCGACTAAGGTCGTTATCTGTGATCGTTTTACTGATAGCACTTTAGCTTATCAAGGTTATGGTAGAAATTTAGATATAGGGATTATTAGGCAGTTAAATGCATATATTACTAAAGGTATTAAGCCAGATCTTACTTTGATGTTAATGATAGATGCAGATGAAGCTGCAAGAAGGCGTGAGGGAGCTCCAGATAGAATTGAACAGGAAAATAAACTATTTTTCATTAGGATAGCTAATGGCTATAAGACTATTGCACATGAAGAACCTGAAAGAGTGAAAATTATAAATGTCGAGAATCATTCTCGTGAAGTGCTTCATGAGCGAATAGTTAATCTGATTAATAGTTTTATTGAACAAGGTCAGCTGTGAATAATTCTAGAACTATCTTAATAACAGGTTCTGCTGGGTTTATTGGTTCACATTTAATGGATTTACTTATAGATAGAGGCGATAAGCTCGTTGGGGTTGATAATTTTTGTGATTTCTATTCACCTCAAATCAAGCGCGATAACAGCAAAAAACATTATTTAAGCACTAATGCTAGTATCTATGAGCTTGATTTATTAGATTATGATGCTCTTGAAGAGCTTTTTAAAAAATATAATTTTACTCATATAGTTCATTTAGCGGCGATGGCTGGTGTTAGACCTTCTTTAGAGAATCCTCGGCTTTATGATACTGTGAATAACCACTCCACCATTAATTTGTTAGATCTTGCGAAGAAATATAAAGTATCTAAATTTGTTTTTGCTTCTAGTAGTTCTGTCTATGGATCTCGTTCGGTGACACCATTTAAGGAAGATGAGGATATTAGTAAGCCTATTAGTCCCTATGCTGCGACTAAAGTTTCTGGTGAAGCGATGGTGCATGCGATGACATATTCAGTAGATTCTCTTTCGTCGGTTTGTTTAAGGTTTTTTACTGTTTATGGTGCTAGGCAGAGGCCTGATTTAGCTATCCATAAATTTTCAGAGTTAATATTTTTAGGAAAGCCTATTCCAGTTTATGGTGATGGTTCTTATCAGCGTGATTATACTTATATTGACGATATTCTAGATGGAATTACCAAGGCGATAGACTTTAATACTAAATTTGAGATATTTAATTTAGGGGAATCGCGGACATACACTGTTAGCGAATTAATTTCTCTTCTTGAGACTAAGCTCAATAAGCCAGCAATTATCTCTTATCAAGATAGAGTGGTGGGTGATGTTCCTATAACGTGTGCTGATATCTCTAAAGCTAAGTCACTGCTTGCTTATAATCCTAAGACGCATCTTAGTGAAGGTTTAGATAAATTCATAGAGTGGTTTCAAGATAAAAATAAAATTTTATCTTAAAGCTTGCTTTTAATTTCTAAATTGCATATTATAACCTTAACTATTAATTATGAAACTTGATCTACATTGGAGAATTTTTATCGGTCTTGCCCTTGGTGCGATACTAGGTTATTTTTTCTCTGTGTCTGGTACAGATATGCAAGACCCAAGTCTTGGTATCGTTAGGCTTTCACATATTAGCTGGATTGGTGATCTTTTCCTAAAGCTTTTAAAAATGATAGTTTTACCACTGATCATTTCTTCTATTATTGTTGGGGTTGGGCATTTACCGGTTCAGAGTTTAGGTAAAGTAGGCTTAGTAACGTTTTTACTATTTAAAGGCTTGATGCTATTTGCAGCTGCCTTTGGGCTCGTCTTCGTAAATTTCTTTAAACCAGGCTACCACATTGATTTACATAGTCTTATAGACTCTAATCCAGCAGCTGATGATGTGAAATTCATTACTGAATCGAGTTTTAGTTTTGGTGATTTGATATTTGGAATAGTACCTGATAATATTTTTAAATCCCTTGCAGCTGGCTCTTTGTTGCAGATTATTTTAGTCTCTATTTTATTTTCTGTCGCTTTAATTAAAGTGAAGAACGGGAGGATGGTTCTTGATTTTTTTAAAGCTTGTTTAAATGCGATATTAAAAGTTACTCATTGGATTATGGCGATATCACCCTTGGGTATTTTTGCTTTAATCACGAAGACTGTTGCTATCGGTGGTCTTAGTTCTTTAGCTAATTACATGCCTTTTGTAAGTACTGTATTAATTGCTTTTGCGGCGATGATATTAGTAGTGGCTCCGATTTTAGTTCACTTTTTTACAGATTTTACGCCATTACAGTTTTTCAGTGGCATGAAAGAAGTTATGCTGACAGCCTTTAGTACCTCTAGCTCAGCTGCTTCTATTCCTATTACTTTAGAAACTTTAGAGAAGAAGTTTAATGTGCCTAATAAAATAGCGAGCTTCGTCATTCCTATTGGTGCTTCGATGAATATGTGCGGGGCAGCTATTTATGAATCTATTGTTACTTTATTTGTTGCACAAGCTTGGCTGCCAGAGCCTTTAACTTTAACTCAACAGATATTTGTTGTTGGAATGGTTCTGTTAGCGACTTTTGGAACGCCTGGTATTCCTCACGGCAGTTTAATTACTATGGCTATAGTATTTCAGGCTGTGGGATTACCTCTAGAAGCTATTGGTGTAATTATCAGTATTGATCGTATCCTTGATATGACAAGAACTATGGTGAATGTAACTTTTGATTCACTATCTTGTTTGATTTTAAATAAAATGTTTAAAAATCTTGGAGATAATTTCCCAGAGCAGACTGATATTGAAATAGAAGAAAGTGAATTGTCTTCACGTATTTTACCAAAGAATGCTGATGAATCGGAGGCTAGTAGCCTAACTTATTAGTTGGGCGTGCAGCCGAACGAATAAGTTCAAGGCTGAGGAGGATGAATGATTTTTATTACTGCGACTGATACAGGTGTCGGTAAGACTTTTTTTTCTCAGAAGATTATAGAGGCTGTAGCTCAGATTATCGATAGACGAGACATAGCTTACTATAAACCAATTCAATGTGGTAAAGATGCTAAAGAGCTTTTCGGTAATATTTTTTATGAAGCTGATTATCAGTGTATCGAGAGGTCTTGCCCAGATATAGATACCTACTGTACTTATGAATTTGATTTTCCAGCTTCTCCAGACTATGCATCTTCTTTGGAAAATATTGTGATTGATATAAATAAAATCGTGCAGGATTTTCAGAAATTAATACTGGAGTATAAATTTGTCGTTGTAGAAGGGGCTGGGGGGCTTGCTGTGCCGATTAATTCTACTGAAATGATTAGTGATGTCGCTAAAGCTTTAAATTTAGCTACTGTGCTTGTAACTAAACCAGTCTTAGGTACTATTAATCAGACTTTACTTTCTATTGAACATGCTAAAGCTAAGGGTTTAAATATTCATTCACTGATTTTGGCAGAGGAAGACAGTGTAAGTGAAGTTATGGAAGCCTCTCAGTTAGAGGCTAGTTTAAATTCTATAGAACGCTTTTCGGGGATTGAGTTTAGGACTGTGGCTGAAGTGGTTCAGGCGAGATTTATTTCTTAGCTAATTTCTTAACATTTATGGTGCTGATAGTATTTATCTTATGAACTTAGGTGAAATATTTCGATCTATTTCAAATTTCCTTTCAGTAGAATCATTGGAAAGGTTTTTCAACTTTGTTCTTCCAAGTCTTCTCCTGATTTTAACGGCTTACATAACATTTAAACTAAATGACAATGCTAACAAGAGAGAATTGGTATTCCAAGAAAAAAAAGAAGCGTATATTGGTATTTTGGAGGCGTACAAGGAAGTGGCTAGAATATCAAAAACAAGAGATCATTACGATCTTTGGTCAGTTGATGAAGGCTCCAATGGATATTCTATACAAGATCAAATTAAAGCACAAGAAGATTTTGATTATTGGGCAATACGCTGTAAATTAGTAGGTAGTCAAGAAGTCAATGAACATATAGAATTACTTACAGATACGGAGTCTAATAGTGACGAGCGTGCAGCCTTAAACAATCTACACAATGCTATAAGAAAGGATCTTCAAGTCGATTAATTTTTAATTTAGCCTATGGATTACAAGAAAATACTTGATGTCTCTAATTGGGCTTTAGAATCTACCAACGACGGTTCTCATGGCGAGGGGATGCTCGAAAAATTAATTTTAGTTAGTCCTGATAAAAAGAAATATTTATATAAGAAATGGTGGTCTAGAGTTAAGAATGGCTATGAATCAGAGTGTAAGGCACAGCTAAGCTGTGAATATATAAACTTTCGCTTAGCTAAAGAACTACTAGATATAGATGTTCCTAAAACATTTCTTGCAATTAATAATAATTCCCAAACTTTTCAATATGGTGTTTTATCTGAGTGGTTTGTTGATGCAGATCATTATTACACAAAGGGTAGTGAATTTATGCAAGGCTATTTACTTTCACTATCTAAACTCTATGATGATAAAAAACAAAATCTGGAAGACATTTTCAACGCTTGTGAACAAAGTGATATTTATGATTTTGAAGACTGGTGGATAAGTACTTTAATATTCGATTTTATTATTGGCAATACCGATAGGCATCATGATAACTGGGGAGTGCTGAAGCAAGCTAATATTAATCAACTCAGTCCATTATTTGATAATGGTGCTAGTTACGATTTTAGAGAATGGGATAAATTATTAACTAAAGAATATGATTATGAACAAAGCATAAGACAATATAGATCAAAAAATTTTATTAATTCAAATGAATCTAAGCGTGATTTAATCACGGTATTAGATTATCTAAATTCTAGGCTTTCCAGCTCTAATTTAGTTTTAACAAAACTACAACATTTTGTTGATAGACTGGAAGATCAAACTAAGGTTTATAATCTAATATACGATATTAAAAGCTTATCGGAGGACCTATCACTAGAATTTCATTTATCAAATGATGTTTGCAAGCATATTTGTAGATTTATAGAATCTCGGGTCAATAAATTAAGGAAAATCAAAAATGCCTACCATGAGCGAGCATAAATATATATCAAATATAGTTCACTCTGAGTTCATATATTTGATATGGAAAAGTCCAGAAGGAAGCCGTTTTCCTGTCGGGAAGTTATACCGAAATGATAGATTTGAATACATAGCTAAGCAATCTGCGTACGAAGCAGGATTCACTTGCTATCCAGCTTTTGCGATATTTGCAGAGGCTTCACTTATCGAATATTCTGAACCTATTAAAGTTTTTTCTCGCCGTCTTCCACCAAAAAGTCGCAGTGACTATGGTAAATTTCTTGCTTTATATGCCTTAGATCATACTTTGGATGCTGTAAAAAATATCTCAGATTTTGATTTATTAGCCTATACTGGAGCACATTTAACAGATAACCCATTTAGTTTCGCGAATCCATTTAATGGCTGTAAACCTCCTTTTCAGTTCGTTATGCAGGCTGCTGCATTTCAACTTTATGGAGTAGGTATTAAGAATGAAGAATTATTAGAGCAAAATCTCAGCTTAGATCCCGAGCCAGAAAACCTCATGGATAAAGAGGCTATCAGTGTAAAGTTTGGAGAAAAGAAAATAGCGTATGTTCCACGTAGTCATACTGAAGTTTTTCATGAATGGCTAAAACTTGGATTCAGAATAGATCTTACAGTTTTTAGGGTAAATGGCACAGACGAGCATAGATACCTTTATCTATTTGTCTCTGTTTCTTAGTTTGTTTTTGCTAAAATCATAGACCGTGAACTTACTCGCTACTGAAATAGCTGGAATTAAATTAAAGAACCCGATAATGCCAGCGTCTGGCTGTTTTGGCTTTGGTAGAGAGTATGCTAAGTTTTATGATCTTTCTGTTTTAGGTGGCATCGCGATTAAAGCTACTAGCTGGGAGCCGCGCACTGGAAACTGGACGCCGAGGGTGGCTGAAACACCAGGTGGCATGCTTAACTCCATAGGGCTGCAAAATCCTGGTGTAGAGAAGGTCGTAGCTGAAGAGTTAGCTTTTTTAGCTCAGTATGACACTGCGATTTTTGCTAATGTTGCTGGTAGTTCTATCGAAGATTATGTAAGTACCTGCGCAAAATTAAGTCAGGTAAAGAATGTCTCGGCTATAGAGCTTAATGTTTCCTGCCCTAATGTGCATAACGGTATACAGTTCGGTTCTAATGAAGAATCTTTAGAAGTCTTAACTAGAGAGGTGAAGAAGGTGATAAATATTCCGCTTTTCGTTAAGCTTTCACCTAATGTGACCAGTATAGTATCTATGGCTAAAGCTGCTCAGCGAGCTGGAGCTGATGGTTTATCGCTGATTAATACTCTTTTAGGTATGCGTATAGACTTAAAAACTCGTAAACCCATTTTAGCGAGAGGCAGTGGCGGTCTCTCTGGACCTGCGATTAAACCTGTTGCTATTCGTATGATCTACGAAGTGGCAAGTGAAGTGAATTTACCTATAATCGGTATGGGTGGAATTCAGTCTGTGGATGATGCTTTAGAGTTTTTTTTCGCTGGAGCTTCAGCCTTAGCGGTAGGTACCGCTAATTTTATAGATCCCTTTGCCTGCCCTGAGCTAATTCTCGCTTTAGAAAATAAATTAAAGGAAGAAGGTATAAAGTCTCTTCTGGAGATTAGGGGAGCGGCTTTAAGCAGGTAATATATAAATGAGTAAATTAGAGCAAAGTACTTTAGATAAATTAATAGTCGCATTAGATTTTCCTTCTAAAGAAGAAACTTTTAAATTTCTGAAACGCTGTAATGATCAAAGCTTTAGACCTGCGATGCTTAAAATCGGTATGGAGCTATTTTACAGTGAAGGACCAGAGATGCTGCGTGAAATTCAAGATATGGGTTTTAAGATTTTTTTAGATCTAAAAATTCATGATATCCCTAATACCACTGCATCAGCCTTAAAAGCTATAGCTAAGTTAAATGTAGATATTACTAATATTCATGCCTTTGCAGGTAAGGCTGCCATGAAAGCTGCTGCTGAGGCTATAAAAGAAGTTTCACCTAAAACTAAATTAATCGCAGTTACCATACTTACTAGTATGTCTCAGGATATGCTCAGGGACGATCTTTTAATTAATACTACATTGGAAGATTATGTTCTGAAGCTAGCTTTAAATTCTAAAGAAGCAGGCTTAGATGGAGTGGTATGTTCAGCTCATGAAGCTAATTTAATTAAAAAGCAGTGTGGAAATGATTTTTTAACAGTTTGTCCAGGGATTAGATTTGCTGATACTAATAGTGATGATCAGCAGCGTATTATGACCCCAGAGAAGGCTATAGCAAGTGGGGCTGATTATATAGTTATGGGACGTGCGATTACTAAAGCATTATAATTATTCGAGATGAAAAAATACTTACCTCTATATTTTTTTCTATCACTGAGCCTATTTTTAGGCTTCGCTTATTATACTTTTACGCTTTTCGGTTCTGCTGAAAGTCCTAAAAAAATCGACTTAGGTGAAAAGGTTTCTAATAAAGCCTTAGATAAAATCACTGAAAATCCGAATCTCTCTTCTCAAGATAAATTAAAGAAGCTGATTAAAACTAAGTTTAAGTCTAGTTTACTTGAAAATCGCAGAAAATATTTAATTTCGAGGCTAGCTAATTCCCTAGGCGAGCCGATGATAGCTTATATCTACTCTTATGATATAGACTATAACTATCTTCCACGCTTTTCTAAAAAAATATTACTCGATTATGCCGCTAAGGTAGGTGATGAGTCTGCGATAGTAAATACTTTAGAAAAGTTAATAGAAGTCTTACCAAATGAGCCAGAGTTTAAATATATGCTGGCTAAGTCGTATCTTAGGCAGAGTTTAAAAGAGAATGCTACTAAGCTTTTTACAGAAGTCCAAACTAAATATCCTGATTCAGAGTACGCTCTAGGTGCAGATTATTATTTAGCTAATTTAAGTGAAGATCCTGAAATTAGGAATGAAA
This sequence comes from Candidatus Melainabacteria bacterium, assembly GCA_005110385.1. Classification (GTDB taxonomy): domain Bacteria; phylum Cyanobacteriota; class Vampirovibrionia; order LMEP-6097; family LMEP-6097; genus LMEP-6097. Next base: position 41,990 of record DUDT01000018.1, on the reverse strand, counting down.
AATTAGTGAGATACATACAGAAGTCACCAAATGCTAACCTTGCGGCACTCGCTGTCGAAGAGATGGCTGGTATAGAGGCTTTAAAGCAGTACCGAAATGATATAGCCCTAGTCTACTACTATTTAGAGAATTATGAAAAAGCTATAGAGTATTTCGATCCTAGTGCTGCGGACTTTACTGATAAATTTTATTTACCTTACGCTAGAACTTTAGCGAAAAATAAGCAGTATGACTTAGCTAAAGCCTTCCTAATAGATAAGCTAAAGCTAACTGAGTCTCTTGCTGTATCACAGCAGCTTTTAGAGGCTCTGAAAACTTTAGATGAATCTACGAACCTTTTACCGAGTTTTAAGGAAATCTATGCTGTGGCGAAAGCTAATCAGGATGAGTTACTCTGGTCTATCGCTGAGCTAACTAAGCTTAAAACTGACTACGAAGAGCTGTTTCAGAAATACCCAGATAGTAATTATGCTGCTGAAAGCATGGCTAGAGTTTTTTGGTTAGATTATAAGCGTAAAGCCTATCATTTAGCGGAGAAAACTTATTTGGAACACTGGCAAAAATTCCCTAATGCTAAGTCGCATTCTTTCGTAGCGTTTTGGATGGGGAAAATTCATTTAGAGAGAAACAGTAATGATGAGGCTCGCCGTGTTTTTAATAATTTAATCGCCGCACACCCACTCGATTATTATGCTTTTAGAGCTAAAGATATATTAGAGACGAATAAACTTAGTAAAGAGAAGTGGTATTTGCTGCCAAGTAAATCTTCTATCGTGCATCTTAGTTCTTGGAAAATGCCAGAACTGTTTACGGAACCTAAGTTAAGAGAGCAGTATGGTAATGAGATGGCTGAGCTCTATATTACGAAAAGCTTTGATCATATAGAATCTGAGGCTTTAAGACACCCAGAAACCTTTGATAAAAAGTTTTTAGCTGGAGCAAGTTCGCTTGCTGGTGATACTTTAAAGTCGATTACTCTAGCTCAAGAACTAGTAAAAGATCTTAGTGATTTAAATGATCCAGAAGTACATCAGCTTTATCAGGTGGCTTATCCGTTATTATACGCAGATTTAATTGGTGATAGTCTTCCCGCTGAATCTATTTTAGATCCTTTTATGGTACATGCTTTAATAAAGCAGGAGTCTACCTATCAGTTAAATACAGTAAGCCCAGTCGGGGCTATAGGTTTAATGCAGATAATGCCTTTTACAGCTAATGACGTGGCTAGAGTTTTAAAATTACCGAAGCCTAATCCAGAGGATCTTTTTAAGCCTGAGCTTAACATTAAGCTGGGGGTGCAGTTTATGGAAGAAGTATTTAGGAAATTTAACCGAAATATGATTTACTCAGTAGCTTCTTATAATGCTGGCCCGCAGAGAGTTTCGACTTGGTCTCTTTCTCCGAATGCCGCAGATCCAGATATCTTTGTCGAAGAGATTCCTTTTAGTGAGACGAAAAATTATGTTAAGCGGGTTTTAACTAATTACTGGATTTATAGGGCTTTGTATATTTAAGAGTCTGTTAAGAAGATTTTTAATGAAATTTAAAAATCTTTATCAAAGTTAAAATAAGATTTTTCTTGTATAGGGGAAGAGAGTGATGATTCTAAATCTAGCTTTAATAACTGAGATTAAGATTCAGAAATTGTACTAATGATTTTTCACTTTTAAGTTTAAAATAAGCTTTTAAGGGAATAAATAATAAGATTCTAAAAACAAAACAGAGGAGAAATAGTATGTCAAGAAGAAATATGTCAGAGAGAGTGAATTGTGGCTTAATGCTGTGTCAAGGTATTGCTCCTCTTAATGGTGGTACTTCTACGCCAGGATCTAGTCCTCTAAGATCTAGTGATGAAGATAGAAATTTATCTATTTTAAACAGCTTAGTGCCAGGTGGCGTAGCTGACAAGAATGAATTCAGACCATTGACTCAGTTATTACAGAATATTGGTCAATCTAATAAAGATGGAAGTACTCCTATTGATGCTTATAATCTTCGCCCAGAGTCTGTTAAATTACTTCGAGATTTTATGGCTAAAGTAGGTGTTCCAGGAACTGGTGAATCACAGAAACGTGGAGAAGTTTTGGATACCATGCAGCAAACCTTTGGTTTGAGTGATACGCAGGTTAATGGTCTTACATTAAAATCATTGGATAAAGATGCACTGCGTTATCAAGAAGATCTTTTTAGACAATTTGATGATCCTAGCAAGATACTTTCGGGGCAAAGACAGGAATCATTGCGATTATGGGAGGAGCAAAACGCCAAGTACCTGCCAGACCCAGGAGCTGTAAGAGAAGACCTTCTAAGATCGAACGCATTAGGGCTCTAATCAGCCATAGTAACTGCCTAAAAACAATAATTCCTCAAGCCTAGCTCCCCGAGACCCTTTTAAATAGATTATTCTATAAGGCTCTTGGTGAGCTAGATTTGTATTTGAAGAAATTAGAGAAGCTTCACTCATAAGTAGTTCTAATTCCTTATAACTAATATTTTCTAAGCTTCTATCAGCATCTATTTTTAAATTCAGTTCTTTTAAAAATAGTTCTAGCCTTAGTTCATGTGAGATATTTCTAAAATCAAGCAGCTTAGATTTAGGATTATGTGAGCAGAGTTCCTGAATTTCATTTACTGATTTTTCTATTAATTCAGCTTCATTTTCTAGAATTTCACCGATTACTATTAAAATTTCGTGATCTATAAATTTATCTAAAATACCTTGAACACTGAGTAAAAGTGATTCTGGGCTTGCATTATAAGCATCGTTAATGTAGATATTATTATGCTTATCTTTATAGATACTGCCTCTGCCTCCGAGTGCTTGATAATTTAAAAGTCCATTCTGGGTTTGATCAAAACCTAAGCCTAATATTTTAGCTGCTTCGTAGGCTGCGTTAGCGTCGCTGATTATGCCTTGATTCGTGATTACATTTAATCTAAATTTCTCTTCTGAGCTGAATTTTAGGATTTCATTTACGCTAATAGGCTGACTGGTATTCGGATTATTAAAACCATCTTTCTCTAGCTCACTGTATAGATTTTCATCGATGATAAAAGTTTTCGGCAGGATTTTCTGCACACTTAAATTTAAAAACTTTTCTGAAGGGTTCTTATTAGAAGAGTTACTTGAAGTGGAATCAGAAAATTTATAATCTTGAATATGGTTTATAATCTCCATCTTCGCTTTTTTTATATTTTCTTTAGAGCCGAGAAGCTCAATATGAGCACTGCCAATGCAGGTTATAACACAGATATTAGGTTTAGCTATTTTACTAAGCAAGTCTATCTGCCCAAGCCCGCGCATTCCCATCTCTAAAATTAAAATTTTTGTATCTTCAGGCATGGCTAAAATGGTCTTAGGCACACCGATTTCGTTATTAAAATTAGCGTCGCTGTAGTGAATTTTAAAATGATCTTTTAGAACGGCAGCTAGCATTTCTTTAGTCGTAGTTTTACCATTACTGCCTGTAATAGCTATTACTAGTGGATTTACTTTATCTCTATACTCAGTAGCTAGTCTCTGATATTCTTCTAGAGTGTCTTTTACTATAATAAATTTATCTTGATTTTCAGTGATAATTTGTTGATTAATAATTTCTGTTAAAGTTTTAAAATCTTTAGATGAATAGACTGCGGCAGCCCCCTTCTCTAGAGCTTCTGCTATAAAATTATGACCATCGAATTTCTCACCGATTAAAGCTAAATAGTGATCTCCTGCTTGTATGTCACGGGTATCAGTAGATATTTTCTCTTGCATAGTATATTTCCAAAATATCACGTTAAAGCCATGATGACCAACTTGATAAAATTTGCACTTTATAGATGAAGCCCAAAATTTAAAAAATTAATAATTTTACTGATTTAAGCATAAATAAAAAACTTATCCATTGTAGAATTACTCATGGTACTAGCCCAAGTGGCGGAATAGGTAGACGCAACAGACTTAAAATCTGTTGAACCCTTTGGTTCGTGCCGGTTCAAGTCCGGCCTTGGGTACCACTTTTTTATTTTAGATTCAGATAAGGGGCACTCTGTAAAATATGTTGAAAGTACAGAAGCTTAGTTGTGCAGCGATTTCTATTGAGGACTTTGCAATGTTAAAGATTTTCCCCCGGATTGATTAATTTTTTCCTGCTGAAGTTACTAGTATCAAATGACTCTAGAGCTTGTCTTAATATCTTTTGCTCCTTTAACCACTCCCCAAAAGTGAAAGCCTGTCTTGAGTCTTGACACTCAGTCCCTCGGGATAGTACATTAGTTCCAATATCTTTTTCCACTATTATTCGGGGTAAATTCTTATTCGGTATTTCAATAAAACAGTGCTCTAAACCCTGTGGGTAAATTATTCTCATATCACCTTCTTTTTGACCCTCAAGTAAGTAATTTTGTGGTTGAGGTTGATTTTCACTTGCTTGCTTTGCTGATGAATCTATATTTAGCCCTAATGATTTTTCTAAAAACTTACCTTGATTTATACTCGCGACTATAATTAAATTTCCACCATCCTCGTAAAGCTTTTCTAAATGCTGTAAACAGCTTTTACAAGGTACTAATTTGGAAAAATTAAAAACACCATTATTATTATTTCCATATCCCTCTGGGTATGGAGCTCTCGTTAAAAATAAGTATTTTAATTTATTAAGTTTATTTTCTTCAGCAATAATGCTCATGGAATCTTCAGCGCATCTACGCATTTCAGGGTTACCAAAGTCTTGAAATTTAGGGTCGTTATTACTAGATAAGGCAAAGTCATGAAACCCGTTATCATCATTACCATAGACAGCGAGTGCTGCATATTTAGCTCCAGATACTTCATGGAAGCCTAAATATTTGATCGCTTTAAGTAGCATCGTTTCGATATGTTTTAGGACTTTATGAGTTTCTTTAGTTATTAAAGGGCTGGCATTATGTCCATTTGGGGTTTCTGTACTTAATAGAAAGTCATTATTTTCCCTCTTCTGTTCTTCCAGTGTATTAAAAGCAGTATTTAGTTCTTCATATAAGGCTTCTTGATTATTTATCATTACGGCTGAATAAGGAGCTGGTAAATAGTCAATTTCCTTATCGCCGCTTATTTTTGTTGTAGTTTTAGGAATTAATAAGTCGTTAGTTTTAAGTAGCGCATTTATTTGTAGTTGAGGTTTTGCATTCAAAGATTTAGTAAGCAAGATAAATTGTTCTAAGTTATTCAAGAATTCTGGATAATAGGCACTGTGCGATAGGGTGTATAATTCTTGTCTTGAATAAGGTGCTGGTTTCCTTGCTCTATCTAGCTTATCTGGTTGTGCGGATTGAGCTGAAACTGTGGAAGAACCACCAGAGGTGCTAACACTAACATTAACACTGCCACTGTTACTTGAAGTCAGTATACTTAATGGAGATATACTTGTCATTTTTTTAACAATTAATTTCTTTTTCCATAATATCTAATATTACACGATGGATTTAATATAATACTCTAAATATTTAAGGATCTGCCGATTTTAATTAAGAGGCTGATACCCAAGATGCAGCTTCTCTGCATCATAATGTAAAATATTATCTATGTCAGATTTTATCGGAGAGAGAAAAACTATAGAACAGGTAGAAGAGGGTTATGAATTTGCTCCTAAATTTGATGAACATGGTTTAATTCCTGTAGTTACTACTGAATACTCTTCTGGCTTACTTTTAATGCAGGGCTATATGAATAGAGAAGCTCTTTTAGAATCGCTTCGCTTAGGTGAGGCAGTTTATTACAGTAGAAGCCGTAAAGTTTTATGGCATAAAGGTGCTACTAGTGGGCTAGTGCAGAAAATTAAAGAATTTTATGTAGATGATGATCAGGATTGTGTTTGGTTAAGAGTAGAAGTCACCGGCTCTGGGGCGAGTTGCCACGTAGGTTATAAATCATGCTTCTATAGAAAATTACCCTTCGGTGATGATCTGAAGCATGACACTAATTTAACTTTTAATGGCTTGAAGCTTGAATATACTGAAGCAGAAAAGACTTTCGATCCTAAAGAGGTTTACGGAGATGCACCGAATCCTACTCAGTTGTAACTGGGGCGTGTAGCGGAACTCCAATTTCTGCGTTTTCGTCGTCCTCATGATCCTCATGTACCTGCAGTACACTGCGGTCATTCGTCCTCCTCAGCCTTGAACTTGTTCGTTCGGCTACACGCCCCTCAACTGAGAGATTAAAACTCAGGAAATGGAGTTGTACAGCGGTCTCGATTATCTAACTTGTGCGATTTTAAAGCTCTTATTAATCAGAGGCAGATACATCTTTTCATTGTAATCAGTAAGCATTCTGTCAGTACCAAAGCCTTTAGATACTTGAAGAATAGATGCACGCATCATCTTAACCCATTCTGGAGAATAGCCTTGAGCATTTTTCGCATAGAAAGAAGGTAAAACATTCTCTTCTAAAAGCTGATAAATACTCTGAGCTTCCTCTCTACACATCGAATTATAGTCTGGATTAGTAGAGTAAGGGATAGACCAACCTATTTCTGGGTTATAACCCTCATGCCACCAGCCATCTGGAATAGATAAGTTTAGAACACCATTAGCAGCAGCTTTCATACCACTAGTACCGCAGGCTTCCATTTTAATAACAGGGTTATTAAGCCATACGTCAGTACCTTGCGTTAAGAGCCTACCAGTGTGCATATTATAGTTCTCTAGTAAAATGATACGTCCAAGGAATTTAGGATCTAGAACATGCTTATATATCTCTCGAATAATGTCTTTACCACCACCACTGTTCGGGTGTGACTTACCAGCAAATATAATCGTCGCTGGTTTAGAACTATTAGAAAGTATTTTCTGAAGTCTTTCTAGGTCATTAAAGACTAAGCCAGCTCTCTTGTATTCTGCAAATCTTCTAGCAAAGCCGATGAGCATAGTATCTTCATCTAAACTATCAATAATTTGCTTAATAAGCTCAAGATCAACCCCTTTACGAGTGTAATCATTAAGGATTTTAGCTTTTAAAAAGTCAATTAAATGAAGTTTCTGTTCTTGGTGTTTTTTCCAAATTAACTCATCTGAAATATTTTCCATTTCTTGAGAATAGATTTCTTTGATCGAGTCACCAAGCCAACTACCAAGGTGAACACCATTCGTTACATAGCCTAAATGGTTAGGATCATCTTTAGGTAAAACGTGCTTCCACATTTCATAAGCTACATCACCATGAAGCTGAGCTACAGCATTACTTTTACTTGAAATGTTTAATGCAAGTACTGTCATAGAAAAGACATGTGGGTTCTGTTCATCACGTCCAAGCTCTAGGAACTGTTCAAATGGAACATTCATCGAATTAAAGATCTGACCTAACATTTCATACATTAAACTAAGATCGAAGGTTTCATTACCAGCGGCAACTGGCGTATGAGTAGTAAATACGGTGGAGAACTTAATCGAGTTAAATGCATCTTGAGGCGTGTAACCCTGCTGAGTCATTCTTCTATATCTTTCTACCGCTATAAAAGCACAGTGACCTTCATTCAGGTGGTAAACAGCTGGATTTAAACTCAAGAAGTCTTTCAGAAGCCTTACACCAGCGATAGCTACAAGAATTTCTTGCTTAATACGCATGCGTCTATCTCCAGCATAGAGCTTCGCGGTAATACCTCTATCCTCGAAATCATTATCGTCTATGTCTGTATCAAAAAGAAATACTGGAACTTTACCTACCTGCATGACTAGAACTCTAGTCCAGACTATCTTATGAGGAAACTCTACTGGAATCTTAACTGGATTACCTTCTTGATTCAGTAAAACCTTCATCGGCAGAGTCTTCCAATCCTGTTTAGGATAGTGTTCCACTTGATGACCAGTGTGGTCAATCTCCTGAGTGAAGTAACCCTCGTTATAGAAAAGCCCTACGCCAATCATGTTAAGACCAAGATCAGAAGCACCTTTCATATGATCACCCGAAAGTATCCCGAGTCCACCTGCATAAATAGGAATACTTTCATGTAAGCCATACTCCATAGAGAAGTAAGCTATTAGTGGTTCGTGATTATTTATTAATTCACGCGTATTAATTTCACCCATGTATTTTTTAAAGCTCTGATAAACTTTTTCAAATCTTTGATTAAAATCAGCATCATTCTCAAGCTCAGCTAATTCAGCGTAAGGAATACTGCGTAAAACTTTCATTGGGCTATGATCGAAATACTCCCATAGAACGGGATTTAGAGACCTAAATAAGTCTCTGGAATCTTTATCCCAGCTAGACCAGATATTATAAGCAAGTTCGTTTAGACCAGCTAATTTATTAGGTAGTGGAACATCTATGGATAGAAGGTTTAAGCTAACTTTCTCCCCTTGCCCAATAGTGAATGACTCAGCTTTTTTAAATGGATTATGAATGTGTTCATTAGGAACTGAAACTAAACGTGCGTAACCCTTAGCCCTAGCTATTTCATAGGCTTTTCTGTAATTCGGGAATATTTTCTCCCAAGTAATTTCTTTAGCTAATTCTTCAGATTTAGCTCTAGCTAAATCTTTATTGCGATAACCACTTAAAGCAAAGTCTAGAAGCATGTTTGCAAGGTTATTCGCTGAATCATCATAGGACTTATTCTTACGAGTCAGAACTTTTACTAAATCTGACCATTCGCCATCTAATGTATGAATCCAGTGACCGAAACCAGCTAAATCAGAAGTAATAGTCGGAATCCCCTCTACTGCACTTTCAAGTGGAGTATAGCCCCATGGCTCATAGAATGAAGGGAATAAACTTAAGTCGGCAGTTCTTAAGACATCTTCATAGGTCATATTAAAAATACCATCAGCCCCATCTAAATAAAGAGCTGACATGATAGGTCTAATTTTTGAAGATTTTTTATCAAGCCCGTGGTATTTAACCGAGTTAAGTATCTGATCGTGTTCTTCGTCGTAGATTGGAGAAATCGCGATAGGCCTGTGATTCTCATCCTGAGCCGCTCCCCACTGATAATTATCGACTTTAGTATGATCGGCTGCAATTAAAAATAGCATTACTATAGGAGCTGCACTTTCAGGTAATTTAGTATTTAAATTAGATAATGACGAAAGTGTTAAATCATAACCTTTGTTTTTAAATTCATAGCGACCAGAGCTTATCCAAATCTGTGAATTATCTGGTAATGTTTCACCTAAGAAATGGCCACAGAGGTCAAGAACTTTTCTTTTGTTTTTTTGTATCTGAGGAATATTTCTAGATGCATCGCTCTTGTCAAGACCGTTATAGACTATTAAATCTGGTCTCTTATTAAGAATAAGGAAAGACTCTCTACCTGTAAACTCACTTACGGTAGTAAAACAGTCAGCGGTTCTCGCAGAAATAGCTTCTAGAGAGTGTTTACTCTTAACTCCGTGAGTGTAAGCTTTATGCTCAACTTCAGTACTCATTTCTAGCTCATGGTAGTACATGGAGTTATGATGAGCCATAGCTCTACCAAGTACTGTTGCATGTGTTGTAAATACCGTACCTATTTTAGGCATATTTTTATTTAAATAAAGCACCCCAGCACCACAGATCCATTCATGGAAATGCGCTACGGCCGTGTCTTGAGGCTCAAAACAACCTCTAACGATAGTAGCGATAATCTCTGCTGCCGTAGTCGAGAATAATATCGGTTCTACATAGTCCCAAGAACCTTCATAAGAATCTACTCCAAACTGCTCCCAGAAAGTAAAGAGTAGTCTGCCGATCTGAAATTTTTCTTTAAAGTTAGATATAAGAATTACTCTAGGTGAATGAGGTATCTTCCATCTACCAAATTTAGCTTGAAGACCAGCAATATTCAATTCAGCTTTAGCTTTTTCAAAGAAAGCGTCACCGTGCACCTCTTCAAATTCATTATAGTTACCAGTATCTGGGCCTATGGCAATATAGGCATCTCCATAAAATTCAGTAGCTTCTAATGCCTTAGACGCTATTACAGTGTGGATTCCACCTACTTTATTACATACTTCCCAGCTAACTTCGAATACAAATTTCATACTAATTGAACCTCTAATGCTTTTTCCACAGTTTGACTAAAATCCTTTAATACATTCTGATAGTTTATATATGCCTCATAAGGGCTTTCATATGGGTTAAAATACTTATGTACGTCACCATCAGCAAACCATTTGGTACACATATAATAAAAATGATCAGAAGTGGTAAGCGCTCTCCATGTATCTATCAATGATTCATCGTTAGTGTGATAAACAGATTCTCTGAGTTTGAAAACTGCTTCCAGAGCATCATCTTGAAGGAAATTTCCTTTCCAAGCCGTTAGATCACGCTCAGTGTCAGCCCATGATACGAAATATGGCACATCTAATCTATCTCTTACTGGGTATTTTTTAGCTACCTCAGATGGTGTATTAAATTCGAACTGAGGATTCTTGAAAATATAATCAGGTAAAGCATAAAGGAATTTAAAAATACCAGTATCTTCCCACTGATGTTCCCCGAAGGTCTCATAGTCCATAAAGAAATTTATAGCTTCAGCGTTACCATCAAGATCATGTACCCAACGAGCAAATTTACAAGCAGTAAGTGGATAGCCCGCCCAGCCACGATTTGAGAATCTAAAAGCTATATCATCTGAAAGCTGATAGTTTTTAAGTAATAATTTAATATGATCACAGTTTACTGGCTGGTAGACGAAGTTAGAGCTGCGCCAGCCGAGTATTTTATCTGCACCTTCAGCAAGTATGGTGTCGAAACCTAATTCCTCTGCTGCTTTAGCGACCTCATTATTGTAAATCAACTCAGTATTTCTAAATGTAGTAGGCTCTTGACCGAATTCATCTCTAATTAACTGTCTCTGTTTTTCTACCTGTAGTTTAAATTCATCTTTAGAATAAAGGAAAGCTAAGCTGTGATAGTAAGTCTCGCAAATAAACTCTACACAGCCCGTCTCAGCTAACCTTTTAAAAGACTCTAATGTCTCGGGGCTATATTTTTTCATCTGGTCAATAGCTACACCTGAAATAGAATACGAAATTCTAAACTTTCCGTGGTGCTTTTTAATCAGTTCTAACATTAATTGATTAGTCGGTAAATAGCACTTATAAGCTACTTTACGCATAATCGAGGAGTTAGCATCATCTGCTTCATAGAAGTGAGATTTATTTATATCAAAAATCGTGTAGCGTTTAAGTCTTTTTGGCTGATGTACTTGAAAATAAAAGCAGATGCTTGGCATAACTAAATCTTATTACATCTTTTAATAAAAAGAAACTAGTAAGAATGCGCAGGGACGAGTTTCTTGTAAATATCTTCTACTTTAACTGCAGATTTCTCCCACTGAATATGCTTAAGCTCTTCTGATGACTGAGCTTGGAGCTCTTTACTGAGAGCTGGGTGACTTAACACGTTTAGAATTTTATTAGCTAGTTCATCCACATCCCAGAAATCCACTTTTAAAGCATTAGATAGAACTTCGGAAACGCCAGACTGTTTAGATATAATAACAGGTACATCAAATAGAATAGCTTCTAGGCAAGATATTCCAAAAGGTTCTGAGACGCTAGACATTACATATAAATCACTAGAAGCGAATAATTCTTCTACCTCGGGCCTTTTTAAAAAACCAGTAAAGTGAACATTCCTGCCTATCTTAAGCTCAGCAGTCCTCTCTATAAGTCTATGCATCATATCTCCACTACCAGCTACTACGAATCTAGCTTTAGGAAACTCTTTTAGTACCTTAGCAGCAGCTTCAATAAAATAATCTGGACCTTTCTGGAAAGTTATTCTGCCAAGAAATAGTACGAGTTTTTCATCGGGGGTTTTTTTAATGTATTCAGTTCTTTGCGTGGATTTATTTTTAGAAACGGCATTATGTACGACTTCTATTTTATTAGGGTCGATACCATAGTAATTTACTATATTATTTTTTGTTAAAAAACTTACAGCGATAATTTTATCCGCTTCATGTAATCCCATTTTTTCTATTTCATAAATTTGTTGATTAACATTAATTCCGCTGCGATCCGTTTCCAGAGCGTGAACATGGCAAATTAATGGTTTACCGCTGATGCGCTTAGCTTCTACTCCAGCAAGGAAAGTAAGCCAGTCATGAGTGTGAATAACTTCATGCTCAACTTTAGCTGCAATTTTTCCAGCTACATAAGCGTAGCGAAATACTTCGCTGATTAAATCTGGTCCATATTGACCAGTAAGAGACAGTTTATAGAAATTTTGGTGATCTTCAAGTATCGCTCCCTTATTAATAAGTCTCTCTATAAACTCTTGATAACTTTTTTCGGTGAAGTATGGTCTGAGGGTGCTTTCTATGCCTATTATATCCATTCTTTCTTTAAACTCTTCATAGCTGAGAGTCTTCTGTTGAGTTTCTTCTATTACGTGATCTGAACTGGAAAGAAGCTCTAGATGAAGATTCGTATCTGTTTTGCCCTGCAGTGTCGGGAGTACAAAAGTAATTTTAGTCCCTATTTCACTTAGGGCCTTAGTCAAGTCATGGCAAGCTATGCCGAGTCCGCCACTTATGTAAGGAGGAAATTCCCAGCCATACATCAAAACTTTTGTCATATAAGAATAATTATAGAGTAATTAATTTCTAGTTTTCCTGCGATTTTATAAAAAACAGGTTTTTGTAACTTTGATGTATATTAATCATATGGCGACTTTGCTGCAAAGTACTTTAGATAATAAGCTTCTAGTGAGGGATGAGTGGTTGGATACTAATGGACTTGGCTCCTATTCATCAAGTTCAATCGAAAACTGTAATACAAGAAGATATCACGGTCTTTTAGTGTGCAGGCAGCCTGGCTTTGAGCATAGGTTCGTCCTTCTTTCTAAATTCGATGAGACTGTTTTTATTGGTGATGAGGAGTTTTACTTAAGTAAGAATTACTTTTCACCAGGAGTCGTAGTACCAGACCAAGAGAAACTTCTAAATTTAGAATTTAATCAAGAACTAAATCCCAAGTGGATTTTTAGAAATCATAATTCACAGATTACCAAAGAACTTTTAATGGTATACGGTCAAGATATCACTCTAATTAAATATACTTATGAAAATCTTTCTAGAGATCGAGACTTAAATTTAATTTATCTAAATTTAAGGCCTTTTCTGGCTTTTAGAAATTTTAATCACTTGAGTAAAGAGAATGAGACTTTTAATTTTGATTATTCTAGAGAGGAAAAAACTATTTCATATAAGCCATATTCATCACTTTCAGAGCTGAAAATATCCTTGAGTGAAGATTTTAAAGTAGAGGAATTTTCTTGCTGGTATGAAAATTTTTTATATCCAGAGGAATTAGAGCGAGGGTATGACTATGAAGAAGATCTTGCTTGCCCCGGAGTTATATCACTGAAGCTAGAGTCCAAGAAATCTATTTATATCGCAGTGCATAATTCTGGCGAATTGAAAAAGTCTTTAAAATCTTTATGGGGTGAAGAGTTTTCTAGAAGAGCTAAGCTGATTAAATCTAATAATTTGAAAAATACCGATATGCTTTCACAGCTCACTTATTCTGCTAATCAGTTTTTGATAAAAAGTAAAAATGATACCTATTCTATAATCGCAGGTTATCACTGGTTCGGTGAGTGGGGAAGAGACACTATGATTTCTTTGCCAGGTATACTTTTAGAAACTTCTCTAGAAAAAGAATTCACTAAAGTATTTAAACGCTTTTTAGATTTTAAGCAAGATGGTTTAATCCCAAATATGATAGGTGATGATGTTGAGCATTCAGCTTATAACAGTGTAGATGCTTCTCTGTGGCTATTCTGGGCTTTACAGCAGTTCTATTACAAGAAGAAATGTTCTTTATCTTTAATTAAAAAAGAATTCTGGGAAGACCTTAAAGATATTATTAACGCTTATCAAGAGGGGCGTTCAGCTCATCTTAAATTTAATGACTTAGGTTTAATAGAATCTGGTACTGAGCAGGATTCTCTTACATGGATGGATGCAAGAGTTAATGGTCTTGCTGTAACACCGCGCAGGGGAATGTTAGTCGAAATTAATGCCTTGTGGTTTAATGCTTTATCATTCGTAGAGGAGTTAGCGATAGAGCTTAAAGATCCTTTTAAGGATAAAGTTTCAGACCTTAAAGATAAAGTTAAAGCTAATTATATGAAAGTATTTTGGTTAGAAGAAAAAGGTTATCTAGCTGATTATGTTTTACCTACTTATGTAAATGGTTCTTCGAATCCTACTTTAATTCCGAATAAACAGTTAAGACCAAATCAGCTATTAGCTATTTCACTAGAGTATTCGCCGATCAGTAAGTTTGAACAGATTTCTATTGTAAGAATAGTCGAAGAAGAGTTACTGACACCTTTTGGTTTAAGGACTTTAAATAAGGCAGATCCACTGTATAAAGGTCATTATGAAGGTAATGTGAATCTGCGAGATGCTGCTTATCATAATGGTACTGTCTGGCCTTGGCTTTTAGGACCTTTCTTTGATGCACTTTTAAAGACCACAGATAATTTAGACGCTACTAAAAAACGTATCAGAACTATGATTAATTATTTCGATTCTCATTTGAAGCATGGTGGTTACTATTCGGTCTCTGAAATCTTTGATGGTGATGAACCTCATACAGCAAGAGGCTGTATTGCACAGGCTTGGAGCGTAGCTGAGTTAAGAAGGATTTTATTACAGGTCGATAGATAATGAAATTCTGGTCTGAGTTTTTTTTCTTAATTTCTGTCCCCTTACGTCTTTTATTTTCTCATGAAGACGAGGCTGTTAAAGATGTGCTGCATCAAGATGAAGAGATAATAGAATCGGTGAGAGGTTTTTTTAATAAAAGCTTAGGACTGCTGATATCCACTAATCATCGTGTGATCTTTATCGATAAAAAGCCTTTCTGGGGAATAAAAGTCGTAGATTTTTATAATAAAAAAATTTCTTCAGTAGTTTATGAAACATTCTTTTTAACTGGTTCTATGGTTATAGCTGTAGAAAATGATAAGGCTACTATAGAGTATGTACCGAAGAAGCAGCTTTTAAGCTTTGCTGAAAGTTTAAAGAGAAGGATTTATCTGAGCGACGCTGTCTAGCGATGAGCACTTGTTGCTGAACGTGTAAGTTCAAGGCTGAGGAGGACGAATGACCGCAGTGTACTGCGAGTACATGAGGATCATGAGGACGACGAAAACGCAGAAATTGGAGTTCTGCAATAAGTGCCATGATAAAATTCTTTTTGAAGATGTTAGTTGCAAATAAGAAAGATACAGAGATATTGAAGTTCACTACTGTTGGTAGTGTGGACGATGGTAAATCTACTTTAATAGGTAGATTGCTCTTTGATTCTAAGGCTATATTTGAAGATCAGTTAGAGTCCGTGCAGAAAACCAGTGCTAAAAAAGGTTTTAATGGTATAGATCTGTCTTTGCTTACAGATGGTTTAGCTGCTGAAAGAGAGCAGGGAATTACCATTGATGTCGCGTATAGGTACTTCGCGACACCGAAAAGAAAATTTATCATCGCAGATACACCTGGGCATGTTCAATACACTAGAAATATGGTAACTGGTGCATCTACAGCTAATCTTACGATTATATTAGTCGATGCTCGTAATGGTATATTAGATCAGTCACGCAGGCATGCTTATATCTCTGCCCTATTAGGGATTCCTTATTTTATAGTCGCTGTAAATAAAATGGATTTAGTCGATTACTCAGAAGCTAGATTTAATGAGATAGTTAGTAGTTTTAACGAAATGATGACTAGTATAGGTATTAAGCCGAGTCAGATATTTTATATTCCTGTTTCAGCTTTAGCTGGTGATAATGTCGTGAACCGTGGAGTTGTTCATGAGGACGACGAAAACGCAGAAATTGAAGCTTGGGAGCAGTCTGATAATATGCCTTGGTATAAAGGGGCCACTATTATGCAGGTTTTAGAATCAGTTAATCCAAATACTGTGCAGAGTTTTAATAAATTCAGAATGCCCGTGCAGATAGTAATTCGTAATGACTCACCTGAGTATAGAGATTTCAGGGGCTTTGCTGGGAAAATTACTTGTGGTGAAATTAAGGTCGGGGACGAGATTATATCTCTGCCATCTAAGAAAAAATCACGAGTGAAGTCTATTCACTTATACGAAGCTAAACTAGATAGAGCTTATGCTGGGCAGTCAGTGACTATATGTTTAGAGGATGAGATAGATACTAGTCGTGGTGATATGTTCGTAAAAGTGGGAGAAGAACCAGCTTTAGAAGCTCAGTTTAGTGCAGATTTATGCTGGATGAGTGAAGATCCTTTTCAGTTAGGTAAAAAATATTACTTGAAACACTGTTCTAGTTTAGTTAAGGCGATGCCGACTAAGATAGAGTATAAGCTGGATATTAATAATTTCTCTAAGCATCCAGCCGAGACTCTTTCTCTTAATGATATAGCTAGAGTAGAGTTTAAACTGCTTAAAGCTATTCCAGTGGATAAATATGATGAAAGCCGCTCTACTGGATCGTTTATCTTAATAGATGAAATAACTAATAATACTGTAGCTGCGGGGATGATTCGTATTTATGAGCATTTTAAATCAGATAGTTAATACTAAAAAAGAAGAGCTAAAGCTTTTACCTAGTTTATCTGCTCTAGAGTCTGTCTATGAAAAACTTGAAAAGGCTATTTCTGAAAAGAGCATAACGAAAATTCTTAGTAAACCTTCACTGATAGAAGTTTTTACTAAAACGTATGGTCCAGTGTTAATCGCAGAACTTAAAAAAGCAAGTCCCAGTAAGGGTCTTATTCGTGAAGATTTTGAGCCACTCGCTCTAGCTGAGGCTTATAAACAGGGTGGCGCTCATATACTTTCAGTGCTTACTGATGAACAGTATTTTCAAGGCAGTCTTAAATATTTAGAAATCGTCTCTAGGATTAGTTCCCTGCCTACTTTAAGAAAAGATTTTATTATAGATAAAAGACAGATTCTGCAAGCTAAATCTGCTGGGGCTTCTGCGGTGCTTTTAATAGCAGCTATCTTAAATGATAAGGAGTTAGCCTTACTGTATTTTTATGCGAAAGATTTAGGCTTAGATGTACTTCTAGAAGTGCACGATGCTGTGGAACTAAGAAGAGCACTGAATACACCAGCGAAGCTTATAGGAATTAATAATCGTGATTTAAATACTTTTAATGTGGATATAGAAACGACGATTAATCTTATCGAAGAATTTAAGGATAGACTAAAAGATAGATTTATTATATCTGAGTCTGGGATTAGCTCTGCTGAGGATGTTAAGCGATTAATGAATTATGGGGTTAAGGGTTTTCTTGTGGGAGAGTCGCTTATGCGGCAGGAGGATGTGAAGGCTGCTGCTATTGAGCTGTTTTACGGGGTGTTTTAAGATCTTTTGAGATCGCTTCTTTTAATTGTTCCTCTACGATTAATGGTGTTCCATTTAAGTCTAGATTAAAATGGTGAAGGCTCTGACCTGGGCATAATATACCAGGATGCCCAAGCTTCCTTAATTCACTCTGTATGACTCTAGATTGCAACTCCGGCCCCTGATAATCCTTTATAATCTCGCTTAAATCCCTATTAAAACTACTTGTGACAAAAAGTAATTGTACTGGTTTATCTGATTTAATAGGTGGTGTTGGTCCATCAAGATTTAAAGACAGCTGACCACTAGGCTGTTTATTTGGTATTTGTGAGTTAATGGATTGTGCTAATGCTTGAGAAACTCTGATGAAAGTAAAAATAACCAAAGCTTGTGCAAATTTATCTCCCTTCTTAGCAGCTTGGATAATCTCTTGATCAGAAAATTCCTTATTATTGTTCATAATAGAGCTTTCGAGAACATCCTGATTAGTAATAGTGAAATAATTTTTTACACTGCGTGGAAACGCTTCGTCGTCATCCCAAAGTTTAACATCTTGATTACTAATACTTAAATCATCTCCTACGCCATTTTCTTGTAAGGTGTCATTTAGTAATTTGACTGCTGCCGTGAGAGTGGCATGATACTTAGATTGTGTTAACTGTTTAAAGTTCTCTACAGTGGCCATTAATCCTCGTTTCTTTCTAGAATGATTATTAAGATCATTAGCAGTGATGTAACGTGCTACGTGTCCTTTTTCTCCTCTTTCACCTTCGATTAATTTAAATTTCTTGACATATGGCATTTTTTCATGACCAGCTTTATCATTTACGCTAATCTGAGTAAGAGTACCATCTGCAGCGATAGTGCCACTCGCTCCACTCATACCAGTATCTATAATGGCAGAGTAGATCTGATCTCCAGCTCTCAGTAGATTTTTTTCGTAAATAGCGGCAGCTTTAATTAAAGCTTCTGCTGGACTTAAAACTGTAACGTTAAATTCAAGACCATCTGGGGCAAGGCGGTTTAAATGTTCCTCTAGGTTAATAGGATCGTTACGGTCATTAATTTTAAAACCACGAGGAGTGATCGTTTTACTGTCTTCTCCCACTTCCCCTGTATATGAAAATACCACTGGTACTCGTTTTGCAAGAGATACGGCTGTGTTTCGCGCTAAATCGTTATCATCCAGACTTCTACATATGCCATCGACTTCCGCTGCACGGACTATCTTTGCCAATAATTGATCAGTCTGAGACCTAGGCAGGGCATGATCCTTATCATTCTCTATCGAATATGGTTCCAATATAATATGACTACCAGATGGATAACGTTTTATTTGATAATCCATGAAGTTACAGAACTCTACAGCATTAGTCTTGCCAAGCGTAACTGCTACCCCAAAAAGTCCTGGTCTTGGTGCTGCTGTAACTGTCAATTATTAACTCCTTAGTTTAAAATAACTTCCAAGTATATTTTTAAGATAATACAATTTATTATTTGAAATTGTCAATCGGCAGATTCCAAGACTTGGTCTTAAATCGGATATTTTAGGATAAAAATTCTATTTTAGGTGGTAAAATAGGAGTATGCTCCATAGAACTTTAAAGCTGCCTAAAGCTAGAAGCTTTTTTTTGTTTGGTGCAAGGCAGGTAGGGAAAAGTACTTTATTAAGGCAGCTCTTTTCTAAAAATCACAGCATCTTTATAAATCTTTTAGACAGTGAAGTCTATTTCAAGCTACTGGCTAAGCCCCATTTATTGATAGAAGAAATTAATACTTTGGATAAATCTATTTCACATTTAATCATTGATGAAATTCAGCGTGTACCAGAGTTACTGAACATAGTTCATAAAATGATCGAAGAAAGGAAGGATATTAGCTTCATTCTGAGTGGTTCTAGTGCAAGAAAATTAAAGAGACAAGGAGCAAATATGCTCGCAGGCAGGGCACTTACTTATAATTTATTTCCTTTAACTCACTTAGAGCTAGCTAAAGATTTTAAATTATCACGAGCTTTAGATTTAGGCACTTTGCCTGCTGTTTATTTAGACAAAGAAGATGTGTTTGCGCGTGAGACTTTAAAATCTTACGCGAGAACTTATATCGAAGAGGAAATAAAAGCTGAGGCGCAGATTCGTCAATTAGGTGCTTTTATCCGTTTTCTAGATTTAGCTGCTAGTGAGAATGGCTCTATTATTAACTACTCAAATATAGCTAGTGATATTTATGTGGATTATAAAACAGTCCAAGAGTATTATCAGGTATTAGAAGATACTTTGATCGGTTTTAGTCTCTATGGTTATGCGAAATCCTCTCGCAAACAGCTAAGTAAGCATCCTAAATTTTATTTTTTTGATACAGGGGTGAGGCGGGCTTTAGCTAAAAAATTAGATTCGCCATTAATAGTAAAAACTAGAGAATTTGGTGAAGCTTTTGAGCACTTCTTTATAGCAGAGGCTATGAGGCTGGCGTCCTACTCTAGAAAAGATTATAAATTTAGCTATTACCGCACTAAGTCTGGTGCTGAGGTGGATTTAATTATCGAAACTTATGATGATAGGTGTTATGCCGTAGAAATTAAGGCTAGTGATAATGTCGATATTAATAAATTAACGGGTCTCAAATCTTTTAAAGATTTGAGGGAAGATACTGTTCTAGTCTGTGCTAGTTTAACTAAGCGTAGATATGGAGATGCTAATATTTTAGTTTGCCCTTGGCAAGAGGTTTTGAAAATTATATTTAGTTAAAGAGATCGAAATCTAAAGGTGTTTTAGGGATCTTATGAGATCACTGCTTCTCTTAATTGTTTCTCTAAGATTAATGGTGTTCCATCTAATTCTGGATCAAACTGCACTAATCTATTCGGATCATTATCCTTAATACCAAGATGCCCAAGTTTCTTTAATTCAGCATTTACTACTCTAAATTGTAAATCTCCATTCGGATCTACAGCTTCTCTTAAACCCCTATTAAAACTACCATTGATAGAAACTAACGCTACGGGTTTATCTTTTCCTTGTGAATTAATCGATTGTGCTAATGCTTGAGAAGCTCTGATTAAAGTAAAAGTAACTAAGGCTTTTGCAAATTTATCTCCGTCCTTAGCAGCTTGGGTAATATTTTTATTAGATAGCGTGAAATCGTTTTGTATCACACGGCTGTTTCCAATAGTTGCAGTTAGCATGTTCTCAAAACCTTCTACGGAATTTTCTTTTAAGGTTTGTTTTAGTAAGTCTCTAGCTTCGAAGAATCTACCTTCTTCTTGAGAAGTTCCTGGAGCATGCATCATATCTCTAAAATTATTTAGAGTAGCCACTAATCCCCTGTCATCACTATTACCACCAGCTGTGTAAAGCTCTACGTATCCCTTGTTGTTAGTTAGTGGGCTTGCTATTTGCTGCCTATCTGTACCTTCGATGAATCTATATTTAAATAAATCTGGCATTATTTCATGACCAGGTTCATTTGCGTTAATTTCAGTAACGCCGCCATCTTCAGCGATAGTCCCACCAGCTCCGCCCATACCAGTACCCATAATGGCGTGGTAGACTTTATCTTCTGGTGCAAGTAAGTCTTTATTATCAATAGCAGCAGCGTTAATTAAAGCAGCAGCATCATTTAAAACTTTAACTTTAAATTTTACGCCATCCGGGTTAATACCATTTAAATGCTCTTCGAGGTTAATAGCTTCTTTTCCACCATTAATTTCAAAATTACTAGGAGTCGCTGTTTTAGCGTCTTCTTGTACTGGTCCTGCAAATGAAACTACTACTGGTACTGGTTTTGCAAGAGACCTGCCCACTTGTTGCCTATTCGCTTCTTCGACTAGCTCTTTAAGTAAGCCATCAGCTTGAGAACTAGGTTTTTCTATTCTTGTAGTAGATCTTATAGTGTTATCTAGGAATTCAAAGAACTCTGCTCTTGCATTACTTCCGCCAAGCTGAAGTGCTATCCCAAAATTTTCTTGTGCTGCTGTAACTGCCATTATCAACTCTTTTGTTTAAAACAACTCCCAAGTATATTTTTAAGATAATACAATTTATTGTTTAAAATTGTCAATTAGTTAAAGAGATCGAAATCTAATACTTAATCAGTGACTTAACTTCAAGTCCAGCACTTTCTAACTTTTCTCTACCATTAAGAAAACCGAGTTCAATTAAAGATAGAAAGTTTACCTTAGCAGCACCAAGCTGAGTCACTAATTTAGATGTAGCCAAGGCAGTACCCCCAGTCGCTAGTAGATCATCGACTATCAGAACATTTTCATTTGGTCTATGTTTAAAAGCGTCTAAGTGAATCTCTAAGCTATCTTCACCGTATTCTAGTGCATAAGTCTCACGGAGAGTATCTGCTGGCAGCTTATTAGGCTTTCTGACTGGGATAAATGGTACATTAAGTTTCATCGCTAAAGGCACTGCAAAAATAAATCCACGAGATTCGATGCCGATAATATGATGAATATTTTCTGTCCTTAGCTCTTTACTAAAGTGTTCTATAACTTCGTTAAAGAGTTTTATATCCTGGAGTAATGTCGTTATATCTTTAAAATTTATGCCAGGCTTCGGAAAGTCTGGAACCTCACGGATAGACTGTTTTACTTTATCTTCTAGGCTTAGTAAATTGCTTTGCATTAATTTTTATTTTAGCAAAATGAGACCGCTGCACAACTCCATTTTCTGCGTTGGTCTTGAAACTGCACGCTGTACAGCGGTCTCAGGGAATTTAGGTGGGTTTATTACTTATAAATGCTGCGTATCTAACCTATCTCGCAGATAATCACCAAGCACGTTATAGCTGTAAACCGCAAGGAAAATTAAAAGAGAAGGATAAACTAACATCTGCGGGCGATGAAATAAATTACTGAGTTCTTTGGCTTCACTAAGAATATTTCCCCAGCTTGGGTCTGGCTGATTTATACCAAAACCAAGAAAGCTTAAAGCTGATTCTCCTATGATAAAACCCGGTATAGAAAGGGTCGCTGCGACTATTAAATATGAAAAGCTCTGGGGGATTAAATGCTGTGTGATGATTCTCTGGGGGCTTGCACCCATTAATTTAGCAGAGCTAACATAATTTTCTTCTTTAATCGAAAGAAGAATACCTCGAATAACTCTACTTAAGCCCGCCCAAGCAGTAAACGACAGAATTACAGTAATTAAAGCAAAGCGCTCTATGTTCGTAAGGCTCGCTGGCAGCAGAGCCGCTAGAATTATTAATAAATAAAAGCTAGGAAAGCTCATCATCGCCTCAGCTAATCTCATTAATATATTATCGATAAAGGGGCTAGAGTAAGCAGAAATAGCTCCATACAGGGCTCCTATCGGGAATGCTATTAATAATGCAAGGAAACCTACTGTAAGACTGGGCTTCGCTCCATGGATTAAACGTGAGAAATTATCTCTGCCGAGTTGATCGGTGCCGAGTAAGTAGATTTTATAATTCGCTTTAAGAGATCGTTGCATAACTCGATTTTCTGGATTTTCATTTGGTCTTGTGCTGATAAGCTTTTTAGGAGTGAAAAATTCCAGATAAATCTTCTGCTTAGTATTTAAAGTTTCTTTTTTATAGGATTTAGGATTATAAATATATTTCTGCTGATAAGCATAAATACCATTAGTATCTACACCGAATTTAGAGGGGCTCGCATAGCTCGCTTTATTATTTTGCTCGCAAGGATTATAGGGAGCTATATAATCAGCAAAAAATACAAATCCGTAGAGGATGGCTAAGATCGTTATTGAGAGCTGAATCTGGAAGTTTTTCATTTAGGCGATATTTCATGATGACGACGAAAATATAGAAACAAAAGTTTGTTAAGAGTCTAATGTGGAATTAATTAAAATCTCAATTAAGCTCTGTGAGTCTATTCCTGCTGATTTGGCTTGAGCTGGTAAATCGCTGGTGTCTGTCATACCAGGTAAGGTGTTCAGTTCTAGTATATAAGGATTATAATGCGTAATTTCATTTTTGATCTTTTCAGTGCTATCAAGCATCGCCTCTGAGCTATTTTTTACTTCAATAATAAAATCTACTCTAGCAAAGCCAGAGCATTCTAAAGTTCTATAGGCTTTAAGAGCCGCTCTATGAATTTTTTCTGTAAGACCCTCTGGAAGCACGGCTGGTAACTCAAATTCTGTTAAACCAGCAGTATATTTAGCTTCGTAATCATAGAACTCTTTTTTAGGCGTTAATTTTAAAATAGGTAAAGAGATTAAATCACTGTCGATTAAAAGGTTTGGGTTGTTTTTTAATCCTTCTAAATTGAGACCTAGCTGTTTATACAGCTCTTCATCATAGGGAAGTATGCTAGTAGTTACTTCTATTCCTTGAGTATACGGTTCTATAAAGGTTTTAATATGTGTTGTGGCTTTAAGCTCAGCTTCTAGATGAGGTTCTGATAGAAGCTTTTTTTTAAATTCAGCTAATGAATTTATTTTTTCTACTCCTACACTAGAGCCTTCGGCGGTAGCTTTTAGAATTATAGGAAATTTATTATTCTTGTTTTGCTCTGCTGGAACTGTTTTCTGTAGGTCCTTCTCGTTTAATAAATCCTCTAATTTCAAGTTAGGGAAAACATCTAAGTTGTTTGCCTTTAGTAAAGCTTTAGTAGTAAGTTTATTCATGCAGTTAGCACTTGCTTTAACATTAGAGCCCGTATAAGGTATCTCTAATAATTCAAGAAAGCCTTGTATGCAGCCATCTTCACCGAATCTACCATGCGTCATCAAAACGGCTAAGTCGATTTTATTTGCGACTTTAAGTTCAACTATTTTTTTTAAATCTTCTCTAGAACTGAGATGTAATGTGTCAGTGTTTTTATAGCCTGCTGAAACTAAGCTGTTAGCTACGTTTCGCCCTGATCTTATAGCTACTTCTTTTTCAGCTGAAAAACCTTCGTCAAGGACGAGAATTTTAGAGGTTTTACTGATTATATTTGGTTTAGTTGCGAGCATTTAAATTAATTTTAGTATAAGTTATGATGATAGAGGAATTTTAAAGGCTTTTTTAAAAAAGAATTCTATGTCACGTATAATGAAGATCAGTTATGCCACCTGAGCTAAGAAAACTGCCTATTGGTATTCAGTCTTTCGAGAAGTTAATTCTTGAAAATACTATTTATGTTGATAAAACTAAATATATTTATGAACTTATAAAAAATGGTTTTGGTAATTACTTTTTTAGTCGCCCGAGGCGTTTCGGTAAATCACTATTAATCTCTACGCTAGAGGAGATTTTTTCTAATCGCAGAGAGCTTTTTAAAGGTTTATGGATAGATAGCTCTGATTATCAGTGGAAGGCTTATCCTGTAATTAAAATTTCATTTACGGCAATAGAGTCTGATTCTGCTCATAACTTAAAGCATTGTTTATAAAATTTCAAGAGAAGGTCGTTATTTTAATAGATGAGTACGATAACCCCATCATTGATAATATTTTAAATTTAGAATTAGCCTGTGAACATAGGACTCTATTAAGTAATTTTTATAAAGCTTTAAAAGATGAGGATGAATATATTCGGTTTATATTTTTTACGGGCGTTAGTAAATTTTCTAAAACTTCCATTTTTTCGGGCTTGAATAATTTAGTAGATATCAGTATGGAAGACAGTTTTACAACATTGCTGGGTTATACGGAAGAGGAAATATTAAAATATTTTCCAGATTATTTAAAACAGTTAGCAGAAAGCCAATCGCTAAGTATTCAAGAGACCTTAGCTAAAATTAAATATTGGTATAACGGCTACAGATTTTCTAAAAAGGATAATAGAGTATATAATCCATGGTCTCTTATGTCAGCTTTAGAGAAAAAAGATTTTCTGAATTACTGGTTTCAAACTGGTACCCCTCGATTTTTGATTGATTTAATTAAACGTGATGGTTTTGGTCTTTCTGAATTAAATAAGATTGAGAATATTAAAGAGATCAAGCACGATGATTTGGTGACTTATGATATGGAGTCACTGCCTTTATTACCAATCTTAGTTGACACTGGTTATTTAACTATAAAGAATATAGAGATGTTTGGGGATGAAAGAGTTTATCTTTTAGATTATCCTAATCGTGAAGTTAATGTTTCGATTTTAAATAATGTTTTACCTGCTTATAGTGAGAAGCAGTCAGTGAACGTTAATTCTGAGATTATTGCTATATCTAGGTCTATCAATAGTGGTGATCTGAATAAATTCTTCTCTTTGTTAAAATCATATTTTGCGAGTATTCCATATGAGTTAATTGAGAAAAAACGTCTAAATGAGAAGTATTTCCAGTTGCTCTTTTATTTATTGATGCGCGTTACGGGCTTTATGGTTAATACTGAAGATAGAACTAGCTCGGGTCGTATAGATATGGTTTTAGAAACGAGTTCTAAAATTTATTTATTTGAGTTTAAAGTGAATTCGACATCTAGGATTGCATTAGAGCAGATTAAAGAAAAAAAATATTATGAGAAATATGAAAATGTCGAAGATAAAAAACTTTTACTTGTAGGTATTAATTTTGATTTAAATTCTAAAAATATTTCAGATACTGAGGTTATAGAGTGGAATTAACAGCTATACTTTATCTGACTAATCGCTGTAATCTTTTTTGCGATCATTGCGATATGAGTTCTGGAAACCCTCTCCCAAATGAGTTATCTACGCCTGAGATATTAGCATTAGCAACTAAGCTAAAAGAGCAGGGAATTGAAAAAATATCCTTATCTGGAGGAGAACCAGTACAGCATAAAGACTTTTTTAAAATAGCTCAAAGCTTTATAGATAAAGGCTTTAAAGTAAGTGTAATCACTAATGCGACTTTCAGTGAAGCTTATTATAAAAAGTTTTTAGATGTTAAGTTCGATAAAATTTATATCAGTCTGGATGGTCTTGAGAATACACATAATTTATTTAGAAGATCTGGACTGAGTTATAAGCGGGTGATGAATTTTTTACAGTTTTTAAGTTTAAACTCTACTTTGGAGACCGCTGCACAGCGGTCTCTTTTAGATATTTCTGTAATTACTTGCGTTAACTCTCATTCTATAAACGATTTAGAAGGCTTACATGAAGAGTTACTAAATTATAGAATTTCTGAATGGTTATTAAGACCAGTCGAGATGCTAGGTCGGGCGAAAGAACATCCCGAGCTTTTTTTAAGTGACAGTGATAAAAAGCTTCTAGAGGCTTTTTTGAAAAAAAACTTTCATGAGGCGAGCGAAAACGTAGAAAATAGAGTTGTGCAGCTGTCTCTTAATGAAAATATGAGTGAAATTAGGCTTAATGCTAAACCAAGCTTATACTCTCGCCCAGAGAATCTTTTAGAGATTATGGCTAATGGGGAATTTAGATCTCTGAGACAGTCTGCCTAACCTGCATTCCAAGCTTATCCATAAGCTGAAAATCTTTCCCTGCACTAGGATTATCTGTAGTAAGTAATTTATCACCAGAGAAAATACTGTTAGCCCCAGCTATAAAGCACATCGCTTGCAGCTCTTCTGACATATCTAATCTACCAGCGGAAAGTCTTACCTGGGCTTTAGGAATCATAATTCTAGTCGTAGCGATGGTCCTAACTAGTTCAAATTTATCAATAGGATTATCCTTCATCGTTTCATACATCGGTGTACCTTCTATAGGAGCTAAAAGATTTATCGGTACTGAGGCCGGCTGAGGATTTAATTCTGCTAAAGTTTCTATAAAACTAAATCTATCTTCTCTTGTTTCCCCAAGACCCAAAATCCCGCCACAGCAGACGTTAATTCCAGCTTCTTGAACTAGCTTTATAGTATTTAACCTATCGTCAAAAGTTCTAGTGGTGATGACATTAGCATAATGCTCTCTAGATGTATCTATATTATGGTTATAACTATGAAGACCAGCTTCCTTCAGTCTTTGAGCTTGGTCATCTTTGAGCATACCCAATGTTACACAGGGTTCCATGTTCATTTCTTTAACGGCTCTTACCATCTCTAAGACATTTTCGAATTGGTAGTTATCAGGTGCAGAACGCCAAGCGGCTCCCATACAGAATCTCGTCGCACCATTAGCCTTAGCTTCCTTAGCTTCAGCTAAAACTTTTTCTACATTCATTAATGAATAAACTTCAGATTCTGTATCATAACGAGCTGACTGTGAGCAATATGAGCAATCTTCAGGGCAGGCCCCCGATTTAATATTACTTAAGGTACAGAATTGAACTTCATTAGGGTTATGAAATTCTCTATGTATACTCTGTGCTTTAAAGATAAGTTCAGGAAGTGGTAGTAGATAAGTTAGCTTTATCTCTTGTTTTAGATTCCTTTGAATTGTTTGTATCATGGTTATTTAATTTAGCATTTTTAAACTTAACACCTTTAATTAAAGGTACTTTAGATGAAAAAATCGATTCAGCGTCTTGATGAC
The DNA here is from genome assembly GCA_005110385.1 of Candidatus Melainabacteria bacterium. Lineage (GTDB taxonomy): Bacteria > Cyanobacteriota > Vampirovibrionia > LMEP-6097 > LMEP-6097 > LMEP-6097. The sequence goes on along the minus strand of DUDT01000018.1, from coordinate 14,320 downwards.
TAGCTTGGATAATAAATTCAGCTTCTTGAGGATCTATGTCGAAGTACTTAGAAATAACTTCTAATATTTCAGCTTTCATTTGTTCCATTACACCAGGGTTTACCTGCTGCCTATCATGAGTTAGCATTAACTTCATCCTGTGCGTAGCGGTGGCAGCACTAGAGTCTTGTTTTGAAAATAAGCTGCGGAAAAATGTTTTAATAGCCATAATGAAATTACCTAAATATTGCCTTTATTTTACCGAAAAGCCCCTTGGCTTTTAAGTCCATGAAAGGTACATCAGTACCTAAAATTCTCATCGCTATATTCCTGTAAGCCTGGCCAGCCGATTTATTCGGAGTCAAAGACAGTGGCTCACCTTTATTCGTCGAAATAACTATATCTTCATCATCTGGAACTATTCCGAGTAGATCCACTGAAAGGATCTCACAGATATCATCTATGCTCATCATTTGATTTGCACTTACTAAATCTGGTTTAATTCTATTTACGATTAATTTATAACTATGTAATTCGTTTTTCCTAGCTTCTAATAGTCCTATGATTCTGTCAGCATCTCTCACTGATGACATTTCTGGAGTTACTACGACGATAGCTTCATCAGCTCCAGCTATACTATTCTGAAAACCAGATTCTATACCAGCAGGGCAGTCCACTAAGACTATGTCAAACATAAGTTTTAATTCTGCAACTAAGGTCTTGATTTGTTCTTCGTTAACGGAGTTTTTATCTCGTGTTTGTGCCGAAGGCAGTAAACATAGACCTGGAAGCTTTTTATCTTTAACTAAAGCCTGTTTTATTTTACAAGTATCTTCGATAACGTCGACCAAGTTATAAACTACTCGGTTCTCTAAGCCCATAAGAATATCAAGATTTCTTAAGCCGATATCCATATCAACTACGCAAACACTTTTACCTAGATTCGCTAAAGCCGCCCCAATATTAGCAGTGGTGGTAGTTTTACCTACTCCGCCCTTGCCTGATGTAATTACAATAACTCTACCTTCTGCCATTCATAAACCTAATAAATTAATTAAGATATGTATATAATTATCTCATTATTTTCTAATTTTGCAAGCTCAGCACCATGAAAAAAGTTGTTTTTATAGCTTTTAGTCTTAATGTTATTACGAGATAGGTCTAAAGTACTCTCGGAGATTCGTAATTGGCAATTATTAAATTTCAGAGCAGAGATAGAAGCATCTTGATTTCTATTGGAACCAGCATGAATTATTCCACGACAAGTACCCCAGATAATAACGTCACCCTCTGCAATTATTTCAGCTGATGGATTAACATCACCGTAAATAATTACATTTCCAGGGTAACGAATTAAATGACCGGCCCTGAGGCCCGCTTTTACATAAAGGGTTGCAGGGATATTGTATTCTTGGTTACCATTTAGTTCTTTATCTGTATGATTTTCAATCTTATCCTCAGCAGCATTAAAAGAATCAGCTCCTGAACTACTGTGTAGCATATTATCCATATCTCCAGCTAGGTAAGACGCTTTTAATGAAACGTTGTTTCTATTTAATGAATTCTGTATAGCTTTAATTTGCTGGCTTATCTCAGGGTTCGCTTCGTTATTATCTAATTCTGGTAATATTATTGATACTGCATTCCCTGCAAAGAAGCTCGCTGAGCGGTTTAACTCTTCTTCGAATTTTCGAGAAAAACCTTTATCTTTAATGTCAAATCCACTTAAGTCTAAAAATATTTCTTTTTTGACTCTTTTTATTTTCAGTTCTTGCATGATGACATTATAATTTAAAATGACTGTGGCTAATGAATCAAGAATTTTATCTGTTTGGAAATTAAGAACTTATCAGCTTTTTGTTATTTCTTTATTTTTCTTTATCGTTAATAACGTACTTTCTGCTGTAGCTCAAGTCTCAGATATTAGTGCTAGTTTTTTTATAGGTGTTCTTATTAACTATTTACTGTCCAAGCCAGTAGATTTTTTAACTCACTATATACGTTCTCGTGCTTTATCAGTTGCCATAATTTATTTGGTTTTTGTGGCACTATTGATCACTATAATTATTAATGGTTTTCCTGTAATATTTGTTCAGGCACAAGCCTTGATAAACGTTTTTCCGCAGCTTCTACCTAAAATTAATTCAGTGATTGAGTTCGTCTTATTATACTTAGCTCAACATCAAATCAATATTAGTTTTGTGAGCTTTGATTTAAGTAGCTTTGCAAATAATTTACTTCAACTTAAACAAAACATGACTGTTGCTGATTTTGGTTCATTATTTACTTCTTTTATCGGTAATTCTTTTTCTTTAATCCTTTACTCTTTGCTTTCGGTTTTAATTAGTATTTATCTGCTAGTTGATGGTAAAAGGGTTTGGGATCTTTTTTTAGAGCCTTTTACTGGTAAGTTAAAAGATCATTTGTTCTATTTAAAACAAAGAATCGATAGAAGCCTTTATGCATTTATTGTTGGACAGTTTCAGATCGCTTCTTTGACCACTCTCATTATGACTTGTACTTATTTTGTTTTAAACATACCATTTGCATTGGTTTTTGGTTTGTGCCAAATGTTAGAGGTTATACCAGTAATTGGAACTTGGATTGCAATAATCCCTTGTATCATTTTGATTGGTTTTGCGACGACCCCCACTAAAGCATTAATCGCTTTTGGTGTTTATATTTTTTACACGCAGGTTATCAGAGATAATCTTGTTACACCTCGTATTATGGGAGATGCATTGGGTTTTCACCCTTTAGCCATTATTTTAGGGCTTCTTGTGGCAGCTAAGCTTTATGGGGCGCTTGGAATAGTTTTTGCTCTACCTTTAATGGCTGTAATCGGGGCGACTATTCAGTATTTTCTTGAGGTTAATCATCTTAAGGTTAAGAAAATTTAGAAAACGCAGGAATTGGAGTTCCGCAGTGGTGGGCGTGTAGCCGAACGAACAAGTTCAAGGCTGAGAAGGACGAATGACCGCAATGTACTCGGGGTACATGAGGATCATGAGGACGACGAAAACGCAGGAATTGGAGTTCCGCTACACGCCATTAGTACATAGGTACGTTGGTGTCGATTTCCTCAGACCAAGCATGAATTCCACCCTCGAGATTATATAATTTATCAAAATCATCAGCCTGCTCTTGTAGCCAAGATATAACTTTTTTACTTCTACTGCCATGATGGCAATGGAATACCACTGGTTTATCCTTGGGTATTTTAGATATATTTTCTGGAATGCTTTGCATTGGTATTAACTCACCCTTTAGGTTCGCATATTTATACTCGTCTGGGTTTCTAACATCAATCAGTAGGAAGTCTTTAGATTCATCGCGCCATAGTTTTAAATCAGACACTGATATTTGTTTTATTTCTTTGAACATTAATTAAATTATATAGCTTAGAATTTTTAGTGGGAGGAATATCAATGGAAGCTCAGAAATATTGATATTCCCCTTAACGTATATACTACACCTTTGGAGTCTTATATTGAATTAACTTTATTAAATATTTAAATTTCATATTATGTTAATTTTTGTAAAATATATTGAATGATCAGTCTTTTATCTAATCTTTTTCTTGCAAGTGCTTCCCTGACTCGTAAAGAGCTTTTAATATCTCACGGGCTTGAAATGAAGACCTGTTTGCCAGAGGTAGATGAAGAAGATTTAAAAAAGAAATTCTGTACTAATTTCTCGGCTGCTGAAACCGCGATGTTTTTAGCTAAAGCAAAAGCTAATTCAGTCTCTCTTCTAGATAAAGAGTCGTTTTTTATCGCAGCAGATCAAGTTTGTGAGCTTAACGGTAAAATCTTTGATAAACCTCTAACTGAGGAGAATGCGATTAAACATTTAAAAGAACTCCGCTCTAAAACACATACCCAGAACTGTGCTACTGTGATTTATCATAATGCTGAGTGTATTTGGGAATTTTCAGGTAAAGCTTTTCTAACCATGAGAAATCTTAAGGATGAGGAAATTGTATCTTATGTTAATCTAGAGAAGCCTTTAAATTCGGCTGGAAGTTATATGTTTGAAAAACATGGTAAGCATTTATTCTCTGATGTTCAAGGAGATCATGACGTTATTTTAGGGCTTCCAATAGTAAAGCTCCTAGATAAACTCTACGAGCTTGGTTTAATAAGACTAAATTAGGCGTGCTTAGCTTGGCTGCACACAAATTAGCCTAGATTTATATCAATAAGAGAATAGATATATTTAATATAAGTTTCATCGATGCTGTTTACACTACCGTCTTCGTTGACATCTAATCTTTTGAAGTATTTTTTTGTTTTATTGAGTTTTTGTTTGAAACGTTCTATCTCATTAGTACCAACTATGCCGTTTGAATTTATATCTACAGCGTTAATAGCTTTTAGGACTTGGGCGATAGTCTCATCTTTTACGTCGACATTACTGTCGATAAGAGAGTTCTTGCTAAGATTACCAGAGAATTTTTTATTTCTACTAGAACGTGTCGTGAAGATTAACTTAGCTACTTCTTTTAGATTTACATTAGCTTCATTACTAAAGTTTGTAGCTAAATTTAAAGCATTTAATGCATTTACTCTTCCGAATGAGGCCTGTTTATCTCCAGAGATTTGATCAGCAGAGTTTTTAATTATTTCCCTAACTTGACTTGGATTAAGTTCTGGATTCTTACTGAGAATTAGAGCCGTAAGACCAGCTACGTGAGGTGTTGCCATGGAAGTACCGCTTAATAGCCATATGCCATGTTCTTCGCTTATATTTTTCACAAAATTTAATGGTAATCTTTCTGCTAAATAACTTTGATTATTCATAGTAGAAGGAATTTGACTACCAGGTGCTGAGACATCTACACTTTCGCCATAATTAGAGAATGAAGCTATAGAATCTGTTTTATCACTCGCTGCGACAGACAGAACAGTTTCATAGCTAGCAGGATAGACTGGTTGATAATCATTATTAGAATTACTATTTCCAGCAGCTGCGACGACCACGACTCCGAGTGAGTCTGCTAATTTATAGGTGTCTTCTTCTAATTTAGAATAGTAACTACCACCAATAGAAGCGTTTATTACTTTAGCGCCATCTATAATCGATGATCTTATGCCTCTCAGTAATTCAGTTACTGAAGTGAATCTACCTTGGTTATCGAAAATTTTAATAGCTATTAATTTAGCTTCAGAAGCCACACCGTTAAAATCTTCATTATCAGAGTTTTTCGCTGCGATAATTCCAGCTACATGGCTACCATGCCCAAAACCATCTTCGGGAGATTTTACTAAAGAGCTTTCATAGTAATCACCGAAAATATTCCCATTAAATGAAGTCTGGATTTCGTTTTCGTAGGAATTCGAGTCGATTCTCCCATTAGCATTAATATCAGCATCATCTAAATTAACAAAACCATCATAGTTATTGTCTTTTACGTTCTGATTATCAACCCAAATATTTCTCCAAAGTGATGGATGATTATAATCTATTCCTGAATCTATCATGGCAACTTTAACTCCAGCTCCCTTGCTGATTTGCCATGCTGCTTTAGCCTTTATTTGATCTACTCCCCAAGCTCTATCTACAGCTTGATCTTCAGTGTAACTGCCACTTAGATCTTGATTTAAAGATACTGGAGACATTATTTCCCTGATGAAATTTGGTTCTATATTATCGATCTCATCTGAGTCTTTATATTCATTCAGTATGTTTTTTAATTCTTTACAAGTAAGCTTGTGATCATCCTGTATTGTAAAAATCTGATTAAATTTGTAATCATTTTCGAATTGTTTTAATTTTTCAAGCCTAGCAAGCGCTTTGAGTTTTCTATTGCCTTGGAGTTTTGAGATTTTCACTGCGATTTCAGCATCACTGCCTGAAAGAATTTGCTTAAGCCTTAGATTCTTTTTTGTTGAAAGCTTCTTATAAACTGAATTTTCGTTTGAAATATTAGTCGCAGCTATTGGCTGAGAATCTTTGAATTTAACTATAATACCGTCAGCGATTGTTTCTTTAGAATTTTCATTACAAGAAAATTCTCTGTGAATTACTTTTTTAGCTGATAATGTATTCGGAAAATTACTAATAGAAAATATTAATATTAATATGTAAAACCTATTTGAGAACATATACCCCCCCGTATATGTCTTTATGTATCGGCTTTTTCGGAAATAAGTTTAATCTTTTTCTTAAAATTTAGCTGAATTTATTTTTATTTTTTTCTTGAAATAAAATGTTTAGAATTTTTAAAAAATGGGTATATTATTAGTAACGAAATTTTCCTAAACGCCAAAAACACACACATTTAAAGCAGCCCGAGAATGAATTTCCATTTTAGGGCTGCTTTTATTCTAATAGTTTTATTTTTTTTGATTGGTTTTATAAAAACAGCTATGTTATGATTGCATTAATCTGTAAATATAGAATGGTGCCGTTTGACTAGTAATGTCAATAGCCAAGCAGCTGTCTTGGACAAGCCGCCCGCAGTTAAGACTGCGGGTTCTGGTTCTTTGCAGCCACGGAACCCTGTAGGTATTAACATTAAAGATACCTATGTAAATAACGAACCGAAAACTAATACCACAGCAACAAACAAAGAAAAACTTGATAATCTCCATGGAAAAGAACCTGAATCTTTTGATTCAGATGAGTCAGATTCTAGTATTAAAGCTACCGTTAATTTAGATAATCCAGAAGCCACCGAGAATAGAGTCTCTCCTAAATCTGCTAGCCCGGTGTTAGATAAAATGATGGAGGTGGTTACAGCTGTGGCAGTTCTTTTTAATGGAAGCTCTATACTAGCTAAATTACTATCAGCTAAGGAAGGACCGTTGAAAGTTTTTTCTGAGCCTTTAGATAAAATAGCCTTACTTTCAACTAAGGCTCAAGCCATCGGTTTTTCTACTAAAATTTTACAACAAGCCTTTGAGGAAAAAGATCTAATGCTGGCGCTTGCTGGTTTTGGGAAGGTATTTCAGATAGCCTTTGCTAAATTTGGTAATTTTTTACAGCTTGGTGGCTTTCAGACTGCTTTTGATCAGCTTAATCCAGGTTTAAGACCGACTACTGGTTTAGATAAATTTACCAGTTTTGGACATAGTGCAAAGGAGTATCTAAAAGCTATTAAAGTAGTATTTAAAGATATTGTTGATGATCCAGTAGGGTATCTTAAATTATCTCCAAAAAATGGTAAGGTGGAAAGAGTTTTAGTTCCAGGTGCTATGTCTATTCTTGCTGGTACATTTGGTGGGATGCTTGCTGGTGAGAATAAAGTAGCTAAGGTGATTTCTGGTATTTTAAGGCATGTAACTGGGGGTATTATAGGCGGTGACATAGTTTTAAGTAAATTAACTAATAATAAAGATATGAATCTTTCTGGTAATGCTTATATCGCAGCTTCTGCTATAGACTGTGGTGCTAATTTAATACAGGATAAAAAGACAGAAGATATAGTTCATCAGACTGGAACTCTAGTTAATTTTATTGCTGAGTTGTTTTTCTTGAAAGGGCTTAAGCAGCATGCACCTGCTTAATGAATGACCCTTGAGTAAAGTTCTAAGCCTTGATTATCGTAAAAATCTAATGAAACTGCGCGTTGCGCAGCAGTCTCTTCTTGAAAATTTATTAAACAGAAATTATTTTTATTCGCTACCGCCCAAACTCGGTGAGGATTTGGGAACTGTTTAAGCGTAAATTCAGGCGGAAGTGAGCTGTGAATCGGTGAAGAAGTTATTTCAAAGATTTTTTTATTTGGGCTAGGATGGGACTGCTCGTAAGCTCCAATTTCTATTTTTTGTAATTCAGATATGTGCCTATCTCCACTAATAAATAATGGTGTTGATTTTAAATTAGAGATTTTTTTGATAAATTTTTTAAAATTTTCTGGATGATTGCCTTCAAAAGATTCGAAAGGATGGTACTTACCAAAGAATTGATCACCTGAAATTATTACACTCTGAGACTGATCGGGATCTTTATTGTTAGCGTTTTCGTTAGCTTCAAGATTCTTGAATAGCCATTCTTCCTGCTCTTTTCCAAAATGGTATTTCTTGTCTCGATAAAAACGATCATCTAGAAATAAGAAATTAATGTTAGCAAGCTTAAGCTTGAAACCTGCTCCTGGTCCATCTTCACTGATTTCTGGGTTTTCATTAAGAGAAAAATCTTTAAAAATTTTCTTGCTTGCAAATTTATATTTATAATCGCTGCCGCCATTATTTTTACCATAATCATGATCATCCCAGATCATGGCAATCGGTATAAGCTCTTTTAAATAAAATAATTCTAAGCGAGTACGGGTTTCTATGTATCTATTTAAAAGCCTTTCGGGCTTGCAGCCGTTCAGCTCACTTAATTTATCACCTATGTCAGTATAGACATTGTCGCCAATAAGAAATATATAATCTGGATTTAATTTAGATACGCTGTTCCAGCTTTTAATTTGTTCAGAAAAATAATTATCATTAAGACAGGAACAGATAGCCACTTTAAAATTAGCTTTTTGCTGATCATAATTACTAAATTCGCGAATATCTACACTCTCAGAGTCTGAGACATATAATAGGTAGTTTTCTGCAGAGCTAAATTTGATTTTAAGCTCGTAGAGTTCTGAATTTGCGATATTGAATTTTTTGATAGCTATGTTTTTAGAGTCTAACTCTTTGCCTGATTCTTTTTCAGTGATTTTTATTTTTAGATCTTGGGACTGTTTGTAATCTTTATTTACCTTGGATTTAGATAATTTTTTTTTATCAATTTTATTTCTTAAAATATTAATGCTGCTATAGTTCTTACTCGTAACTCCTTGCATTATTGAAAATTGACGGTGTTCGATTAAAGTTTTAGGCGGGAGATTTTTAAAAGGGCGGGCAGAAATGGAAATCCCTGCTATGAAAAATAGGTTAAGTAAAAAAACACTCCAGAATTTCATTTATTTTAAGCCTAGCAAAAAAAAGAGAAGCTTTCGCTTCTCTTTTTTTTTGTTAAGTTTCGGAGAGTAAAATGTGTTTAATTAAATTTCAGTTCTTTTTGAAATTTAGTTTTTAAATAGCTTAGCAGTATACTTGGTCCTTTCTTTTTGATCTTGCCGTATCTATCTATATTAATAAAAGCTACTTGTTTATCTTTTTTGATAGTAAATGTTTTACCATTATGGTTAATTTCATCATAAATTTCGACTATATAACCTTCTGTATCGTTAGATGTTCTGAATATACTAGCGTCAGCGTTATAAGATGTTATTTCTGTAATATTAAATTCACTGTCATATCTGAAAATCACTTCGGAATTATCATTAGCAAAAATATGTTTACTAGGAAGTCCATCATTGGACTCTTTGATGAATATTATTTTTGAGCCATTTTCTAAATATTTAATCGCTCTTAAGCTTTGGTTTTTATTTTTTCTAATTAAATAGCTATCGCCATTAGAAGATTTTAAAAACCCCACCTTATTACCAGCAGAGTCTTGAGTAAAGGAGGAGAAGGAGTTTTCATCAGTAGCTGCAAAAAGTGTATAAATTTCTTTATCAAGTGTATTAAGCATTTAGTGGTCCTTTATTAAAATTCCTAAATTATCTAGTCTTTTAATTAAGTTTAATATCAAACTAGTTATTTATATTATATAAATAGCCAGAGTCCAATATAAATTGATAGGAACCATTATATGGGGTGTGTAGCCGAACAAACAAGCTTAACGCTGAGGGAAAAGAACGGCTTCTATTTACTATGAGCTTTTCTTGGCGTAAAATGTTTCCCGCTAGGTCTAGTCGCTTTACCAAAACTTCCACCGAAGCTTTTTTCACGCCTATCTCCTCTGTCTGAATGGCGTCTGTCACTACTTCCTGAAAAATTATCGCCTCTGCCAAAACCACCATCTCTACGAAATGGTTTTGATCTACTTCTACCTTTCTCTCTGCTGGAAGGCTCTTCTGGCTTGAATTCTACTCTATCTTCGACATTTTTAATTTTATCGTCTAATACTAATTTTAGGAGTATTAATGGTACTAGTTCTGGGTCTTTACCTTCTAGATCTAATTGACTGAGTAATTGTTTGTATTTAACAAGAGATCTTTCATCAAAACTCACTTTGTGAACTGAATCTCTGATCATTTCTATTTGTTTAACTTCTAAATCTTTAGCGCTAGGAACAGTTCCAGCTTGTATGTCTAAATTGTTTTTTCTAGCTATACGTTGGATATGATCTAATTCTTTACCCACTATAAAAGTTAAAGCGAAACCTTCTTTACCAGCTCTCCCTGTTCTACCAATACGGTGAACGTAGTCTTGATCAAATCTCGGTAAATCATAATTAATCACAGCCGAGAGATTATCTACATCAATGCCCCTTGCTGCAACATCTGTCGCCACCAGAATTTCAACGCTACCATCTCTAAAATCTTCCATGACCTTATCTCTTTTACGCTGATCCATATCGCCATGAATCGCAGCAGTAGAGAAGTTTTCCTGTACTAGGTCTTTGGCAAGTTCATCTACTTTAATTTTAGTATTACAGAATATAAGTGCTGATTTGATTTGGTGAAACTGTAGAAGACGTTTAAGGGCTTCATGCTTTTGAGAGCCTTTAATATTGTAATAAAACTGTTTAATCTGTCTACTTTGTTGGTTAGAACTCATAGTGCTAATATGCTCTGGATTTTTCTGATGCTGCTCCATAAGTCTCATTAAATCTTTAGCTAGAGTCGCTGTGAACATTACCGTCTGTCTGTCTCTTGGAGTAGCTTCTAAGATAACTTCTATATCCTCTCTAAAGCCCATATCTAACATTTGATCAGCTTCATCTAAAATAACCATTTTCACGTTATCGAGTTTAAGAGTATTTCTGCGTAAATGATCTAATATACGTCCAGCTGTGCCTATAACTACATGGGCTTGACCCTTAAGGGCTTTTAACTGGATACTAATATTCTGACCGCCATAAATAGGTAGGATTTTAATTTCTGGTATAAATTTAGTTAATTTAGTAAATTCACCAGCTACTTGTATTACCAATTCCCTGGTTGGGCAGAGTACTAAAATTTGAGTGGATAAACTGCTTGGATCTATAAGTTGTATTGAGGGAATAGCGAAGGCTGCTGTTTTACCAGTACCCGTCTCTGCTTGCCCGATGATATCTTTACCAGTCTGTAATATAGGTATAGCTTTACTTTGAATCGGAGAGGCTAACGAAAACTCCATTTCATCTAGTGCCTGAAGTATCTCGTTGCTTAAATTAAGTTCCTTAAAATTTGTCAAGACAATAATCTTAGCAGCTATTTACCTTTTTTGCTTACTATTTAATAATATCTGTCTTTTTCCTTTTAACCAAATATTAAGAATCATTTGGTAAAACTCTTTTAATTAAGAGAGGGCGTTGATATGTCAGTAGAGTTGAGTGATGTGAAAGCTATGTATATTTCGGAGAAATCTCCTCTAAAGCTAGCAGAGAAAGACGAAGGAGAAGTTCTTTCTGAGTCACAGCAAGGTCTTTTTCAATCCAAATTAGACTTTATTAGGTCTATTGGTTCTGATGATAATTCTCGGGAAGGTTCTGGTTCTCAAGATCGAAATACTAACGAGGTAGGATCTAGTGATATTGAAGTTCAAGATCAAACCATAGCAGCCTTTACTGGCTTGGAAGCTAATATAGCTCGAAAACCACTGATTATCAATAGTGCGACTATTGCTGGTTTAGGAGAGATGTATCCTCATAATGATGGAGTTTCTGATTTACAGGCATCTTTAACTGAAACTATTAACTCTGGCAGAAAAATCGAAGACATGCCAGAAGAAATTAAAGACCAACTGAAATTAATTTTTAACCCAAAGTAAGAGCGTATAGCCGAACTCCAATTTCCGCGTTTTCGCCCGCCTTTTTGAGCTATTTGAAATAAATCTTAAGAAATGATATAATGTAAATACTAATGAGCTCTGGTCTCAATATCATGGACGTTCTGCCTCGTGCTCGCACTCTAGTTTCTACGGATGCGGGGGCGGAGGTTTTCGATCGTCTAGTAAAAGTTCTTTCTCAGCCCTTAGATCCCTCTTATAAAAAAAAACTTGAAACTAGATTACACAGAGAAGTTCATGATGATTCTGAGAAGGCTCCTTCAAGTGAACCCCTTAATGAGAAAATAAAGGAATTTTTTTCAGTCGGAGATGTAGTTTCCTTGCTCGGTGTCGCTCTTTTAAATTTCCAATCTAAACTCTCTAAAACATCTAAAGGTGGTTTAGTCGACGGAGCTTTTAAAAATTTAGCTTTAGCTATGACTTTTTTAGGCAGTCCTATAGCTTTATTCGGTAGAGCGACTGGTAAAAGACAAGAAGGTGCTTTAGGAAAGGATTTAATGGGTGAATATAGCTTACAGCAGGCTCAGTATAAGGGTTTTGATATTCTTAGTAATTATAAACCTGAGGAAATTAACAATTTAATTAGTTCAGCTGGGAAATTAGCTAGAACTTTAGATTATGAAGATCATGTAAACCCCGAGATTCACTCAAGGCATCTTAAAGATTCAAGTGATGATAGTAGGGGAAATAAGGCTGGAGGCTTATTTTGTGGTGCACCTGGTACAGGTAAGACAGCTGGAGTAGAGTTAATACTTGGTAAGTGGGCTGAGATGATGAAAGGTAAAGGCTTTGAGCCTGTTATCGTGGGGTTGGATTTAGCTAATTTTCATAAATTCTTACAAGAAACGCAGAGACTTAAAGATAGCGCTATAGAATCCATAAACGCTCTCGCCGGCGGGGAACAGAAATTATTTTCTTCTGCTAAGGATAATCAAGGTTTAACTATTTTTGAAGTTTTAATTAGTCAAATAGAAAAAAAATCTAGAGAAGTGGCTAAGCATAATAAAGAGCATCCTGAAAATAAGCAGAAACTTTTCTTTGTGGTAGATGAATTTGATAAAGTACTAGTTCTGAAAGATCTTCAGGGAGCTGATCGAAATAGACTTAAAAATGCTATTTTACGTTTGAATCAGATTTTTGAAGATCACAATATTTTACTTACGAGTAATACTTCTCTGAAGCAGATGGTGACACAATTAAAGGACATAGTCGGTGATGAAGCTGTCTGGAAGCCATTTGAAAGTAGGTTGAATTCGAATCATGTTTCTGTAGATGAGCCTTCGACAAAAGTACAGGCGAAAATCTTTGTAGGCAAGATATTACATGATCACTATGATGCTATTGACTGGCAGGCTTTTAAAATAAAGCCTACAAAAGTCTTTGATTTAGATAAGACATTACTAGCCGATGCTATTCATGAAGATATTTTAAAACCTTTAAATAGTTCCTACAATGGGCGTGAATTAAATAATATCGCTCTAGATATTAAACCACGTCTTCTACATGCGGCAATTAAAGAGCGTATACAGAAAAAAGGTTTAGGAATATCTGACCAAAGCTGGTCTGCTATGAGCGATATGGAAAAAATAGCTGTTACTAAGGTGAAAATCACTCCAGATTTATTAAAAGAACTTTTAACGACTAAGCATGAAATTATGAATGGTAAGCATGACCCTAATCTAGAACAGGCTTATTCGATAGTCGAAGCTTATGCTGATTTAATGTCTAAGGATAAAGCTTTTATTGACTCCGTTCGAGGTAATAAAAGTGACAATATTTTTTCTCTTATAAGTACTTTTTATAATAAGGAAAACGGCATAGCGAAAGATGTTTACTCTGCTAAATCAGCAGTCTTAGTGGGAGATAAAATATTTCACCATAAAATTATTCATGAAAAGGTAGATCTGCACAAGTCTTTAGCTGAAGATAAACTGAAAATTGAGTTTACCGAAGCTTTAGTCGATCATAAAAATATGAATAATGTATCTGCTTCTAAAGCTAATATTAAATTCGCTCCAGCTAAATTTACTTTAGATATTAATCCTAATAAATTTTCTACATATTTTACTCCTAAATTAAATTCAATTTTAGAAACACCAGTAGATAAGACTATGAGTAATATAGTTAGTACTTTTCAATCTTTGTTAAAAGCAGGAGAGTCTGGGAATGGCTCAGCAGGTGGAACAGAAGCCTTGATTAATGGTGCTATGACTAAGCTCATCCAAGCAGCTGTAAAATAAAACTGCCCCAATTAACTTCACTTAAGGTAAATTGGGGAAAAATGACCCCTAAAAAGCAGAGGGGTTATGGAGGGAGAATATTATGAATGAGAGAAAGAGTACATGGTCTTGATGAATGTTCGATATGTAAAGCTAAGGGAACAGTGATTCGTCGTGGTTTTTTTGAGAGAAAATCAGATAGAAAAATAATTCAGAAATATTACTGTAAAAAATGCAGGAAATCCTTTTCACAGCAGACTTTGAGTTATGACTATCGCCTCAGAAAGCGCTATCTTA
>DUDT01000017.1 GCA_005110385.1 Candidatus Melainabacteria bacterium | reverse complement strand
GTTAAGATAGCGCTTTCTGAGGCGATAGTCATAGCTTAAAGTCTGCTGTGAAAAGGATTTCCTGCATTTTTTACAGTAATATTTCTGAATTATTTTTCTATCTGATTTTCTCTCAAAAAAACCACGACGAATCACTGTTCCCCTAGCTTTACATATCGAACATTCATCAAGACCATGTACTCTTTCTCTCATTCATAATATTCTCCCTCCATAACCCCTCTGCTTTTTAGGGGTCATTTTTCCCCAGATTTATTTAAGTGAAGTTAATTGGGGCAGTTTTAATACATTAGATACTTTGAAACTTAGATGATGAAATATCCATGAGATAATTAGGATATTATGCAACTTAGCAATCTCTTCATCTGTGGCTTTAAGGGAGCCACTTTAGACAAAGAAACAGCAGATAAACTTCTAGAATTAAAACCGGCTGGCTTAATTCTATTTGATACGAATATAAAAGAAGCTGAACAGTTAAAGAGACTTATCACAGATTTAAAAGATTTATTAGGCGAGGATATTTTAATTAGTGTCGATCAAGAAGGCGGCAAGGTAGAGCGCATCAGAAAGGTTTCGGCAAGCTTACCGAGCCTCCATGCTCTAGGTACTGCTAGCAGAAAGAATCCAGGTTATTTAAAATCACACGCTCAGCTCTTTGCTTCTGAATTAATTGATTTAGGCTTTAATTTAGTTTTCGCTCCCTGCTTAGATTTAAATACTAATCCCCTAAATCCTATTATCGGCACAAGAAGCCTAGGAAATGACGCTAAGTTAGTCTCCAAGCAAGCTACTGCCATTATCAGTGAATTAAAAAAATACCCCCTACTTAATTGTGCCAAACACTTTCCTGGACACGGCGACTCTAGTAAAGATTCGCATTATTCTCTACCTTATATAGATCTAAGCGAGGAATTATCTTTTAATAATCATCTGAATCCTTTTCGTGCAGCGATAAACTCTGAAATAGACATGGTCATGACTGCCCACGCTATTTATAAGCTCCCAGAGAGCATTCAAGAAAAGCTCTTGGGAAGTGGTTTTAATAATAAACTTACGCAGGAAATATTAGAAAAACTACCAGCAAGCATTAATCCTTTTTTTGTAGAAGGTCTTCTTCAGCAAGAACTTAAGTTTAAAGGACTGTGTGTAACTGATGAAATTACGATGAAAGCCCTGAGTGCATTTGGGGATTATAAAAGAATCTGTGAATTAATGATAAAGGCTGGCAATGATCTAATTATCTGGAATACTAATATAGAAGAAGCTTTAGAGGTAGAGAGATCTAGTCCTACCTGCCATTTCAGTAAATCTTTGCGTGAGCGTATCGAAAATTCCATCGAAAAAATTAAACTAACTAGAAATCAGCTTAGAGCTAAAAAAATGACAGTGCTAGAAAGCCAACACGATTATAACTTAGATAAAAACAGCACTATAAAACACACTTTAGGCGCTAGCCATAGAGAAAAATTAATACAAGAGATGTCAAACATAGTTCAAGACAGCATTCAAATAAAATACAAAGCTCAAAATGGTTTAAATGCGGAGTTGTCCAGTTTGCTGCCACTTAAGCCTGATTATATTCTTGTTTTTGAGCATCCTAAACTAGAGAGTGAAGTGATCATGAAAGTATTTCCAGAAGCCAAATTAATAAAATTCTCCGCGGGAACTAAGTCTCTGATTGATTTAATATTAGCCCACATTAAAGAAGACGAAATCTCAAAGAGTTCTTTAAAATATTTGATATTAACTTTCCAGTGCTGGAGCGATCCAAAATTAGAAAACCTTATCGAAGATGGAGTTACACAGCGGTCTCTTATTTTAAATTTTAAAAAACACTTTCCTAATACTGTTCATGTTGAATGTGATTTTGATAGTGAAATCGCTGACATTAATCTAGCTGGTGCAAATTTCGTACACTATAAAGCACTAACCAAGATTCTCACACCTCTTTAAATTCGATCACTTTCTTTTTTATAATCCTGTCTTTAAAACTAAACTTCTTGTTCTTCTCTCTTTGAGCTAAAAGAACAGCTGCATTCATCTCTCCTAAAACCTGGCAAAGCTTAAAAGTAACATAATGTAACTTTTTCTTATCAAATAAAACTAAGACGTAGAGTAATTCACAAGCTACATAAAATATCTTTAAATGCAGATAAAGAGGGATTCTTGCGATTTTAATTCTAGTAAATTCTGGATAAAACAATCTATCACCACTATTGATTTGGAATAGATCTGGGGCAGAACGCTTAAGTCTGTCAGTATGAGCTATCCAATAAAGACTCCTACCCGTTTTAAAATAACTAGTTCTTACATAATGCTCATCGAGATGTTCTGGTTTGATAGGATGAAAAACTATGCACTGCGGGACATATAGCATTGGAATATTTATAGCAGCAAGGTAATCAAAAAATTCATAATCCTCATGGGAGCCAAGACCACCTTCAGCATTGGCTCCCAAGTCCACTCTGAAAATTCCACAGTTAATAAAAATCTCTCTGCGAATAAAAACATTTATACCCGATGGGTAATCCGCTTTACCAAACTCTGTATCAAAAGGATAGAACCTCTCTTCATCACCATAGCTATGTCCTCTAAAAACTTCTTGATCAACACCATAAGGTGGTTCTAGATCAAGCCACTCAGGTAAAACATCTTCCCAAAGAGGTATTGAGCGTCCCCCATAAACACCTATTTCATGCTGTAAACAATTAGAAGCTAACTTATAAGCTTCACGAAGCCAATCCTCATCCAAAGAAATGTCATCATGCAAAAAGGCCAAAAGATTACCTTGCGACTTTTCTACTCCAGCATTACGTGCAACAGCAATACCCTGAACAGGTTCAAAAATATACTTAACACTTAAAGTATTCGCTTCAATAAATTTATAAATAACAGCTTTAGTATCATCCCCAGAATTATTATCAACAAGAATTAACTCAATGGACTGCTCTTCTAGAGCTAAGCTTGCGTGCTGTTCTGAAATATCATTTAACAATTGCTCAAGCAAATTTGCTCTATTATATGTGGTGATTATTATACTCAGTTTAATCATTGAAGCACTATGTTAATTGACGATTTTGATTTTGAGCTACCAGAGGAATTAGTCGCTAAATACCCACTAAGTAAAAGGGATAATTCTCGCTTGCTCTATTATAAGCGAGAAATTCAGGAAGCACCAAATCCCCAAGGCACTATTTCACAAGAACTTAATAAAAGTATCGAACATAGATCCTTTAAAGATATATGCTCCATTTTAAAAACAGGAGATATTTTAGTTAGGAATGTCACCAGAGTGCTAGCCGCAAGATTTTTCGTGATAGATAAAGAGAAGCCTGAAAATAAAGCGATTGAAATACTTTTAGTTAAAGAATTGTTGGATCATGAGGACGACGGAAATGTAGAAAGTGGAGTTTGCGAGCAGTCCCATAATAAGGAGTACCGCTGGACGGCTCTAGCCAAGCCTGGAAAAAAAATTAAAAACACTCCTAAATCGTACATTGTAAGTGGCTCATCAGAAGAAATAATTATTTTCAAGGGAAACACAGAGAATGGAGTTGCGCAAGGGTCTTCGAATGAAGATGGGATGATGATCGTCGAATTCAAAAGCTATGAGCAATTTATAAACATAATCACGAATCACGGCACTATGCCGATACCACCGTATCTACAAAGGAGTGCCGAAGATAGTGATAAAGACCGCTATCAGACGGTCTATTCCAAACAGGACTCTCTCGGCAGCAGTATTGCAGCACCTACTGCTGGATTGCATTTTACCGAAGAGATCATTCAAGAACTTACAAATAAAGGAGTTGAATTTATAGACTTAAATTTAGATGTAGGTATAGGAACCTTTAAACCTGTCAGCGTAAGTGAAGTAAAAGATCATAAGATGCATTTCGAGACTTATGAAATCAGTCCTGAAAATTGGAATAAAATTCAATCAGCGAAAGCAGAAGGGAGAAGGGTAATCGCTATCGGCACTACTAGTTTACGCTGCCTTGAAAGCATAGCTATTACTGGTAAACTGCGTGGTGAGACTGATTTGTACATATATCCGGGGAATTTCAAATTTAAAATTATAGATGGGCTTCTCACTAATTTCCATTTACCGAAATCCACTTTACTGCTATTAGTAAGCACATTAATTGGCATAGAGGAGTGTAAAACCCTTTACAGGATAGCCGTTGAAGAAAAATATCGATTCTTTAGTTATGGCGACTGCTGCCTTTTGCTTTAAAACGCAGAAATTGGAGTTTCGCTACACGCCCATGTTAAGATTTCTTCATACATGGAAAACCTAAGAATTCTATTTATCGGTCCAGCAGGTGCAGGCAAAGGGACACAAGCAGCTAAACTCGCAGAAGAGTTTAAGCTTGAACACATCAGCACTGGTGATCTTATCAGAGCTGAAATCAAAAGTGAATCTGCTTTAGGGAAAGAAGTTAAAGCTATAGTTGAGCGTGGAGAGTTAGTCTCTGATGACATAGTCAATGAAATAGTTAAAAGTAAATTAAAAACCACTAATAGATTTCTATTAGATGGCTACCCAAGAACATTAGAACAAGCTAAATTTTTAGCTGAGGTTAGTCCACTCGATTATATATTTGCTTTAAACGTCCATAAAGAAATTCTTGTAGAAAGACTGAGTGGCAGAAGAATGTGTTCTAAAACTAAAGATCCTAACTGTAAAGGTATGTTTCACATCGTATTCACAGCTCCTAAAGTAGAAGGCCGCTGTGATTTATGTGGCTCAGATTTGTACCAAAGAAAAGATGATAATCCTGAAATTATAGAAAAAAGACTAAATTCTTATGAGACGGAAACTGGACTGCCTTTAACAGAATTCTATAATAAATATAAATCAGGTAAATTTATTGAACTAGATGCAGAACTGAGTCCAGATGAGGTGTACAAAAACATTACGCAGTCTCTAGCTCAAGCTGTGGTATAATTACTTGACTTATGCCTAATAATCAGAGCGATTCTACTAATAAGTTCTTAAGTGAGATTATAGACTACGAAGAAAACATCTATGAGATGACCAGAGAGATTGCTGGTGTAGCTAAAAGAATTAAAGAGCAAGATAAAGAAGAGCCTAGCCCTTACCCACCTATTCTTAAAGCTATTAAAGAAGTTTACGTACACAGAGTAGAAAATCGTTACTAACTCAAGTGGAGCTGACTCTTGAAAATAAGACTATAGTTCTTGGAGTTACTGGCGGTATAGCTAGTTATAAGTCTGTAGAATTGGTTTCTCAGTTAAAAAAACTTGGAGCTAATGTCTATGTAATTCTAAGCAGTTCAGCTGCAAGCTTCGTCAGTGCACTAAGCTTAGAAGTCATAAGCTGCAACAGAGTATTTACTAAAGACTCTAAACATACAGTCGAAGAATCAACCGTAAATCCCTTTCTCAATAACTCTTACATAGACCATATACATTTAGCTCAAATCGCCGATCTAGTATTAATAGCTCCAGCGACTGCTAACTGCATCGGCAAACTCGCTAATGCCATTAGTGATGATTTAATCTACGATATAATCCTAGCGACTAAAGCTCCAGTAGTAATAGCTCCAGCTATGAATACTAATATGTGGCTGCACCCAGGAGTTCAAGATAATGCCAGGAAGCTAAAGGATAGCTATGCTTATTCAATAATTCAACCTAGCGCAGGAGCTTTGGCTTGTAAAACAAGTGGAATAGGTAGGTTAGCAGATTTAGACTCTATTATCAGTACAGTAAATAAAATACTAACTAAGAAAATATTGTCTAAGTATTCTAAATTACAATTCAATTCTAAAGGAAAACCCCAGAACTTGCTAGACAACAATATACTTATCAGCGCTGGTGGAACTAAAGAATATTTAGATCCCGTTAGATTCATTTCTAATGATAGCTCTGGAGAAATGGGATTTGCACTAGCACAAGAAGCCCTCTATCGTGGCGCTAATGTCATACTTGTATCTACAGTAAATTATAAAAAAGATCCTATAAAATCCGCTCTACTAGATCATCCCAATCTATTAGTTCTACAAGTTAACTCATCAGAAGAAATGCTTCAAGCCATGGAAGGAAATTTTAATGAATCTGTAGATGCTGTAATAATGGCAGCAGCCGTATCCGATTACAGCCCAATGAAACATTTATCGAAAAAAATTAAAAAAGATAATAATACCGCAAATACCGTCACCCTAGAACTCAAAGAAAATCCCGATATAATCAAGCATTTATCTTCCCTAAAAAGCCCAGTCCAAATAACAGTAGGCTTTTCTCTCGAATCTGAAGACCTGATAGAAAATGCTCAAAAAAAATTAATAGAAAAAAATCTAGATATGATAATAGCGAATGGCGTTGATGCTATAAATAGCAAAGAAAGCGAAATTAATATAATTTATCCTAAATTAGATGATCCTAATGAACTCGAAATTATAAAATTAGTTAAGCAGGATAAAACCTTAAGTGCTGATCATATATTAGATCACTTAAGTCTAATCCTAAAATCAAAACATGAAAAGCATTCGCATCTCACTGATAGGCAGACCTAATGTCGGCAAAAGCACTCTAGTAAATAGATTAGCTGGTAGACAAGTATGCATAGTAGGCGAAAAAGCTGGTATTACGCGAGATCGTAAAGAAGTTACTTTTGAATGGGAAGATACCCCTTTCACTATTTTAGACACTGGTGGAATAACTTTTGATAAACAAGATCCTTTTTCTGACGATATTTACCGCCAAGCGGTAATCGCCATGGAAAATTCAGATGCGATAGTATTTTTACTCGACGTTAATACTGGTATGACAACAGAAGACCAGAGGATATGCAGCATCTTAAGAGAGAAATTCTTTGACAGAGTCTATGTCGCTGTTAATAAAGTCGATAGTGTAGAAAGAGAAAGCCTCGTCTATGATTTTTATAAACTTGGCTTCGACAAGGTTTATGGCTTCAGTGCCTTACATGGTTCAGTAGGATTAAACAATATGCTAACCGATATTATTGAAAATTATGGTGCTGGGCTAAAAGCTAGTGATGAAAAGCCAGAAGAGTCTATTAAGATCGCTTTTATCGGTAAGCCTAATGTCGGGAAATCCAGTCTCTATAACAAACTCATTGGAGAAGAAAGATCCATCGTGAGTGACGTTAGTGGTACTACACGAGATTCCATAAACATTTTCCTAAATAGACACGGTCATAAATTTGAGTTAATAGACACGGCTGGGCTTAGAAGAAAGTCTAAAGTTCAAGAAGAAATAGAAAGATATTCGACGATAAGAACAACTCACAGCATAGCTCGCTGTGATGTAGCTATTTTAATTCTAGATAGCACTCAAGACGATATAGTAAGCGAGCAAGATCAGAAAATCGCAGCACTGATACAGAGTAAAGGTAGAGCTTGTGTAATCGCTATGAATAAATGGGACATAGTAGATCCAGAAATTAAGAATGACCAAACCAAATTAAAAGCCTTTAAAGAAGAGCTTTTGTTTAAATTGAGATTCGTTGACTATGCACCAATAGAATTTATATCAGCCCTAGAAGGTACTAGAACTGACAAGATATGGACAAGAGCCATAGAAGTCAGTGAACAGCATAAACGGCGCATAGAAACTAATCTACTTAATAAAGTTCTGAGAGATATCCTCTCTTTACAGCCGCCACCGATAGTAAAACAGAAAGCGATCAAGATTAAATATGCGACACAGATAACCACGGAACCACCAGAGTTTCTGCTATTTGCGAACTATCCTGAATTAATCCCTCCTACCTTCGTGAGATTTATAGAGAAAAAACTTCGAGAGTATTTCGGCTTTATTGGTACACCTATTTTGATAAAATTTAAAACACAAGAAGAATAAAAGCTCAGTTGCGCAGACTTAAATACCTTTTTTTAAAAAGCTTTGACACCAAGACTCAGATTTTACTTAGGGTTGCTTTAATTGGAGTTATAGTTGGCTGTATCGCAGTCGCATTCAGGGTTTTAACCGAGAAATTAAGTCACCTTTTCTACTATAACCTCTATCATCGCGAATACTGGTATGAATGGCTCTACCCGATTATCATCTGTACCTGTGGAGGTTTATTTGCTGGATTTATTACTCATAAATATGCTAAAGATGCTGGCGGTAGTGGCATACCACAAGTTAAGCACGCTCTAAATAACCCAAACATCACGATTAGACTAAGAACCGTAATAGTAAAACTCATTGGAGCTATAGTGGGAATCGCTTCAGGTTTATCACTAGGGCGTGAAGGACCGACGATTCACATAGGTGCTGGTCTAGGCAGTAAAATCGCAAGGCTCATGAATAGTAAACACCAAAAAAGAGCCTTAGCGAGCGGAGCCGGAGCTGGTCTAGCTGCTGCTTTTAATACTCCTATCGCTGGCGTACTTTTTATTATCGAAGAATTAGATAAAGATTTTTCCAGTACTTCTCTCGGACCAGCCATAGTCGGCACGGTCTCTGCTGCGATCACCTGTAGATTACTCTATGGTGATTTCTTTGCTTTTCATTTTCAATCCAGTTCTGGAATGAGCCTCAGCTCAATTCCTCTTTATATAATACTAGGCATAGTTTGTGGTGTTATCGGCATTAGCTTCCAAAAATCCATCTTAAAATCCTTAAATTTCTATCAACAAAAATTAAGTTTCATTCCAGCTTGGACACATGGCGGCATAGCTGGTTTTCTAACAGGCATAGTTGCTCTATGGTTACCAGAAGCTATAGGTGAAGGACACGCTACTCTAGAAGGCACGCTGGCACAGGCTTATATTTGGTGGATGATCCCATTAATATTCTTGTTTAAATATATTCTCACCTTAGTAGCTTGTGGTAGTGGCGTTCCGGGTGGTATATTCGCACCATCCTTAATCCTAGGAGCCTTGCTAGGAGCAATGTTCGGAAATAGTTTAAATTCATTATTTCCTTTTCTTGATTTAAATCCCTCGACCTTCGCTTTTGTGGGAATGGGAGCCTTTTTCACAGCTATTTCTAGAGCGCCTATCACCAGCATAGTCATGCTCTTTGAACTAACTGGTAACTATGACTTAGTACTTCCCTTAATGTTCTCTTGTATTATCGCAAATGTAACTTCTGAAAAATTACATCTAGGTGGAATATACGAAAATCTTCTCTCTCGTCAAGGCATAAAACTAAATCAATACACCAGTCCCTCTTATTTACAGCAATTTAGTGTTAAAGAGGCTATGGCTCTAGACCCTGAATGTGTAGAGGAGAATATTTCACTTAGCTCTTTAAATAGAGTATTTCAAAGAACCACTCATGGTGCATTACCTGTAGTAGATGCTGAACAGAATCTAGTCGGCATAGTTAGCCGTAACGACCTAAAACAGGCTCTAAAAGAAAATCTCAAAAGAAATACTAAAGTCTCTCAGGTAATGTCAAAATCACTTATCATACTTACCGAAGATGATAACCTTCACCAAGCGATTATTAGCTTACATGAGCATAATATAGGCAGATTATTAATCGTCGATAAACAGAATCCTAAAAAGCTAATCGGTATAATGACTAGATCCGATATTATTAATTTCGAGGCAACTAAAGAAATAGATGAACCATGAGTGATTTAATTTATATTTCTAAAAGATTTATTCATCTCATCTTTCTGTCACTGTTTATAAGCTTTCTAACTTTTAGCTTAATGAAAGCTGATTTTAAAATCCCTAAAATAAAGTTAGATATAGCTTTTATACATCTTGATACTAAAGAAATTCAGATACAGACTGGTGATCCTCTTGCTGACCTTAGGTTAAATCCAGCGATTTCAGCTGCTCAAATAGAAGCTGAATCTAAAAGACTAGGCTTAGATAAAGGCTTTTTCTATCAGTATCTAACATGGTTAAGTAATTTAATTAAAGGAGATCTCGGCTACACTCAAGCCAATCAAAAAGTCATAGATGTCATAATACCAGCCTTGAAAAACACTTTGATTTTAAATCTCTGTGCGATTTTCTTCAGTTGGCTTATCGCAATTCCGCTTGGGATAATCTGTGCGATTAAGCAAAACAGCTTACTAGATCTCTCTGTAAGGTTCTTACTATCCTCTTTAATGGCGATGCCCAGTTTTATACTCGCCATATTCATGCTACTGTTCGCTCTTTACAGCGGCTGGTTTCCTATCGGCGGGCTTACTAGTGTCGTTATAGATGAGATGAATTTTTTTGAACGCCTTATAGATATAACTAGGCACTTATTTATTCCAGTCAGCATACTTACTCTACTCAGCATACCTAGCATACAGAGACAGATGCGAGCAAATTTACTAGAGATATTAGATAGACCTTATATTAGAACTGCCTTAGCGAAAGGTCTGAAATTCGACATAGTCATCTGGAAACATGCTTTAAGAAATGCGATTAATCCTTTAGTTACTTTATTCGGTTTCGAGCTTGCGGGCTTATTCGCCGGCTCTGCTCTTATAGAAATGGTTCTAGCTTACCCTGGGCTAGGCTTACTTACTTTAGAAGCAGCAAGAAAACAGGATATTAACATAGTGATGGCTAACCTTTTACTGGGAAGCTTAATGCTAGTCTTAGGTAACCTCCTAGCTGACTTGGTTTTAAAAAAGATAGATCCGAGAATAAAGGATATTTAAGTCTGAATAGTTTCTAGATCCTCTACAAAATTACTAAAAGCTATCATCGCCTTATTAATCCCCATATCTAAATCCACAAGACTTGCGTGATCATCCATGTAAGCAGGTGAGGAAACTATCTTATTCTTTTCATCCACTATACATTCCGTGCTTAAACATTTAGCTGATTTTACACCTATAGTTTCAAGAGCCTGATTAGGACCGTCATCCAGACCCAAGGTGAGTAAAATCTCTGGTTCTAAATCATGCAAAGAAAGAGCTACTAAAGCGGGGGCGATACAGATAGCTAAAATAGCTTTCTTCATAGTAAACGCTTCGCGGATAATTCTTTTAGCATCTGCATCGACAGTAGCTTTCACCCCGTCTACAGCAAAACTACAGAGATTTTTAGCTACCCCAAAACCACCAGGAATTGCAAGAGCATCATAATCATTCATGGAAACAGTTGCAAGATTAAGTATGTCGCCGCGAGCTATGCGAGCGGCTTCCACGAGAACATTACGCTCTTCATTTAACACAGAACCATCTATAAAATTAATTACATCTGTTTGTAGCTTGCTAGGTGCAGTACATTGAAAACTCATTCCAGCTTTTTCTATTGCTGTTAGTGTTAATACAGCCTCTCGAATTTCGCTACCATCTTTAGCTCCAGAGCCAGCGAGTAAAACTAAAACTTTTTTCTTTTCCATAAACTTTATTTTACTAGGAATAGCATAATTAAAAAAAATCTTAGTTTTAATAATTGCTTAAATACCTATTGACAGATTATAATTTTCAGATCAATAAAAATAAAAACAGAGATAATGTTATGGATATGTCTAGATTACCGAATTTCACCAATAGGGATGCTGAACCTAGAGAAATTGAAAGGTATAGGAAATTGTTAACAGCAGATTACTATACACCTGCATTACAACATCCCAATTCCCCAAGCGGAGCAGTGGGTGATACTCAGAGTGTTAATAAAGAACCCCCCCCAGCAACATTAGACCCAGTGACTAGCAGATTTTCAAGAGAAGTTAATCGTCGTTCTTTGCGAGATCCGAGAGAAGCTAGTTGTCATTCTTGGCAAGATGTCACTGCTTATTACGATAATTTAAAGTCAAGCATCACAGAGTTTAAGGGAATTTTAAAACAACATCAAAACTATATGAATTCAGACGATGCAGAAGAAAGTCCTCCGTCTTATTTACATTTAGTAGAACAAATCAAAACTCCTATACCTTTCGAAGTTTTCGCTAGGGTTCATCAAAGCCCTTACAATGCTACCCCTCAAATGGATTATCTAAAGTTCGAAACAGATGTTTTAAACGACTTGCGTAACGCTCGTTATACTTATTGGCCGGGGTCTGCAGCGCAAGAAGCTGACGTCTATGAGCTTCATCAGGCAAGAATCGTAAATGCATTAAAAACGATCAAGGAGTCTGAGTTGGACTTAAGACTATCTTTTATAAATTTATATCTTCAAGCCAGTAGGTATAGAATTGAAAAAGAACCAGCTCCTTTGGAAAAAGAGGTTTTAGTAGGTCAAACTGAAAAATTCTTAAAGGCTAACCTCCTCCCAGCTAAGCCAGATTCATTTTCATTGGAATTATTTAAAGCCGGAGTATATAAAGATAAGTTATCACAGACAATCACTCATATTAAAGCAATATATGATCAATTTTCTCCAAGCAGTGATGGTAGTGATTTTTACAGTAAATTTCCACTGATAAAGATAATTCTAGAACAGACTGAAGCCTTAATGAGACTTAAGTTTCTCAAACCTACTGCTAAAAATGGGTTTCTATCCGACCTGTCTCGTCAGCGTATCTTAAGCCCAGAGCAGAGAGCAGAATTTAAGAACATAATACTTGAAACTCTTCAAGACCCTAACTGGTTCTCGAGTTTTAGGAGCATTGTTGTTCCTCTAAATAATCAAACACCTCGACAGGCAGTCTTAGGGGAAGCCTTCCGGTTTGTCTTCGCTCAAGAAGAAACAAGCAATAAACATTATAATCAAGAAGCTTTATATGATATTATCCTAAACGGTCTTAGGGAATCTAAAAACGATAGATCTTTTTTCTTTTCATTTTTAAATCAAATGACGGAGAAAACGACAAGAATTTTCAATGATTTTCAAAATACTGAAAGTCCCGGAACAGAGCAATTCAAGGAATTTAAAAATTTATTACTAGATTATTTAAAAAAGTCTTCTGATGGTACTTCTTCTGGCGTTATGGGTGAATCTCTACTTGAGTTAATGAAGTTTAAAGATGATGATATTAAAACGGCAGCAAAAGAATTTTATCTAAGGGCTATTAAAGAAGCTAGAGACATTAGCCACCTAAATAGTTTATTAAGGCCGTTGGTCCCGCGGAAGTCATATAATCCAGAAGAAGGTGAGCCATCATCAGTATATGACTCAATTCCTTTCAGGCAAGGAGATTTAGCCGAATGTCTGCAACAAAGTCCTTTCATAAAAAGACTAGCTACTGTGAATCATTTAGAACAAAAGTTAACACCACCACAAGTGAAGCAAAAAACATTAAGTGAGGAGGAAATAATTTTAGCTCGCTATAGAAAAATTCTAGATATTTAACCCCTCCCCCTTTTGATTAAAAAAGCCACATCATTAGAAACAATAAGAGCTAATTTGGTGCTGAAACCGCTTCTGGAGCCTTAAGCTTCGCCGTAATCTGAAATTCCTTATAAACCAGTCCATCACTATAATCTCGTGAGCCACTTAAAAGTACCTCAGAGAAATACTTTGAGCTATGACTTAAATTCACAGCGAAGCCTGAGACCTCATTTACTTTTTCTGCCTTACCGATCATCACTACATTATTCTTAGCTGCACTAAAACGCTCTATCCATAAACCTTTCGGAGTTAATTTACTAAGCTCTTTAAGGATTAAATCCCAAGGTGCTCGCCTTCTAGTTATCGAATAATAAAATTCTCTTTCTTTTTCTAAATCACTTATCTCTTGCTTAATATGCTTCTTCTCTGCTATCTGCCTTTCATACCGAGAGACTTCATTCTGGAACACTAAATACTTCTGGTCTAAACTCATATTCTGTAGAGTCGCGAAAAGCCCTAAAAGTAAACTAAAAGCTAAAAATATCACAGCAGATAAATGGGTAAGATTCGGGAAATCCAGTCTAAAAGGCTCTGAGGGAAGTTTAACTTTTTTAGTAATATCATGAAAAGAGCTTACAGAAGGCAGGTTCTCCATAAGAAAGCTTTCATAATCTTCTCTGAGAGTTAATTTATGAGTTAAATTACTAAAAGAATACTCACCTAGATTAGCACCGTAGATATCTATATTTTCTATGCTTAGATTTTTATTCTCAAGATCATTCTGATAAATATCTAAAAAACGATTTAGATCGTTAGCTGGATCATTAGTAGAACTTAAATTAGAAATAGCGATAGGGAAAGAATAGCTCCAGAGGACTATCTCCATATTAGATGAGTGTGGAAACGCTGAGATTATTTCAGAATCCCGTTCTGGTTTAAAAAGATTATAATTAGCGACGAATTTATAAAGTTTAGAGTTTATTTTCTTTAAAAAACTCAGGCAGTTAAGCCGGACAGCTTTCTGCGGGGCGACTAAAAGATAATCACAGATTCTCTCACCTGCGACCATTCTTTCCGTAACATTTAATCTTTCACAAGAAAATAGATTAAGAAAATTAACCCTATCTAATTCGATGCTCATTAGCTTAAGCTTTTCATCCTGAGGAGCTTCATCTGGAAGTGGAATAACCTGATAAGTTATATAGCGAATTGGTAAAGAGAAAATGATCTTCGCAGAGCTAATGCCATAAGATTTTAGTTCCTGCTTTAAATCCTGATGTGCTTGCTTCGGTTTTTTAAAAAAATCTTCACTACTGACTTGGGTTTTACGGACGACAGAATTTATAGAGACGAGTATTTTCTCTAAACTAAAATCTATTATTAAAGTCTGATTACTATCTTTCAAACTCTTAGTATGATAGCAACAAATACGGCAAGAGCCAATGCTGGCCCCAAACGGACTGTCTTAGATTTATCTTTCATAAGCATTCGAAAAATTAATAAAGCTGAAAAAGCTATAGCCACGCTAAGTAATGAGCATTCTATGCCCCCTATCATCGTGATAAAAGCGATCATAATAGTATCCCCACCACCCCAAGCATTTTTAAGTTCACTCGGCTTAAATTCTGCTGAGGAGAAAAATTCACTATTTTTATCATAAACTTTACTCTCCTCCTCTTGTTCATGAATTAACTTAGGAGAATAAAAACGAAATAGATAAAAATCGAAAACCACCTCATTAATAAAATAAGCGAAGCCTAAATAGCAGAGTAGTATTTTCAGTTCCATAAAATGAGCCCCTAAAAATAAAATAAGCATAAGAGTAAATAGGGAGATGTAAATAACGGAAATATACTTTTCTAAAAACTTAAACCTTAAAGTAAGTGCACTAGGACAGATGGGTAGAGCAAATTTTTTATAGATTATTTTATTAGCGAAATGGTTAAACGCATCGAAGAATACTAATATTAAACCAAGATTTGCAAAGCTCTCTATAAACGGCACTGCTAAAAAAAACTTAGCAAAAAATATCGCAAAGATAATCCCAGAATAACTAAGTGAGTGTGGAATTCTTGCTGAATCATTATCGATAACAGCCACAGCTACTGCTATCACCAGAAAGACCAGAATAAATAAAAAAGAAAATATACTTTTTAAACATTCGGGTAATAGCATGCCTACTTCAACAAAAGCTCGAATCGGCACAAAAACTAATTTATATATTAGGGGAATAGAGCAGAGGCTTATTAGAAGCTCAACCACTAGATAACGTACATCGATTCTAGTATCACAGTGAAAGCATCTTCCTTGCAAGAAAATATAACTAAAGAGTGGAAATTTTTCCCAGAAACCTAATTTATGATTACAGGCGGGGCAGAAAGATGGTGGGTTTGCAATGGAAAGTCCCAGCGGGAGCCTATAAATAAGTACATTAGCGAAGCTTCCAAACAACGAAGCTACTATAAAAGCGATTAAGGAATAAAAAACTGCAAATCCTATGACTATATTTCCTATAATTTACATTATATATTCCGCTTGTAGATTTGTTATTTTCCTTTACTTTAGATAAGCATTTTCAGTGGATTATTAATTCGATATTTAAAGAATGCTTGTTAAGCATTCTTTAGTGACTCCTTAAATAATGCTATGCACACTGCTTACCTGTCTCTAGGATCTAATCTAGGAGATAGACAGAAAAATTTAGAAACTGCTCTTTCACAGATAGCTGAGTGTGAGGGAGTGAAGATTTTAAAATGCTCGGCTTGGCTTGAAAATCCAGCGATCGAAGAAGCAGGCCCTAATCCCTTCCTGAATGGTGTCATTAAAATATCTGTAAAATCATCTCCCATAGAGCTTTTAAAGGAGCTACAGCGAATAGAATTAAACATCGATAGTAATAGAGCGGAGCGAGGTAGAAAATCAGCACGAATTATAGATATAGATATTCTGCTTTTTGATAG
This sequence comes from Candidatus Melainabacteria bacterium, assembly GCA_005110385.1. Classification (GTDB taxonomy): domain Bacteria; phylum Cyanobacteriota; class Vampirovibrionia; order LMEP-6097; family LMEP-6097; genus LMEP-6097. The sequence continues at coordinate 19,724 of DUDT01000017.1, read as the reverse complement.
ACTTAAATTAGATTCTGCGGAATTGACCATTCCTCACCCCAGAATGCTTAATAGAAATTTCGTCTTGAAACCGCTTGATGAAATAGAACCGAAGATAGTGCAAGAAACTGTTTATTCTTTTTTTAAACTTAAGCCCGAATATAAGATTCGCAGGATGATGCTTTCAGACCTAGATCAGGTCTGTATCATAGAGGCAGATGCCTATGGTGAAGTGCATTGGACTCGGGATAATTTCGTTAGTGAGTTAGATAATACTGTCGGTGACTATAATGTCTTATATAAAGATGGCACTGTTGCCGAACGTGCAAGTTCAAGGCTGAGGAGGACGAATGACCACAGTGTACTTAACGTACATGAGGATCATGAGGACGACGAAAACGCAGAAATTGAAGTTCGGCAACGGTGCCAAAATGAGAATGAAATTTTAGGTTATCTCGGCTCTTGGATGATCATAGATGAAATGCACATTACGACTATAGCTACTGCTAAAAACCATACGAGAAAAGGTGTCGCAGAGGCTCTTCTCATAGCCCAGATTTTTAAAGCTCTAGAACAGAATATTAAAGCACTCACGCTTGAAGTAAGAGTAAGTAATGTTAAGGCTCAAGGTCTTTATGAAAAATATTTATTTAAAAGACAGGGCATTCGTAAGAGATATTATGAAGACACTCTAGAGTCAGCTTTAATTATGTGGACTGAGGATATAAATTCTGATGAGTTTCAGAAAAATTTTAGAGAAAGGCTTGTTGAGCTTGTAAATAAGAGTGAGTTGTTTGATAAATAATAAGCTTATGCAGTAGCTAAATCTGTGTTATCCCCAAGGCGTAAATCTCGCATGGCTTTTTTTTCATTTTCAGCTTCTTGAAGCCAAGTTTGAAACTGCTCACGCTTTAAACGGATTAACTGCTGAGCTAAAAACAAGATCTGCCTAGCAGCTCCAGAAGAACCAGGTCCGCCCAGAATTACTTGCTGCATGTTTTGCTCAGCCGTAGCTAAATTTTGCTGACCTTGATCAATGCCTACATTAGCAGCAGCAATTTGACTTGTAGGATTTATACCTGACATACTAAATAAGTATATCATATTTTCTTAATATTTCCAGAAAAGTAAAAACGACCAAGCAGTTTTAAATATCGATCAAAAGCTTACCTTCAGCTATATTCAAGCCTTTCTTAAAACCCGGATCTTCATCTAATGCAGAAATACCACGATTCGCCAGCTTCAATAAATAAGGCATAGTCGAGTTACACAGTGCATGAGTACTAGTATTAGGTACTGCACCTGGCATATTTGCCACACCATAATGAAGCACGTTATGTTTAACGATTATAGGATTATCATGGCTAGTAACTTCACTAGTTTCTATACACCCACCTTGATCTACAGCCACATCTACGATTACCGAGCCGTAACGCATCTGCTTAACCATACTCTCAGTGACTAACATAGGTGCTTTTTTACCAGTAATTAATACAGCACCGATAACTAAATCGGATTCTAAAACTCTTTTCTCGATAGCAGAAGAAGTACTAAAAATAGTAGCTACTCTGCTACCGTATAAATCATCTATCTCTGAAAGAGCATTTAAATTATTATCAAAAACATTAACATGAGCGCCCATGCCCACGGCTATCTTCAAAGCTGCTCTGCCGACTATACCAGCACCAAGAATAGTTACTACCGCAGGAGGTACGCCAGCAGCACCACCTAAAAGAATTCCCCTTCCCGGATGCTGATCATTAACACCTCTCTCTAAGAATCTCGCCCCGATCTGGGCAGACATACGCCCAGCTACCTCTGACATCGGCTTCAAGAGCGGTAATCTACCTGATCTATCTTCTATAGTCTCATAGGCTATACAGTGAGCCCCAGTGTCGGTAAGTGCATCCGTTAAAGTTTTACTAGAAGCTAAGTGCAAGTAAGTAAAGAGTATGTGCCTCTCCTCGATTAGTTTATACTCCTGTTCTAGAGGCTGTTTTACCTTGACGATAACATCTGATTTCTTAAAGACTTCTTCCGCTGTATCTAGGATAACCGCCCCAGCCTTTCTATAAGCCTCATCATGGAAACTACTACCCACACCAGCACCAGCCTGAACATAGACATTATGTCCAGCTTCGTGAAGAGTACGAGTCCAGTCTGGAGTCATAGCTACTCTATTTTCATGTGCAAGTATTTCTTTAGGAACGCCTATTTTCATTGAATTTTATTATAACAAGCACGGGTGTGTAGCGGAACTCCAATTTCTGCGTTTAAACTTTCGCAGGCATCTCTGCTACAAGAATCTTTCCTTTATGTTTTTCATAAGGATTAATTTTCGCACCAGAAACTACTATACAGTCTTCAAGATCAGCACCCTCACCGATTTCCACATTATCCCAGATCACGCAGTTTTTTAAACTAGCAGTATCAGCAATTACAGTCTTGTCACCAATTTCATTATCCTCAATCAAACTTGCGAGTGGAGATATATCCTGAGAACGAATTAAAGGTTTAAAGCTTTCAAAGTTCACTGCACCAGAAGCTATATCTTTCATCGTCTGAATATACTGCTGAGGTGTGCCAATATCAGCCCAATAAATATCTGCATCCACTGCCACAGCCTGCATATAGACTCCAGCTTCTAGAAGCTTCGGGAAAAGATCATGAGCCACATCATATACAGGTGCATCTTCTATACTAGGAATCATATCTAAAATTTCAGGCTCAAAAAAATAAATACCAGTATTCGCCCAGTTAGAGAGAGCTTCTTCTGGCTTGGGTTTTTCTTGAAAATTAATAACCCGACCTTTACCATCAGTCACGACTACACCGAAATGCGTCGTATCTTCCACCTGCATCTTCGCTATAGTAACTTTGCAGTTATTTTCTTTAACTGCTTTTTGGTGTGCTTGTAATAATTTAGTTAAATCAGCGTTAGTAAGTGCATCGCCCATAATAATACAAACAGTAGAACCTTTCAAATATTCTTTGCAAGCCCTGATACCACCAGCAACACCAGAGAGTTTCGATTCATGTATAAAATGGATATCAATACCTTCTCTCTGCTTAATATCTGCAAAATAATCATGCAGCTTCGGCGCAAGATGATATGTATTAGAGACTACATCTGTAATACCATGCTTCTTTAGTAAAAGGAGTATATGCTCCATCACCGGTCTTCCAGCTATCTGCACAAGTGGTTTCGGTAAAATACTAGTCAGTGGTTCGAGTCTAGAACCGATTCCAGCTGCAAGCACCATTGCTTTTAATTTTTTATCTTCCATCTGCTAGCCTATTGTAGCAAAATTCATAGAACTGCCGCCAATATAGAGCTTTAAAAATTAAAATAGCGTTACAATTAATTGGTATGAGTTTAATTAAGCAAGAAAAAAGAGAGATAATAGTAGTTATCACATTGGTGGCTCTCTGTTTATTATCTTCGGTCCTTGGTATGGTTCTTTTAAAAGATGGGCAAGGACAGATGCACTCTGGAAATGAAGTCAAAAAGGAACTCTTATCTCAAATTGGTAATTATCAAGATTACATTCCAATCATTGGACTTGAAGGTGTTATTTATGATGGCTTTGCAAAAAGTAGTCCTTTTAGCTCTGCTACCGATGCCATTAGCTGTAAACAAGAATTACAAAAAGCTTTAGATGATAAAAAAGCAAAAGCAGTTCTTTTAAGAATGAATAGCCCTGGTGGAACGGTCGCAGCTAGCCAAGAGATTTACCAATTGGTCAAAAAACTTCGTGAAGCTAAAAAACCAGTATTAGTCTCTATGGGAGACATCTGTGGCAGTGGTTGCTATTACATAGCGAGTGCCGCTGATTCCATAGTCGCGAATCCTGGCACCCTTACTGGTAGCATCGGAGTTATCAGTCAGGGCGTGAATCTTAAAGGTTTTTTTGATAGGCTTGGCATTAAGGACCAGACATTTAAAGCAGGTAAATTTAAGGACATAGGTTCTAGTCAAAGAGAATTAATACCTGAAGAAATAAGTATCTTAAATAAGCTCCTAGAGAACAGTTATGATCAATTTTTAAATGATATTCATGCTGGTAGAGGCATAGAGATAGATAAGCTTCAAGTTATCGCACGAGGAATAATTTACACTGGCTCTCAAGCAAAAGAAGTCGGTCTAGTAGATCATCTTGGAACATTGGAAGACTCTAAACTACTTTTAAAGGATTTATTAAAAACTAAATACAAAGTAAAAGGTGCTGACAGCCTAGCTTTTAGAGAGACTTGGGATGGTGGTCAGTTTTCTTCACTAGAGGGTCTCTTTGGCATGAAGATGTCACAGAAAGATTCTATAAAAAATCTTTTAACTGGTGAAAACGGTACTGCTTCTTCTGTGTTTCAACCGTTATGGCTAATGGAAAGATGAGAATCAAAGAAATATTTATCCCTGTAATTCCACTTACAGAAGAGCTTGCTGGAAAAGAACTGAGGATAGTAGATCATTTAAATTTAACAGGTTCTAGTCCTAGGAATATAGGTTTTATCCCTGTTACTGAGTTGTATGCATCCCAGTTTAATAGCGACAATACAGAAATTGGAGTTCAGCATCAGTCCTTAGAAGGCACTGCTGACGAACGCGCAATTTCTCGGCAGCAGTGCCTAGAAATTAAAGTCGCTGCTCTTGCCGATGGTGAAGTACCCTCTGAAGAAGAGAAATCCTTATTACTTGCACAGGGAATACAAGCTTACAGTTATGCCTTGATGCCTCTAGCCCTTTACTACTGCGCAGAAGGCTACACTCTTTTAGCTAAAGCCTACATACCATCACTGCCTACATACTTCTCCCTCACTGGTTTTCACGCTGGAATTAAAGCTGTCTCTAAAATAAATAATTTAGATATGGCGGTTTTATTTTCAGAGAAACCCTGTTCTTGGGCTGGTACTTTTACAAAAAATGCGATGAAAGCTGTATGCGTAGAGCATAATATAGAGTTAAAATCTAAAACCGTCCATGGTCTTATCGCTAATTCTGGTAACGCAAACTGCTGCACTGGAGAAGAAGGTATTAAAGCAGATAATGATTTAAGGAAACTGCTTGAAGATTTTCTTGAAAATACCGCAGAAATTGAAGTCCGCGAGCAGTGTCCAAAAGTACTGTCGGCAAGTACGGGGGTTATAGGACGCAAGCTTGAACTGAGTCACGCTAAAAAAGTTTTCACAGAAAAAATAAAAGAAAAGAAAAATTCTAAATCCTATGAAGCTGTCTATGATTTCGCTAGAGCGATTATGACCACAGATACTGTTCCAAAAATCAGTCAAGATCAGAAACAGCGATTCCTTGGCATCTGCAAAGGTTCTGGAATGATAGCCCCAAACATGGCGACCATGCTGGGCTTTATTATTACCGATGTAAAAATTTCAGGTCTTAGTAATGAAAAAGCTACAGAATTTATGCAGGAAACTATAAGTGAAATCGTCAATGCTACTTTTAATAACATCAGCGTAGATGGTGATACTAGTACTAATGATATGGTTCTCCTGTTAAATAATTTTACTGGAGAAGAAATCAGCAAAGAAGAATTCAAATCATCCCTTCAAGAAGTCTGCAAAGGACTCTGCTATCAGATTATCGCAGATGGTGAAGGTTTAACCAAAATCATAGACCTCAAGCTAGAAAACTTACCTATCAGTCAGTTAAATCTTCAAAAAATCGGCAGAAATATTATTAACTCAATGTTGGTTAAAACTGCCATCTTTGGTAATGACCCCAATTGGGGACGTATCGTTGCGGCTTTCGCACGGGAAGAAGCTCTACTAGAAGGTTTAAACATGAGCTTAATTGAAGTAAATCTATTAGATAGCTGTGTTTTTAAAAATGCTTCTGCGCAGCTTTTCGGAGAGGATTTAGATAAACTCGCTAAGCGACTGAAACAGGCAAGGCACGTAGAGATAACTATAGGTTTAACGAAAAATAAATCATCCATCGAAAACTTAGAGAATAAGTTCACAGAAGTGCCGCGTTCAGAAAAGGTTCTAAATTCTGCACATTTTCTTGGGAATGATTTAAGTTATGACTATGTGAAGATTAATGCAGAATACACTTCCTGAGACCACTGCACAACTCCATTTTCTGCGTTTTTGTCGTCCTCATGATCCTCATGTACTTGTAGTACACTGCGGTCATTCGTCCTCCTCAGCCTTGAAACTGCACGTTGTGCAGTGGTCTCTTCCTGAGTAAGCTTTTAATAATCACTACATAGCCAAGCGATAAAAGTACCGCAGAGATTTTTACTCTCATTAAGATCCTGCTTGATTTGGTAAGCATCGCTAGCCTCAATTAAAGCTACATAGGGTCTAACGTCATAAACATAACGAATGTTCTCATAATTGGAATTATACTGATGCTGTTTTAGATAATAATTACAAGACTGAACATTTCTGTTGTCAGAAGTAGAAAGACCGTAGGCCCTGCACATCATCGGACGAATCTGATGTACCGAACAGCCACCTGATTCACCTAAAAAAGGACAACTATATTTAAAATCATTAGGATTCGCATCTTCTTTAGTCGGCCTGTATTTATTCGTGATCTTCAACTCATAGCCATACTTTTCTACATGCTTGCTTTGAATATCTCTAGCCTTGGCTTTATAAGTTTCGATATCACGTCCTTCTTCTTTAAGTTTTTGGACCAAATATTTATATTCAGAATAATAGAGTACAGGATAGTCATTATGACAGCATTCTGAACAACTATAATAAAAACAAGTGTCTTCATTAACCCCAGTTAGGTCGCAGACCTCTGTCTGAATATCTTTGATCTCCTGATAAAGCACACCTAGATTATTAACGACCTCAGAAGGTGGGTAACTGTGCTTATTCGGTAATTTCTTTAAATTAACTTTCTTGGTTAAGTCTGGGAGATACTGCTCTCTATACTCTAGCATCACATCATCAGCTTTCCCCAAATCCTTATTACGCCTATGATATAGAGCAAGTAAGCGTAATCTCTCTGGTTTTAAAGATTCTTCTTTTAAATTATCAAATAAATTTTTATTAGATAGTATTTCAAATGCTTTAGGATAAAGCTCTTCAAGCTGGTTAACTAATATAAAATCAGTATAATAAACAATTATAGTTGGCAATAAATTGGCAATAGTATAAAAATCTATATTCTTAAATCTCTTATCTAATTGCTCATCTAACTGAACATATTTATAAATCTTCGTATAAATATCTATAAGCTTCTTTGCAAGAGAGTTAGCTATAAATTCATTTCTTTGTATCGCAAAGAGATTCTTTTCTTCTAAATGAATTTCATAGGTCAAAGCATTTAAAATAAACAAACTCTTAATATCTAAAGAGTCCATTAAGTCTGGTCTGTTAGTTAATTCATCATGCAGGCTAAGAGATTGACCTTGAAGATATCTACTTAAATATTTGTTAAACCTATCTTTTTGGCTTCTTTTATAAAAAATGTCCTGATAACCTGAGTCGTAAGTCTTCAGCGCATCTAGGGACTTTAACCTGTGTTGATCTTGTGACATAGATATATATTAATCCCTTTTTTAATTTAGTGGTACCGCAGGTCGGACTCGAACCGACACTCTTTAAGGGAACTTGATTTTGAGTCAAGCGCGTCTACCGATTCCGCCACTGCGGCAATACCAGACTTTAAAGTTAAGATCCAGCCATCATAGAAGCGACTTCATCTGCGAAGTTATCTTCTTTTTTCTGTATACCTTCACCAACTTTAAGTAAAACAAAAGCCTCAATAATCGCTCCGCCTAAATAATCTTTAACCTTCTGGTCTGGATTTTTAATAAACGGCTGTTCATCTAAAGTCTTCACAGCAAGTAGCTTACTGATTCTACCCTCAACAATCTTCTCTTTAATCTCATCTGGTTTCCCTTTAAGATCATCTTTTTGCATCTCTATATTCTTCTCTGCAGCAACTACCTCAGCAGAAATATCAGCCCTGGTTTTAAACTCTGGAGCTGGATTGCTAGCAGCCACATGCATAGCAAGATCTAAGGCCTTATCTTCAGTCGCAGCAGCAGCAGATAAAGCAACTAAGGCACCAATTTTATAACCAACAGGATGTATATATGGAGCTACCACGCCATCAGTCTTTAGATAAGCTAGCCTTCTAAGCTCTATCTTTTCACCAATTTTAGAAATCTGCTCAAGAATAGTCTCACTGAGAGGCTTACCTTCGAAATTCGCAGCTAAAACTTCTTCCAAATTATTAGACTTAGTGTCTAAAGCTATCTTCGCTATTTTCTTAGCAAAGTTAATAAAATCATCATTCTTCGCAACGAAATCAGTCTGACAATTAAGTTCAATAAGAGTCGCAGATTTTTTATCATCAGCTATAGCTACAGCAATAATTCCCTCAGCAGCAATATTACCAATCTTCTTAGCAGCACCAGCTATGCCCTTCTTACGCAAATAATTAACAGCTTCCTCAATGTTTCCGTTAGACTCAGTCAAAGCCTCTTTGCACTTCATCATGCCAACACCTGTCATCGCCCTTAATTCAGCTACGTCTTTTGCTCCAAAACTCATCTTCTTTTAAATTCCTTTGTCTCTCGAAAAATATAATAGCTTATCTCTTAGATATTTTTTGCCTAGCTGCCAAAATCACATCCATAAAGTACTTAAGCAAGAAACTAAGCGAGCTAATAGAATCATCATTAGCTGGAATAGGAAAATCTATACCAGTCGGATCACCATCTGTATCTACTAAAGAAAGTATAGTAATATTGCCCTGTTTCTTAGACTCAGTTATAGCTAATGCATCTTTCTTCTGATCAAGAACCATAACTACATCTGGTCTACCCTTCATTTTCTTAAGGCCGCCTAATGATCTATTGAGTTTAAGAATCTGTCTATTAATAGATGCTATTTCCTTCTTTCCAAGACCTTTAAAACCACCTGTATCTCTAGAATGCTCAAGCTCTCTAAGAGTGTTTAACCTAGATCTTATTATGTCGAAGTTAGTAATCAATCCACCTAACCATCTTTGGTTAATAAAGAAAATACCAGCTCTCTCAGCCTCAAGCTTAACTAACTCGGAAGCCTGCTTAGAAGTACCTACTAGTAGGATATTTCTATCAAGTTTCACTTGTTTTTTTAAAAATTCTGCGGCCCTCATCATATTAGAGACAGTTATAGAAACATCAATAACGTGTAAGCCATTCTTCGCAGAGTGAATATAGGCATCCATCTTAGGATTCTTCTTACGCGTAGGGTGTCCTAAATGTGAACCAGCTGCTACCAGCGCTCTTAATAATTCTTTAGCTTCAGCTTTCTTCGCCTCAAGCTTCTCCAATTTTTCAGCTTCTGTTACTGTATCATTCACGCTATTTGCTTCTTTTATTTCTATTGACATATTATTTTCACCATCTACATTATTAGTCCCAAGTCAAGACAATTAAGCAGGCTAACTATTCTAGCAATTAACTGACTAGGTTTGCAATCTTTTGAAAATTCAGTGATAAGATAAAAATCATGGCGACTATCGGTGAAGTTTTCGAAGAAATGCACAAGCATTTCAACCCAGAGGGAGCAGCAGGAATCGCTGCGACTTATCAATTTAATATTTCTGGCCCAGAGGGCGGAACATGGGTTTTTTCAATAAAAGATAAGGAATGTGATTTCAGTTCCACTGCGGTGCCAAATCCTAGTGTAGAAATAGCAATGAGCGATAAAGACTGGATCTCTATTCGCGAAGGCAGACTCAATAGTCAAATGGCTTTTATGCAAGGTAAGCTAAAAGTTAAGGGTGACATGGGACTTGCCATGAAACTACAAAACATTTTTCCTATTAAAGCATAGGAGCGAGAGTTGATAAGGGAACCGTTGCCAATGAGGCTATTATTAGTAGCAGGAACGCACGGAGTAGAGCCTCAAAGTTCTGCCTTTTTGAACAGTCTACTTACTCAAATACTATCTATAGATGAGACTGATAAAAATCCAGAAAATGGAGTGGTGCATAGCTCTATAAATGCTGATCTCAACAAAAAATCAATAGGCATATTGTCAATATCTCGATTACTTGGGCTAGCAGCACATTCAGTCGAAGAGACTGCTCTCCAAATTAATGATCTAGAGCTCAATATAGATCAACTTAAAGATTTTAAAATCATCGCCATTCCCGCATTAAATCCACATGGCCTGAAAAATTTTACTCGCCATAACCATAATGACGTAGATTTAAACCGTAATATGCCAAGCCAAAACTGGCAGAGTGCAAAATTCAGAATAGATGGTGAAAAAAACCCCTATTACCCTGGTGACTTTCCTGCAAGTGAAATTGAAACTCAGCTTTTAACTAAATTAATAGAGGGTCTTGATTTTGATTTAATTATTAGTTTTCATACTAACCATTTCATTCGCTTTCCGAACCCCCCACAAGTAAATTATGACGGTCTCGGCACCCATAAAGACTTTGCGATAAAACTTGCACACAATACTGATCTGGAATTTACGGAAGACATAGGCTACCCAACTCCTGGCTCCCTTGGTTCTTACTCTAAAGATAAGGGACTTGACTGCATTACCATCGAATTTGATGATAATATTCAAGCAGAAGAGCTAAGTAATAAATACCTTAAAGCCTTTACGGAAAGTATAATCTCTCTATTTAAAAATCAAAATTCTAATCTCAGCACTAAGACTATCTAAATAATGGACAGGATTTTTCAAGATAAAATTCAAAATCTTAAAAAACAAAATTTATATAGAGATCAAAATTCAATTAATGAGCGACTTTCAAGACAGAAAGAACTGATAAATTTCTCAAGCAATGACTATCTTGGGCTTGCTGAACATTCCATTGCGAAAATATTCAATATCAACTCCATAGATTACAGTAACTCAGACAGTGATTCAATAAAATTAATGCAAATACCTTTTGGCAGCAGTGGCTCAAGACTAACAACTGGCACGCACCTAGAGCATAAGGAGCTTGAAGACTGCATTTCAAACTGGAAAGCCAGTAAAGACACTATTGTTTTTAGCAGTGGCTATTTAGCGAATCTTGGTGCCTTATCTGCATTGATAGATAAAGAGGATGTGGTTTTCATTGATGAACTTGCACACTCCTGTATGTGGGATGCTCTCAGAATTAATAATGTAAGAAAATATATTTTTGCACATAATGACAGTCAAGAACTAAAAACACTTATCCAGAAATATCGTCATCAATACACCAACTCTTTCATCATAACTGAGTCTGTATTTAGCATGGATGGTGATATCGCCCCCTTAGGTGATTTAAAAGCTATCGCTGACGAATACTCATCGTTTTTATATATAGACGAAGCTCACAGTACTGGCATCTATGGCATAACTGGAGCAGGGCTTATCAGTGAATACAAAGAAAAGAATCCTAGGCAGGGTTTCAGCAACCTTATTCAAATGGGAACTCTATCTAAAGCCATAGGTCTTGAAGGTGGTTATATCTCTGGATCATCTTTCTTGATAGACTTTTTACGCAACAAAGCACGAACTTACGTTTATTCAACAGCAAGTTCCCCTTTCTTAATGAAAATAGCTCAGCATAATATCCAAAAAATCATTCAAGGGAATGATCTGCGTCAAAAGCTTTTCAATAATATTAAATACTTAGACTCGCTACTTACTAATCTTCAAGCCAAGAATGAGGCTAACATTAAAAATAAATTTCACTGGACAAATTTCGGCAGCCCAATATTCACCATACAATTTCAAGATATAAATGAGTGCCTTACTGTTAGTAACAAGCTTCTAGAAAAAGGGTTTATCTGCACAAGCATCAGACCACCTACTGTAAAAATCGCCCGATTAAGAATATGCATTAGCAGCAAACACAGTCATAACGAGATTCTCAGTTTTTATAAAGCTTTGTCAATAGCTCTAGCAGTATAATTTAACTTTTTTTTCTAAAATTTATCTAAGCTACAAATTTAAAATTTTGCTATAGAATATAAATAAGATGAAAGTTAATGCGAGTGCTGAATTGGAAAGGGATTGTATATCTAACTTTTCCCTAGACCAATTAGAGCGTTTTTTAGCAAACTATAGTGTAACCCTACTAAGCCTTAGATTTATTGGTGATAAGGTTTCTGTAATGTTCAGGGGCACTAAAGAGAACCTTAGACTTGCGGTGAAAAGCCTATATCTTAAATCCGGTTCTTCCTTTAAAAAGACTGTGCCAGAACATATTAAAAACTATTTAAACAGCATGGCAGATTCACAGTCATATAAAAAAAGTTACAATAAAGTAGCCAGTGATTATATTCGCTACTGCACTTTAAATAATCTAACTCCTCATCCTGAAGTTGACGAAGGTTTTGTTTACTAAAGTAACTAGTGACACTAACCAGTTTATTAAACTCGCTAAATCTCTTTTAGAGAGGAAAAATCGAGATAAAGAAAATCTTTTTATAGTTGAAGGTTTTAAGTTAATAGATGAAGCTCTAGCAGCTGATTTCAGTCTTAAATATCTTTATATCCTTGAAGAAGAATCACAAAATAATATTGAGCTAAATCTTTCTGTTCAAGAAGCTTTTAAAAAAACAAGTACTACTAATAATAACGTAGAAAAAATATTTTCAATTCCAGAGGGGCTTATGAAAAAGATCGTTAGCACTGAAACGGCACCAGAAGCACTAGCTATATTTTCTAAAAAATTGGTTCAGCAACAGTCTTCTAATAATAAAATTGAAGCTGATTTTCCTTTAAGTAATCTTTTAGCTAATTTAGAGAAAGTTAGCCTATATTGTGAAAATCTTCAAGACCCTGGAAATTTAGGTGGCATTATTAGAACTGCGCTCGCCAGTGGCTGTGAGAATATTTTCTTAGATAACTGTGTCGACATTTACAATCCTAAATTAATCAGAGCAAGTGCTGGAGCTGTTTTCCACGTGAAATTTCATGAAACGAATTTAGAAGAATTCTTAAAATTAAAAATAAGTTTAAATATTCAAGAAAAAATAACTTTAGTTGCGACCTCTCCTAGAGCTAAACATGCTTACTATGATTTTAAGCCTGAAAACCATGAAAAAATAATTTTAATGATGGGGAATGAAGGAAAAGGTCTAAGTGAAAAAGCTTTCTCTGCCTGCGATACCACACTAAATATTCCGATTAATCCTAAAGTTGAAAGTTTAAATGTACTAGCTGCAAGCACAGTGCTACTATTTCATTTTCAAAGTTTTAATAAAATAAAAATTTAAAAACATGGAACAAATAGTAGCTTTAGACATAGGTGAAAAACGTGTAGGCATAGCCACCAGTGACACTCTTGGGTTAGGCATCAGACCTTATAAAACCGTTCTTAAAGATGAACTTATAAAAACCCTTGAGTCACTGATGAAAGAATATGATCTTATTAAACTAGTAATCGGTCTTCCTAAGCACAGAGACGGAAATAAAAGCGAACAAACTCTTAAAGTAGAAAGCTTTACGGAGCTGATTCGCAAAAGGTTTTCTAATTTAGATATATGCTTTGAAGATGAAATATTGACTAGTAGTGCTGCTAAAGAAAGACTTTTAGATATGGGAATTCATATCACTGAAAAAAATAAAGGACTTATAGATATGCATGCTGCTGCAATTATTCTTGAGCAGTATTTTAGTAACTATTCTAAATAACGCAGAAATTGGAGTTCTGCTACACGCCCAGCTAAGGAGTAACTGGTATCTCTGCCGGCACAGCAGTACTACTCGAACTGGTATCGGTTACAGGAGTACCAGGCACAGAAACTGGAGCAGGTGCTGGAACTGGATCTAGAGCAGGCTTAGTGTAAACCCCATATTTAGCCCCTAAATCTAAAAGCTTATTAATACTCTTTTTCGCTTGAGCTTTAGTCTCATCTGTAAGAGGAATAGAATCGAGCTTGGTGTTCACCTTATTAACAGCTTTATCTACACTCTGTGTAACTGCCTTAGCTACAGGCTCACGAGTGATTTTCAGCCCTAAATCCTTCGGTAACGCTAAAGGCTGATTACCAATCAATTGAAAATCTTTTACTTTCACTTTAGGTTTTTTCGATTCGCCATGAACATTAAAAACCATCATAAGCCTTTCTGGCACAGTTAAATTCAAATCAAAATTTAAAAAGCCTTTAAAGCTTGAGCTGCCACTGCCTTTTAAAGTCGCGTATTTACTTTCAGCTAAAAGATTATTCATCTGTATAAGCTTGCTCGCAACAGAGAAATCAGAGCTTGCGGCAAGGAAATGCCCTTCTAAAGCTTTATCTATACTAGTAGTATCTATAGGTAAGAATTTAATATATTTATCTTTTTTCTTTTTCAGATCTAAAATCACGGGGATATTAATATCAGTGAATTTTAATTTACCATTAGCTATAAGGCTGCTAGACTGCTGTTCTGGAGTTTTACCACTGAAACTAAGTCTATACTGAGGTATCTCAAAAGTCCCTTCTACTGGTGCTTTAAACTTCGGATCAAAAGCATGCAAAACTTCGTGAATTTTAAGCCCACTCAAAGCCCCAGTGGAACTGACTTGCATCGCAAAGCTAATTAAATCTATATTAGTATTTAAAGTAAAATTTAAATTACCCGTAGCATTTTTATTTTTATCTACACTCTCGATCTTCATAGAACCCTTACTAACATTGAGCTGTAGATTAGGATTTTTTATTAAACTCATAGCCGTATTTAAATTTAATAGGGAGCTTATCTTTAAAAGGTTTCTTTCAGCCGCACCTATTCTAAAATCATTTAAAGTCAGAATGCCAGAGCCATACAGAGTTTTTAAAATATCACCACTTAAACTAGCATTAAGGTCTACATGCTTCTGCGAACCATTAAAAGCAAGCAGCTTAGCAGAAGTATCTAACATAGCCTTAGGCAAATCTTTAAGATTAATCTGTACTCTTAAAGATCCTTTCACTGGAATGCTACTTACATCTAAAGGAATAGTCTCTAATGAGCCTTTAAAGCTAAGTTTAGAGTCACCCTTATCAAAGAAATTCGTATGAAAATCTATCTCAGAGAGCTTTTCTCTTGGCTTATCACTGATGTAAATATCCTTTATATCTAAATTTAAATTTCTGAATCTGAGTGGAGCTCCTTTATATGGCTCAAAAAGGATATTTGCGTTTTTAATTTTCAGTAAATCTAGGCTAATACTTTTAAGATCTTTCCCTCCCGTATTCATCTCCTCGCGCATTAGATCATCTTCACTAGGCTTTAGTAGTTCCTGTAATTTAGTAAAATCTAAGCCCTTTAAGGAAACTTCCCTTTTCTGGTTCTCGACTAAAGTAAATACTGGTGATTCGACTAGAAGAGCTTCTACTAGCAGCTTTCTTTTCAGTAAAGATTTTAATTTCGCTTCTATATAAAACTTATCTATAGTTAAAGCTTCGCCAACTTTAATATCTTCTATTACTAAGCTAGGATTTAGCTTAATAAAACTCAGAAAACTAAATCTCACCTGATTAAACTCGACACTCAGACCAGTGTTTTTAACTATCTGCTCTTTAACGATTTTCGCCCAGTTATTTTTAAAATAAAACTCAAAAAAAGCATAAACCCCAGTCAAAATTAAGGTGAAAACTAATAAGCAGCTTAAAAATATTTTTCCAAAAGAGGTTAGGGCTTTGGTCATATGAAGATTATATCGTCCAATAAAAGTGGTAGCTGGGGGCGGAATCGAACCGCCGACCTGAGGGGTATGAATCCTCTGCTCTAGCCAACTGAGCTACCCAGCCACGCGAACTAAGATTTTAACACTTTTAAGATATTAGGAACTTATCAGATTTCAGAAAAAAGAATAATTTTTTCTTGGCAGTATATAATTTTCAGAATGGGCTTACCTAATGCGACTTTTAAAAGTCTTGAGATATCCGCAAAAGGACTTATTAGTAGAGCTGATGTAAAAGCTCAAATTATTAATAATACTAATAAGGGAATTAGATTTTTTGTTCAAAGAGATTTAATAAATATTCCTGAACAATATTTAGAGAGCGCGATTCCCGCTCATGTAAATAACATCTCCAGCACACAGAGAAACACTGTTCTAAGTAATGGTACAGATTCTATCTGCCTGACTGAGCATTTTCTAGCAGCTTGTGCTTTAGTGAATCTTAATAATATAGATGTCTACCTAGATAATGAAGAACTGCCTTTCGGGGATGGTTCTGCTAACTTATGGTTAGAGCTTTTTAAAAAACATAATTTAATTCAGACTGCAAAAGAATCACAGATAAAGCTTAAAGAAGAAATTTATATCGAAGACCCTAATCAAGCACATAAATATATTAAAGCCGTGCCTAGAAACGATGAAGACGCAGAAACTGAAGTTCGCGGGCAGTGCCATGCTAATTTCAGTGCGACTTATCAGATGGACTGGAATCACCCTAAGATAGGAAAGCAGGCTTACACTTGGACTTTAGGCAAAGAAGCGATAGACGAAGTCGCTAACGCTAGAACTTTTAGTACTGAAGCCGAAAACCAGATGCTCGGCTTAAGTGGCTGGATAGTGGGTATTACTGAAACTGATTTCACTCTGCCTTTAAGATTTCCAGATGAACCCAGTAGGCATAAGGTTTTAGACCTCATCGGAGACCTTTATCTTTCAGGAATTAATCCACTAAATTTTCAAATGCAGGTAATCAGTAATCAGGGCGGGCATTATTTAAACTCTCTGCTCGCAAGGGAATTAAGTAAGCTGTGAAAACATTATCAAACCCCAAGTTTAAGACTAGGCAAGAGTCTTATGGTAAAAGAAAAACGTTCCTGATAATTCTTTTGTGTTTAACTTTCACCATAAGTTCTCTAAATGCCCTATGGGCAGATGATTTTATTATAAAAATCACTGGACCTCATTTAGATAACCTCTCAGCATTAAGCCTTAAGCTTGCTGTAGATCCTAAAAAATACTGTGAGCTTGATAAAGAGATTAATATAAATAGGCAGACTTTCTTTAAGAATGTCGACCCGCAAGGTTCACTTATTAATGTTTCATTTAAGACGAGTACAGCTAATCTTCTGAACACTAAAAGCGTCTCTGCTGTAATTAAGGACAGTAACTCAGACACTATAGAAATAAAAGGAAAGCTTAAAAGGCTTAACTATACTGGAAAGTTAAGTGCAAAAGTTTTAAGTGCTGAGCTTGTAGCTGATTTCGGTAAAGAATTAGACACTAAACTTACTAGCACTGTGATAAGCATCACTAAAGAAGATGAAATACTGCCTTTTTTCGGAATCACGAAAGCTAAAATCTTGGGACCCAATCCTAGATTATATTCCAAGAAAATGTTTATTAGCATAGGTGATATAGAAACTTATGGTTTTAATTTAGAAAAAAATATCACGAATATGAAAATCAATAATCAGAAAGCGGATTTGATTAATAAAAAAATGATAATTGCTAATATCGCTTTAGATGAGATACCAGAAAACAGTAAGCTTCCTATTACCCTCTCTATGATGGTTGCGGGGAAAGAGGTTAAGAAAAATATTGGGGTTATTGATTTAGTGGAATCGGTGGAATTAAGGTAGGATTGCATCCCAAAGATTCTGGAAGAAAGTTTTATTTGGGTCTAAGCGACCTAGTTTTTTCTTTTTATAATAAAAGCGAAAAAAAGGATGGATAAGAAAGAAAAGCAAGCCTGAAAGTGCCATAGCCATGGTTATTAGATAGTCTGGGCTAGATTCATTCATGGGTTTTATCCTTATTCTCAGAATGGTAGTACCACTCATCTAATAATGTCAATGCTGCGATAGATTCTGGAAGATCTTTCATTTAAATTAGCTTCGCAAAAATTAAAAAAAATTTTAAGGGGTCATTTTTCCCCAGAGCTAAAAACTAGAAAATTTTCCAGACTATAATTAGAACTATGGGTAGAAACTAGCTCTCAATCTTAAGCTGAGTTTCTAAAGCATCTAATTCACGCATTTTCACGTGATAACAGTGATATTCAAGCCAAAAGGCTCCCATGAGCATAGGTATTACCAGAAAAATCACGCCATAAATGAAATTCCAGTCAAGATTTTCTAGTTTCATCAATAACTCCTTTCTGTAATATAGACAAGCCTTGTAAGATAAATTTTAATCCTAAAATGAAAAACAATCCAGCAACAACATAACGACCTAATTTTTCCCCAGCTTAATTCGCACTTTAGTCACCTATTAATTAATCTGCCATAATATGATTTGGTGAATAATAAAAGCTCAGAATTAAGCTATTAAATCACAAAAGAAAACTATGTTTGAAAACATCTCAGAAAGACTAAAAGAACGTGCTCAGAAAATAAAAATGATCGGCTTCGACGTAGACGGCGTTCTGACAGATGGTTCTCTTTATATAGCTAAAGATGGTGAACTTGTAAAAAGATTCTTTGCCTTAGATGGACATGGCATAAAACTCGCTCAGAATTTCGGTTTGACTGTAGTGATAGTCTCTGCACGTAAAAGCGAACAGACTATCAATCGCTGTACTGATCTGGGTGTCAAAGAAATTCACACTGGTGTAGAAAATAAACTAAGCTGCGTTCAAAATTTACTAAAACGCTATGAACTTAATTATGATGAGTTCGCCTTTATCGGTGATGACAGCATAGATGTTCCAGTCTTAGAACTAGTGGGCTTAGCTGCCTGCCCAGCAGATTCACATTATTCAGTATTTAAGCATATTCATTATATTACTGAGCGTAAAGGCGGACAGGGAGCTGCTCGGGAATTTATAGATTTGATTCTTGCTATGCAGGGGAAAATACCAATTCATTAACAGATAGTCTTGATATTATTTTAATTAGCATGATAATATCTTGACCGTGTACTTTGCTGATCTAAATAGTTTATTCAGTTTTGTATTGAGGGGGGGTTACATTCCTCCAAAGCAAAGCTATACAGTAACTACGCCAGGAAACAATACCCCTACCACTCTAGTCGTTGATAATAGCCAAAATAAAGTTTTAGAAGACAGAGACGGACTACTAAGGGACATTGCAAAAACAACATTTCGTCTAGATAATATAATAAAGTCAAAAAAAGTCAAAGCTGTTTTTTTTCTAGATAGATCCTCCCGCTTAGCCGAATCTGCGTTACAAGCAGTTAGAGACATCAAAGAAGATAATTCAAGCCTTATTATTGATCATCTAAATCCTGATTTTTTCAAACGAACTTCTGCAAATATTGACCGAATGATACGCAAAGCTCATTTGGAATATCATGCGACTATGGGTGAATCAATATCAGTACTTTTTGGTAACTTTCTTAAAATGAACCTAATAAAAACCAATCTTCCTAAAAGAGATAAGATAAGATTCTCTGAAAATGTAGGTAATATTTCCATGAACGGCACTACTTCAGAGCTTATTAACTTCATAAAGAAGAATATCCTGATCAAATTAGCGTCAGATCAGGAAAATCAAAAAAGCCTTAAGCAGAGATTACAACAACATGGTCTAAAGCCAGAAGACAGAATCCTTATATATGACATTTGTTCACATAGTGGTAGATCCATGAATGCTGTCACAGAATGTCAATCCCCCCAAACATAAAACACCTAAATTACCTTCTTTAATAATATAGATTTTTCATTATTGTATTGCTCGTAATATTTACTGGGACTAGTTTTCAGAGCAGTATGTATTCTGGATTTGTTGTAGTAATTAATTGTTTGATTTATTTTTTCAATTAATTCTCCTTTAAAATCAAATCTATTAGCATCACCTAAATCTAGCTTAAAACCGCTGTAGTAAGATTCTTGAAATCCATTTTGCCAAGGACAAGCTTTTGAACTCATTGATATTTTAGT
>DUDT01000016.1 GCA_005110385.1 Candidatus Melainabacteria bacterium | reverse complement strand
GCTTAATTCAGCCGTTACATAGCCGAGTACTTCCCTAAGTTCTTTAATTTGCTTCTTTAATTTATTGATTTCAAGCAAAGATCCATCCTGATCTACTTGCTTCGATACCTTGTTGTAAATTGTCTTTGCTGCAATTCCATAAATCTTTGCTAAGCTAGGTATACTTTCACCACTCTTAACTTTTGCTAGAACCTCTTCCCATTGCTCTTTTGATAACTTTGTCATATATCCTCCTTATGATACTTCACTCACTTGTTTAGTATATGGGGGGATTACCAGAAGCCTTTAAATCAATTGGGTACAATAATCTAAACCCTGTGGTAATGAACCCTCCTTTGAATAGTGATGATAGACAGTACTACCCTTCGCTCACGAATCATGTATCTATTCAGACTTGTTATCCTTTTAGCATAGCGCAAAGCTCTTCAACAGAGTGCCTAAGCAAACCACCTAATTCTTTGACATGTGAGATAAGAGAACCTCGTCAATTACAGGAAGACCAGAGAGAGATGTATTCATTAATCAAAACTTACCTAGCAAAGCATCATTAAAACCTTTGCTAAACTCTTGTCCCTATATTTTCGCCACCCTTAGCGGGAATACGTTTTCAGTGCTAAAATCATAAACCTATGCAAATCAAAGGTAAAGTTCTAAAAGTCCTAAAGTCAAACATAGACACCGATCAAATCATCCCAGCAAGACACCTTACGGGAATCAGCAAAACTGGTTTAGGAAAATTTTTATTTGAAGATCTACCGAATAATCCTTTAGATGATATCGAACACGAGGGTGCGAAAATTATTCTTACTTTAGAAAACTTTGGCTGCGGTTCTTCACGTGAGCATGCTGTTTGGTCTATTTTAGACAGAGGCTTTAATGCTGTTATCGCTGTGAATTTCGCAAGGATTTTTGAAGAGAACTGCTATAACAATGGCGTAGTGCCGATTAAGCTAAGTGAAGCAGAAATACAAGAAATAGATAAAGCTTTAACTAATGACACTGAAGTTGAAATAGATGTCATAGAGCAGGTTTTAAATATCGGAGCTAAAACTTATAAATTCAATTTAGATGAATTAAAAAAAGAATTTATTCTTAGGGGCGGCTTTATGAAATTTTTAGATGCTAAAGTACCTAAGATTAAAGAGTGGGCTTTAGCTGAAAACAAGTAAAAACTTTACGTTTAATTTTCATTAAATATATTATTCACATATTTTGACAAATTGGCAATTAGCTCCTGTTTAGCTCGCGGCCCAGCATAAGTATCTTGCTTATCACCATCTTGAATATAATATGAAAAAACAATCTTGCGATTAGCTTTCTCTATCCAGCCAATAAACCAACCTATCTGCCTATCTGGATTCTCAGTTCCATCTTTATTAAGAATCACACCGCTACCTGTCTTTCCATAAAGCTTCCAGCCATCCACCAGTTCTTCAATAAAAAGAATATTTCTTGTCATCGTATGAGCTTTAAGACTGACAGGTAACTTATTATCAAGCAGCTTTTGCAAAAATATAAGCTGTTCCTCAGGAGAGATCAAAAGAGAACTAGACAACCATGATTCCGTAAGACCGTTATCCAGACCTTTATCCCCTGAAACATCTTTATTTCCGTATTTAAATTCTCTGACATATTTTTTAAATTTCTTCATCCCAAGCTTTCGCGTTAAGACCTGTGAATACCAAACACAACTATTTTTTACCCAAAGACTAGGATTATGAGGCTTTTTCCATGCTTCAATATAAGCAGGATAAGCTTCACTAAAAGGTATTTCTGGGTGGAATTCATCAATAAGCAGTCCTTCATTGTATCCCATTAAACTAATAGCGATTTTAAAAGTCGAGCAAGGTGAGTGACGTGACTTGCAGTCGCCTTCTTGCTTAATAAACTTATTTCCTTCCTTAAGTAAAAAACATCTTTGAGACCACTGCACAACTCCATTTTCTGCGTTTTCGTCGTCCTCATGATCCTCATGTACAAGTAGTACACTGCGGTCATTCGTCCTCCTCAGCCTTGAAACTGCACGTTGTGCAGTGGTCTCTCCCTGAGACTGAGACACAGCTTCATTTTTTGTATTTTCAGTCTCTCTTATCGCGGCTTGCACTTTCAGGCTAAATAAAAATCCAAGGACTAAAAGTAAAATAAATTTTTTCATACTATTTTGATAAATTGGCAATCAAGCTTTCAAGATTTGCAGCAGATCTTTATTAATGTAAAGATTTTCTTTCCATACTGGCTTAAGCTCTAGAATACCCAATTGAACTAGATTCTGTAAATATTTAGTTGCAGTTAATCTTGATACATTCAGTCTTTTACTGACATAATCGACTTTACTATATGGTTGCTCAAATAATAATTCCAATAACTCTTTATTATAGCCTTTTGCATTTGTACTTTTAATTTTGTCCTCTAATTTGCGAAATAATACATTAATGCTCAAGATCTGCTGCTGAGTATCTTTAGCTGTAACTTCGATTCCTTTAAGTATAAATATAATCCACTCTTCCCAAGCATTATCTTTCCAAACCTCATGTAGTAGCCTGTAATAGTCAGCCTTATGAGCAATAATAAATCTACTTAGATATAAGATCGGCAGATCTAGATAGCCTTTTAAAATTAAATAGAGTATATTAATTATTCTTCCAGTCCTACCATTACCATCATAGAAAGGGTGTATGCTTTCAAATTGACAATGCTGAACAGCCAATTTTATTAACGGTGAAATATCGTCGTTATCAATATTTAAGTAGTCCTCTAGATTTTTCATCAACTCTAGAATTCGACTATGATTGTCCGGAGGCATATAAATCACCTTTCCAGTACTTGTATTTGTCAAAGTAGTTCCAGGTAACTTTCTTAGACCAGCAGAGTTTTTCTCTAGCAAAGCTTGAATCTCGACTATAGCATTAATACTAATAAACTCCTTTTCTTTAATAAAATTAAAACCACCAAGCAAAGCTTCTCGATATCCTAAAACTTCTTTCGTTGCAGGATCAGCTGTAAGACTACTATTCAAAGCTTGGTATAAATGATCTTGTGTGGTAATGATATTCTCAATCTCTGAGCTAGCTCCAGCTTCTTGAAGAATCACAGCATTTAATAATATTAAAGGGTTTGGTAAAGTTTTAGCCATGCCGTTAAGCTCACCTAAAGCTAAAGCTGAATTAGCGAGTTGCTTTAAAACAGCAACTGTCTCTAATTCAATCTTTGGTGGTAATATTGGTAAATCATTAAACGGTTTACTAGCATCCCTTTTGACTTTTTTAGTTTTTGTCATATATTTAGATTATATATCTCATATATAAAAAAGGCAGGAATTTATACATGAGTGACTTGTCATATATAAATTCTATATATGATCTTTATATGACATAAAGATACATGATGTGCCAATTAAATCAACATTAGTTTAACTTCGGCAACTCATAACCCCAAGGACATCCTGGGCAGCCAGTCATACAACAACCAGACATAGCATCTTCCAGCTTATCTGATCTAGCTACTTCATCAGAGTCTGGTCTAGTAGATCTTTCCATTGCACGCATTGAGAAAAAATCTTCTAGATCCTTGTCTAAATCTTGAGCCAGTTTTTCAAAGTCTGGATATTCATCTTCCTCGGGCTTATCCATATAATTAAGCAGCTGTAGATTCAGTGCTGAGCGATTCTAACTGAGCACTCTGATCATAAGAAATACAGGCATCAAAAATATCTCCTAAATGCCCCTCTATAACTCGGTTTAAAGCGAAGTTGTTTTTTAGACGGTGATCTGTGACCCTGTCATCCTTATAATTATAAGTTCTGATCTTTTCTTCTCTGCCACCAGTTCCGACTTGGCTCTTACGTGCGTCGCGCTGTTCAGCTTCACGTTTCTGAATTTCCAAATCGTAAAGTTTAGCTTTCAATCTCTTTAAAGCCTTTTCTCTATTCTGTAACTGTGATCTCTCTTCACGGCACTCTACTACTATTCCAGTAGGCTTATGTTCTAGTCTAACAGCAGTTTCTACTTTGTTTACGTTCTGTCCGCCAGCTCCACCAGCTCTACAGGTAGTTAATAAAATATCTTCTTGCTTTAAATCAATATCAATATCATCATCTACTTGAACTAAAACCGCTACCGTAACGGTACTAGTGTGAATTCTTCCTTGTGATTCAGTCGCAGGAACTCTCTGCACGCGATGAACACCAGACTCATACTTAAATTTGCTGTAGACATCATCGCCTTGAACTTCAAAAACCACCTCTTTAAAACCACCATGACCCGAATCATTAAAATCAGCCATTTGATGTTTCCAACCCACACTGTCACAGTATTTTGCGTACATCCTGTATAAATCACCGACGAATATAGCAGCTTCGTCTCCGCCAGCACCAGCTCTAATCTCAATAATAATATCTTTATCATCATTAGGATCTTTAGGTAATAATAAAATCTGTAATTCATTAGCCAGTTTAACTATTTCATCCTGTGCTGAGCTGAGCTCTAGTTCAGCCATCTCTCTTAATTCGACATCAGTCTCTTCACGGAGCATCTGCCTAGCTTCTTCTATCTGCTTTTCTAAAGCCTTATATTGCCTAAATTTTTCAGTAGTTTTATCTAATTTTTTTAAAGATTTAGTTAATTTCTGGAATTCAGCCTGATCCTTAAATATCTCTGGGTCTGAAAGCTTACTCCGATAACTTTCACAGGTAGCTTCAGTTTCTTCTAATTTGGCGTAAAGTTGCTTATTAATCATGGAATCAAAATTAGCCCTAAAGTAATAAACCTTAGAAGCACCTATATATTTTACCCTACTTTCTTTGTTAGAATTTTATCTACCTTACTTATGAACGCAACATTCCAGAAAATTGATTCTAGTCTTCTTCCCTTCAGCCTAGAAGCCGAACAGGCAGTTCTAGGAGCCGTACTTGCAGATGCACAGTGCTTGATGAGAGTGCTGGACTTGATTCGCAATAGAGATTTCTTTTATAAAAAGGCTCATCAGCTCATCTATGAAGGGTTTCTCAGACTCAGTGAAAAAAGCGATAACATAGACTTAGTCACAGTGTCGGAACATTTAAAAAACAAGAATGAATTAGAAGAAGTAGGTGGCAGATCTTATCTCGCAGAGCTGACTTCAGCAGCACCTGTTTCAGCGAATGCTGAATATTACGCAAAAATAGTTAAAGAAAAGTTCACGCTTAGAAGCATGATTCTTGCTGGTAATAGGATAGTCGAACTGGGTCATCACACAGATGAAGACACCGAGATATTAGTAGATAAAGCTGAACAGATTATATTTGAGCTTGCTCAGAATAAAGCTAGAGAGTCTCTAGTCCACATAGAGAATGTACTTACCACTAGCTGGGAGCAGCTAGAGGAACGTGCCGCAAATAAAAACTCTTTAACTGGCTTAAACACTGGATTCTATGACTTAAACAGCTTCACTTCAGGCTTGCAGAAAAGTGATCTGATTATTCTTGCAGCTAGACCTTCCATGGGTAAAACTGCTCTTGCCTTAAATATCGCAGAAAATGTAGCTTTAATAAATCGCTCTCCAGTCGCGATATTTAGTTTAGAGATGGGGAAAGAACAGTTAGTACAGAGGCTTTTATGTTCTCGCGCGGAAATAGACAGCTCTAGAGTAAGGACTGGACAGCTTAGAGATGATGATTGGGCTAAATTAGGCTCAGCGATGGGCGAGCTTGGCGAGGCTCCTATCTTTATAGATGACTCTGCTGGAGTTACGGTTATGGAACTTAGAGGAAAATGCCGTAGGCTTAAAGCCCAGCATGGCGACTTAGGCTTAGTAATAATCGACTACTTGCAGCTTATAGAAGGGCGTAGTAATAATGATAACCGTGTAAATCAGATGGGAGAGATTTCTAGAGGCTTAAAACTTCTAGCAAGAGAATTAAACGTACCGATTATTGCTCTATCACAGCTATCTAGGGCAGTAGAATCTAGGCAGGATAAAAGACCTATGCTCTCAGACTTAAGAGATTCTGGTGCAATCGAGCAGGATGCTGACATAGTCTTAATGATATATAGGGATGAATATTATAATCCTGAGACAGAGAAGGCTGGCATAGCAGATTTGATTATCGCCAAGCAAAGATCTGGTCCAGTAGGTTCTCTTGAGTTAGTTTTTCAGTCTAATATTACTAAATTTAAGAATCCAGCTAGGATGTAGAACTTATAAATTATAAGCAATAAACAACGCCAGTAAAACCAATAAAAACTGTAAAATGATTTTACGGAACTGCGTTTCCTGATTTAGATTAGGAACTAGTTCTACGAGTGAGACATAGATAAAATTAGCTGCTGCCATTAATAAGACGTAAGGCACGAAATGATCTAAATAATCTAAACTGAAATGCGTTATAAGAGCTGCGATAATCGTCGTGCTAGAGCTTAGAGCGTAGTAGAGAATGGCTTTTTTTCTAGAGTAACCACTATTTAAAAGCACGGCGAATTCACTTACACCATGGGATAATTCATGCAAAGCTACAGTACCAGTGACTAACCAGCCTAGCGAAAATGAATGGTGAAAGGAGCTAGCGATAATAACGCCATCAGTAATATTATGAATAGCATCGCCCCAGAGTAATAAAGCACCCGCAGCACCATGATCGTGACCATCATGAGAACATCTGCGTTTAAGAATAATTTTATGGATTAACCAGAATAGAATTATGCCTGCGACTAAATATACAGAAGCTTCTCTAAGCTCTAAATGTTCTATGATGTGTGGAATTAAATCAAAAAAAGCAGACCCTAAAAGGATTCCAAGGGAAAAGCTGAGAAATAAAAAAGATAGTTTTTGGTAACTGTCTTTAAAAATAGTTAGTAATATAGCGGAGACTGGGATTATACCTAGACTTACTAAAGTACTTGCAATTAGAATGTATACTAAAGTCACGCTGTAATTATAGCTAAAGGGTTAATTTAATGTCTGAAATCTACGATATAGCAGTTATAGGTGCTGGAGCGGCGGGTTCCATGGGAATGCTAAGGGCGGTGCTAAATAATCGTGAGACGATTATATTTAAAGGTTCTAAACAGACAAGTAAGCGTTCACGTGCTTTATGGGTGAGAAAAGTAGTTAATATGCCACTTATGTTTGATAAAAAAATGGCGATAACAGATAGTGTTAAAGAGACTTTTGCTTGGATAGAGGGGCATGAATATTTTTCTAGAAAGCTTACCAGTATTAATGATGAAGTGAAGACTGTTACTAGAGATGAACAGGGCATTTTTATTTTAGAGGATAGTAACGCTAATAAATACCAAGCTAAATATGTACTTTTAGCTACAGGTATTATGGATGTTCAGCCAGAGATACAGGGTTCGATTCAGCCTATACTGCCATATGCGAATAAGGGTGATATAGATTATTGCATTCGCTGTGATGGTCATAAAGTCATTAATAAAGTGGCAGCGACTATCGGGCATGGTTCTACAGCTGCTTGGGTAGCGGTTCTTTTACATGAAAGATATTCACCACCAGAAATGAAAATTTTCACTAATGGTAAAGCTCCAGAGTGGCTTGGTGATAATGATCTTTGCAGGCTATTAGATCTTTATAAGATTCAGGTTATTACTGGTGAAATACTCTCTATTATTAGTGATGAGGCGAAAAATTTAAAAGCTTTTCAGATTAAAAATGCAAAAGGGGAGTCGCATGAAGAGCCTGTACAGGTGGCTTTCCCGATGCTTGGGCAGATAGCATATAATGAACTCGCTAAAAATTTAGGCGCCGAGATTAGTGAAAAAGGTAATGTAAAAACTAATGAAAAGGGGGAAAGCTCAGTGAGTGGTTTTTACGTGGCTGGTGATCTGCGTGAGGGTAAGAAATATCAAATATACACAGCTTGGGATATGGCTGTAGATTCTGTAGATGATATGGATTTTAAACTCAGGAACTCACATAGGCGTAATTTATTGAGTGCAGTTGACTCTGTGGTGAAAGGCTAATGATATTTTAGTATCATATTTAGAGTCTCATGAAAGTAAATCTCATAAACACTTTTATAACTTGGACTAAAATGATTAAACTTGAACATACTCTGTTCTCGTTACCTTTTGTTATTATCAGTGCCTTATTATCAGTGCGTTATGAACAGAGTTTAAATTCAGAATTTAAGCCAGATTTAATAGTTTTTTTATGGATATTTTTATGTCTTCTGGGTGCTAGATCGGCTGGTATGACTTTGAATCGCATTATTGATGCTGGTCTTGATTCTTTAAATCCACGTACTAAAGATAGAGAAATACCGGCTGGAAAAATCTCAGTACGTAGTTCTTGGACTTTTTCACTTTTAGGAATTTTGTTATTAATTTTCAGTGCTTTTCAGTTACCCAGGCTATGTCAGATATTATTGCCGATTCCCATAATCTGGGTTTGTTTATATCCCTATCTAAAGCGTTTCACGTGGTTTTGTCATTTATTTTTAGGTACTACCTTGGGTGGTGCTGCACTCGGAGCGTGGATCGCTATTAGTGGAAGTTTTAATCATATAGCACCATTCTATTTATTTTTTGCAGTTGCCTTTTGGGTAGCAGCTTTTGACATAGTTTATGCTATTGCCGATATAGAATTTGATCGAGAGAGAAAATTAAATTCTATTCCAGCTAAATTTGGTAAAGAAAATTCTCTTCGTTTAGTCAAAGTATTTCATTTTATAACTGTTTTATTGCTCTATTTAATGGGTGAAAGCTTAGGACTCGGGATGATTTATAAACTAGGGCTACTCTGCTTTTTAGGAGGCTTAATCTATGAGCAATATCTTGCGAAACAGGAAAAATTAGAGCTGGCATTTTTTACCGTTAATAGCTGGCTTGGGGTGGGCTTGATGGTCGCAGTTTTATTAGAGATTTTTAGATTTGGGGTTAATTGAAAATTATAAAGAAAATATAAAAGTAAAGATTGATTTTAAATAAATACAGGATTATACTATACTTCTATGAGTTTTGTAAATCCTAGTGATTCTCATAGGGAACATTATTTAAGTAAATATGGTCTTGAAAATCATCCTGCTACTCAACGACCTAACTCTTCAGATGATGCTTTGACTCCTGATCAGGCAAGGCAGCTATCGGCAGCTATTATGGATAGTGCCCGAAAAGCTGAAGCAGATTTGAAAAAAACATTAACAGATTTTCTAAAACAACCACATCAAGATAATGCAGAAAAAATACTTAGGTCCATAATCGATAATCTACACTTAATGGAAATTATAAAAATTAACGATCAAACCTTTCCAAGCGTCTTAACACCTTTAGAAAAACCTACTCCAGAGGGCATTTCACAACTATTTCACCCCTTCCATAAAATTACCCATCTTTATCTCTCTTTAGGTGATATTGGTATTGATACCAAAATAAGTTATCCACGACGATATAATTCCGCTCCTATAATTCAACTCGAGTCATTTATTCAAAAAGCTAATGCTAACCTGCAAATAGCTTATTCATCGTCAAAAGATAAACCAGAATATAAATCAGAACTACATTTGAGAAGAGAATTAGCGGAAGCTTTAGACGAAAAACTATAACTAAATTCTAAGTAAAAACTAAAAAAAAATATTTTTATGTTTTTAAGGGTGAAAATTGATTAGAATGATATCTCACGGGCCCGTAGCTTAGTTGGTAGAGCGCCTCGTTTGCACCGAGGAGGTCGAGTGTTCGAATCACTTCGGGTCCACCATTTTAATAAACTAAACTTGATCGAAGTGACTCGAACACGAGTGTTGATCTTTTCGCTGGATTCTTTGTCAAGAATCCACATCTTCGGGTCCACCATTTTAATAAACTAAACTTGATCGAAGTGACTCGAACACGAGTGTTGATCTTTTCGCTGGATTCTTTGTCAAGAATCCACATCTTCGGGTCCACCATTTTAATATATTAAACATGATCGAAGTATGAGTGTTAATTTTTTTTAATAGTTATTATTGCCATAATTTGCAAAAATCTTAATCACCGTAAAAGTAAAATATGAGTATTAGGGCAGAGTCAAATAGCTTTCCTGTTGATCCGTTAGTATTTCCTAGAAATATTAATGCGAAGTTAGATATTTTATTTAATTGGCTTGATCTCCTTGCTTCAGAACAACCTAAAACTGATGCTGGTAATACGCCTAGCACTAAGCTTATCCTTAATACTAAGATGCATGAAGTTAGAGAAAATCCCGAGGATCTTCATTCTAAGGTTCTTTCACTTATATCACCTAACTCACCAGCTAAATTTGAATTTATAAGATTTCCTGTTACAGCAGATAGAAAAATAGCGGAAACAATAGCAAATTTTACTTTTATGCATCCAGGCGGTACTGCGCCACATACTATTTCAGCTGAAATAAAAGAAGAGCAGAATGGTCATCCTTCAGATGGTGACTTGGAAACTAAGCATAAAATTTTTAGTCTTCATGATGTAAATATGTCAGGTAGAGAGCCTAAAACGATTGAGGAACAGGAACACAGAGCAGATTTATTAAATAAATTTAGAATGATTATAAATCAATTATTTTTCCAAAACTCTCTCAAGGAGATTATTAGCGGTTATAAAACTCCTCAAGAAGTATGTTAATAGCCTAAAGCGTGTTAATTTATTGGAAGAAAGTTAAAGTAAAAAATACTTTCAGAAAACGATTAGTATTATGCAAACCAATTCAGAAGAGATCATTGCGCTACCCTTAAATTTTAAAACCCATGCTAATTTTAATTTAGAAAATTATAAAGATCTTCAAGCTTCTTTTCAGCAAGATTATTTAGGTACTTGGGCAAAACTCGCTAAAGAAGAGCTGTTCTGGCATAAAGATTTTTCACAGACTTTAGATGATAGTGATAAACCTTTTTATAAATGGTTTCCAGATGGTGAAACTAATATTTCTTATAATTGCTTAGATATTCATTTACAAGATCGAGGGGAGAAAGCTGCCCTCATCTTTGAAGATGAAGCTGGAGAGTCAGAGACTCTTAGCTATAAAGCATTGCACGCAAGGGTTTGTGAATTTACCGCCTATCTTAAAAATTTAGGGGTGAAGAAAGGTGATAGGGTCTGCATTTATATGTCTCTTTGCCCTGAAGCTATTATAGCTATGCATGCCTGTACTCGTATCGGAGCTATTCATAGTGTAGTTTTTGCTGGATTTGCCGCTCATGCTCTGAGAGATCGCATAGATGAGCTTTCTGCGAAAATTTTAATTACCCAAAATGGTTTTTACCGCCGTGGTAAAAAGGTTGACTTACTAGAAGTCGCTACTGAAGCTATAAGTGAAAACAGTCCAGTGGAGGATTTACTGATTTTTAAAAGGGTAAAAGAACCCTTAAGCTTACAAAGCTCATTAAAAATTCAAATCCATGATGTAGAGGGGGAACTTAAAGATCTTGTAAATTTAACTATTAAGAATTTAAATTTTAATACTCATGAGGTTCTCGAACAAAGCCCTGAATGGCTTTCAGGGAATGATACTTCTTTTATACTTTACACTAGTGGTAGTACTGGTAAACCTAAAGGCATAGAGCATAATACCGCTGGTTATCTGCTCTGGGCTAAACTTACCTCGAAATGGGTATTTGACCTTAAAGACGAGGATGTGTATTGGTGTACTGCTGATATTGGTTGGATAACAGGTCATAGTTATGTAGCTTATGGTCCGCTCGCTAATGGAGCGACGGTATTTATTTACGAAGGTGCACCGAATTTCCCAGAAGCTGATAGATACTGGGCTTTAATCGAGAAATATAAAATAAATATCTTTTATACTGCGCCTACTGCGATACGCAGCTTTCAGGCTTGGGGATTAGAATATATAGAAAAACATGATCTGAGTTCTTTACGCTTATTAGGTTCTGTAGGGGAGCCGATCGGCACCGAAACATGGAAATGGTTTTATCAAAATATAGGTAAGTCTAAATGTCCTATAGTCGATACTTGGTGGCAGACTGAAACAGGTGGGATTATGATAAGTACTTTACCTGGTGTGAATTATATGATTCCAGGAACGGCAGGACCAGCATTAGCAGGCATTTCTACTGAAGTAAACCCAGAAGGTCTTTTGCACATCTCTAAACCTTGGCCATCTATGCTTAAGGGTGTCTATAAGAATCCTGATAGATATATAAAAGGCTACTGGACTAAGATTCCAGATTCTTATCTTCCTGGTGATCTTGCTGATATTTCCGTAGAGGGCTATATTAAAATTGGCGGGCGGAATGATGATGTCATTAATGTGTCTGGGCATAGGCTTGGGACGGCTGAAATTGAAACAGCTTTAGCGAAACATCAGACTATAAATGAATCTGCGGTAATCGCGATTCCTCATGCAATAAAGGGAGAGGGCATAATAGCTTTTGTCGTTCTAAAACAGGGTTTAATGAATACTACTGATAGTCAGCAAAGTCATAGATCTGCAGAGGAGAGAGAGCGTATTTTAAAAGAGCATGTGGCAAGTGAAATAGGTGCACATGCAAAACCTGAGCGTATCATCATCTGCGAGGCTTTACCTAAAACTCGCTCAGGCAAGGTTATGCGCAGATTACTTAAAGACATAGCTCAAGACAGACTCCCAGAGGGAGATTTATCGACTTTAGAAGATAGAGATGTGGTGGCTAAGCTCTTAGCTGTAGCGAAGTTGAAACAGTAATAGTGCTATTATTGCATTTGAGGTATAACTATACCCGTATTAAACCCGAACTATACCCGTAAAAAATATTCTATACTTAATCTATGGCAATTCATGAATATTCTTTCCTAGGAAAAGATTTTGTTAAGTTTGAGGACGCTAAAATCAGCGTTATGACGCATGCTTTTTTATATGGAACAGCTGTCTTTGAAGGTATTAGGGCGTACTGGAATCCTAAGAAAGAACAGTTAAATCTTTTACAAGCTAGACCACATTTAGAGAGGATTATGAATAGCTGTAAAATTCTACGCATTCAGCCTTATTACAGTGTTGATGAGATGTTAAATATTATCATCGAATTAATGAAAAAAAATAAACCTGAAACTGATGCATACATTAGACCAAGCTGGTTTAAATCAGCTCTTCGCATAGGACCTTCTCTGGTAACTAAAGGGGCTGACGCTGAGCATGATGAATCTTTTGTTGTAACTTCTTTAGATTTAGGTGACTACCTTGATACCCAGAAAGGTCTCAGCGTGGAGGTCACTAGCTGGAGAAGGGTGTCTGATAATGCTATTCCGCCTCGTGCCAAGGTTAATGGCAGTTATGTGAATACTGCTTTAGCTAAAGCTAATTCTATGCTTGCTGGTTTTGATGATTCTATATTTCTTACAGAAGAAGGTTATGTCTCAGAAGGCTCTGCTATGAACTTTTTTATGATTAGAGGTGGTAAATTAATTACTTCTTTAGCTTCGGATAATATTCTAGAAGGTATTACTCGTTCTTTTGTTGCACGTTTAGCTCGCGAGGAGCTGGGGCTAGAAGTGGAATTTAGACAAATCAATCGTACAGAGCTTTATTTAGCAGATGAAGCATTCTTTGCTGGCACTGGAGCACAGATAGCACCTATCGGTCTTATCGATAATTATGTTATCGGTAATGGTAAAGCTGGCTCTATAACACTTAAGTTACAGGAAATTCATCGCAGTATTTGTCAGGGTGAGAATTCTAAATATGCAGATCAATTAACTCCGATTAATTATCAAAATGTACTTGCCTAACTGCTTTAAACTTAAGACTTGTATATTCCTTACAGTAGCTTAAAAATAAGCCTGTGAGTAACTTATGTCTTGGCATATCAAGATCTACTCACAGGCGGGCTTTTTCGTTTTAGCACGGTCTATTCAGAGACAGACCAAGGGCAAGACTTTTAATATAATGAAGATTATTTTTCAGCTCCTGATTCTTATGCGCCACATGCATTTTTTCATTCTTTTCCTTCTCGATTTTATCAAGCATTATGGACATACTCTTTAAAAGAAGCGTATAAGAGTTCAGTAATATAGCATATTCTTCATTAATTTCCTTCTTACCAAATTCGAGCTTAGTCAAGGTGTCGATGAGACCCAGACTTAGCTGCGTCATTCCACTTGAGCTCATGTAAATATAAATTAGTTTTTATTTTTTTTTGACGTAAGAATGATTCTCATTTAATTATTTTTTGGCTTCATATTGATAAGATCAAATTCATACGGGGAACAATCGCTTGGTAGAACCGTAAAAAGGGAGATTATTATGCCATACACTATAGTTTCTGAAGTTTGTGAAGGCGCAGCAGACTGTATACCTGTCTGTCCGGTAGACTGCATTCACTGGCCTGAATCAGGTAAAACTAATGAAAAAGGATTTAAGTATCCATACATCGATCATTCGACTTGTATCGACTGCGGAGCTTGCTTATCTGCTTGCCCGATAGAAGGTGCTATATTAGACGAAGAAAAACCAGAATTACAGTTAGTTTAATATCTGTAAATTGGAACTAGGTTATTCTTGTGAGTGATTCAGAGAAAACTAAGTTTAAAAAAAACATATTAATAAGCGGCGGCTCCCGAGGAATCGGTAAGTCCGCCGCTTATTTACTTAGTCGGTCTGATTATAAGGTCTTAGCACCGAGTTCGCAAGAATTAGATCAAAGTTCTGAAAAATCTGTCCAAGATTATTTCTCAAACGCAGAAATTGAAGATTGCGAGCAGTATCTTGAAGGGATTGCTCACAGTCGTACAAGTTCAAGGCTGAGGAGGACGAATGACCGCAGTGTACTGCGGGTACATGAGGATCATGAGGACGACGAAAACGCAGAAATTGAAGATTGCGAGCAGTCCCTCTATGGACTTATAGTAAATGCTGGTGTATATCACAGTTCATGCTTTGAGGAATACAGCTTTAATGACTGGCAGAGGGTTTTAGATGTTAATTTAAATGGTGCCTTTCATTTAGTTAAGGCAGCTTTACCCCTGTTAAAAACTTATACCGAGCTTAATCCAAAAGACTACTCACGAATTATTTTCATCTCATCCGTCAGTGCCTATACTGGTGAACTTTATGCTCCAGCATATAGTGCAAGTAAAGCTGCTTTAATCGCTTTAGCAAAGAGTCTTGCATTGGAGTTCGCTAAATACAAAATTACAGTTAATAGTATATGTCCAGGTTGGGTTAAGACTGATATGGCATTAAATCAGATGCCTAATGAAGATAGTGTTAAAAACAGTCTCGGAGCGACTTTACAGAATCGCTGGATAGAACCTGAAGAAATCGCACATGCTATTAGTTATTTACTTTCCGAACCAGCTAAAGGAATCACTGGCGAGCAAATCAATATCACAGCTGGATTAGACATTTAAGAGACCGCTGCACAACTCCATTTTCTGCGTTTTCGTCTAAACGTTCTCTATTTTAGAAGTGTTAACCGATCTTATAAAATCCCTAAATATTTCTAAATCAGGACTCTGATCTTCTTCTAAGACGCAAATTGCTTTGGTGCCGATAATGGCTATCTCTACACCTAAATCTAAAGTATCGCGTACTTTAGTAGCACTATCTATGCCGAATCCTAAGCCAATCGGCTTATCTGGAGCATATTTATGAATTTCAGCTATTTTCTGCTTTAGAATGGCATTAGTTCCTTGCCATTTTGTGATATCACTATCAGAGCCAGTTATACCAATACGGCTCACTAAATATATAAATGGTTCTGATAGCTCTACAATTTTTTCAATTCGCTGCTCTGAGCTAGTTATGGCTACTAGTAAAGTTAAAGTAAGTCCATAGGTTTTTAAAATTTTAGAAACGGTCTCAGCTTCTTCCACTGGCAGATCTGGAATGAGTAAGCCTTTAATGCCATATTCTGAACACTTTTTAGCTAATTTCTCTATACCATAGACGTAGACAGGATTATAGTAAGTGAAGAAAATAATATTATTTAATCCATAATTACAAGAGTCTACTAAACCAGCTTCTGATCGAGCTTGAGCGACAAGATCAAAAATTTTATCTATATTAATTCCATTAGCTAAAGCTTTAAAACTCGCATTCTGAATTACGGGGCCATCAGCAAGAGGGTCAGAGAAAGGTATGCCAAGCTCAATCAAAGAAACCTTTTCTTCGTGCAGTATCTTTAAAGCCTTAATACACGCGTCTTCTGAAGGATAAGCGGCGGTAACAAAAATACCTAACATATTACTCGTCATGCTCTCCAGTTTCATCATGCTCCGCAGCTTTATTAGCTTTAAGCATTAAAAAAAGAACAGTCCCTATAATTACTGTAAGTGTTCCAAATATTGCAATTGCCATCATAGATGTATTATATTACGCTCATAATCTAAGCGTCTAGAAGCCTCTAATAATAAGAGCCGATGCTACACGATTTAGAGCTATACAATAAGCTGCCTGTCTAAGACCTATGTTTTTCTCTCGAGCTAATTTGGTTACATTCTGAAAAGCTCTCATCATATAGTTTTCTAATTCTTGAGCGACTCTTTCATAAGTCCAGTAGAATTGTTGTAAATTCTGTACCCATTCAAAATAGCTACAAATTACACCACCAGCATTCGCTAAAACACTAGGAACTATCAGAACGCCCTGCTCAAATAGAATCGCATTAGCTTCTGGGGTAGTAGGGGCGTTAGCTGCTTCCAAAAGTATTTTAAGATTCTTCGCATTCTTAGCGACTTTCCCAGTAATAGCCTTAGATAATGCTGCTGGTACTAATACATCACAGTCAAGCATTAGAAGCTCATCACGGGGAATACTAGTAGCTCCCTCGAAACCATCTAAAGATTCATTATGACTATCAGCATAAGCCTTTAAATCTTCTATATTTATACCATTAGGATTATAGACCGCACTAACAGCATTACTGATGCCAATAACCTTTGCCCCTAATTCTTCTGAAATAATTTTCGCACTAAAATAACCGACATTCCCGAATCCCTGAATAGCAACAGTCAGATCTTTTGGATCGTAACCTCTATATTTGCATGCTTCACGCATGCAGATAGCCACGCCTCTTCCGGTAGCTTCTAAGCGTCCTTGGGAACCACCCACCTCAAGAGGTTTTCCCGTAACCACTGCTAGGGAATTATTAGAATGAGATTTAGAAAATTCATCATAAATCCAAGCCATAACCTGTGGATTGGTATTCACATCGGGTGCAGGAATGTCTACGTAAGGACCAATATTATCACCTAGATGTGAAACTAAAGCCTTGGTAAGCCTTCTCAGTTCATGAAAAGAAAGTTTTTTAGGATTAATCGCGACTCCACCTTTAGCACCACCGAAAGGAATATCCACCAAAGCCGTTTTCCAGGTCATTAGGTTCGCCATCTCTCTAACTTCTTGTAGATTAACTTCTTCGTGATATCTTATGCCACCTTTAAAAGGGCCGC
Source organism: Candidatus Melainabacteria bacterium (assembly GCA_005110385.1). GTDB lineage: Bacteria > Cyanobacteriota > Vampirovibrionia > LMEP-6097 > LMEP-6097 > LMEP-6097. The sequence continues at coordinate 55,514 of DUDT01000016.1, read as the reverse complement.
GAGCATTATTATGCTGAACTCTGTAAGCATGAACGGGCAATAGGCTACCATCATCCAATCTTAAAGGAATCTCCATAAGAATCTCTCTTTTGCAGGTATTTAAATAGGAGAGTATTTGATCATTAATCTCTTTGCCATGCAGATTTTGTCTTCGATTTAATGAAAATGCAGACGCCGCATCGTAACAGGTTTTCCCGCCTAATGTATAATCTGAGCCTATTATTGTTTCATCAAGTACCATCGTTATTGCCTTCTCATCAAACACCATTGTTTGATCTCCTTTTGCTATTATTTCTTAAGTAAAAGTTCTATTTTCCATCACTTCCCTAAGCAATACTTTATCATGTAGAAAACTAAAGAAAAGTATTAAGCCCCAATGGTTTCCTTAAGAAATTATTTAAAAGAAAAATACCCCGACCTTTCTAATCTTGTCATTAAAAAAAGTCTAGAGATGGGTGCCTGTACAGTTAACGGCAAAATCGAAAGATATGCTAGTCGCGAAATTAACCCACTGAAAGATAAGATAGCTTACCGCAAGGTTAAAGAGTCAGTAAAAAAACCACTGGTTATCAATAAAACTCGCATTATTTTTGAGGATGAATATCTATTAATTTACGATAAGGAAGGCTACTATCCAAGTATAGAGACCAGTTCTAAAAATCAAATTCACCTTCTTGGAGAATTAAAAAAACAGCTTAAGCTTCGTAAATTATATGCTGTGCATCGGCTTGATAAAGGCACTAGTGGTTTGATTATCTTTGCTAAAGATCAAGATACCACTTCTAAATTTAATGAAATGTTCATTGATAAAGAGATTAGAAAAGAATATCTTGCGATTATGGATGGTATTTTACCGATAAATAAAAGTAAAACCCGTATAGATAATGAACTTGTGCTTATAGATAGAAGTGAAAGTAGCCAAAAGTGGGGAGTTAAGAGTAAAAATAGCACCAAACCTAGCAAGAAAGCTATTACTGAGCTTGAACTTATAAAAACCTATAATGACTATTCTTACGTTAAACTAAGACCTTTTACAGGCAGAACTCACCAACTCAGAGTACATGCAGCTTATTTAGGTCACCCGATTTTAGGTGATACTGTCTATGGTGAAAAATTTAGATGTAAAAAAATATTTGATAGGCATTTATTACATGCTTATAAATTAAGCTTTAAACATCCTGTTACGGGAGTTAATTTACAGCTTGTTTCTGACTTGCCAGATGATTTTAAAAAACTAGTTGACGCTAATCTCCTGTAGAAGATAGTCCTGCACAGTGATTTATGATGATTTATAAAATTCTATAAATTAAAATTAAAGTTCTCCCCTAAACAGCCGATAAATAATCTTGTAAGTCAATTACTCGGGGGGGGATAAATGAAAAAGGTTGTATTAACCACAGGTTTAGTTTTATTCAGTGCTTTAAGCTCAGGGACTTCGCTAAATGCTTTAGCTCCAGTGAGATTATCTGTTAGCGCTCAATCATATGATCCAAGACTATTTGGAATTTGGGAAGTGCATACAGTAGTCATAGATTCTGACTGTAAATATGTCAAAGAAGGTCTGAAAAGTACTTCTAAGCTAAGTTTTCATTTAGTAAATGGTAAATTAGTTCCAAAATGGTATAACCATGACTGGGATCTGGTAGCTAACCGGCTTTTTAAGCTAAATGATGACGATAAACTTCTCTGGGTAAGAGAGAATAAACTTCAACGTGGTAAACACTTATGGGTAGCTAAATCCACCGATATCTTCAATATTCAGAATCGAGATTATATTACAGCAGAGAGCGATGTCGAACAGTATTTAAATGGACGTTATACTGGTGACTATAAAACCATCTCTTATCTAAAAAAACTTTAAGTAAAGGGGGAATTTAGTAATTTAAATCTTATCTCTTGTTCTTCTTCTTTTCTTCTTCAAAATTAAGATTTAAATTCTATAAGCTTTACTTTTATTAAGCGGGAGTTTTAGCTCCCGCTTTTTATTTTTTATGCTGAAGTCAGTTAACTGAAGATTTCTTGGGATGATTATTTTTGTGCTACTACTAGAGCTATAGTCCCGAACATAAGATCTTTAAAATAACTACGAGTGAAGCCCTGATCCCAGAACATTTGTGAAAGTTCTTTCTGTTTAGGCCAAGTTTCTAAAGAATCTACTAGATATCTATAAGCTAATTTATCACCAGCAAATATAGAGCCTAAAAGTGGTATGAAATTTAGGAAAATATTTTTATAAATATTCTGAATAAAGGGCTGTTCCGGATGACCTAAATCTAAGCTAACAATAAAACCACCAGGTTTTAAAACTCTGAAGATCTCCTGTATAGCTCTGCTTAGATCAGCTACATTCCTAAGTCCGAATCCTACAGAAATAGCATCAAAATTATCATCAGGAAAAGGTAATTCTAGTGCATCACCTGGCATAAACGTGATTTTAGTAGCCCAGGGTTCTTTAATCTTTCGCTGACGCTTTTCTGCTTCTTCTAACATCGGAGGGCAAGAATCAATAGCCATCACTTTAGATACTTGTGGTTTTTTAGCCCACATTTGAGCCATATCACCAGTACCGGTACAAAGGTCTAAGACTTTAGCGTGTTTTAAATAAGGTATATTAACCGAGGCACTTTCAATGGCTTGTTTTTTCCAAATCTGATGCAGATTAAAAGTCATAATATTATTCAAGAAGTCGTATTTTTTTGCGATTCTTGTAAACATTTGATTAATGAATAATGATTTATTTTCGATTTGAAGCACACTAATATTCTATTAGCTTTTTTAAAACTATGTTGGGACTGTTAGCGTAGTTCGGGTTTTTCCACAACGCTATTAAAATTTATAGATTCATTAACAGTCTTAAGTATGCGAGCATTTACGTTTAAAGCCTCTTCGATAGAAACATCTCTCATATTAGATTCTTTAAATTTATTCCACCTAGATATATCGCCTGTAATTTCTGAGTTTTTTAAGGACTGTTGCTTGGCTTGAGTAATAACTTTTTTTTGGGGTACTATTTTAGTTTCCTCTTGCTTAATGGGTTTCAAATTGAGCTGCGAAAATAAAGCTAAATTCTGTGGCTTTAGCTCTTGAGATTTTTTAAAATTCTCAGAATTAACTTTATTTTCAGCTTGATCAAAAATAAATTTTCTATCTAATAGTGAATATGACGATTTCCTCCCTACCTCAATAATCGTAGTATTACCACTGCTATAACCTAATGCAGAAGAGAAGTTTAGTGTGATAGCTAGAATTAAAACTGGAGTAGATAATTTTATGCTTTCTAAGTTTATTAATCGTTTCACCTTGCTACATCATCCTTAATAATCTCTGAGAAGCACCTTGAACAAGAGGACTAATCATACTGTAATTTCTTCTTCTATTTTCTCGCCTTAAATTAGCTTCACGCATCATTTCCCTTTCCTGCCTTAATTCAGTTAACCTTCTTTCCTCGTACTGTTTATTTTCTAATTTAGTCTTTATTTCTGGTGAATTTAACTCTAGAAGCGCCATCTCTGATTCGATCTTTAAAAGTCTCTCACTAAGTGGTTCTTCATCTGAGATTACTCCAAATAATGCTATCTCCAAACGTTCAATGCGCATTAATACCGTATCACCACTGAAATTCTGTTTAGGATACAGTCGCTTTTCGTAATAGGTTAACTTATAATCGCTGTTATCTATCCGCGATATATTACGGGCGTTCATTTCGCTCTGTCTTGAAGTCATATACTCACTACGGATCTCAGCCTCTGCAGAATTTTTTACAAAAATGAAAAACATTAGCATCACCAAAAAGTTTAAAAGTTTAATGCTCTTATTAATATTTAATTTAGTCCAAAAAAATCTCATTAATCTCACTCCTTAAGGCAGCAGCCGTATTCACTTCTAAAGTAACTTTATAAACCACTTTCTCTGCTGGCACGACGATATCAGTGATTCCCGCGGTATTTTTAATTTTCAAAAGAAAAATTTTTAAAAATTGCTCATCCTGACTATTAACTAGGTGTTTAAATTCTAGAAGAGCAGCGTTAGAAGCCAATATTAATCCTGCTATTCTAGAGTTAAGTTTGACGGTAAGTAACGAGTTCTCAGATACAACACGACTAGCTAAAGTTTTTACTTGATAGGATTGAGACCGAGACATAATTCTGGTTTCTGCGCTGTCATTAATCTCAGGTTGGTATGATTTGTTTCTTTCCACTAAGCTGAAATCAGCACTGTGAGTTTTTCCTATACTAAGATCAAAGCGTAATAAACCCTGCTTAGTATTAATTATTAATTCAGCAGTCCCTTTGTTACTAAGTGCCTGCACAGCAAGAACACTTGTATTTAATTTATAGACTTTAACTAAAGATTCGTCACTGACGAGAAATGTGTCAATTTTAAGCGAGTCTAAGGAAATTAATAATATTCTGCCATAGTTAAGACATAATTCAGGAGAGTGATTTTTAAGTATAGACTGGTACACTACTTCATTATCTAGACTTTCATCCCCCTCAAGATCCTCATCCACACTTGATAAACTGCGTTTATTTTTAGTTTCATAATAATAAGGAAAGCGTGAATAAAGATGATTAATATAGTTCAGAGTTTGAAAACCATATTTCCTAGAAATAATCTCTATAACTTCCTTTTCATGAGCTGCTTCTATATTTTTAAAATTCAAATCACTAGAAAAAAAGCTGAGATATTCTTTTACTAATTTAAGCTGCTCTTGGCTAATTTTAGAAATATATTCATAAGCCCCTCTGCTATTACTGATTTGAGCATTATTATTAAAAAAACCGCCGATCAAATAAAAAAACTGTTTTAAAGATGCGGCGTTATAAACCTTAAAGGCTCTTTTCAAGCGAGGATTTCGCCTAAGCTCTATCTGTGTTAAATGTTCTAGAATCTTTTCTTCACGCTCTTGACTTAAAGATTTATTCATTTCATAAAGTACATAACGGGCATTTGGAGGCTGCCAGAGTATACTAGGTTTAATATTTAACTGTCTTGAATCTTCAAGCATAGACTTAGGCTTACTGGTAATCATCTTTTGGGGAGAATCGCTAGCTTGGGCTGAATTGATTTTTGTTTGCCTAGTGCTTGGATTAGAGAGTAAATTTAAGGACTTAGGTTTACGAGCAGTCTCATTTAGTCCTGGATTGGATTTTGCACTAAGCTCAGAGTAATTTAATAGATAAAGAATGAAGATTAGCAGAGTGCAGAATAGTAAAGCTAGGCTGATTAGCTTTTCTTCAGGTTTTTTATTATCAAGCATAAACAAGATTCTGCAAAATCAGCCTAGAAATTTTAAGGGGTCATTTTTCCCCAAAGAGGAGAAAAAATGCAGAAATTATAGGTTCCGCAACAGTGCTGAAAACTTTATGAAAAAATTTAATTTTCATTTAGGGGCTTAGTGTAAAATGTTGAATGGACAGGTGCCAGAGTGGTCGATCGGAGCGGTCTTGAAAACCGTCGTAGCGCAAGCTACCGAGGGTTCGAATCCCTCTCTGTCCGCCATTACAATAAACGAGAAGACCACTTAAGAACTTAAGTGGTCTTCTCGTTTATGTAGGGTGTCAGTGAGAATCCACCAGTAAAAAAACTAAAAGAGACTGCTGCACAACGTGCAGTTTCAAGGCTGAGGAGGACGAATGACCGCAGTGTACTATTTGTACATGAGGATCACGAGGACGACGAAAACGCAGAAAATGGAGTTGTGCTGCAGTCTCTGAAATCGTTTTTTACGTTCCTTCGGGGGGGGTACGATGAGCTTTTTCGGTTCTTTGTTGGCGTCTCCCCTAAACCCTCTCTGTTGTTCCTTGGTTGCTCAGCATAAAGTGCATATTACAGCTAAAATAACTACAGGGATAAGCTAGCTTAAATAACATTCTATTTAACTGATTTAAAAAACCTCCTTGATGAAAAACCTCCTGAATTTTCTGCTCGTTTTCGCTGCGATTAGTGTCGTGGGCGGGATTTCAGTATTTATTTATGCACAGAATAATGATATTTCTAAACAAGCTCAAAAATTTCTAATTAAAGAAATTAATAAAAGGCTAGATGGAAAAATTAGTGCTAAGGATCTTCGTTTAGAACTTAAACCAAGCTCACTGAATATCGCAGTTACGGATTTAAAAATCTTAGATAAATCTCGCACAGAGGTTCTTAGTCTGAATAAATTAAATGCTGTTTTATCTACGCCTAATTTACTTAGATTTAAAGTGAAGTTTAATTCGTTAAGAACGGATTTATTAGAACTGCGAGTTATTAAAGATAAAAAAGGCGAATGGAATATCTATAAGATTTTTAAGGCGAAAGAGAAAAAAGGCAAAATGCCTGAAATAGACTTACTGAAAATCGATAACATAAATATTAGAGTTATAGATGAAATTCAGAATCATCAAGTGCTTTATGAAAACCTTACTCTGAACTGGAAGAAGGAGAAAAAACATAAACGCTTTCTTGTAGAACTGAGCCCGAATTCTCAGCAGCTCAATAAAACAGGTACTTCCATTAGTGTAAATGGGCTTTTAAATTTTTCTAAGGATTTTCATAAAGACCCAGATTTCTTTTTAAATACTGAATTACATCATTTACCGATTAGTCATTTAGAATTTTTCTTGGCAACTTTTCTTCCCTATAAAGAATTTCAGAAAATACAAGAAGCTATTAATAAATATTCAGCAGCGAAAGCCGTTTTAGATGGTGATATTAAAATCAATCGCATTAAAGATCAGCTGAGAATAAATCTCAGGCAAGATATAGAGAATTTTAGTGGTTTTAAAAAGACTCAAATCCTCGCTGATTTAAATATAAGTGAATCTATTCATATAAATAAGCTTGAAACTTCTTTTGATCAGGAGTTATTTGCTATTACTGGAGATTTTAAAAACTGGCAGAGTAAAAACCCAGATATAAATATTAAAGTAAAACTCAATAACAACGATTTATTAAACCTAGTTCAAAATCATTTTACTTTTATAGATAATGAAAATTTAAAAACTATACTAAGTAAAATAAAAATCATTAATTATAATGATCTTTTCAATGGTGAAGTCGGTTACAGCTCTAATATTAAGCAGAAAACCGTGAAGCTGAAATTAAATCTCAAGCAAAGAATTAAAAAGACTTTTCAAGTATTAGATAAGCTTCTTACTGCTGACCTGAGTTTTGAAGGGCATAGTTTTAAAATTCTTAATCTCAGCATTCCTTTTAATGAAAGTGCTTTAAATGTTACAGGGAAGATTAATACAAAGACTAAAAAATTTGATATTAAAATTTTTACTAAAGATTTCGCCATAGAGAAGTTCAAAAGAATTTTTCATGGTTTTAATTTTTTTAAAGAATATCAGAACTATCTTAGTAATTCGACTTTAAGGGGTTTTGCTTTTATAGATCTGCAAATAACTGATAGCTTCCTTAAGGGGTCTGCCAAAATCACGGATGGTCGCTTTAGAAAACAGGATTACCCTTTATCGGTAAATCAATTAAATGCTGATTTACAGATAGATAATAATGACCTGAAAATCAAACAGCTAAATGGTTTTATTAATGGTAGTTTCTTTTCTAGTAATGGTGAAATAGAGTTTCCAGCAGCACCAGCTAAGCCTAAAATTAAACTTGATTTTATAGCACAGAAATTAGACCTTTCAGGGATTTTAGAGTCTGGTGCTTTAGACTCATTTCAGTTTAAAAAAATACTCCCAGACAGTCTTTACGGTGAATTAACAAATATCAAGCTGAAAATTACGACGCCTAATCAGGGTGATTACAATATGGAAGGACGCTTCGATATTAAAGATCTTAATTTTCAAATCAATGAAGATACGCCGATTATCAGTAATGTAAACGGTGAAATCATTCTCTCTAAAACATTAATTAGTTCTAAAAACCTTTCAGCTAATATTAATGGTGCTGAAATTAAAGGCACAGGAGCTATAGATATTAGTGGTTATATACAATCAATAGATTTAATAGCCAATAATCTTTTAGCGAAAGACCTTTATTATTTGAGCCTTTTCAATGTACCTAAGATAAGGGATTTTATTGTAGATCCAGATGGATTATTAAATATTGTTCTTAAATATAATCCTCTTGGTCTTGAAGTCGAGAGTACTTTGAAAAATGTTTCTCTGACTAGTGTTCATGAAAAATTCTCAGAGCCAGTGCAAAATTTAAATGGAAAACTCAGCTTTAGAAATAATAAATTTACTTTTCAGGATTTAGGCTTAAGTTCTGGAGCTAGTTCGGGAGTCTTTAATGGTGAGATTCACAATATTGGTAAAGGAAGTTTTGAGCCATTATTTAATCTACTGTTCAAGGGAAAATTGCACTCTAGTTTGCTTAATAAATATTCTCCACCTGCGATTAAAACTAGTTTGAATTATGAAGGATTAGTCCGCTCAGAGTTAGCTTTAAATGGAGGACCAGCAAAGCAAGTTCTAGATGTTAAAGTCTTTCTTAATGAACTCAAATATTGTAAATTTTCTACTTGGCTAGATTTAGATAAAAAAATTCTCACTAAACTTAAGGCTAAAATCACTATCACTCCTAGTTTGATTAGTTCAAATGATGCCAAGGCTGTTTTCAAACAAGGTGCCGATAAAGCTAAGCTATTCGGACGCTTTCAAATAAAAGATTACAGAAATAGAGAAAAATTAAATTATGAAATTCTTGTCGAATCTCCTCCTGAGACAGAAACTGTAAAAAATAATCTAAATCTATATTCGCCACATATCGCCACTATTAAACCATTTAATTTAATATTTAATAATGGTAACTTCCTTTGTGATACTTATGGCAGCTATCTTGATCGATTATCTGTCTGTAAATTCACTCTAGGACCAGCAACTGCAAAGCAGTTTGGCATTGGTGATCTCTATAGTAAAAGTTCTAAAATAGAATTCATTTCTGTAGTTAATAAACCTGCTGAAATGCAGATGAGAATGACTGCTGGTGACTGGAACGGCTTACCCTATAATGATCTATCCTTTCACTTAGCGGTAGATGAGCAATTCTCCAAAGTAAGAAACCTTAAAGCTCGTATTAAAGAAGGTTTCGTTGAATCTAGTATAGATTTTAATTATCTAAATTTCGATTCAGTATTTAAAATTAATGGTAATAAGCTACCAGCTCATGAAATTGCAGAAAGCATTTGGAAATTAGGCTCTGAGATACCAAGTGGTCTACTGGATGTTAATTTTACGGGTAAGACTAAAGGTCTGCTTCCAGATGAGGTTTTCTTTAACTTAGAGGGTAAAGCTGATCTGATCATCAAGAATGGTAAGCTCAGCCAGTTAAGTTTAATGCAGCGTATACTTTCAGCAATTAATACTGTAAAGAGTTTAGATATGAATAATATAGTACACACTCTCATTACTTTTGAAGGTGGTCGTTTCGATCATCTAATTAGTTCTCTTACTTATAATCGTGGAAAAGTAAGTACTGAAAAGTTTTTATTGAAAGCACCACAGATAGAGATCTTGGCAAAGGGCTATGTTGATTACAACAAAGATAAAGATTTCCAAGATGTTCGTGGGCAAGGGGTGATACCGAAATACTCTAAAAGCTTTCTTCAGAAGCTCGGTGTAGGAGAACTTAATCTTGGTAATTTAACATCTGTCGCTAACCTGAATTTAGGCTTACGTAAATCTGAGAAGCGTTTCTTTAAATTTAAAGCTAAAGGTAAAGCTAGTGATCCTGATGCTATAGCTCAGTCTATTAAAGAGAGTTTTGCTTGGCTATAATTGCTAAGATTTTTATTAAATGAATTACACCATAGAAAAAGTACTTCAAGACCTGCCTCAAGGTGAGGATTTAAAAAAAATTCCGGAGGATGGTGGTGATAAGTGGAATAGGCTGGTATTCGAAAAAAGTCCTTATCTATTACAGCATGCTGCGAATCCCGTAGATTGGTATCCGTGGTCTGAAAAAGCTTTTGCTAAGGCTAAAGCAGAAAATAAAGCTATATTTTTATCAATTGGTTATTCGACTTGTCATTGGTGTCATGTGATGGAGCATGAATCCTTCGAGAATGAAGATGTAGCCAAGGTTTTAAATCAATATTTCATCTGTATCAAAGTCGATAGAGAGGAAAGACCAGACATAGACAGTCTTTATATGGGTATAGCTCAAATGCTTATATCTAGAGGGGGCTGGCCTCTTAATCTTTTTCTTACTCCAGAGAAGCATGTATTCTATGCAGGGACTTATTTCCCTAAATTAAGTAAACTCTATCCTAATGGCTATGAGATGCCTGGGATAATTCAAATCGCTCATCATCTTGGTCATATGTGGTTAAACGATAAAGAGAAGCTAGAGGCTACCGCAGAAAAAATTAGTGTTAATTATAGAAAGTATCATTTAGGTGAAGACAGTAGTTCAGAACTAGTATCTGAAATAGGAAAAGAGATATTTAATTTAGAAATAAATGAAAGCTCAGAAGCTTTTCGTAATGAGATTCAAGAGATATCAGATAAAGCTTTTATACAGTTAAGTCACCAGTTTGATAATAAATATGGTGGTTTTGGACCAGCGCCTAAATTCTTTAGTCCGCATGTATATTCTTTTTTGTTGAAATATTATCAACGCTTTTTAAATACTTATGAGAAGAGCTTCTTGAATGAGGGCAAGGCAAATAAAGAAAGTGGTATTGAGGATAAATCTGTAATTAAGGAAAAATTTTCGACTGCTCTTGATATGGTGCTTAAAAGCTTGACACAGTTTCGTCTTGGTGGTGTCTTTGATCAGCTTGGTTATGGTTTTCATCGCTACTCTACAGATAGAGAGTGGCTATTACCACATTTCGAGAAGATGCTATATGACCAAGCTACGCTTATGCTGGCTTATAGTGATACCGTGATGGTTTTAGAAAAACTCTATTCTCAAAAGAGTGAAAACTCTATAAATGTAAAAGATCTGAATTTAGATCAGGAAAAACTTAAAAATAACATATCTCTATATAAAAGAGTTTTGGATGAAATATATGAATATTTAGTAACAGACATGCTTTCATCAGAAAATCTTTTCTTCAGTGCAGAAGATGCCGACAGTGAGGGAGAAGAGGGCTTGTTCTACACTTGGACGATGAAAGAGCTTAAAGAGATATTAAATAAAGATGAGTTAGCTCTAATAGTAAAAACCTTTCAGGTAGAGGAAAAGGGAAATTTTTTAGATGAAAGCACTAAGGAAAAAACAGGTAGAAATATTCTGCATCGAAAAGATTTAAATGATTTTTCAGTACCAAGAGTGGAGAAGCTTTATGCACACCGCAAAGGTAGAATACATCCATTAAAAGACGATAAGATACTCACTGACTGGAATTCACTTATGGTGGCAGGTTTAGCGAAAGCTTATCAGGCAACTCAAGATACTAAGTTTTTAAATCTTGCTCTTAAAGTTACGGATTCACTTTTAAAAATCATGCGCAAGCCTAATGGTGAACTACTGAAATCCTCACGTCTTGGTATTAGTTCACCAAATATCTCATGTATAAATGATTACAGCTTTTTCATCTTTGCTTTAATAGAATTAATTAAAGCACTATCTTTGTATAATACTGCTCCTGGGGAAAAAGTACTTGATCTATATGCTGTTTCAGAGGTTTTAGATACTAAAAAGCTAATTAATATTGCTACAGATACACAGGAGATTATGTTTCGTAAATTCTGGGATGATCAAAATGGTGCTTTTTTCTATGCTGATAAAGAAGCTCAGGAATTACCTTTAGCCAATAAAGAATTTTTTGATGGTGCTATACCATCTGGAAATTCAATCGCTTTCGGTAATTTAATTGAGCTGTTTAAACTAACAAGTAAGAATATTTATTTAGATAAGTTAAATTCGATGATTAAGATTATGGTCGCAAATACGAAGCAGTACCCTACGGGTTATGGTCAAGCTTTAGTAGGATTAGAAAGTCTTTTAGAATTTAAACCAACTTATCAATGTGATGAAAATGGCTGTAGAATACTGTAAGCCCTGAGATGTTTTAATAGTGGGATTTTAGGTCTTTTGCAATGGTACTTAAACCCCAGCTCGCCAAGTATTATAATCGTCAGCCTTGGTAAAACTCACTCCAGTACCTAAAGCTTCAAAGTGCTTTTCACCACACTGAATCTTTTTATCTTCAAGATACCTTAAGTCTTCATCTTTAATGGAGCCTTTAGTCTCAATTACGAAATAAAGTCTTTCCTCTGAATTTTTATCTAATAAGATCATCCAGTCGGGATGGTAGTCACCGAGTGGGGTTTCAATTTTAAACCAGCGAGGCAGTTTAGTAAATAATTTAATATCACGATCATTATTAAGCCTTTCTGCCCAAAGCCTCTCCACCTCAGAATCATAAAGCACATAAGAGTAAACATTTTTAGATACAGGAATGGCATTGTTTTTCAGATAGCCTATTAGCTCTTTATCATCAAATAGTTCTTGCTTATAGAATTCATGATCGCTGATTTTTTCATATTTAATACCATTAACAACTATCTTACGTTTTTCTGCATTAATAGCTTCTACCACTCTTTCCATGTACTCTTGAGGGTTTGAATAAAAAGCATTAAGAGTTTTAGATCTAATTAAAATTTCTGCAATAGAACTCTTTTTAAGCCTAGTATAAGTTTCTACATATTTTAATATATCTGGTAAACGTTTATCCTCATACTCTTCTCTAATTAAAGTTCTAATGCGTAAAGGATCGCTAGCCGAAATTCCTTTTTTATCCATTTGCAGCTTAACCCATCTTCCTATTACTGGATTAGTTTTTATCTCTGGCATTCTTGCTATCGCTTTAGCTGAGCTTTCTATTAATTCATCACTGTTAAAATTAATCCTATAAACAGTTTTATATTTAATACGCTCCCACAGCTGAATAAAATCTGGACTTAAATAAACCTGTTTATTAAGCTCTAATTTCACTTTATCTGCTCTATTGAGTATTGGTAAACGCTTCTGAGTCTGCACTATAGTACTGATAATTTCTTTTTTAATTTCTAAAAACTCTTCTGGCAAAGTTAAAGATTCCATCACTAAGGCTTCCTTGAGCTCTGAGCTAGGTTTACCATTTTTATCAATTAGTTTTTCTAATTTTAAATAGTTATAAATTCTTAGAGAAGCTTCATAGCCTAACTCTGTATGCTCTCCTTCTCTCTGTATACGAATCGTTTCAAATAACCTTTCTGTAATAACTCCGAATTTAATATTCGTATCTTTCTCTATTTCACGCTGTAAATTTTCGGCGAAACTATCATAACTTTCATTAGCTACTACGGTTAGCACATTAATGTTATCATCTAAAATCCTTTCTCCATCCTGATTCACTGGTAAACGCAAGCCCCTACCGATTTTCTGACGCTTAGTCATAAGATCCTGATTCTCTACTAGAGTACAGATCTGAAAGACATTAGGATTATCCCAGCCTTCTTTTAAAGTTGAATGCGAGAAGATAAATCTGAGTGAAGTATCAAAGCTTAATAGTCTCTCTTTATTCTTCATAATCAGCTCATAAGCACTTTCATCGGCTTGAGTATCTCCCTTAGTGTCTTTATAAGCACCTTTTTTATCTTGGGCGAAATACCCTGCATGAACCTCATCTACACGAGGATTCAGAGCATAGCTTTTAAATTCTTCTTTAGTGAAGAGCTGATTATATTTAGGTAATTTAATTAGATTAAAATATTCTTCCTCAAATATCTCAGCATAAATACCTTTCTTAGTATCTGCTGCTTCCCTGTAATTATGAACTTTATCTATAAAAAATAGAGATAGTACTTTAATACCCTGCTCTAGCAGAATCGCCTCTCTATCTAAATGGCTTTCTATAGTCCAGCGAATCTGAGCTCTTTTACTTACTAAATCATCTTCTGCCTGTCCGATTTTTATAATTTCAGTCTGATTTATTTCTATGTATTCTTTATCTGTTTGAGCACAGATATTGCTGACATTAAGATCTTTATACTCATCATTTTCCCCAGAAACAACATAGAGACTGCTTCGCTTATTAGTGTTTACAGAGACCTCTTTAAATTTATGAGTACCTTTTTTATCTATGCAGTTCAGCATGACTGTAGCTGAGTAAGAGCCCGATTTTTCCGAAACACTTAGAAGTTTAATACGTGATGAATTAGAACTTCCATTATCAATAGATAGTACTTCTATTTTCTTAACTAAGCTTTTCTCAAAAGCCTCTATAGGACCTAGCTTATACATTAGATTATAAGTATCTTTATGAGTAGCAGAATATCTAAGGATACAGAGAGGGTTTAAGGCTTTAATCGCTTCTTTAGCTTTAGGAGTGCCATCTACTGACTGGGGTTCATCAATAATAACTACAGGACTAGTCTGCTGAATAAACTCAATAGGCTTGCGTCCTTCTAATTTATCCGAGGGCTTATGAATTACAGTCGCAGCATTATCTTTCCCTTCCTCAAAACCCTTACGAAAGGCATCTATATTAATAATCATTATTTCTATAGCGTCACTAGTAGCGAAAGCTCTTACTTCATTAAGGCGAGAAGAGCTATAAATAAAATAATGGAAAGCTCTCCCTGTGTATAATCCCCCAAAATGCTCTTCTGTGATTTGTAAAGATTTATAAACACCTTCTCTAATAGCTACACTAGGCACTACTATGATAAATTTGGTAAAACCATATCTAGCATTAAGTTCCATGATAGTTCTGCTATAAACATAAGTTTTACCAGTACCCGTTTCCATCTCTATAGCGAAGTTAGGCACTCCATATTCTGCATCTTTTAGATTAATACTGCGTTTAAGGCTATTGCGGTCTTGAATTTTAACTACATTCTTTATCAGATCTTCATCAATAAGGTCTAATTTATTAGCATAGCCTAGCTCTGTTATTTTTCCAACTAAGCCTCTATCACTCTCTAGAGCGGTAAATCTCGATTGGACAGATCTCTGCCCCTCGAAAATATCTACTATAGAGCTTATGGCTTCTTGTTGATATGCTTGATTGGCATCAAATTTGAGTTTTAGCATTTTATATTATTCGTCCTGTTCTTTAGTAATTATCTGATAATCACTAAGACTTTTTTCTAAATCTTCAATACTCGGCAATTCACCCTTGAAATTTTCTGGAATAGATTCTGTAAGCATATATTCAGAAACTCCTATCGGCTTAGTAATGTCTCTTAGTGCATATTCTGCGATGATCTTACTCTTAGATTTACAGAGAATAATACCAATAGATGGTTTATCATCATCACTTTTTAAAATTTTATCTACTGCGGAGAGATAGAAGTTCAATTTCCCAGCGTACTCTGGCTTAAAATCTCCAGCCTTAAGCTCAATGACTACATAGGCACGTAATTTAATATGGTAGAAAAGTAGGTCTATATAAAAATCCTGCCCTGCAACTTCTACGTGATACTGTTTTCCTATAAAAGCAAAACCTGCTCCTAGCTCTAACAAGAACTTTGTAATATGCTTTATTAAAGCACTTTCTAAGTCTTTTTCTTTAATCTCTTCTCCTAGACTGAGAAAATCAAAATTATAAGGATCTTTAAGTATCTCGTGTGCTAAATCCGATTGTGGCTTACTTAATGTTTCTTGAAAATTATGTACTTTTTCTGCCTGAATCTGTCTTTTGTAAAGATTAGATTCTATTTGATGCACCATCACATTACGAGACCAGCCATTTTTAATACTTTCTTGAATATAGAAATTTCTTTCGGTGCTGTCTTTTACTTTATCTAAAAGAGTTATGTTATGGTACCAAGTGATTTGTGCAAGAACCACTTGCACAAATTCTAAATCTCTATAATTTTCAGCAAAGCTACGCATATACTTAAGATTACGCACTGAAAAGCCCTTCATTAGTGGAAATTCACTCTTCAGATCTTTAGCTAATTGCTCTATAATCTTGGAACCCCAACCCTCTTTCTCTTGCTTTATCAGTATAGAATTACCGATCTGCCAATAGAGCAATACAAGCTCTTTATTAACTGCTAAAGCTGCTCTAATTTGTGATTGATGAATTTTAGATTTTAATTCAAGAAGCAAGCTATGATAATCTTCTCGCTCAATTAGATCACTCATATAACCCTAACATCTTCCACCCCAAACTTTCTCAAAGTCTGCTCTGCATTAAGCTTCACGACATCATCCTTAAAAGCATCATCATAAAAAACTACTCTCTGAGGTTTTAATTTAGCTATCTCTTCTATGGTACTTAGACTTAAATTCTTTTCTAAGCAAACCAATAAATAATTAGCAGCTAATGAAAAGACTTTTCTAGAATCTATCTCTAATTCAGTTACAGGAAGGGTTAAATCTATTCCATATTTAAGAAGTATCTCATAGAGAGCATCTTCTGAAGTTCTATTAGGTTTAATGCTCTGTACTGATCTTAGTAAAGCCCCAGCAGGATCTGTAGTCTCTTCATCCCACTGTGTAAAATTTGTTTCATCTAATTTAAAAACTTTAAAACCTATATCTAAATTAGCTTTAAGAGATTTATCTTCAAGCAAGCTTAACTGCTGAGAATCTTTTTCTGTCATTTCTGCTTTAATTTTTTCTCCAGCTCTGCGGATGCGTTCTTTACCGATTTCTGCGATGGTAGGTTCTGCTTTTAATTCATTTTTTATAAAGTCATAGGCTACTGTATCTTTCTTCGGATCTATGGGTGCAGGTAATTGAACTAAAATATATTTTCGATTACCACCGTCTTCAGCATTGAGTTTCATTACGGCGTGTGCAGTGGTGGCGGAGCCAGAGAAGAAGTCGAGGATGATAGAGTCTTTCAATGTGGCGATTTTTAGAAGTTTTGAAATGTATGGAGTTGGTTTAGCAGTATCAAAAACTTGATAATTAAATAGAGACTTAATCTCATCTGCGGCATTTGCAGCATTGGAGGCATCATCCCAAATAGTCTCAGGAATATCCCCCTTATATTCAGTAAGAAACATTTTTCGATAAACCTTATCTCCATTGATTATTAACTTATCCTGCTGATCAAGTTCAAACATTGTCTCTTCACCAACAAGCCATTCTCTTGCAGAAAGAAAGAGACCTGTTTTTGTGGTAAATGAATACCTGGATCCCCCCTGTGAACCTCGTGCCCAAAGACCGAGCGTTCGGTAATCACCGCGCAAATCATTATCAGGATTTTTATAAGCAAATCTTGTCTGATCTGGCATTTCTAACCTATTAAATCTTAATAAATTAATATCTTTGGCAAATAACAAAAGATATTCATGGTTTCGACTCAAAAATTTTGCCGAATTATCTTTTCCCCTTTTACGGGCCCATATTACATTCCCCACAAAATTACCCCCCCCCGAATATGTCATCACAAATTTTTCTTAAATTATGAACCTCATTATCATCTATAGAAATAAATATCACACCATCCTCTCGGAGAAGATTTCTCGCTAGTTTTAAGCGTGGATGCATCATGTTAAGCCAATTAGTATGATATCTACCTGCCGTTTCTGGATTAGCTTTCATTGCTTCTGAGACTTTCTCTTTATAATGTTTCACATTATCCTTGAAATCATCTTCATAAATAAAATCATTACCCGTGTTATAAGGCGGGTCTATATAAATCATCTTGATTTTGTTTCTATAAGAGCTTTGTAATACTCTTAAGACTTCTAAATTATCACCCTCTATAAATAGATTCTGAGTAGTGTCCCAGTGCTTACTCTCTTTTTTACACGGTCTTAGAGTACCAGTGGATTGCTTTAATGCAAGCTTAATAGCTTCTGATTTACCATGCCAAGTAAAACTATAACGCTCATTTTCTGTCTCTATTTCATCGCCTAAGATTAATCTCAGAGCCTCGAAGTCGATCTTCCCTTCTGTAAAAGCCTCTGGGAATAAGTCTTTTAGCTTAGTGATATTCTCTGATATTAGGTCTTGGGTTTTACCATCTAGTTTGAGCATAATCTTATTTTAAAATCAATTTCAAATATAATCAGCTTAATTTGAAGACACTATGAATTAGCCCTCTTATTCATTACGCTATGCACTATATAGAATCATGATTTTGGATACCAGAAGATAAAATCAAATACATGAATGAGAACTTAATATCATTAGAAACAGTTCAAAAGCGAGTTTATTGGCTTCGAGGTCATAAGGTAATGCTGAGTACGGATTTAGCTGAACTTTATGAGACGGAAGCAAGAAAATTAATACAGGCAGTAAAAAGGAACCTAGAACGTTTTCCTGATGATTTTATGTTTCAGCTTAATGAAAAAGAGTTTCACAACTTGAGATCACAATTTGTGATCTCAAGTTCAGGAGGTAATAGATATGCTCCTTATGCTTTTACGGAACAGGGTGTCGCCATGCTATCTAGCATTCTTCACAGTAAAAGAGCGATACAGGTAAATATCCAAATTATGAGAACCTTCGTTAAATTGCGTGAATTAATTGATACGAATAAAGATTTAGCGATGAGATTAGAGGCATTAGAATCTCATTATGATGAACAATTTAAGATTGTCTTTGATGCAATTCGTGAATTAATGGAGCCAGTAAACGATTCTAAAAAGCCTATAGGGTTTTCGATATAAGTAAAACTTCTCGAATTCTCACCTTAATTAACTCTGCTTCTGCCTGTAAATTAATTATTTTCTGTTCTAAAGATATTTTATCGCTAAACTCTAGAGTCTTTATTTGCTCAGCTTTTAAATGCTTAATGAGTTTTTCCTTATTTAGATATTTTTCAATCTCAGATTTGATTATCTCTGTATCTAGATGCTTATAAAATCTAAACTCTCCTAAAAGCTGCATCAGTATTGATTGATAAAGTAGCCTAGTAAATTCTAAATAGAAAGAGTATAAATTTTCAAAGCTAAATTTAGATATATCTAAACAAGCAAGAAAGCTATTCTCTAAATCTGTAGGCTGCTGAAGATTTAGCCACGGCGTAGAAAAATCTTCTTCTATAACTTGCTTTTCTGTCTCTATCTGATTAAGCCGCTTGCGGCTACTTTGAATTAAAATGGATTCTTGGTAACTAAAAATTAAAATTACTGGATTAGGTATATTTTGCTGAATGGTTTCTATAATGATACCTAGATTATTGATACCTTTTAGCTCTACATAAAGAATATCTATCTCACTGTAATTAAGCTCAATATCTTTATAGGCTGCGATATTAATAGTGTCTTCATTTAATATCGCAAGTAAACTAATCTCACTAATATCTTCAGTAAAAATTCTTTTCTTAGCAGTATTAAAAGCATCTAAATCATAGAAGGTACTTTTAGAAATTCTACGATCCTGTAAAACCCTGTCTCTATTTAGCTTAAAGAGATTAATAGCTTGCTGCTTCATGTTATTTAATAATCAAGAATGACACTAATTCAAAATCTTCTAAACCACTTAAACGACTGTCACTAGCGATATTAGTTTTCCCTAGCTTGCTAAATAGCTGTGCTAGACCTTCTTCTTGTTTACGTCCGATAATATGATAGATAGAATCTTTCAGTAGCTTAGAATACTTAGACATATCACTAGCCTCTCTAGTCTCTTGATTAAAGGCTTCTACGAGATCCTGATCTATGAAACTTTTTCCTAGAGATAATTTTTTGAAAATATCTAAAATATATTTTGCTTGTGAATAAGTAAACCTAATTTCACCATCATCCTGTATATGAATTAAGTAGTATGGATATAAAGCATTTAGCTCAGAGCTTTCTATCTCAGAGAAGCTAGTTTGCTTTAAGATAAAAATCACTCCAGGACTAAAATCATTTAACTCATCTCTATTAATATCTTCTATTGATGCTATGGCATACATGCCTAGGGGGGCTTTCTCTAATTCTTTTCTATGATCTTTAAGATATTCCATGAGATCCATCTTAAAATCATTCATAGTCATATCAGTAATAGAAATACTTCCTGAAATGTCTTCTATATCTACTACTTTTTCTTGAAGTTCAACTAACTGATTTTTACGATACTCTATATCATTCATGATGTCTTGCTCTGTCTCGTTAATAATGTCATCTTCCCCTGTAGCAGAGGAATTCAGTAGCACCATACGTCCTCTCACTCTCTGCTCTAGCTTAATATATTCATCAAGTTCCATATCTGGCCAAAAATTTACTAACTGAATACTAGTATTTTTTGAGCCAATACGATCTATACGTCCAAATCTTTGAATAATTCTTACTGGATTCCAGTGAATATCATAATTAACCAGAAAATCACAGTCTTGTAAATTCTGTCCTTCAGAAACACAATCCGTCGCTATTAAAATATCAATATTTTCTTTTATCTCAGGATAAATTTTAGATTTTTCCTTAGATAGAGGAGAAAAATTAATTAGAATAGAGTTTAGATCAGCAGGAATGGCTTCTGCTGTAGTGCGATTAGGACCGCCCCCTGTAACTAAAGCCGAATTAAGTTTAAAATTATCTTCTGCCCATGCAGAAATATTCTTATATAGGTATTGAGCAGTATCAGCGAAAGCACTAAACACGATAACTTTCTGATTATTTGAATTTATAGGCTTAGTAATTTTCTGACTAATAAGGGCTTTTAAGTCAGCAAGCTTAGCATCTCTAGAGGCATTAATCAGTTCTGACTGAGTAAATAATACGACTAACTTTTCTAAATCGCTTTCTAGGTCTTCTCTCCATCTAACTAAATCTATGTCATGTAAAAACACCTTAGTTTTAGTGCCAGATAACATAGCTTCCATCTGTTCATCATTCTCAAATAAAATGACCCCATCATCATCAGTATTCAATTCATAGAATGCTTCATCTGAATAGCTGTCTATACGAGCGATTTCAGCCCTTATCTTATTAATAATTCTATCTATAGTGATATGGAATGAATATATAGAACTCTCTAGCCGCTTAAGGATATTGACACGCATTAAGTGCACTAGGCTATTTTCACGATCTATCTGTCTAAATTTAGCGGTACCACCTTTGACTTTCTTGTCATACTGCTCTGCATATTTATCAGCTTTATGCGGCATTACATACTTTAATGGTGAATATATAGCGAGTGTAAGCCTTCTAATAGAATCATTAATAGTCTCAAAATCTGGGAACTCATTTTTTAAATCTATTTGAGCTTTAATATTCTCAGGCTTTAATCTCTCTGGGAATTTACCGATTTCATCTAGATTATAATATTTCTCTATATGTCTCCTGGAGCGGGCTATGGTTAATGTATCTAATAATCTAAAATAGTCTATATTTAGATGAGGCAGTAAAGTCTCTAATTTTCTCTCATCTAAAGGTTTTTCTAGCCATCGATTAAACTGCATTTGAGCGTTTCTAAGTGTAATTTCTATACTATTAATCCCTTCCTCAGATAGGGCTTTATCATTTGCTTCTGTAATAAAAGCGATTTGATTCTTTAAATCACTGAGCTTATTATTTACTGGTGTAGCTGATAGCATCAAGACCTTAGTCTTAACTCCAGCTTGAATAATATCTTCCATTAATCTTCTATAGCGAGTTTTACGATCTATACGAGGATCGTTATTTCTGAAATTATGGGATTCATCAATAACCACCAAATCATAATTAGCCCAATTAATCATCTTGAGATCTATATCTCCAGAAAAGCCCTTCTCTCGGCTTAAATCCGTATGATTTAAAACATCATAGTTAAAGCGATCTCTATCTAAAATATTACGCTTATCATTGACAGTATAAATCAGCCAGTTATCTCTTAACTTCTTCGGACAAAGGACTAAAACTCTGTCATTACGGAGTTCATAGTATTTAATCACAGCTAAAGCTTCAAAGGTTTTCCCTAGACCTACACTATCAGCGATTATGCAGCCATTATGCTTCTCTAATTTTTCAATCGCACCGATTACAGCATCTTTCTGAAATTTATAGAGTTTATTCCAAACTAGAGTATCCTTAAAACCAGTCTTAGATTTAATTACAGCTTCTTCCCCTAAGTCGTTAATATAATCTTTAAAAATATTATAAAGAGTAATAAAGTAAATAGTTTCTGGGGTATTTTCCTTATAGATAATTTGAATATTTTTCAACACCTCCTCTTTAACGTCTTCTACGAGCTTAGGATTATTCCATGTCTCATTAAACCACTCTAAAGCTTCTTGGGTAGCTGATTTATTATCAGTCATTAAACTCATTTCTATTTTTTTAGAGCTAGAGAAACCTAATCCAGATGAAGTAAAATCAAGAGTGCCAGTTATAACAAACTCTGTATTTGGATTTTGGACATGTATAGTTCTTGCATTCGAGACATCTTCTCTTTTTAAAGACCTGAACTCGACCTTATTTTCAATCCACTCAGCACACTCTTTAGCTATCTGGGATTGAGTTAATTCATTCCTTAATTTAATCTCGTATTCAGTGCCAGAGAGCTGCTTTTCTCTACTTAGTTTATTTATATAAAATTCCCTTAATTCTTCTTTCTCTTCAGTGAAAGTCGGTTCTAAAAATAAAAACCTTAATCCTTTAATTTTGCCTAAAGCCTTTTTGAGCTTGTCATAAGCATAAATAGTAAAGTATGCAGACGTAATGGAAAGTTTAGAACCTTGTTCTATATTCTCAATCAAAGCATCAGATACTTTATTTTTTTTATTATCAAGAATTTTATTCATTCATCACTCAAAGCCTCATCTACCGCAGCCATCGCATGTAAATAAGTAGTTTCATAAAGTGGCACTTCTGCTTCGCCATCTTTTACTAACAGTGGAATTTCGGTACAGGCTAAAGCCACTCCCTGAGCACCTTGCTTTACTAAATTAGTGATAACTCTTAAATACTCGGCTTTAGACTTCTCGGAAAGAATACCACAGCAGAGTTCTTTGTAAACTACTTCACTGACTAGATCTCGATCTGCTTTTTCTGGCACTATTACTTCGATACTATGTTTTTCCTCTAATCTTTTTTTATAAAAATCATGCTCCATTGTATAAATAGCACCGAGTAAACCAATCTTTTTAAAACCATCTTTCTTCACTTTTTTCGCGACGGCATCGGCTATGTGAATCACGGGGATAGATATTCGGGATTCTATAGTCGGTACTGATTTATGCATTAGATTAGTACAGATAAAAATAGACTCAACACCTATGCTTTCTAACTCTAGAGCTGCTTTTACCATCATTTCATATAACTCATCCCATTTACCTGCGTGTTGTAAATCAGCGATCTCTTTAAAATTCATGCTATTTAAAATGATCTTCGCAGAAACCTCTGGTGAAGTGCGTTTACGAATTTCTTCATTTATAATGCGATAGTACTCTATCGTAGATTCCCAGCTCATTCCCCCTAATAATCCGATTTTCTTCATAACTCTATTCCTTATTTAAGTTTAAATCCTTGCCTGTAATGATTTTAAGTATGTGTAAGTAACCATTCGCTAATTTTTGTACGTCGGCATCAGTAAAAAACTGTGACTTATAAGGTTGATATACTTTCTCTGCTGTTTTCGTTTTATTTTGATTAATTATATCTTGATTCTCGGCCTTCCATGCTGAGAATTCCTCAGGTTTAGCACGAGCGATATTACGCATTAAATCCTTATCTACTGAACTTGGGAATTTCAGCATAGAAAATAAATCTTTAGCAGTCGCTGGTATATTAAATCTTTGATTTTGCCTTACTATAGCCTGATTGAGCTTACGAGCTTCTTCAAGAGACTGTTTGGACCAGTATCTTGAGCTATCTGGAGTTAAAAGCTCATCCATAAAGCAAACTTCACCATCTTTATCTAAACCCAGCTCAAATTTAGTATCTATAAGCAATACAGCACTACCCTTTAATTCTCCCTCAGCTCTATTGAAAACATCTATAACCATTTTCTCTATTTTTTCATAGAGGCTAGTTACTAAAAGCTTTTTATGATCAGGGTTTTCGAGAGATAAATCTTTTAAGTTCTCATCAGTAATTCGTAATGTACTTAAAGCCTTATTTAGAGCTTGATTAAACTGCTCATCTTCTTTAGCTTTCTTTAAAATAAAATCTACAGCCTCGGCTTTATTTACATTACGATCTTCTTTCTCTTTAGTAGTCGGGGTTAAAATCGTTCTATCTAAGCGGGAATGTAATTCTAGACCATCTTTTAATTTAAAATCTCCGTAATCTCTTTCCCCATCTTTAAAATAACGGCTTGATAAAGAAGTATCAGTAGTACCAGTTAGATACCTTCTCACGACAAATTCTATCGGCAAAGTTTCTAAAGGTTCTCTTACTGTAATAGCTGCATGTGGATTAAAATTTAAACCATGATCTTTTACCAGATCTGTTTTGTAGCCCCATCCTTCTATGCGAGCTGCCCAGTGTTTACTTATAGTATCTAAAACCTTGCCTTTATAAGGAACCTGAGGAATAAGGTTCGGTATATCGAATGCGGAAGTTCTATCTGAAGCTTCACTGATAATTAAAATTTTTCCTTCTTCAGGTCGAATAAAATAATTTTTTCTAACTTTACCTTCATAGGTCTTTGTTAATTCTCCTTGAAGCTCACTTGGATTAAACTTGCTGCTTCTATAAGTTTGGACATCTTGAAGAGTAAGCTTTACTGGCACTTGCGTGATATCGGGAGAAAAACTCATTGAATTACGGCTTGGTTTTTCTGAACCAATGAGCGCGGGATTCTGGGGCTGTTTGCTAACAAAATTATTAGCTAAGCTTTGAAGCCTCCTAAATAAAGCGCCTGAAACTTGCATAAAGGAGAATTATAAAATAAAAAGCACGAAAATAAAGTGAATATTAAGCAACTTGAGGAACTGAATCTGTGGAATGATTTGCTTGATCCCCTCTTGCAGAACCTTTTATTAAGAACATTTCTCCAATAGGATTTAATAAGCAGGCTGCTTGGTGCATTACATGACTAACTTTCTCTTTGGTGAAAAAAGCACCATAATCTAAAGCACTACCAATTAGATAAATAATCCCAGCCTTCTGATTATCAGGGTTCTTATCATCTTTAGATAGAATGTAGTCAGATAAAGCTCCGCCACCATGCCTTAGACCAGCTGTGATGGCTAGTAGAGGTTTTCTCAGTAGACCAAAAATCGGAAAATCTACTAAATTACTTAAAATAGCCCCAATCATAATAGTGGCAGTTAAAGGAACTAATGCCTTAGTGTGATCAGGCGGAGAATCTGGTTTAAAGAATTTTAAAAAGCTCTTAGGATCATTTTTAAATTCATTCCAGACTTCACCTAATACGCGAGTATTTTCCTTCCAGCTTTCTCCAAAGCTTTCATAAGTATCTTTACCCGTAAGAGGATTTACAGCAGCAGGAAGTTGATCAAGAGAAGAAGGAATACCAGAGAGCCTTATAAGTCGATTAAAACCAGATGGTAATTTAAAAGCTTGTGCTAAACCAGTTATCAATAGGATTATATTTTTTGTTTTAAGCCCTTTCTCAATAAAATTAGCTCCAGCAGTTACTGCTTGAGCTTTAGTAGCATATAGACCATAGTTTTCCAATTTAGCAGCTTTATTCTCTAAGTCATCTTTTTTCAAACCCCTCAGTGACATAAAAAGAGAAGGTAAATTAATGAAAAAATTACCGTAAGTCATTATAGGCAAAGCTTTATCTATAAAAGTCCCCGAATTCGCTTCCGTACTTACATGTAAATTCTTTTTTTCCTGAATGCTCAGTGGCTCTTCTAATGCTTGAATATCTGTAGGCTCTGAAGCCTTACTAGTAGCTAAGCTACTATTTTGAGAAATAGGAGATGGATTCACTATCATCAATCAATGATATATATATACTATTTAAAGAATACTATCATAGATTATAATTAAACCCTTAAGAAATTCTAAGCCTATCTATTCACTCAGCGAGGAATTAAGCTACGATATTTTTCACGAAAATAAAGTGAATATTAAGCAGCTTGAGGAACTAGATCTGTGAAATGATTTGCTTGATGTCCTCTTGTAGAACCTTTTATCAAGAACATTTCTCCGATAGGATGTAATAAACAGGCTGCTTGATGCATTACATGACTAATTTTCTCTTTAGTAAAAAAAGCACCATAATCTAAAGCACTACCTATTAGATAGATAATCCCAGACTTCTGATTATCAGGGTTCTTATCATCTTTAGATAGAATATAATCGGATAAAGACCCGCCAATATGCCTAAGACCAGCTGTGATGGCTACTAGAGGTTTTCTCAGTGGACCAAAAATTGGAAAATCTACTAAATTACTTAAAATAGCCCCAGTCATCATCGCAGCAGCTAAAGGAACTAAAGCTTTAGTATGATTAGGTGGAGAATCTGGTTTAAAGAATTTTAAAAAACCCTTGGGATCATTTTTAAATTCATTCCAGACTTCACCTAATACGCGAGTATTTTCCTTCCAGCTTTCTCCGAAACTTTCATAAGTATCTTTACCCGTAAGAAGATTTGCAGTAGAAGGAATTTGACCGATAGAAGCAGGAATACCAGAGAGCCTTATAAGTCGATTAAAACCAGATGGTAATTTCAAAGCTTGTGCTAAACCAGCTAGCAATAGTATTATATTTTTAGTTTTAAGACTGTTCGCAATCAAACTAGCTCCGGCTGTCACAGCTTGAGCTTTAGTGGCATATAGACCATAGTTTTCCAATTTAGCAACTTTATCCTCTAAGCCGTCTTTTTTCAAACCAATCAGTGACGTAATAAGAGAAGGTAAATTAATGAGAACATTACCGCAAGTGATTATAGGCAAAGCTTTATCTATAAAAGTCCCCGAATTCGCTTCCGTACTTACATGTAAATTCTTTTTTTCCTGAATGCTCAGTGGCTCTTCTGGTGAGTGAAGATCCGCAGACTCTGAAGCCTCACGAATAGCGAAGTTACTATTTTGAGAAACAGGAGGAGCGTTTACTATCATTAATTAATGATGTATATATACTATTTAAAGAATACTATCATAGATTATAATTAAACCCTTAAAGAATTCTAAGCCTATCTATTCACTCAGCGAGGAATTAAGCTACGATATTTTTCCAGTTCGATATTAAATCTATTTTTCCTTTTTTTAAACCAGAGAGAGAATCTTTCATCTTTTAGGGCTGCTTTAAGCCATTCAGCTGTTTTTAACTCTATATCGAAGCCATATTCTAAAGCAAAGCGAAAAGCTCTGTAGATTCTCGTCGGGTCATCTATAAAACTATTAGAGTGAAACGCTCTTATTAGACCCTTTTTCATGTCAGATAAAGCAGAGGAATAATCTATAAGCTCAGCGAAATTTAATGGACCAAGTGAAATTAATAGCGAATTAATTGTAAAATCACGCCGTGAAATATCTTCTTTAATACTCGATGTAAGAGTTACCTGAGGGAAACTAGCAGGCTGTGAATAAGACTCAGTTCTTGCACTTGCAAACTCAAGATCATAAATATCAAGACCAGAGATTTTTACTTTTACTGTTTGAAAAGGTTTAAATTCTTCAATAATAATTAGTGTTCGCTTAGTTAAAAGCTTAAACCTCTCTTTTACTGAACTTAGCCAAGGCAGAGCAGCAGTATTAATAAGTAAGTCAATATCATTACCTAGGGGTTCTGTAAGCATTTGCTTCTCTAGAGACCGCGGCACAACTCCATTTTCTGCGTTCTCGTCGTCCTCATGATCCTCATGTACCTGCAGTACACTGCGGTCATTCGTCCTCCTCTGCCTTGAAACTGCACGTTGTGCCGCGGTCTCCTCCTCACAACCTCCATTTTCTGCGTTCTCGTCGTCCTTATGATGCAGAATTCGATAAACTAAATTGCGTGAAACGCCACCGACTATAAATAACTCAAAACCAGAATCATAGGCTAGTTTTCCTAGCATGGACAAGGAGTAAATTAAATCCTCTTGTAAATTTGCAAGCAGTCCCAAACTATTTACTAAGGCTCTTCTTATATCTCTCCACTTCCCACTGGCGAATAGATAAATCCAATTTCTCAAAACTACCCATGGAGTCTTGGATACCAGCCTGCACTATAGTTACAAGCATATCTTGAAAAAGGAAATAAGCTAAATTATACTCATTCTGTTCTGCTAAAACAGTAGTTAATACTGGATTTCCCTTTTCAATTAAGTATGCCCTCAGAGGCTTAATATGATTCTTAATTAGTGAGACGTGGTTCGATTCATTTTCGAGATCTTTAAGAATCTCTAAATTAATCTTAGGATTCACTGCTTCATAAGCGGGTTTCGCAAAATAAATCTGCTCAAGAATTAGATTATTATTATCCTTAAATAGTAATTCTAGATCAGAATGATGATTTACAGTCCCTATACCTGCGACATGAACTGTAGAGATTATGCCATTTTTATTAAGTGATTCACCTTTAAGCTGAGCTCTGAATTTATTCGTTGCTTCTAAAGAATCAGCATAAACCATGCTGTAGCGATGAACATAGGCTAAGTCAGAAAGCATAATATCTATTAAGGCAAGATTCGCTACTTTAGAGTCATTCAGCTCTTCTTCGTTCACAAAATCGTTAAAACAGGCTTCAGCACCTTCTAGTAAAGCATTACTGTCTAAACCGATTAATTCAGCGGTAAACATACCTACTGGTGAAAACATTGAGAATCTGCCGCCAATCTCAGGGTGATTTTCTAAAACTGGTATATCTACATCAAATTTAGTCTTAATCTCTTTTTTAAACTCATGTAGAAAGTTTTTCTTTCCTTCTCTCTCTGGTTCTGTGATTAAGACTATAGATCTATAGAGATCTTTTAATTTTTCTGGCTTTTTCGCGATCTGGTAAGCAATAATACTGTAAAGATTTCTTCTAACTTCATCAGTGCCACCTGATTTAGAAATAATTACAAATAATGTCTTTTCAATATCATCACCTAAACTCTCTAAACGAGCTTGCATAGAGCTACTATCTAAGTTATTTTGGATAAATATTTTTAATGCAGATTCATCAAGCTTCGTAAATTCACGAAGACCATTATTTAAAACTAAGCTGTTAATCCCTGAACCACCCATCCCGACTACTACTAAATTCTCATAACCTTGTGCTTTTAACTTATTAGCTAAAGGCTTAGTCTTTAGATCATTTAAATTTTTTAAATAGTCAAAATTCAACCACTGAAAATACTCAAGCTTAGGAGTTTCAGCTTTAGCCTGAGCTAGAAGAACTTTATGTAATTCCTTAAACTTAGCTTGGTACTTGCTTTTATAAGTAGAAATTTGATCTTTAAAAATCATTTCGATTCCATCAATTAAGGTAACTGGTTTCGAACTTTTGAAGGACTCTGGATTTTGATCTATCAGTTGCATAACTGATTATCATTGTAGATAATTTAAGCGAAATACTTCAAATAAATTAGCGAATATTTATCTGCGCGTGGTTTATATAATTTAGACAACCACCCCCCTTGGTTAGGCAGCAATTCTGAATTTCGGAGTTGCTGTCACTTTTTTTAAACCCAAATATTTCCATCATTAAAAAAAAGATATTTTCACCTTAATTCTCCCTTAATTAACCTAGTGCAAATTGCGGTCATGAAAAATTTTCCCGTAGAGTACGTAGTTGAAGAAATAGTGACAAGGGTTAACCAAAAAAGAGTGAAACCATTATCTGAAGAGGAATGTGTCTCTATTAAAGATAAAATATCAGCTTGGTCAAATCGTTATTCCAGAGATAATCATTTATCAGAGTCGGAATTCGTTACTGGCTGGGAATTAGATAACGTACCAGAGTTAGCAGATATTAATCTTAAATATGACGTTAGAAAGGCCCTATGGTTTATTAACCCTCGAGAAAAGTTAAACCGAGATTTAGTAAAGTTCTTTCAAAAAAATAAATTCGGTGATTCTTTACAGGAATTTAGGAAAGAAGAAATTTATAATTTGATCAAAAATGATTTATATTTGCCGAATGACACAAAAGTATCCTTATTACCATCATCTACTGGATCTGCCTTAGATGAAAACAGTAATTTAATAGTTTGTTTAGGAGTTAATCAGCAGAAATTTTTAGTACATTTTAATGAGGAGCATCAATCGTTTGATCAAGTATTTAAATCTCCTCATTATACTCAAGAGCCTTTAAATTCGAACAAAATTCTACAGATTTTTGCAGACTTTGATCATACTATTAGATCTTTACGTAACACAACAGTAGCTTTTAGCATTACTGATAGATTCAAAGATAATTTAAATATAGGCGAAAAGATAGATTTAGAACCGTCTTTAACAGAAGAAGGTTATCTACTTATGGCAACCTACAGTACCAATAACGCTTTTTCGTTACATTTTACTAAAATCAACAGCGATGGCAGTACTGATTGGCAAACTACTACAGCTAGTAGATATGGTGATAAATCTATTGAGACTAAAGATTTAAGCTTAGAGAAAAATGGACAGTATTATTTTAGAGGCTATCCAATAATTTCTCTTCAAGAATCTACTGAAATTTCAAATTAAGTCTGAGCGACAGTAACTATATTAAGTTTTTTAATTCCAAGTCCTGAAGCGGCATCTAATGCACCAACTAAATACTTCTGTTTAGTTTCAGCATCTGCTACGACATTCAAAGGTGCTTCTATATAGCTTGCATCCTGTCTTAGAAGAGTTAACTCAGCAGTTACCATTTCATTAACCCTTTCTGGGGCGATGGGGTCGGGGCTGAGTTTTTTACCATTAATCGCTATCAAACCATCTGCTGATATTTCTAGATTAATAACTTTTCCTTTCGTATCTGCACTAACACCATTTTTTGCTTGAGGAGGCTGAATCGGCAGAGAGGTTTCATTAATCATAGGCGCGATAACGACCATGATTAAAAATAATATTAGAAATACGTCAGTAAGAGGAGTTATATTGATTTCAGAAAAATCACTACCACCACTACCACCTGAAATTCCCATAGACTTAATCTCCTATTTTAAAAAGTCTGGATACGACGAATCATCTACGTCATCATGATCGTATTGATTTTTAGAATATCCACTTGCTCTAGATCCACTGGCCACAGCTGTTTCAAAGAAATTAACTTCCATAAAGCTCATAAACAGGAGTTTTAAGAGTAAAAAATCATCTTCATATCTTTTAACAATATTATTAAAAATATTATTAAAGACTACTGCCACAATAGCAATGGCAAGACCATAACCTGTCGCAATCAAAGCATTAGAGATTTCACCTACCATCTCAAGTGAGCCACCACCACCACCCAAACTCATTCTCCATAAGGCTTTAATAACCCCAGACACTGTCCCGAAAAGACCTAAAAAGGGGGCAATAGCACCAACTGTACCTAAAACAGGAAGGTACTGCTGCAGTTTTCTTGTCACAATATTTACAGTAATATCATAAGCCTTACTAAAATCCTCTTTCTGAACAGCAAGTAAACGTATTCCTTCTTCTGCGACTTCTCCAGTTATACTCCTTGACTGCGTAGCAATATTACGAGCGCCATCTAAATCATTTTTTTCTAATTGTGCTTGAAGATTATTTAGTAAAAAAGCTATATCACAGCTATTACGATTATAAAAGAAAGCTCTTTCTATCATTACCGCAAAAACCAGTATAGAAGCAAAGGTTATGGGAATAGAAGAGACCATATCTGCCTGAAAATAATCCCAGAAAGATTGTAAAAAATTAAACTGTACTTCTCCGCCATCTTGGGTCAGACCAGCAGCTTCAGCAAGGCCTAAGCCCGCAGATTCTTGTGCATTAACTCTATTGATCAACATATTTTCCTAACTCCATTTTACCTAGTATCGTGACCTTTTGAATACGTTATAGTCGAAAGTAAATTCGATATCTATAGAAGGTGCAGAACCAGCTGGTAATGGTGGGAACGCAGCCGCATTACGAACCGCATTAAGAGCAGCCTCATTAGCCAGTGTATCACCATTAGTCTGCATCAGCCTCAAATTAGATAAAGATCCGTCTCTATTTATGGCAAAGTGAACTACTATTCTTTTTGATTCAGAACCACGTGGGGGTTTCCAGCGCTGTTTAATCATTTCCTGAATTCGTGCCATATATGGGCCAAAAGCTACATCTGGAATAGAAGCTGTACTTGGGGGTCTATCACCATAAGGGTTTTTATTAGGATTACCTAAGCCATCACTCCCAAAACTCACATCAATATTATCTGGAGCTTTAATATTACCAAGCCTATCAATTAAATCTTGACCACCTGAACCACCAGGTCCAGCTATCTGACTTACATCTTTAGGAGTGCCAATGCCTGAGCCAGTTCCACCGCCACCAGAACCACGCCCCCCGCCTACACCACCACCTGAGCCACGTGAGTAGCTATAATTTTTAGGACTAGGGAGTCCATCTGCCCCTCCTCCAGAAAAGCTTCCTGATGGTTTAGCCATATTAGGCTTAAAATCAGATCCAGACCCAGTAGGTAACGAAGGACTAGGAATTTTAGAAATAGCCCTTTCGGCAAGAGAATCAGATGCGGTATCTGTTTTAATATCTTTAGGTACTAACTTGTTATCATTAGTTTGAGAACGAGTTTTAGGAGCTGGAGTAGGAGGCTGCTTAGAATCACTACTAACAGAGCCACCTGATAGTCCTTTCGGCTTCGGCATAGGATTAGGTTTTGGAGGCTCAGCTTGGGACTTCGGTTTACTGGGATCACCAGCCTGCACTAGTTTTTTAGGCTCTTGTGGCTTACCTAGGCTTTTATTTACAGGCTTTATGGGTTTATTAGGATCGTTTTTTCCTTGATCTATAGAAGGTCGTTCAGATTTTTTTGATGTTTCTGGTGGTGGCTTTTGCTTAGTCGTTTCCTGAGTAGTAATGAACTCTATAGTATTAACTTTTATTTTAGGCTTAGGTGTATAAGCTAAAAATATAGTTACAAACAGAACTAATAAAAACAATAAATGCAACGCATAAGAGACTGCATAAGATTCTTTAAAGTGATTTTTAGAACGACTTCTATCTTTAATAGAATCACTTACAGCATAAAGAATAAAAGCTGAATTACTCGCAATAACCAGAATACTGACAGGACTTGGAAGCTTAAATCCTTGAACAAAACTATAAGAAAGCTTCAAGTCCATAAAACCAATACGATCTAAGATTCCACTGATATGATCTAAACTTTCTTGACTGAGCTGACTTACAAAAATAGTAAAACCAATCACTAAAAGGCTTATAACTGATGTAATAGAGTAAAGATAAACTTTATTAGATAATAGGTGTGGTAAACCAGTTTCTACAGGAGCCTCTGGCGAATCAATTTCACTGACTAGATCTTCAATAAGTTTAGGCGGCGATAACTTGGGCATCTATGTATGTTTTAGCAGCCTTTTCTGCAAGAGTACGAATATCTAGTATATACTTCTGTCTTTCATCTTTACTTATAGCGCTTCTTGCGTCAAGTAAATTAAATGTATGTGAGCATTTAAGTACGTAGTCATAAGCTGGTATCGCAAGCTTTCTATCTAAACAAGTCTCCGCCTCTGATTTATAGATTTCATAAAGTGAGAAAAGATTTTTAACATTAGAAACTTCAAAATTATAGGTACTCTGCTCGACCTCATTACGATGGTATATATCTCCGTAAAGAATTTTACTACCATTATCCTCAAGCCAAACTAAGTCAAATACAGAGTCTACGCCTTGGATATACATGGCTAGCCTCTCAATACCATAGGTAAGTTCCACCGCTACAGGTTTTACTTCTATACCACCAGCCTGCTGAAAGTAAGTAAATTGTGTTACTTCCATGCCATTTAACCAGACTTCCCAGCCACAGCCCCAAGCTCCAAGTGTAGGGCTCTCCCAATTGTCTTCTACGAAGCGAATATCATTCTCGATAGGATTTATGCCAAGTGCTTTTAAGCTCTCTATGTAAAGATCTTGAGTGCATTTAGGGTTAGGTTGAAGAATGACTTGGTATTGAAAGTAATGCTGTAATCTATTAGGGTTTTCACCATATCTGCCGTCTGTAGGTCTTCTACATGGTTCTATACAAGCCATTTTCCAAGGTTTATTATCTAAAACTCTTAAGAAAGTAGCTGGATTCATAGTGCTAGCACCTTTCTCTGTATCATAGGGTTGCATGATAATGCAGCCCTGATCAGACCAGAATTTATTTAATCTAAAAAGAATTTCTTGGAACGACAAGTTCATGGGATGTTTATGATTCTAACTTATTTAAGACTCTTTAAATTTATCAGCTAATTCTTTTTTAAGTTCTTTAAACTCTTGAATTAATTTAGGTAATCTTGCAAAAGCTTTCTGCCTACTCATGTACTCACCATAAGGTATAGCTGGAATGCCCATTACTGGAAGATAAGGATCTAAATCACCATGAACACCACTCATCGCGCCTACTACTACATCATTACCGACTTTAATTCCATCAGCCAGCCCGCAAGCTCCTGCGACCACGACTCTATCTGATATTTCTGTACTGCCAGCTATTCCTACTTGAGAGACTATCAGACAGTCTTTGCCGATATACACATTATGAGCGATTTGACACTGATTATCTATCTTAGTACCCTCACCAATAAAAGTCTCTCCAATAGTACCTCTGTCAATAGTAGTACAAGCACCTATCTCTACATCATTGTCAATGACAAGACCACCAATAGATTCGATTTTTTCCTGAATTTGCCTACCAAGATTAAAATTAAAATCTCGACTCTGAAGCTTTTCGACATTACTTGGTTCTGCTGTAACAAAACTATAACCATCAGAGCCTAAAACACTATTAGAGTGAATAGTTACACGATTAGCAATTTTAGTATTTTCATAAATAACCACTCCTGGATAAATGACACAATCCTCACCAATAGAAACATTATTAGCGATGCTTACTCTGTCATAAATTAAAGTGTTCTTGCCGATAGAAACATTCTCCCCAATTGAAGAAAAAGCAGCAACACTAACCCCTTTAGCTAATTGAGCTGATTTTGCGATCTGAGATAAGTGACTTATCTCAGATTTATTTTTAGAAGATCTAGTATCAAAAAGCTTAATAATTTGCTGGAGGCTAAATCTTGGTCTTGCTGTAAGGATAAAATTTTTATCTTCATTTTCTTCTATATATTTTTTACAAGATTCGTCCAAGACAAGTGATTCTGAAATTAAAAGATTATTAGCTTTGCTCTCTTTCATCATCTTTAAAGCTTGGCTTGGCACATCAGAAAATATTAAAGCAAGTTCAGATGGAATAGCAATTATCGGGTGTTTCGCTAAGGCACTAACAACTGTGTCTAAGTCACCAACTAGTTCACCATTACATTTTTCTGCTATATGAGTAATCTTAATAGGCATGGAGTTTTATTTCAAAGCTTCAAGCTGCTTTAAAAAAGAGTCTGTAATATCAGCACCTTCCTCAAGCGTGTAAGCTTTATTTAAAATTAAATCATATTTTTCAGATTTAGCGAATTTATCTAGAGTCATTGTCATTCTAGTACTCATAGTGAGATTATAGTCTTTCTTTTTTTCCTCAAGCTCTAAAAAGGCTTTATCTACTGAAGCTTGAATCTCTTGCTTTTTCTTATTAAAATCTAGCTCTGCTTTATTATCCTCTGCATCTAACTCAGCTGTTAATTTATCTAGCTCTTGATTAGCGACTATTAGTAATTTTTTTAGGGCTATCTCTTTAACTTCAATGTCCTCAGAAGCTTGATTTATGTAAGAATATTCAGAAAAAATTCTTTCCATATCTATCACGGCAAACTTAAATAACTTATTCGAAGATTCCGCAGCGAAAATTACCGAATGTGAAAAAAATAAAATAAAAAATAAGCAAAGATTGAAAAAATTACGATTCAAAATCATGGCTTCTGTGTCTCTAACTCTTTAAGTACCTCAGCTGTTATATCAGTTCCGCCACTTAAAACAGCATCTTTTAAAAGTACTAAATCTATTTTATTTTTCTTTCTAATCTTCTCGATAGCAGTTTTTACATTAGTCTCTACTTCTTTACTCTTAGCAGCAGAATCTAGTTCTAATTTTTTAGCACTTGGCTCTAATTCTGTTCTTATCTGCTCAGTTAAAAGCTGAATCTCTGTCTCTGTTTTATTGGCTTTACGAGCAGCTTCTAATTGGGTTCTTTTTTCTTGAAATTTTTTACTTAAGGCTGCTTCTTCTTTAGCTATCTCTACGAGAACAGCTTTAGCTCTAGAATATTTTTCTAAAATTTCTTTACTATCTACAACACCTATTAAAATGCTTTTCTCCTCAGCACTAGCCGCGAAGCAAGGAAGGCAAGATAATACACAGAACGCTAGAACTAACAGAAGTCTGGACTTTAACATTAGCTATTATTATAGCCAAAGAATTGTTAAAATGTTCTTAGTGAGACCCTTAAAAACTATTTTAGTAGCTTTATTGGCTTCCCTTACTTTAGTTTCCTGCTCGGGATCCAATAAGGGAGATCTACTTGGCTCTAACGCTCAAGTAACTATTT
The DNA here is from genome assembly GCA_005110385.1 of Candidatus Melainabacteria bacterium. Lineage (GTDB taxonomy): Bacteria > Cyanobacteriota > Vampirovibrionia > LMEP-6097 > LMEP-6097 > LMEP-6097. The sequence continues at coordinate 19,206 of DUDT01000016.1, read as the reverse complement.
ATTACACTAAAGCTAGTGATGATTTAGGCGTGGTACTAATTCCAGTGCTTAGGACGATTGATAAAAAATCTGGGGCTTATGAAACTGCACTTAAAGAACTATTCTTAGGACCGACTTTAGATGAAAGAGAAAGATTAAAACTGAATAGTGAAATTCCAGAGGGAGTGAGGTTGATTGAGGTTAAAGAAACTCCGAATCAAGTAGAGATTGATATTAGTAGTCAGTTTATGAAGGGTGGTGGCTCTGAAACTATGCAAGTGAGATTTAGGCAGCTTAGGGAAACGGCTCTTAATTTAGCTAAGGGCAGACCAGTTTATCTTTATATAGATGGAGTTAAAGCTACTACTATTGGTGGGGAGGGATTAGAAGTTCCTCAGCCATTAGGTTCTAATTTACAATAAGATGTGATAATAAAAGATTTAGCAGCTCTAGAAAGATTTTCGAAAAACTTTACGGAATTTTTAAAACCATTTCTAGAGAATGAAGAAAACTTAGAAAATAAAGTTACTCAGAAGTCTCCTAAAGATATTTTTCTATTATTTAAGGGAGGCTTAGCTGCTGGAAAGACAACTACTATCTCTATGCTTATAAAAGCATTAGGCGTAAATAGTGAAACATCGAGTCCAACGTTTATGGGGATGCATGAATATTCTTTTTCGTTGCAGCCTAGAGGCTCATTAGACTCTATAAGTGAATCTCGTCAGAATATACAGCTTTATCATTTAGATCTATATCAGAAGAATATTGACTTAGATTCAGTTTTAGAACTGATGGATTCAGATTCACCACAAATATGGATGATAGAGTGGTCGGAAAAATTAGATATGGAAATATTAGATTACCTTTATCTGAAACATCCTTATATAAAGACTTTTGACATAGAACTGAAAATTCTCGAAGATGATGCGAGGAAATTAAATATTAGAGAGACTTTCAAAGAATTTCGTGATTTTAATGAAAAAGAAATCAACGAAAATATAGAAAATGAAATTCTGAAATGGTCTGAGCAGGAATTAAACTAATAGTGGATATTGAGACTCTTAATTCAAAACTTAAAGACTATGATGATAAAATCATGGCAGAATTAGAGCCGATTCTAGAGGAAATGGCGAAAAATTCTAAGGCATTAGCTTCTAATTTAAAATCTTGTTTTACAGATATAGCTCAAAGTGATAGATATCTTAGGGCTTTTAATGGTGAACCTGTAGGTGTTCAAGAAAAAGATTTTACGGAAGAAGAGTTTAATATTTTCCGTAAGTACGTTCGCTTACTGCGTTCTTGCACGATAATGTGTGGTAATGATTTATCTGTTAGGTATAAAAAGCTTTTTATCGACTTTTTTATGGGAGAGAGATTAACTAAGGCTAAGCTGCTATAATCCTTACATATGTATCAGTACCTTAAAGGCATTCTCGTAGAAAAAGATTTAATTCATAAAACCTTAGTCGTCGAACAGGGTGGCATCGCTTATTTAATTCAAACTAATTTACGGACTATGAACCATCTAGAAGTGAATTCTAATGTCAAAGTTTTTTTAAAAGCCATTATTAAAGAAGAAGAAATTAAACTATTTGGTTTTGCAGATAAAGCAAATAAAGAGATGTATGAGCACTTACAATCCGTTTCTGGTGTGGGTCCTAAATCTGCTATGAATATTTTAGATGCACTTGATATTCAGGATATTATCTCAGCAGTTCTTAATGATAAGCCTAAGTTATTAAGTGCAGCTCAGGGTATAGGCTTAAAAACCGCTCAGAGAATAGTTTTAGATCTGAATACTAAGCTACATAAATTTAATGTTCATCATCAAGTTCATACTCAAGCACAGGAAAGTGCTTATCAGTGCGCAGATGAAGTTACTGGAATACTTGTGAACTTAGGTTTCAGTGAAATAGAGGCTTATAATAAAATTAGACTAGCCAAAGCCTCTAATATAGAAGATTCTAGCGAGCTTCTTGTTAGGTTTTGTTTACAGAGTTCTTGAACGCAGAAAATGGATTTATGCAGCGGCCTTAATTAATAAACTTCTTAACTATAGCCACAGTATTATGCCCACCAAAGCCCAAAGCCTGTACCATAGCATAATCCACATTCCTATCTCTAGCGACATTAGGTACATAATCTAAATCACAGTCTGGATCAGCTTCTTTGTAGTTAATAGTCGGAGGAATTTTACTGTGAATAGTCGCCATCGTCGCAGCAGCTAGCCCTACAGGACCCGCAGCACCGATTAAATGACCAGTCATAGACTTGGTACTAGATACACAGAGTTTATAAGCATGATCCCCAAAGACTCTCTTTATACCTCTAGTTTCTCTAGCATCATTTAAAGGTGTGCTAGTGCCGTGAGCATGTATATAATCTATAGCTTCACGATTTCCTTCTAAGCCAGCTGTTTTCAAAGCAGTCTCTATCGCTAAAGCACCACCACTACCATCTTCAGAAGGAGCTGTAATATGATAAGCATCACAGCTACCGCCAGCACCGACTAGCTCAGCATAAATCTTTGCACCACGTTTTTTCGCTAACTCAAGTTCTTCTAGCACGAACATAGTAGAACCTTCACTCATAACGAAGCCGTCACGGCGTTTATCAAATGGGCAGCTAGCTTCAGTAGTCTCAGCATCTCTTCTAGAAAGAGCTGTCATATTATAAAAAGATGAAATGGCTAGTGGATTTAAGCAAGCCTCTGAGCCACCTGCGATAACTGCGTCAGCTTGATTAGTTTTAATATGCCAGTAAGCATCTACGACACTATCTAAACCAGAAGCACAAGCCGTAGAATCAGCTTTAGCTCTGCCTCTGTAACCCCAAAGAATACCGATGTGACCAGCAGCAGCATTTGGCATAAGCCTAATAATAGATCTTAAACCTACAGCCTTAATACCTCTTTCATAAAGGGTTATAACATCGTCACAAGTAGTAGAAATACCACCGATACCAGTGCCTACGAAAGTAGCTATTCTAAAGGGGTCTATGCCGTATTTAGCGAACTCATCTATAGTCGCATTAGAATCTTCTATAGCAAGCTTCGCAGCCACTACAGCGAATTGAGCTACCCTGTCCATATCCTTATTAAAAGATCTAACTTTTTTAGGATCATCCCAGTATTTAGTAATGTCGAAATTTTTAACTTGTCCGCCGATTTTAACGGGAAGTTTAAATTTAGACTCTTCATAACCTTCTATGAGAGAAATGCCTGATTTCCCTGATATCATGGAACTCCAGAAATCATCTAAACCTATACCTACTGGGGTTACAGGTCCAATACCAGTAATAACGACTCTTCTGTCCATATTGTATATATAATAGCTCTTGATATGTATCAAAGAAATCTCTTTTATACTTGCTTAATAATCCTTTTTTTCTCCATACCTCTGTGGGTGGATCTTTATTCTAAAAGGCTTATGGAGCCTAAGCTTTCAGGAAACGCTGGAACTGACGCCGTTGTCATTAAATTCTGGCAGTATTGGGCGGGAGAAGAAAAAGAGGCCTTAACTAAATTAATTCAGAAATTTAATCAAGAAAAGCATGGTTTTACGGTGGAAATGCAAAGCATTTCTTTACCTCGCAAGAAAATAATGATGGCGATAGCCGCAAATGTGCCACCAGATTTAGTTCTCTTAGATGGTGATATGGTAATGGATTTTGCTTTAAGAAATGCTTTAGTGCCTCTTGAAAAGATATTAGTAGAAGACGGCACTATTGCCAAATCTGCAAATCTGAGGCTGAGGAATCAGGGCGAAACTAATCTAGCAGAGTTTTATAAAAATATTACTAAAATAATTTTACCTAATTATTTAGAAATGCTCTTCATTAAAGGATTTCAGGTGGCTTTGCCAGTAATGCCTGCGGTAGAAGCTCTACATATAAATAAAACTCTTTTAAATAAATATAATCTGAAAAGTCCAGAGTCTTTAGAGGACTTAATTTACATCTCAGATAGCATAATTAAGAAAAGTAATTTTAATGAGTTCGGCTGGTTGCCAACTTGGCCGATATGGTCGGGAAGGTTTATAGTGACTGCTTTTACTGGAAAGTGGGCGGAAAGATCTACTAGCCCTAATAACAAAGAGACTGATGTGAAAAGCGCATCAAAACATGGAGCTGTGCCTAAGTCTCAAAAAATATATGATTATAAAATTACGGCTAATGCTCCAGAAAACATTAAAGCTTGGGAATGGGTTCTAGAGAACTTTATAAAAAAAATTCCTCAAGAAAAGCTTCAGGGCTTTATAGAAGGTAATATCGCTTATCAAAGTCCAGATAATCCTTTCTATGCAGGGCAAGTAACATTAGAAACGAATGGTGTCTGGGAATATGGCTTCGCTAAAAAGTTTTCACCAAATTATCAGATAGAAGTGAAAGCGTTTCCGAGCTTTAGTCCTCAAGAGATCGATGCACAGAATACCGTTCCAGAGCTGAAGAGGGTGAATAATCACGAAGCACCGACTGAAATAGCGGTAGATGCTTTAGCCATTCCAAAAGGTGCTAAAAATTCTGATAAAGCATTATATTTTATGCTGTGGTTACTGAAAAAAGAAAATATTAATTACCTAGCCCTTTCACAGAGTAAGTTTCCACCACTTAAACTCAGTGAATCTGAGAAGAGGGAGTTTATTAAAAAGCATCCCAACCCTTACATAGAAGTATTTATGGATTTAGCAGAGAGCTCAAACGCTGTCTACTTCCCGCATTTAAGTTTTTCTAAAGAATATAAACGTGAAATTAAAAAAGCTTTTGATAAGGTTTTACGTTTAGAGATGAGTCCTAAAGAGGCTTTAGATGATTTACAGAGAAGAATGCTAGCGGTGCAGAGAAGAAGCGTCTATTGAGATTGAAGCCTAGCGTTTATACAGAAGTTTATTACTCAAGATTCATCAACGCAAACTTCTGTTCCCGAAAGTCATTAATAATCTTAAGTGCAGTCCTCTCCATATCAGCATCAGACCGATGCACAACTCCATTTTCTGCGTTTTCGTCGTCCTCATGATCCTCATGTACTGTAAGTACACTGCGGTCATTCGTCCTCCTCAGCCTTGAAACTGTACGTTGTGCATCGGTCTCCTTTTTTAACCAGCCTTTCTTAATAGCTATAAGTTCTAAAAATTTATTAATTAGCGTTTCATTGAGTTCATTATTTGCATTTAAATTATTAGATGTTTGTATTTTTTTAACTGCATCCTCATCTAGTAAGGATTTATAATTTTCCACCCCATAGTAATTATTAATCGCATTAGGGTAAAGACTTTCTATGAGTGGAATTGCGTGAACTAAAAGCTCTATTGGGTCGTAGGCTTTGCCTGAAACACAGTTGCAGAGAGCAAGTTTAACTCCTTGGTCATCTGAATAAAGCTTAGTCGGAATAATTCCAGGGGTATCTAATAAGAGAATTTCTTGCTGAGTTTTAACTTGAATCCACTGCTGTCTCTGAGTGACTCCAGGGCGGTTTTCCACTTTAGCTTTTCTGGTTTTAGAAAGTTTATTAATTAGTGTAGATTTCCCGACATTAGGATAACCTACTATCATGATTCTCGCAGCTCTTTTGAGTATGCCCTTAGCTTTAAATTTCCTAGTCGCAGCTTCACCTAGTTCATCTATGCTTTTTATAAGGGCTAAAGGTAGCGAGCTTGCACGGCTGTTTACAAGATACACCGCTTTCGCTTCTTTTTCTGCTTCTATAATACTTTTCGCTATTTTACATTTTTCTGCATCAGCTAAGTCACTTTTATTTAAAAGAGTTATATAAGGTTTACCAGAAAGCCATTCCTTAAGATCTTTATGGTGACTAGCGAATGGTATACGTGCATCCCTGACTTCTATCACGAAATCGATCATGCTGATTTTTTCTTTTAACTGTTTTTCCGCTTTCGCAATATGACCGGGATACCAGTTTATGCTGTGAATAAAACCTTCTTTAGCAGATTCTTCTGCGATTTCAAGTTTTGCTTCGGTCTTTTTTTGCTTCGGTCTTTTCGTAAAATCGTAGTTCATTAGCGTAGGCTTAAAGCCCTTTCGTGAGCTTCTGCTTCAAGTGTATCATTCGGTATTAACCATTCTTTAGCGTCTAAGAAAATATTTCGTCTTTTTAAAGCCTGATACAGCAGTTCATCTACTAAATGAGGGTTTTTAGGCAGTAAACTACCGTGAAGATAAGTCCCTATAAGGTTTTTATAATAAGCTCCCTCGAAACCATCTTCGCCATTATTCCCGAAGCCCGTTTTTACTTTAGCGAAGGGTTTAGTTTTAGAATTTTCTTCTATAAATGTCTGCCCAGAATGGTTTTCGAAGCCAACCACTGTTTTTAAACTAAAACAATTTTCAGCCTCTGATTTATATTCAGAAAGCTTTAAATCAAGATCTTCAACTAACTTTAGCGGAAAATACAAGTCTGCGACGACATTACCGATGAGTCTTTTCTGTTTTTTCCCAGAATCTCTTCTCTGGGCTTTAGTCACGATATCTAAGATGTCTAATCCCGCTATCTGCTCCCCTTCAGATGTTTCATAATATTTACCGAGCAGCTGATAACCACCACATACCGCTAAAAACGGCATATCTGATTCTATCGCTTCGATAATTTCTGGCTTTTTAGCTAAAAAATCTTCAGCGACGTCCATTTGCTGCTTATCTTGACCACCACCAATAAAAGCAATATCGCAAGAATTAAGTTCTGTATGTTTTTTATTGTCATTATCAGTCCCCATTGACTTAAGATGAATATTTACGATTTCAACTTCTATCCCTCTCCATTCAGCTCGTTTTTTCAAGGCGAGAATATTACCGAAATCACCATAGAGATTTAAAAGATCAGGATAGAAATGTGCAATTTTAAGAATCTTGGAAGACATTACTATCAATGAATAGCATTTTTCGCAGAGATTTTTTATCTGCTAATGATTTTGCTGGATAAATATCATTAATATTTCTTGTATTCTTTTGAATATCTTTTAAAGCTTTAATTTTTGATGGTCTAGCAGTAGGTGAATTTTCTACCGCAGTCGATACGAAATGAAAATAAGACTCTATTTCATCAAATTCAAAAGATTCTTGTTCATCAAAACTTACATAAGAAGAATCCTTACCAAAAGGTCTTCTACGCTTTTTACCAGCAGTCCGCTCAAGCCTTTCCTGCTTTCTTTGCTGTAAAAGTCCAGCTACCGCTGTACTTTCTACGATTCTTCTTGTTTCAACAACCTTATTATCCATTAAGTGACCCCCCGTCTTACCCTTGTATATCGGTCAGGTAACCTAATTTCTTTAATAAATTTATTAAAAGTTTTTAATTTTTAGTAAATTTATTGTTTGAATACTATACTAAGGTCTTAATTATCTTTAGCGATCTTAGTTTTTTCAATTTTTAATACTTTAATATCAAAATTTAGATCTTTTCCAGCAAGTAAATGATTCGCATCTACATAAGCCGTATCACCTTCCAGTTCAACTAATCTAACTGGGATAGTACGATTTAAAGACTTAAGCTCTAGTCTTTTACCCGGCTGAGAATCAGCAGGTAGCTGGCTAGCGTTTAGTTTAATAATTTTATTAGTGTCCACGTTGCCATAGGCTTTAACGGCTGGAATAGCGATAGTAGTACTTTCTTTTTTAGCTAAACCTAGAACAGCGTTATTAAAATCTTCTAAAACAGATCCAGAGCCTACTACGAAACTGAGAATTTTATCCTTCTGGTAAAGATTAGAATCGAAAACTCGGCCATCTTTTAAGTAACCAGAATACTTAACCTCGACTTTATCCCCTTCTTTAACCACAGTTTTAGAGTTAACAGCAGTATTTAAACTGAGTGAAACTAGGGCTAGTAAAGACAATTTAGTGAAATTTTTCAGAACCATATCCTAAATATTATCATGCAGCTAATTTATAGACTAGAAAATCCTTAATGATCCGCTGAAAAATGCTTAAACTAGTAAAGAAATTATTTCTTCTACTGCTACTTTTAAAATTTCGACACCTTTTTCTTCACTAGAAAGGCTATAGTCAGCCCGCATAACTCCATCAGGGTAAAGATCTTTAAAATTAGCCGGCATGACCCAGTTACAGTTCTCATTTTTAACTTCTTTCTGCGGGCAGGTGTAAGAATCTGGTAGCTTTATGCTATTTGGAACTAAAGCCATGCTCAGAGATATTTCCGTCGGTGTAGCGTGATAGCCTTCTTTAGCACCGAAATATTTTTTAATAATTTTTTCTTCTAGCTGAGGCATTACCCACCAGTTTATAAATTTAAAATTTAAATCAGCGAACTCATTATATTTTTCTTGAAGTGCATTTAAGAAAGGTCCTTTATTACCGCCGTGGCCGTTAATAACGATAATTTCTTTAAACCCATGAGATTTTAAGCTAAAAATCAAATCTACGATCACATTTATATAAGTAGTAGGCCTTAGTGCCATAGTGCCAGTAAAGCCTAGGTGATGCACAGCCATTCCATAATTCAGTGCTGGTGCTGAAATGATTCCAGTTATCGCTGATACTGCATAAGCTAAGCCTGTAGCTGTAATGTGATCTACACCAAGAATCCCGTCTGGCCCGTGTTGCTCAGTGCTGCCAATAGGGAGAATAATTCTTTGATCTGTTTTTAGCCTTTCTCTTACTTGGTTGTAGCTCATATTCGCAAGAAGATTAAGGTTTAAAGCGGGATTCATTATATCCTCTGGTTTCTCTAGGATTTTTTGAAGTTTTTCTTCATAAATATTTGGCATAAGCTTAATTTTATGGGAATTAAGACTAATAGCTATGAGATTTTTTAAATCATTCAAAAAATCATTATTTTTATTGCCTTTACTTGGATTACTTTTAGGCATTAATTCTGCCATAGCTGAAGAGCTTATTAAAAGTCCAGAAAATGAAACCACAGCACTAAGTGCTGGAGTGGATTCAGATATTTATGCAGATGTGGTAACTAAAAGTTTTATCACTGTCAGCCAAGATTCTTGGGAAAAAGCTCATGCGAATTTACTTCAAGTAAAACGTTACTGGGATAGAGAAATGGAGATTAATCCAGCTCAAGCTAAAGCTATAGAAAACTATCAAGCTGTAAATAACGCTTTGCAAGCTTATTTAATCGGTTCTTATGCTTTAGATAAAGTTAGTAAACCTAATCATACAAAAGCAAGAGATCTTTTCGATTACTCCTTTAATACTTTATCAAGTGTGCACGCAGAGATAGTTCAGCTTAGTCCTAAATTAGACACACCAATCACTAGATTTATGACTAGCCTTAAAAAAGAGATAAAAGATATAAATGATATTATTGAACCAAGATGAGAAAAGCTAGCATAAAGCGAGAATCGAAGGAAACTTCAGTCTCTGTGGAGATTAATTTAGATGGCTGTAACCAAGGTGTCATAGACACTGGAGTGCCCTTTTTTAATCACATGCTAGAACAGTTCAGAAGACACTCTTTTATAGATCTTTCTGTAAAAACAGTCGGGGATTATCATATAGATGACCATCACAGCGTAGAAGATACTGGTATAGTCCTAGGCTTGGCTATTAAAGAGGCTTTGGGGGACCGTAAAGGTATTAAACGTTATGCTAGTGCAAGAGTACCGATGGATGAGGCTTTGCTTACCTGTGATTTAGACTTAGGTACTAGACCGTATCTGGTTTATGATGTGCCAGTAGATAAAGAAAGAATTAATACTTTTGAAACTGAACTCTGTATTGAGTTTTGGCGTGCATTAACTCAGGGAGCGGCTATCTGTGCTCATTTTCATAAGATTACAGGAGTGAACAGTCACCACATCATAGAAGGAACTTTTAAAGCCTTTGCTTTAGCTTTTGATGCAGCGAAGCAGGTAGATGATCGTATAAAAGATACGGTTAGGACTACTAAGGGGATTATTTAAGAAGAAACGGCACACCTTTAAGACCTAGATGGTGGTGGATTTGGTTTCTTTAATTCTGGAGGATTCGAGGTTGTTAGCTTGGATTCCTTTTTCTGGATAAAGGATAAGAAACTATTTAAATAGGTTTGAAAATCATCTCTCAGTTCAGAAAACTTTTCTGCGTCAAGCAAGAGTAATTTAGAATGCCCCCTCATTTTATCAGTTAGTTTAAGGTTTAGCTTAGGTATAGTTTTCCTCTCTTTATCATCGAAAATCAGGAACTGAATTTCTAGGTTTTCAGTGCTAATAAAGCCAGTATGAAAGTCTAAGGGTTTTCTAGAAGTGTTAACAAGCTTATCTCTATAGAAAGGCTTACCCTCAAATGTTTCTCCTGATTCTATTTGACCGCTTCTTGCTGTTGGTTGACTTTTTTGTACTGAAAGCAAGTCAACTATAGATTTCAGAAGGTTTAAATTATCCTTAGGCGATGCTTTTTTTCCTAACTTATTTTCAAATAAGTATTCTGAAATATTATTTTCTGCCTGAAATAATTTTAAAACGCGGCTATGCCTATTTCGAGACTCTTCAAATTCTAGTCTAGTTTCTGCCTTATTGGTATTTCTGAAAAGAGTATTAACAAGACTAATATTCTTTTTAGGAGTACCTGTAAATTCTATATTCAAGTGGTAGAAGGGGTTTTGGCGATTTCTTTCGTTCGAGAAGATTCTTAATAAGGGTTTCGAGACTAACTGTGAATTCTCGCTATTCATTAACATAAAGTACAATTTAGATCTATCACCACTGCCGATTGAATAACTAGGGTCAATAGAGCGGTGTAATTTAATTTCACCGCGAGTAAATTCTGTGCCAGATTCTTCGTTTAGGTCTGGGATTACTTTTAAGAGACCTAAAGATTGAGCTTTTTTTAGATTATTTAATAAAGCAAACTTCTCTTCATTAAGTATATTTTCAGAACTATGATTATGCTGATTAAGTTCGCTCAATGCTTTAAGGCTTAAAATGTTTTCCCATAGAGAGTCTTGCAAGGATTCTAAAAAGAGTCTATTAGTTTCTTGAGGCGTCTCTGTGGATAATCTATGGAATTTCCGTCTAGCTTCAAGCTTTTTTATGAGAGCATCTTTCCTTGCTTGATGTATTGCAGCACCTAGCCGTAAAGCCTCTTTAATAGAAGGGGCTGTAAGGTATTTTCCCCCATCTCTGCGTTCTAGGTAAATTAATGGTAGGTTGCTCAAGTCAGACATTACGAATTAACTTACTCGATTACTAAAATCCTATGCTGGTCAGCTTTTATTCTGCCCATTTTTATAGTTTCAGCGATATGCAGGAAAACTTTATTAGGTTTACCATTTTTATCATCTATAAAGTATGAATGCCCCATGGGGCTGTCATATTCACTGTTTACGTCACTACAATCTACCGCAAAGACGTTATCTGGCACTGGGCTATTAGATTTTTTCATGTCTTCTGGCCCTGTATGACCTAATCTACGTGTAAGTTGTCCACGTTTTACATTGGCGACTTTACTACCTCTAAGTGCCTGATCATCACTTGCGAAGTAGGTGATGACATTTCTTGAGGCTTCACAGATTACATAACCGTTTTGAGTTTTTTCTAAAGACTGATTCGCTATATCAGCAGCTACCATAAAGACGTTGCGAAACAAAAAAGGAGCATTTGCTGTTTTAGAGTAGTTTTTGAGCCAGTAAGCCATGCTATTTCTAAAAACTCTGTTACCCATGGAGTGAGATAAAATGTTTACTCTTTTCATGCAGGCGATTCCCTCATCTCGGTTTTTTTCTTGCCAGTCCATAAATTTAGCCATCATTCTAGCAAACGCAATAGCACTTGCATTCGCTGAGTCTTGATCGTCATAATAATCTCGAATGATTCCAGTTTTATCACCGCAGGGCCATATAAAAGGTACTACTTTTATAGAAGCACCTACTTGGGTGAAAAACCCCTGCATTTTGCGTCCATGCTCGATGGCTTGAGCTGGCTGAACATTAAAGCCATGAAAATAAATTAATAACTCCTGCGCATCTGTTTCTCTGAGCTTGGTTAACAGCTTATTTGAGCCGATCTCAGTCTGAATGCCGTTTTTATCTTCACAAAAATATATATGCTGCCCGACTTCATTATCACCCTGCTCAAAAATAAATGGTTTATCTATTTCTGATGCTCTGCCATTTTTCTTAGCGTGATTCGTTACGAAAAGCATGTTTAAAAATTAGCACAAATTCACCTTGGATTTTACCAGTGGGAAATTTATCTTGAAGCCATTTGATTGCGGTTATAGGGGCGCCAAGGAAAAAATCCTCATGGAGTTTAGTCATTTCACGTGCGATAAAAACAAGCGAAGTATTTTCAGGAAATAATTTTTCTTGATCTGCTACTGTCTCAGCCTCAGCGTTAAAAAGCTTTTCTAAATCTTCTAGTGTATCCATCACTCGGTGAGGGCTTTCAAAAAAAACTATAGGTCTTTCTTCATTTAAGAGTCTCTTTAAAACTCTGCGACGCTGTTTCCCGCCATGTGGTAAAAAGCCTTCAAAGACGAAACGAGAAGTGTCTAACGGACATGCACTAAGTGCGGATGTTAAAGAAGAGATACCTCCTACCGGAACTACATGAGGTGTTCGATTTTCATGAATAAAGCTTTCTTCAGATAATCCCCAAAGTTCTTGAAGTATAAGCGAACCTGGATCTGAGATGAGTGGTGTGCCAGCATCTGAGATAAGAACTATATTTTTCCCTTCTGTTAAAGAGGATTTTATCTCTGCTGTGCGCCTAAATTCATTTTCTTTATTGCAGCTAATAAGTTTTTTACCGGTAATTTCGAAATGATTTAAAAGCTTTATGCTGACACGTGTATCTTCACTGTAAATTAAATCCGCCTCGCGAAGATGCCTTAAGGCACGCAGAGTGATATCTTCTAAATTTCCAATAGGAGTAGCGATTAAATATAGAGGCATAAATAGAAGTTTAGCTTTTAGAGGTTAGCTTATAGTTTCATTTTTGTGCTTAAGAAATTAAATGTTAAATTATTATCATAAAACTCTAGATAATATTATATTTTTTCTCTTGAAAAATATGTCTTACTTGATATAAAATTGGGTGGATGGATTTTAGTATTAATCAACCACAAACAACAACACAATTTCCTAACGAAATAGGTGATGATGAGCGATTGCAACAAGCATTACCTGTGTCTGATGAGACACTTAGGCAATTGCAGCAGCAATTAAAAAAAGCTCGCGAACAAGAAGGTAGAACCACAGCAGAGGTTCTTGCAGGGCTCCCTCCTCAAGATATAGCTGCTCTCAATGCTCGCGAACTCGGTAAACTTCTCGATGTCTTGCCAGAAAAACAGAAGGCAGCACTTAAAGAATATGAATCTGGGATAACGGAAATTACCGTACAAGTAGGCAGACCATTATTAACTGTCATTAATCGTGAACCTAAAATAATATTGCCTAACGATCCAATCTCTGAGGAGGATATGGTTAAGATTAAGAGTAAATTAGGTACCCCACAAAACCTTGAGACAGGGCGGATTAACCTTAAGCCATCTACAGATAGTAGTGGTGAGATAGAAGATTTACATAGAGTGTCTTGGTTCTCTTCGGGTGATTTGCCAGTTGATGAGAAGAGTGCAAAGACTAAGAATCCTTTTGAGAGAGCATTTGCTTCAGTTAAGAATTTTGTCCTCACTCTTCGTCCTGGAAGAGCTTTTACTCAGCAAGATTTGAAGCTTGTAAATGATTTGCGAGATTATGCAGAGCATGGTAAATCAATCATTCTTCTAGGTCCTCCGGGCACAGGTAAAACCTCTTTACTTCGAACACTTATAGAGACAGTTTCCCAGAAAAAAAGAGTTGTTCTCATTGAAGGAGGGGCAAATGAAGTAGGTGGTGCCTCGCCTAAGCCTCATTCGGTTTTGGGTAACAGTGTAATTAGAATGTCTGTTCCACCAGGTGGAGACTATGAAACTGTAGTTAAGCAAGCTGTTGAAAATCATGGAGCCCAGATAATTGTTTTTGATGAAGTGAATTCTAAAGTACAAGAAGCCATTGCTGCTGCACTGAATAAGGGAGTTGCTGGTATTGTTACTTCTCATGCAAGTTCACTTGGAGAATTTGTTACTAATAAACAATTAAGTGCCTTATCTGGTGGAGCTCGCAGGGTAACAGTTGGCGATGAATTTGCTGCAGCAAGTAATAATGGTGCTAAGGAAGTAGCTGTTCCCGAGTCCGAAACACCCATAAAAGTTGCCGTAATTTTGCGCCAAGATGGCAGAAAAATAATGCACCCTGATTATAAGAAATCAGTAGGTGAGTTAATGCAAGGGAAACAACCTACAGAAGTTTCTCTTTATTCTGGTAATAAGAGAGAAAAATATAGTCCTAAGGACCATGGAGAGGATATTTCTAGGTTCGTTCACATAGGTTCAGTAGTGAGAGCTAAGAATGTTGATGCTGGTACCTCAGGCGTAAATGCGGGCGATAATGGTAAGACTCAATCTAAAAAAATAAACTCAAAATAAAAGATCCCCGAAACACTTAACACCAATAAAAACTAATGCTATAATTTTCACTCTCATGGCCTTCACTAAAAAACCATTTAAGAACTTTAAGAAAACCCCTAAAATCATCGTGGTAGATGAAAGAGAGGTTGATTATAAAAACACTGACGTGCTTAAGAATTTTATCGACTATAACACTGGTAAAATACTTAACCTTCGCCAAGCCGGTCTTAAAGCTAAGGTAATTAGAAAAGTTAAAAGAGCTATAAAAAGATCTAGAGCTGTAGGTTTAATGCCTTTCACGACTACAGTAAATCACTAAGAGTTTTTAAGGGAAGAAATTTAGGAAAAAGTATTATGTCAAAAGTGTGTGCGATAACAGGTAAAAAAGCAGGTAAAGGCTGGAGATACGCTTTCTTAAGATCTCACTATAACCCTACTGCTAAAAGAAGATTTGAGCCTAATCTTCAGACTATCGTTGCCATTATTGATGGTAAAAAACAGAAAATAAAAGTTTCTACTAAAGCTATTAAAACCTTTCCTCATCTTAAGTCTGGCATCACTAGTGCTGAGCTTAAAAAAGGAAGAGCACACAAACGTATTAGAAACGTTGCATAATATAAAACATCTTGTCAGAAAGTGATTTAATAACAGTAAAAGAGTTAGCTGCGGAATTAGAGATTACGGATCTAGTTCTGAAGAAGCTTTTGAAGTTTTTTGAGCTTCCTAATTTAAAGGTAAAAAGAAATATTCATCTTACAGATGATGTAGTAGCTATCGTGCGCAGAGTCATGGCTCTTAAAGCAGAAGGGAAGCGTAATAAAGATATAAAACAGCTTTTCGATGATGAGCGTAAAAAAGAAAAGAAAGCTTTAGAGGGAAATAAAAAATCAGAGAAAACGGATTCATCTGATGTAGCTCAGGCTAGCCTAGATATCGTAGAAGATAATTCAGACACATCTGTAGAGGAGTCTGATTCTTTTAATTCCGAGAAGGCAGATGATTCACTAATTAGTTCTGAACATTTAAGCGAGGAAACCGTCTCTGAGTCTGGGATTATACTTTCAGCTAAAGATGCTGAGGGAGAGCCATTTATTAAGAAAGCTAAGAGGGAACCTTCTTATATTCAGGATTTTATTGAAAGTGAAGAAATCGAAGCTAAATTTGACGTAGAGCAGCAGGATGTTCAGGCTGAGGCACTCGAATTAGATGCTCTAGCTGAAGAAGAGGGCGGAGATTTAGATGAAATAGAACTTACAGAAGAGACAGAAGCGACCACTAAAGATAGTCTTCGTCCACGTAAGATTCGCCATAAGGCTTTTAGCTTTAGATATATACAGCGTGAAATTGCTAATGACACTAAATCACTTAATTTTCTTAAAAATAAATTAAAAAAGGGTAAACTGACCCATGTTGAGAGACTTAATCTATTAGATTCTCTTGACCGTAGAGCTAAGATGTTAAATAGCTGGATTCAGATTCTGCGTTGGGTTAAAAGCTAATGACTCTTAGATTCCTTACAGCTGGGGAGTCCCATGGACCGGAATTAAACATAATCCTAGAGGGGATTCCCTCGAATATGTCACTTTTAAAAGAAGACATCGATTTAGATTTAAAGCGACGCCAAGGCGGTTACGGTAGAGGTGCCCGCATGAAGATAGAAAAAGATCAGGCTTTCTTTACTGGTGGTGTGAGACATGGAAGAAGCTTTGGTGGAGCACCTGTAAGCATAAAGATTATTAATAAAGATCATGAAAAATGGCTTTATGCTATGAACCCTGCTCCAGTAGATGAATCTATCGCAGAGGTAAGTGAGCAGCTTACGGCTAGATTCATTTCCAAGGTAAGACCAGGGCATGCAGATTTAGCTGGTGCTGTGAAATATCATGCCACGGATGTTAGAGATATTCTGGAGAGATCATCTGCAAGAGAAACCACTTCTAGAGTGGTAGTCGGGGCTATTTGCAGAAAATTTTTAGCGAATTTTGGAATAGATATATTTTCTCATGTATTAAATATCGGTGAGATCGGTCTGAGTGAATCTGCAGAAGCTTTAAGAGAGAGTCTTGATTATCAGAGCTTTAAAGATAAAGTCGAGGCTTCAGAATTACGTATCTGCGATACTTCTGAAACAGAGACACGGATGAAAGAATATATAAATAAAATCCGCAAAAGCGGTGATACTGTAGGTGGTACAGTAGAAGTTTTTGCTGTGGGCGTGCCTATAGGCTTAGGTAGCCATGTTCAGTGGGATAGAAGATTAGATGGTCTTATAGCACAAGCTTTAATGAGTGTTCATACTGTTAAGTCAGTGGAGATCGGCATGGGGAAGGGAGTAGGAGAACATCCAGGTTCTGTAGTTCAAGATCAAATTTTCCTTGCCAAAGAGAAGGTAGATAAAGAATTTCGTTATTCTCGTAAGTCTAATAACCTTGGTGGTATAGAGGGTGGTATGAGTAATGGTGAGCCGATAGTTTGTAAAGTTGGCGTAAAACCTATTCCTACATTAGTTTCCACTTTAGATTCTATTGATTTAGAAACCCAAAATGATTCTAAATCTCATTTTGAAAGGTCAGATGTTTGTGTGGTGCCTGCTGCTGGAGTGGTTTTAGAAGCGATGTTAGCTTTCACTATCGCAAGAGCCTTTCTTGAGAAATTCGGTGCTGATAGCATGGAAGAGATTCAGAGAAATTATCGTAGTTATCAAGAGTACTGCTTAACGCGCTAACTAAGGGGAGACCGCTGCACAACGTGCAGTTTCAAGGCTGAGGAGGACGAATGACCGCACGGTCTCCAAGGTCTAAGTAGACTTTAATACCATTATCCTTGCGAGCTTTCACGATGATTTCACCGAGATTAGATAAATTAGCGGTGTGTGAAATTAGGTCAGAGACTCGGATTTTATTCTCTGAGATAAGCTGATAGCTTTCTTTAAGATCACTCAGATTCGGTGAATAGCTGCTAATTATGCTTAACTCTTTATAGTAAATATCATTATTAGTAAAGGCTTTAGCGCTATCGGGGACACTAGAGAAGACGACGATAGTGCCGCCATCGCGGATATAGCTAATGGCTAAATCGATACATATATTTGCACCTGCTGAAAGAAAGATGTAGTCTGGTTTTTCAGCGTTATTTATTAAAGCTATATCATTAAAGACTTTATCAAAACCGCTTTCTGCTGCGAGCTTTAGCTTAGTTTCTATGGGGTCGCAGCCGTAGAGATTGATTCCTTCTTGATAGTAGTTTTGCTGGGTATACAACTCTGAGACGGAGGAGTGTAAAAGATCTTTATGCTTGCGATAATAATTAATAAGCCTACCGATAATAAGACCAATAGAACCAAGTCCTAGAATTAATACAGTAGTAGAGCCTTTATGTGCGAATAATCCAGATTTTTTTATCGCTTTAATGCAGCAGGCTACTGGCTCAGTGAAGCTTGCGGAGAGGTTAGATGTTTCTTCATTCAATTTTATTACAGTATGTTTTAAATGATCTTCACTGAGTTCTAAATATTCACAGAAGGCTCCTGGATTAAAATTCGTTGATTTAAACTGTGAGCAGAGGCTTTCCTTATCATTAAGACAATAATTACATTTCCCGCAAGGTACATGATGCGAAGATACTATTCTGTCACCTTTTTTTAAATTATATTTTCTGCTTAAAGCTTCATTTATTTCGAATACCTCTCCGACCATTTCATGACCTAAGACAGTATTAGGTTTCACTAAAGCTCTCTCTAATTTAAGTAAATCAGAACCACAGACTCCACAGCCTAAAACCTTTATCAAGCAAGAATATTCAGTATCCTGAGGTGTTTCATACTCTATTAAATCTAAAAAAGCTGTAGCTGCCGCAGCGGGTGAATAGACTAAGGCTTTCATGGGACTGCTCATAATCTTAATTTTCGCATTAATCCATGCATATTTAAGACTGCTTAGTGAGTACCTTTTCACGATCAAGTCTGTGAAGATGTTTTATGGGCTTATCTCTACGACAGGCCCTCTCCTTTGATAAATACTTTCGTCTTCTCTCTTGTAGGAGACGGGCTTGATAAGTAGTATATTCACGGTGTGAATAATTACAGAGGGAGACGAAAGCTGCGACTACTGATACAAGGAAAACCATATCCATTAAAATTCTAAAAATATTTCCTTGTAAAAAAGGGGAACCCCCAAAGGCTGGATTACTTATTAAGGCTATTAGAGATAAAATCCCAAAATTTCTAAGAGATTTTTCTACTGGGAAAGCTTCAATTAAAGTAGCCTCTAGTGATCTGAATCCAGATGACAGGGCTGATATAGGTGAATAAGTCTCCCATAATTGAGAAATACGCTCAGTATTAGACTTAAAAAAAACATCTATTTTAGATAAAGCATCCCTGTAAGACTGGGTTTCAGCAGTGAAAGGCGTAGAGGACAAATCATTCTCATTTTTCATATTAGTTACTAGTGAGAAACATTTAAATCCATTTTAGTCGTCTTTGGACTAGATGCCTCTTTGCAATTAACAATATTATAAACACTCTTTAATAAATAATTCAATATGTCCTAATAATTAGTTTTAAACTGCCCCAATTAACTTCACTTAAATAAATCTGGGGAAAAATGACCCCTAAAAAGCAGAGGGGTTATGGAGGGAGAATATTATGAATGAGAGAAAGAGTACATGGTCTTGATGAATGTTCGATATGTAAAGCTAAGGGAACAGTGATTCGTCGTGGTTTTTTTGAGAGAAAATCAGATAGAAAAATAATTCAGAAATATTACTGTAAAAAATGCAGGAAATCCTTTTCACAGCAGACTTTGAGTTATGACTATC
>DUDT01000015.1 GCA_005110385.1 Candidatus Melainabacteria bacterium | reverse complement strand
CAACTGAGCTAAGTGTCCATATTGTTCAGACAAATCGCATCTCGTTTCCGAGATTTTTTCAGATGTGACAGCGGGGCTGTCAAGCAACTGAGCTAAGTGTCCATATTGTTCAGACAAATCGCATCTCGTTTCCGAGATTTTTTCAGATGTGACAGCGGGGCTGTCTGACAACTGAGCTAAGTGTCCTTAACGAAGTATTATAATAACAAAAAATGCTTTTTTGCAAAGTAATACTTCTAAACAATTCACAATCTTTTAGTAATCAGACTGATAACTCGCTGACCTATTCAATTCCAGATGAATTAAGTAAAAATATCGCAGTAGGTTTTTTCGTTTTCGTTCCTCTTTTAGATAAAGTCCTTACAGCTTTAGTTATTGAAATCTTAGAAGACGTTCAGGCCGAATTTAAAATTAAAGAGATTATAGATTTAATCGACCCAAAAATTCATTTAAATAGAGATCTGATTGAAATTATTAAATATACTGGTGAATATTATGCGACAGCTTATTCTCAAGTTTTATCTACAGTAATAAATACTGCAAATATTCCTAATGCTGAAAAAGAAATCTATTATTTGCATCTCGAAACAGAAGAAACTCAAAAAAAAAGCAAAACAAAAGATATTACAAGTGAGTCTCTAGATTTAAGGCTCCGTAATCTTACAGATAGTATAACTTTAGATGTTCTAGAAAAATTAAAAAACTGCCGTGGACAAAAAGCTAAATTCAATAGGCTTAAAGCTCTGTGTAAAATACCCACAAAAAAATTAAATCAAGCTTTAGCTAAACTTCAATCAAGCAGCTTAATTGAAATTAAATATCACTATAATCTTAAATTAGAAGCATCCCAAAGAAACTATTTAGAGAAATTTGAGGATTATGATTTTAATGAAAAACAAGATGGGATTTCTCAACAATTAGCTAATCGCTTATCGGCAGAACAAGAAGCTGCTTACCAACATATCAAAGAAAATAGTGCTGAAGAAGTAAACCCCATAAAAAACTTCCTTATCCATGGCATTACTGGCTCAGGTAAGACAGAAATTTATTTTGAGCTGATTCAAGATACTTTAGAAAGAAAAGAGAGTGTCATTCTCTTAGTGCCTGAGATATCTTTAGCCCCACAGCTTATAGATAGATTAAAGCAGCGGTTTCCAAATCAAGAAATTTTGATTTGGCACAGTGCCCTTGATGAACAAGAAAGGCTGTATAGCTTTATGAAATTAATGACAGAGGAATCCGTCATAGTCGTAGGAGCGCGCTCTGCGATATTTTCACCAGTAACTAATTTAAGTTTAATTATCATGGATGAGGAGCATGAAAATTCTTATAAGCAAGACCAGCCTGCACCACGCTACCACACACGAAATATCGCAGAGAAAAGAGCTGAATTAAATAATGCTTTGCTGATTTTAGGTTCAGCGACGCCTTGCGTAGAATCCTACCAGAAAGCAGCTTGCAGAAAAACCAATTCCAGAAATGATTTTACAGACACCAAGAATAAAGATAGCCATCAATCATCAGCCTGGATATTACTACATCTTAGAAAGCGTTATAACCAAAGCCCTCTGCCTGGCGTAGAGATAGTAGATATGAAAGAAGAATTTAATCTTGGCAATAAATCTATTTTCTCAAAAAAATTACGAGAATTAATGGAAGATCGTTTAAATAAAGGCGAAGCCACTATATTATTTTTAAACAAACGCGGAAATTCCAGTCATGTATTCTGCCGTAATTGTGGCTATATCTATAAATGCAGCCACTGTGACAGTAAAATGGTCTACCACTCAGATAAACATATACTTATTTGTCACTTGTGTAATCACAGCGAGAAACACCCCGATAGCTGCCCTGCCTGTGCTTCTAGCTCTATTAAATATTTTGGTTTGGGGACACAGAAATTAGAGGAAGAAGTTAGGAAAGCCTTTCCTACGGCAAAAGTAGCAAGATTAGACAGTGACACCACTAAAAAGAAAAATTATCACTTGGAGGTTTTTCAAAAATTTAAAAACCAAGAAATAAATATACTTATCGGCACACAAATGATAGCAAAGGGATTAGATAATCCTTTAGTAACCTGTGTAGGAGTCATTGCAGCTGACTCATGTTTTACGCAGCTTGATTATCAAGCTGAAGAAAAAGGCTTTCAGCTACTCACCCAAGTTTCGGGAAGAGCTGGCAGAAAAGATAGGGAAGGAAAAGTTATTTTCCAGTCATATCTAAATAATAGACCTAGCCTACTTTTAGCTCAGGAACAGGATTACGAAAAATTCTATGCAGAAGAAATTAAACTCAGAGAAGAATTTAATTATCCACCTTTTAGTAAGTTAGTTCGCTTTATCAGTAGTAGTGAAGATGAGGTTCTTGCGATAAATAACATAAATAAGTTCCATGAGCTAATCTATGACTACTTTACAGAAACCATTAAAGAAACAGCAGCTCCACTACAGCTACTCGGACCAAGTCAGTGCCAAATTACTAAAATTAACAAACAGTATCGCTATCATCTACTCTGCAAAATCGCTCTCAACAGAGCAGATATCGAAAGTAATTTAAAATCACTCTTTCTTAATCATAAAGCACTGCACAAAACTCGTTTAGTTATTGACATCGACAGCTGTAGCTTATTTTAAAAGCTACTCATCAGCCTTGAACTTGCACATTTGTGAATAATCCCTTCACTAAAACAGAAGACATATCTGGTTCAATGCCAAATTTAATAGCTTTAATCGCAGCTTGAGTTCTATCTACCACACCTAATTTCCCTAAAATGCTTCTCACGTGTGTCTTAGTCGTAGCCAAGCTTATATACAATTCTTTTGAAATTTGAAAATTACTTTTGCCGCTAGCTACTAATTTTAATACTTCTAATTCTCGATTCGATAAAGAAAAATCTTTTAAAAAGAGTTTATCTGTAAATGCCATCGAATCTCTCTCTCCATGATTAAATAATTTAGTTACTAATTCATTTGACATACAGATATTAGCAAAGAAACCCGAGTCTATACATTCCAAAATTTCATGATAATTCTCATCCGCGGAGAAAAATAAAATCTTAATCGCTGGATTTATTTTTTTTACTAAACTTATTAGGCTTTTTAGACAGATACTATTCATCATCCAGTTCACCATAAGCAACTCAGGTGAAGTTTCCTGAATAATTGACATTAAAATATCTCGATTATCAACTTCAGCCACCACCTCAACATTACCGTAAGATTGAAGATAAGACCTCATTCTTAAACGAACCTCTTCATTATCATCACAAACTACAGTTCTCATTCCCATACACATATCAGCTCTCCTCTTTGTCAGATCTAAGACCTCTTCGTTTAGATCCATAATTCACATACACAAAATTAACACTGTATTAATTTTTATAATATCTAAATATTATACAAAATTTTAATAAAATTTAGGCTCATAATTAAAAATTCATTCCTCGGGAGGATAGTTGAATATTTAAATTTGACATAGAATTTAGAACATAGCAATGAGGCTATAAGAACAAGCAAACATATCTAATGGAGGAGGGTTTGCATATGTTACTTAAAGTTGGAAGGCACGTTATTACAGGGATCACAAAGGTTTTTATAGCCACATTGCACCAATTCAAAACATATTAATGATATTATTCATTCTGTGCCAGATGAGTCTTTACTAAAAAATATTTTTGGCTTAAATTTAAGTGAACTAGAGAGCTTGTTTATAGCCGAATCTATAGAAAAATTCAGAGCCAAGCAAGTTTTCAAATGGATTTATACTAAATCAGTTAGAACCTTTGAGGAGATGACTGATCTTTCAGCTAAAATGCAAGCTGAGTTATCTAGCAAATTTAAAATAGGCTCCCTGAGCTTAATTGAAAGACAGGTTAGTAGTGACGGTACTAAAAAGTATTTATTTAGCCTAAGCGACGGCAATTTAGTCGAATCAGTATTAATGTGCTTTAGTGATAGAGACAGCCTTACAGCCTGCATTAGCAGCCAGATTGGCTGTGCCGTAAAATGTCCCTTCTGCTCCACTGGGACTTTAGGTTTCAGAAAAAATTTAAGCAGTGATGAAATCATCGAGCAGATACAGTTTATACAGAATCTAGAAAAACTTAGAGTCTCTAATATAGTTTTTATGGGTCAAGGAGAGCCTTTAAATAATTATGACAGTGTTATAAAAGCTACTAGAGATCTAGGTTCACTTATCGGCATCGGTGCAAGACACATAACTATTTCTACTAGCGGTGTTGTACCACAGATAGAAAAACTTGCCGAGGAGGACCTGCAAGTAACTTTAGCTTTATCTCTGCACGATGCAGAAAATGAAGGCCGTGACTACTTAGTACCTATCAACACTAAATGGAAGATAGCTGAATTAATGCAGTCTATGAAAAACTATGTTAAAAAAACTAACCGAAGAGTGACTATAGAATATGTTTTACTAAGAGGCTTGAATGATTCTAACGAAAAAGCTATAGCCCTAGGTAAGCTTTGTGCAGACTTACACTGTCATATAAATTTAATCCCCTATAATCAAAGCTGCTCTGATAGTGAGTTCCAAAGACCAAGCAATAATAGAATTCATTACTTTTCGATGCTCGTAAAACAGTATAGTAAAGGGAAAACTGTCATCGTGCGTAAAGAGAAAGGTCATGATATTAAAGCTGCCTGTGGGCAGCTAGAATCTTCTTACAGAACTTAGGATGCTCGTAGCTATTCAAAGATTATGTTAAATTATCTATAAATGAAAATACTGAAATTCATCATAAGCTTTTTCTTCGTACTTTTAAGTTTTATCAGTGTTACATCATTAAAAATCTCTGCTAAGTTTCTCCCTAGTGCTGATGAAAATACTGGTGTATCTGGTACTATTGGACCTAATATTCCAGAACCTTTACATATAGACTTAGTTAGACCCCTAGGTGCAAAAAAAGGCGAACTTGAATTTAACACACTTGGGATTATAAATTTGGGAAGAGACGAATTCAGTACTTGGGGTCCAGAAATAGAGTATGCTTTCGCTGATGGCTATGCAGTTGAAATAGAATTACCTTTTGAGAATGAAAACCTTGAAGAACTTAAATTAGCTTTTCAAGGAACTATTTCTCGCTCCACTAATAGAAAATTTATTCATGGTTGGCAAAGCATACATAAAGCCAAACTCGATAGACCTTATTTTCAAAATGACTTTATGTATGTTCACGGTTACAAATTTAATAAAAAATGGAGTACTTTATCTTTAACTGGGCTTAGACAAAATATCTTTAATAATCAATATGGAACATCACTATTAAACAATACCAGCTTATTTCGTAATATTAATAGAAAAATGAAACTAGGTTTAGAAACCAATTGGCGAATCGATAATATTGGCTTCAATAAAAGTGAAAACATCACGGCTTTTATACCACAAATCCACTATGAGATTGGTGATAAATACAGCGTTCAGTTGGGTACTGGTTTTAGTAGATCAGGTAAAGAAATAAAACCATTAGTCGCAATAAGAGTAATCTGGGAATTATAAATTCATCAAAGCCTGCAAAAGCTCATCAGCAACAGTAACTACCCTAGCACTACCCTGCAAGCCTCTCTGGTAAGCTATCATCTTGGTCATCTCTTGAGCTATATCTACATTAGAATATTCAAGAGTATTAGAAATAATTTGAGTCGATTCTAAATGAAGATTCTCATTACTACTAGGTCCACCTATCACTTGAATAGCAGCTTCACCAGAATTCGCAGATGGACTGTAATAACCAGCACCATTATTTATTAAACCCTCATAATTGGTAAAATTAGCGACTAGTAAACGAGCGATTTCCATTCTACCTGTAGTACCAGCACCCTCTATGCTCACAGTACCATCTTGACTTATATTATATTTAGAAAGCTGTAATTCACTCTGTGGGTCTGGTGAATAGAATATAGGTGGTAACTTAATCGGTGCAATTAAACCTTGCATATCTGCAGCTGTTATATACGGCAAATCATCTTCATCCAAGGTAAGACTATTGCCGACTTGAGTTTTAGGAGAACTTGCAGCCGAATCAAATGTTAGGGAACTACCAACTCCACTATTTTTATCGTAATCAAAACCTGTAAAAACTTCTCCTAAGCTTACTATCTCTGGTTTCACCCTTAAACGCATCTGTACTTCTTTACCAGCAGCGTTTCTCAGAACAAAAGTATTGCTTTTGCTATCAAATCCAAAGCTAGTACTAATTGTTTTAGAAAAAACATTATCAGGCGCAGCTATTTTACCGCTAGTATCGGTAAAACTAAATTCCAAAAGATCATTCTTCTGAGTGATCGTTAAAGTTCCATCATTAATATCAATTGGAGAATCTACTAAACCACTCCTAATACTTATTTCTGAAACTGCATTAGTATTGATCGAAGGAAAACCAATTCCCGTGGAGGTCGTAAAAGAAGGACTAGTTGAAACATCAATGCTTGATCCAATAGTTTGATCAGATAAATATGTCACAGATTTATAATTAGGACTATTTATCGATTTCATTTCACTGGTAGTACCGTTATAGAATGCAGCTCCCATAACGAATTGCCCAGCACTATTAACTAAATTACCATCTGCGTCTATATCAAAAGTACCATCACGAGTATAAACGAATTCATTTCTTGCATTATCTGTAACATTACTAGTCGGACTTACAACAAAAAAACCTCGCCCTTGCAATGCTAAATTGGCTGTATCACCCACCTGCTTAAGACTACCTTGTGAGAATGTTGTACTCACAGAATCAACTGAAGCTCCAGAGCCAAACACCTTAGCATTCACCCCACCAGAAGAAGCGGTAGGAGCTCCTCCTAAACTACTTACATTTGAGATGCCGCTTGCAAAACCAACACTAGACTTCTTAAAAGCAATACTATTTACATTAGCTATATTATTGGTAGTAAGATTAATTGCTTTTTGATGAGTGGCGATTCCTTGCCTACCAATAAACATTGAAGATAGGGACATAGTTAAATCATTTATTCTCCATATCTCGCTATTAATCCATAACTTGAACTAAGTATTTATACAGAAAAACCTAGACTATTTACATGATCCTCATGTGACCGTTGCCAAACTCCAATTTCTGCGTTTTCGTCGTCCTCATGATCCTCATGTACCCTGAGTACACTGCGGTCATTCGTCCTCCTCAGCCTTGAACTTGCACGCTTGGCAACAGTCACCTCTGGGCAGACTGTTGCACATTATGCAACAGTCCATAAAATTAGGATAGAATTTAAAGAGATGAATTTAGCCAATATTACTGATGATTTTCACTTTGATAGCTGTGGCTTCGGTCTTATCGCTAATTTAGAAGGTATTTTTTCACATGAAATCTTAGCTAAATCACTAACGGGCTTAGCAAGGCTATCACATAGAGGCACTAAAGCTAAGGATGGAAAATCTGCTGATGGATGCGGGGTTCTTTTTAATATCGATAAAGAATTTTTCATAAAACTAGTTAAACAAGAGAGTTCTATTGATATTAATTTTGAAGCTATAGCAGTAGTCTTTCTAAATCAAGAGACTAAACTAAATGATTTTCAAAAAGCTTTTACAGATGAGCTAGAAAAAAAGAATTTCAAACTAATTCATACAAGGGCTGTTCCATATGATGCAAGCGTACTTGGAGAAAGGGCATTAGAAACACTGCCACAGATTTATCAATTTTTTATTAACGCGGAACATAAGGCAGGCGAAAATGCCGAAATTGAAATTTACGAGCAGTCCCATAATGAGAAAAGTTTATTAAGGAAGCTATATATCGCTAAAAGACTTACTGAAAATAAAATCACCTGCCACTTTGCTAGCCTATCGACTAAAATGATCTCTTACACAGGCATGCTCACGCCTGAAAACTTAGGAAATTTCTACCCTGATCTCAGACACACAGAGCTAACTACCTCTAACTGCCTATTTCACCAAAGATTTTCCACTAATACTTTCCCTGAGTGGCATTTAGTACAACCATTTAGCCATTTAGCTCACAACGGTGAGATTAACACTATTGAGGGTAACAGAAACTGGGCTCAAGCTAAGAGAAAAATGTACTATTCAGAACCCTTACGTGAATTACAGTCTTTAAAATCATTAATTCACGTGCAAGGCTCTGATTCTAAAAGCATGGACTCTATGCTTGAATTACTTTTAGCTGGTGGCTTTGATTTACTAACCAGTACTAAAATCTTAGTTCCACCAGCATACGAGGATAATCCTAAATTAGATAAAAAATTAAAGGCGATGTACGAATATTTTTCATTATTTATAGAACCTTGGGATGGACCTTCAGCTATAGCCTCCATAGATGAAGAGTATGCTATTTGCAATATAGACAGAAACGGTCTTAGACCGGCACGTTATGTACTAACTAATAAAAACGAATTTTGCATAGCCTCTGAATTAGGCGTAGCTGATTATAAAGCTAATGAAATAATTTTAAAAGGTAAGCTAGGAGCTGGTGAAAGTATCGCGATAGATTTAAAAACCGGTTTAATACTCTTTGATAAAGATATTACAGAATTAATTTCATCTAAATATAATTATATCGATTTAATAGAAAGCAGTAGAGAAACGATAAAGCAAGATTTTTCTTTAGTGAAAGAAGAAATAAATTTCGACGAAAAACTTTTAAAAATTTACTACAAGTATAACCAAATCAGCTTAGAGGAGCTGAATATAGTTTACACAGCATTATCAAATAACGCCCAAGAAGCATTATCCTCCATGGGAGACGATAGCTGCACTGCAGTACTATCTCTGCATAAAAGGAACTTGTTTGATTATTTCAGGCAGAGATTCGCTCAGGTGACTAATCCACCGATAGACTCAATTAGAGAAAAGAATGTAATGTGCCTAAACACTTACATTGGTGCGATTGGTAATATATTCGAAGATTTTGCAGAAGGTCAAAAAAGAATAAAACTCTTATCACCAGTGCTTTCTCAAATCAATTACATTAAGATACTTAGTCACTATGACCAAAACTGCATTCAGGAGATAGATTTAAATATCCCATTTACAAAAGACATCAAGACTGCACTTCTAGAGGTTAAAGAAAGCATTTTAAATAATCTTAGTAAAAATAAAAACCTAATTATACTCAGCGATAAAGATATAAAAGAAAATCACTATCAGTTACATCCACTCATGGCTACATCTTTTATAAACTATTTTCTGATAACAGAAGAATTAAGAGCTAAAGTAAATATCATCGTTATTACTGGTGAAGCTAAAGATCCTCATCATTTTGCTTGCTTAATAGCCTTCGGCGCTACACTAATTTACCCTTATTTAAGCTATCAAGCGATTAATCAAATACACTTTGATAAAAGCTTAGATGAAAAAGAACAGCTCTGCCGTAATTATCAAACAGGTATAGAGAATGGCATATTAAAGATTTTATCGAAGATGGGCATCTCCACTATAAATAGCTATAGGGGTTCCGGTCTCTTCGATATCCTTGGCTTAGATCAAGATTTTCTTAATTTCTGTTTTAATGGAAAACAAACAGTGATAGGTGGATTATCAATCTCTGACTACGAGAAAGAATTAAGAGAATTAGCCAAAGAAGCTTGGGATAACAGTAAGGAAATAAACTGTGGCGGCATAATAAAATACTTACCAAACGCTGAAGAACATGGTTTCACACCACCAAGTATATTAAAACTACAGGAAGCCGTTAGAAATGATGATTATGAAGCTTATAAAGAATTCTCTAGTTTAATTACGAATCGAGAATATCTCTGTATCAGGGATCTTTTTGATATTAAAAGTGATAGACAGCCGATCTCAATAGAAGAGGTAGAGAGTAGGGAAAGCATTATTAAAAGATTTTCTATTTCTGCGATGTCACTAGGAGCTATATCACCAGAAGCACACAGCGCTTTAGCGGAGGCTATGAACATACTCGGCGCTAGATCTAATTCTGGAGAGGGTGGCGAAGATATTAGACGAACAGAAACGAATAGTCACTCTAAAATAAAACAGATAGCCTCTGGCAGATTCGGTGTCACAGCTGAGTATCTTCTAAATGCTGAAGTTATTCAGATAAAAATAGCTCAAGGAGCTAAACCTGGGGAAGGCGGTCAGTTACCCGGATTTAAAGTTAACGCTATGATAGCGAAACTAAGACACAGTAAAGAAGGGACTACTCTAATATCGCCTCCACCACATCATGATATTTATTCGATAGAAGATTTAGCCCAACTAATTTACGATCTAAAAGAAATAAATCCTAATGCCGAGATATCGGTTAAATTAGTTTCTTCCCTAGGAGTAGCTACTGTAGCCTTAGGAGCCTGCAAAGCTAATGCTGATGCTATTACCATAGCTGGAGCAGATGGCGGCACTGGTGCTAGCCCGCTTAGCTCTATTCGCTATGCTGGCTTCCCTTGGGAAATAGGTCTACTGTTGACCCATAAATTATTACTTGAAAATAATTACCGAGATAATATTAGCTTGCAAGTTGACGGTGGTCTTAAGAATGGCTTAGACATTATTAAAGCAGCTTTAATGGGTGCTAATATTTTTGGTTTCGGGACCAGTGCTTTAATAACTCTGGGCTGTAAATATCTCAGAATCTGCCATTTAAATAACTGTGCTACTGGGGTTGCTACCCAAAACGAAGTTCTGCGTAAAGAGCATTTTCGCGGTCTCAGCGAGCATGTCATTAGCTATATGAACTTCATCGCAGAAGAAATCAGGGAATATCTTGCTCAGCTAGGCTACCGAAACTTAAACGAGCTTATCGGCAGGCAGGATTTATTAGAACTAAAACCCCCCAAAACCTCCAAGCAAGCTAATTTAGATTTTTCTCAGTTATTTATAAACCCCAATAGTCTAACATCAGCAGACTCTAGAAACCCAGATCTGCAGCAGTATCTTATTTACAGAGAAAATGACGAAAAGCACATTCACCTCAATGACGGAAATCATCTCAGTAAAAGAATTATAGAAGATTACAAAACAGCTAAAAAGAATCATGAAAATGCAGAAATTGAAGCTTACAAGCAGTCCTATAAAATATCAAACGCAGATCGCTCAATAGGAACAGCTTTATCTGCTTTTATCATTGAGGATGAAAGTATTTCTCATGAAATAAAAACCTTAGGGAAATCTGCAAAACAGATACAGATTAATCTAGAAGGTATTGCTGGGCAGAGTTTCGGGGCATTTTTAATAGATCGATTAATACTAAATCTAGAAGGAGCTGCAAATGATTATGTCGGTAAAGGTCTTTCTGGCGGTACGATTATCATTAAAACCCCTGAAGACAGGGCTTTTATAGCTAGGAACAGTGTGATCATGGGTAATACTTGTCTCTATGGTGCTACTTCTGGAAAGCTTTTCGCAGAAGGACTAGCTGGTGAAAGATTTGGTATTAGGAATTCTGGAGCCACTGCCGTAATCGAAGGGGCTGGAGATTATGCCTGTGAATATATGACTGGTGGCACAGTAGTTATACTTGGCAGCTGTGGCATAGAAATAGGAGCTGGAATGACTGGTGGTAAGGCTTTTATCTTTGATCCCGAGTTTAAATTAGCGAATAGAATAAATACTAAATCAGTGAAATTTAGTTACCTGAAAGATTTAAATGAAATTATTATAAGCGAAAAGGCTCAGCAGCTAATTTCAGCAGATGAAATATCGAATTACCTAAAAGCACTTATAGAGGAACATGCAAAGCTAACTCGCAGTACTTGGGCTAAGCATATAATTTCGCATTATAATGAATTAAAAGATTCTTTCGCTTTAGTTTACTGCTTAGATTCTAAAATAGAGGAGTTATTTACTGATGGACAATTACCACTTTCTAAACTCCACTAGAAAAGATCCTTTAAAAGCTTCTGCTGAAGAAAGGATTAATAATTTTAATGAAATTTATAGCAATTTCAACACGGAAACCAGTGTAGACCAAGCTTCTCGCTGCATCGACTGTGGAGTCCCTTACTGTAAATGGAGCTGCCCTGTCGTAAATCATATTCCAGAATGGCTAAAGCTTATAGCTAAAGGCGAAATAATTAAAGCAGCTGAGCTTTCTAATGAGACGAATAGCCTTCCGGAAATCTGTGGCAGGGTTTGCCCACAGGACAGACTCTGCGAAGGAGCTTGCACACTTAATTCTGGCTACGGTGCTGTCAGTATAGGAAATATAGAAAAATATATTTCAGATACAGCCTTTGCTCAAGGCTGGCAACCAAAAAAAAGCTCTATTTGGCACAAGGATAAGTTAGTGTCGATTATCGGTGCTGGACCTGCTGGCTTAGCTGCCGCCGACTTCCTTACTAGAAGTGGTATTCCGGTAAAAGTTTATGATAAATACCCTGAGATAGGTGGCCTACTCACTTATGGAATACCTAATTTTAAACTTGAAAAAGATATAGTTTTACGTCGAAGGAAAATCCTAGAGAATCAAGGAGTAGAGTTTATCTTAAATACTGAGATCGGTAATACTATTGATTTTAAAGAAATAGAAGCTAATAGCTCAGCTGTTTTTCTTGGGCTTGGCACCTATAAAGCCCTAACTGGCTCACTTAATATAAAGCAAGGTACTGCTGTGTATATGGCACTTGAATATTTAATCGATCGCATAAATAGTATTTTTCATTTCGGTAGTGCTGCTCATAATGAGGATAAAAACGCAGAAATTGAAATTTGGCAGCAGTCCTCTATACCTAGTTTGAAGAATAAGGATGTCGTAATATTAGGTGGTGGCGATACTGCTATGGATTGTTGCAGGACTGCGATTCGCGAAGGAGCCAAATCAGTTAAATGCCTCTACCGAAGAGATTTCCAGAACACACCAGGCTCTAGACGTGAAATAGAAAACGCCATAGAGGAAGGTGTTGAATTTATTTGGAATACTCAAGTATTAGATATTTATGAAAATAATCAGGGGCTTTCATTAAAAACAGTAGAAACTGAATTAAAAAAAGAATTTAACTCTAAGCGCCTTATGCCAGTATTAAAAATCGGCTCCGAAAAGATTTTAAATGCGGATGCTGTGATTATAGCTTACGGCTTCAATCCCAATCCACCACAATGGCTCAAAGAAAATTTCATAGAGACAGATGATTCTGGTAGAGTTTTAGTATCCAAGAAAGCTGAAAATAGGCTACAGACTAACAACCCGAAGGTATTTGCTGGGGGAGATATGGTAAGAGGTTCAGATCTTGTGGTTACCGCTATATTTGAAGGCAGAACTGCCGCAGAATCAATAAAACGTTATATTATGTAATAAATAAGAGGAATACTTTTAAGTCTTAACTATTTATTTATATATAATTGGAAAATGTGTTATAGATTAAAAGTATAGGTTTCACTTTGAGTAATACTAAACTTAATTACACTAATATCATATTCCTAAATGGAATACCTTTAATTTCGATAGCAGGTTTAATTTACTGGTTAAAGTCT
This sequence comes from Candidatus Melainabacteria bacterium, assembly GCA_005110385.1. Taxonomy (GTDB): domain Bacteria; phylum Cyanobacteriota; class Vampirovibrionia; order LMEP-6097; family LMEP-6097; genus LMEP-6097. Next base: position 2,733 of record DUDT01000015.1, on the reverse strand, counting down.
GGCAGTTATAATCTAAATACCATAATACTTACAGCTGTAATGTTCACTTTCGTTCAACTAAGTATTACGGCTGGTTATCACAGACTTTTTTCACATAAAGCTTACGAGGCTCACCCGTTAATTAAAATATTTTTTCTTCTATTTGGAGCAGCTGGACTTCAAGGAACAGCATTAAAATGGTCCCAAGATCACCGTAGGCATCATAGGTTTATTGATGATATAGATAAAGATCCTTACAGTATTAATAAAGGTTTCTGGTGGGCACATATTGGTTGGTTATTTTATGAAGGTAAAAGAGCTTATAATCCAGAGGAAGTAGCCGATCTTTATAAAGATAAATTAGTACTTTTTCAATTCAAATATTATTTAAGGATAGGTTTTACTGTCGGTTTTATTCTTCCTATGCTAGTAGCTTGTGTATGGCATGATCCAATAGGTGGTCTTTTATTAGGAGGAGCTTTAAGATTAACCCTTAACTATCATTCTACTTTCTTTATAAATTCACTGGCTCACACACTTGGTAAACAGAATTTTTCAGATTCTCATAGCTCTAGAGATAATTTAATTACAGCTATTTTAACTTTTGGTGAAGGTTACCATAATTTCCATCACGAATTTCCGTCTGACTACAGAAATGGTATTCATTTTTATGACTTCGATCCGACTAAATGGTTAATTTATGGTTTATCTAAAATAGGTTTAACTACAGACCTTAAAGAGTCTGACAGAGACTTAATTATTAAAAAACAAGCTATAATGATGACAAAAAATTTCAAAAATATCTTTAAAACAGCTAACTCTGCTCGTGAGCATTTTATGATCAGAATAGTAACTAAACTCTCTGGTAATGTTGAGAATCAGTTTTCTAAACTAAATAAACTGAAAAAAGAAAAAGTAGTTAGCCTATCTTCTAATGAGCAGAACATTATCTCTAAAGAAATTAAGAAAGCTCAAAGAGAATTCAAGTTAACTTATAAACTGTTAGGGAAAATTATTGGTAGGTTTGAACAACAGTTTGCTAGATGAGCAAAAAAGAAAAAATCATTATTGGTAGAAGTGAGCACGTCTCATTCCCCGAATTTGGTTTTAAGCATGTCAAAGCCAAGATAGATACTGGAGCCTTCACCTCATCTATTCACTGTCATAAAATAAAGGTGATTAAATCTAAAAATACGGATAAACTTAGTCTTAAGTTTGAATTACTAGATCCTAGTCACCCTCTATACGAGAAAAAAGTTCTTAAAGTAAAAGACTTTAAACAAAAAATTATTAAAAGCTCAAATGGCAGCTCTAGAATAAGTTACATCATTAAGACCAAGATTGAACTTTTTGGTAAAAGCTTTGATACCGAATTTTCACTTACTGATCGCAGTGTGATGAAACATCCAGTCTTGCTTGGTAGAAAATTTTTAAATAAAGGGTTTTTAGTCGATGTGACTTTATACGATCTCTCTTTAAAATCCGAGCATTCTAATTATAAAATAGTTAAAGTAAAGAAGAGTAAATGAAAATAGCTATTCTATCTCGGAAAAGAAGTCTTTACTCTACTCAGAGTTTAAAAGCAGCTGCTGAAAGACTAGGCCATCAAGTAGTAATCATTGACCATACCAAATGCTGCTTAATGATGGAGAGTGAGAAGCCACAGATTTATTACCCTGGTAATCTTCTCAGAGATGTCGATGCGATTATCCCTAGAATTGGTGCTTCTGTAACCATGTTTGGAACCGCCGTGGTAAGGCAGTTTGAAATGCAAGGAGTACTCAGCACTGCTTCAGCACAGGCTATAGAATTATCTCGCGATAAATTAAAATCCCAACAATTTTTTTCTATGATGAACTTAGGAATCCCTAAAACCGTCTTCGCAAAGTTCCCCAAAAAGCAAGAAATACCTGAACTTATAGCTAGAGTTGGGGGCACACCGCTCGTCATAAAATTACTAGAAGGCACTCAGGGACTAGGAGTAGTTTTAGCAGAGACTAAAGCTGCAGCGAAATCAGTTATAGAAGCATTCTCTTCTTTAAAGACAAATATATTAATTCAAGAATTTATAAAAGAAGCTGCTGGTGCTGATATTAGAGCCATAGTCGTCAATGGTAAAGTAGTAGCTGCAATGAAGAGACAGGGAGCTGAGGGTGAATTTAGATCTAACTTACATCAAGGTGGCAGCTCAACAGCTATAGAGTTAAATGCAGAAGAAGAAATTACCGCAATTAAAGCAGCTAAAGCACTCGGACTCGGAGTAGCTGGCGTAGATATGCTTCAGTCCAGTCGAGGACCATTAATTATGGAAGTCAATTCCTCCCCTGGTCTTGAAGGAATTGAAGAATCTACTGGTGTAGATGTCGCAGAAGAGATAATTAAATATCTAGAAATCACATACTTAAAAGCTAGTCAGGTAAGTTTAGCTGAAACGTCTTTAGTTAATTAAAGAGACGACCACGGCATAACTGCATTTTCTGCGTTTTATGCAGCAGCCTATTTATTTTACATAAACTGCCCCCATTAATTTCTCCTATAAGGCAAGCCTAAATCCCTGAGAGCGAAGCATTTCCCCCATTTCAAATCAAATTTTTCATAAGAAGAGTAGCCTTATCTATGACTAGGTTGTGAAAATAGGCATAGATATAGAGTATATGTTCTAGCATATGAATTCTTTTAGTAGTACACCAAGTACGCCTACTTAGCCTTTTAACATTGTCCCTGATCATGGCACAGCTATGATTTAGAGCGAAA
>DUDT01000014.1 GCA_005110385.1 Candidatus Melainabacteria bacterium | reverse complement strand
TAGGGCGTATAGATTTAGTTTTAGAAAGCGATACGGATGTATATCTTTTTGAGCTTAAGGTTAATTCCTCTGCTACTGCGGCTTTAGAGCAGATTAAAGAGAAGAAATATTATGAAAAATATTTACATATACCAGTAGTGAAGGCGGGTTCTAGTGCAGAAAACGCAGAAATTGGAGTTCCGCTACAGTGCCATGATCGGGATAAAGCCGTGCATATCATCGGGCTAAATCTGTCTTTAGAAGAGAGAAATATTACTGAGTATTTAGTGGAGAGGGTTTAATGAATTCAGAGCTTAAAAAACTACCACTAGCTAGTCTATTATTCCTGTTTTACTCTAAATTGTTTAGCTTATATTAATATCTAAAACATTATATTAAGCCTTAAAACGGGATTACTAATTATTAGATGCAAATATTAAGGCATTATTTAATGGCGTTTGCGTCATATAGAATTGTTTAAAACATAGGTTCTAATGTCGCGAATGCTGTTTCTAAAGTTACAGCTTCCTCCCCAGTGGAGAATATTTTTATCCCTATCGGTGATTCGGGTACTAGTACTTTAGGTGATGCTATCGCAGATCTTTATGCAGGTACTGCCCTTGCCGATCCGATAACGCTTTTAAATTGGAATAATCCAGCCAGTGTCGCTACTAATGATCTAGCGAAATATACCGTTATTGACGCCGATGATAAATTAGATAATGCGATTAGCTCAGTAACTGATAATGCTGCTTTAAAATTATTAACGGCTACTACTTTAATCACGACGGAGTCTACGGATCTACCTACTATTAATGGTGTCGCTGATGCGACGGGTGATCTTAGAACTACGGTGTCTGGAGCAGCTGGGCTATTACAGCCTGGTACATTAATTCAGGTCGTAGCTCAAGTTAATCCACAGGGTGGCGGAGCTGAAAGTGTTACAGTGCCAGTGTTAGATAATGGTAGCTTCACTGCGAGTCTAAGAGCGACTCCTAGAACTAAGCTTACACTTACCCAGCTACCTGCTAGTACGAGAACGCCTTTAGTAGCTCAGGTCCAGGAAATAACAGCACCAGCGAAAGAAGACGGTTTTTTTGATACCTTAGTTCCTACTTTACTCACTTCTACTATCACTAATAAAGGTACTGTAATTGCTCTGTTTAATACGCCTGCTACTGATGGATTTGATTTTGAAGATGTAGAAGTTACTGCTAAAGTAAATAATGTGCCAGTAAGGAAGCTCGCAACAGGCAAGTATGCTGCTATCGTTCCTAGTACTGCAAGTACTTTTACTTTGACAGTCGTCTCAGAAGAAAGATCTTTCAGTACTACTTTAGATGTGGTTACTATAGCCGCTACAGGTAAGGGGGTCTCTGCATTAGGTAATGTTTCTGTTAATGTTAATAATATAGTAACCGTTAAACTTAAGAAAGCTGGGGTGAAGTTCCCACCAGATACATCTTTCGAGATAGTTTATACTGATGGAACTACAGCGGTAGTGGCTAACAGTTTAGAACTCTTTAAGAAAGCAGGTACTATCGCTAAGTTTACTAATCCTCAGACTGCGAAGACCATAGCTGGAATCCAAGCTGTCTCTGCGGGCGGAGTCAGAGCGAAGTTTCTGTAGGCACCTGTTACCGAACGTGCAAGTTGAAAGCCGAGGACGACGAAAACGCAGAAATTGAAGTTCGGTAACAGTGCCTTTAGCTTGTTGCCATTTCAGCTTCGCTGAGTTGCTCAGCACCATAACTATAAAGACCCGCTTCTTGCTGTCTGCGTGAAATTAAGCCGGGAAGTACCTTCCCGCCAGCGTGTACATATTTATTCATTAATTTAGGTACTAATTCATCCTTGCCATCTATAACGGCTTGATGTACTTCGTGTGCCTGTCCTAGTCCTAGATTGAAAACCATCATAGTTAAAGAATCGAATTGAGCTTGGCTTAAACCTTTACCCGTTTTTTCTAATCTTGCCTCTGCAACTCGGTTTATAAAAGCCTCACGATGTTTAAGATCATCTTTTAATCTTAATTCAGCAGTTTGTGGGTCTATGGTCTCTCCTGCATATTTTGCTTTAGTGCCATAGCCATTAGTGTGCTGACTATAATCTGAGTAAGATCGTGCAGAGAACCCTTCTGCTCTTTTAAGAGCTTGAATGCCTTGCTCGCTAAGGGTTTTGCTCCCTGTAGTATTTAAAGAATTTTTATCATTTGCCCAAGCATTGAAATCTATTTGGGCTTTGCTTGTCATCACTTGTGGCTGCCATTCACGTGCAGATTTAATATTATTTAAATAGCTTTCAAGCTTCTGCTTATCTACAGAATTTATATTCGGATCTGCAAGAGCTTTTCTAATACTTGATTCCAAGATATTCTGTGCTTGAAATAGCTGCTGGCGTATTATTCCAAGTAAATCAGCTTCACCTGCTGCTAAATTCCCGTCCATGAACGTAAACTTATTTAAATCCATTATAGAGAAACCCAGATTATCTACTTGCGGCTCCATATCGCCGATGCTGAGGCTGATTAGATCCATATTCATAGAATCTAAACTAGCCATTAGCTCACTAGGATTTTTGGCAGATTTATGGCTATTAAAAGCTTTAGTAATAAAATCATTTTCTCTATTATTAATGAAGCCAGCATCACTAGTATTAAGGAGAAAGTCTTTACTGTAATCATCTAATTTGAATTTGGCTGTGCCATTATAGCTGCGCTCATTAGGGCTATTCCCTAATGATTTAGCTTTTAAGTTTGATACGGCTAGAGGTATATTCAAAAGATTATTCCTTGTATATTAATTTAAAAGAGAAGATTCCAAAGTGGTATTGGATATTAATATGTATGTAATATACGTTAACTACTAGTTAAGAATTTGAAAACTGCCCCAATTAATTTGACTTAAGCTGAATTAAGGGAAAAACGATTACTAAAAAGAAATTAACAGCAATCGCTATAAAAAATATGGAATTAGAAAATCAGAAAAAAACAAAGAAACAAAGAAACGCTTCTCCCTCAGTCATTTAGGCTTGTCTTGTAGGAGAAATTAAGGGGGGCAGTTTAAATAATTTTATTGACAATACTTTGTGGGAGGATTTTAGCTAAACCAGTTTCTAAGGAGACTTTTGTAATATCAGCCAGAGTTGGTTGGATGGATTTATCTCTATATCCAGCGTTATTTTCTGTATTGTTTGCTACTGTGTAACAAAGAGTCGCAATCGTCCCTGCAGCTCCAAGAGCAGCTTCAAAGCGTTGTTTCAAAGAATTTCTCTGCTCTTCAGGAAGTGGCAAATGCTCCGTAATGCTCGCTAGGACCTCTGATAGACCTTCAAGTGTATACCAAACGCCAGAGCTGACTTCATTTTTACGACCAACTGCTAGGGTCTTTTTATCAACCCTGTTTACCTCTACAGCGATATTACCCACTACACCCCTTAAAAATCCACCAACTGTCTCTAGAGTAGGATTATGCGTGATCTGACCAATTTTCTTCATAATAAATCCACCTACTTGAAAACCAAGACCACCCACCGTTCCGTAAATACCGCTTGAAGTATTTTCAAGTTTAAATGCTCCAGCTAGACCATGTTCTTTAATCGCATCTGCTACACGAGAAAATTGTTGCCCTATAACTTTAAAACTATCACCAACATTTTTATAGCCACCATCAGGCATAAAGGCTTTCATACCAGAAGTTAAGTGATTATTAATACCATTGATCAAGCCAGTGTAAGAATAGACAGATAAATAAGGAATATTCATTCCTAAAAGCTTTGGTAGATTCCCACTAAGAGCAGCTTTAAATACGTTTAATATCGCAAAAGACAGATTATTCATTTTCATAGCACCAAGAAAATTAGAAACTGATCCTAATGCAATAGAACCTCGATAACCTATTTTGCCGAGTTTGCTTAATCCTCCACCCGGACGTACTAAGCCTGCTAGACTTCCAAATAAAGCCATTTGGCTCATTGCCGTTGTGGCTATTTTTTTAATAAGGGAATCTTCAGCAGCGTAGTCGATTATCCCTTTTTGCAATAATGGTGCAAATTTAAAAGCCTCAAGAAATTTATCAAATATAGTATTTTCCTGTGCATCATTTTGTGTTTTAGGTATTTCTGCTTGAGGTTGTTCGGCTAATTCATCTCCCCTACCGGCAGTTTTGTGTAGATCTTCTGTTATTGTAGGATTTGAGGAATTTAAGTCCTGTGATATTTGAGAATTATAGGTTCCTGAATTGTGTTGATTCCATCCCACGGCCGCAGGAGTACTTAATTTTAGTTTTTCTTTTTCTGGCGTCTTACATCGCGAGATGTCGACGTCGTTTATCATCGCCGTTTGCAATCGAACTTATCCTCAAATTGTTGATAATTTCTAAATTATTAATTTATTTATAATTTAGTATAGCTAAATTTCAAACAACTTGCAAAAAAATATATAAGTACAGAATGCCGAAGCCCCAACCTGCACAAATGTCATATATATCATGGACTTTTAAGTAAAGTCTTGATAGTCCAAGTAAAAATGGAATAGTGGCTAAGGCTATTTTAGCTGCTATATTAAAGTCGAAAAAAAGACAAATCCCCAAATATGTCACCGTAGACATAAAGGCATGGCCAGAAGGCAAGCTATAGCCTTTGACGTGAACTTTTGCATGCTCTTTAGGTGGCCGTAGTTTCTTTATGGTATTTTTTAAGATTAGATTTAGTCCATAACCCATAGCCCAAACTAAAGCTAGTTTTAGCCCTATATAAACATCTGCAAAAGCTATTAAAGCACTGATTAAAAGGAACTGCGGGAATACATTTCCCGTAAGAGTGAATAATCTGATAACTTTTCTTATCCAGTAATCTCTATTATTTAAAATACGCTGATGAAAATCTTTAACAGTTTTGATCAATGAAAGCCTCCAAGGAATTTCGTTACCAGCTCTTTATTAAAAGAGCTTAAGTAAGAACAGAACCACAGAACCGTAAAACGAGGGTCTATGAATCTTAAAGTATTTTTACTAAGCGAAATCTTTAATTTTTCTTGAGCCATTTTAGAATCCCCCGCTATTAAGTACCAGTAAGCGATACGTAAATAAGCTAAGCTGTAAGCTTCTTTTATAGTAGCCTTTACGCTGCGGCCATTCGTCCTCCTCAGGCTTGAACTTGCACGTTTTGTAACTGTCCTATCAAGTTCTAAAAGAAACTCTTGAGTATTAGCATCTAAGACTTTTATAGTAACCTCCTCTATGCGAGAGGCTTTTACGTTTTTCACTGACTGCTGAGGATGTAGGCGATAATTACCGAGAGCTTCTTTAATATGATGGAATTTACCACAGCGAGATAATCTTAACCAAAAATCCCAGTCTTCATAAGGAATAAAGTCTGTGACTTGCTCCCCGATATTTTTCACTACAGAAGCTCTGATCATCGGCGTTACAGAGGGAATAAAATTTCTCATTAAAAGATTTTTATAGATTAAACCCGAGTAACCTTTTTGCTGCCTAGCAGCGTTCTTTAGGGGTTTATTTTCTGGATCTATTCTGTTTACTGGAGCGTAGCAGAGAATTATCTCTGGGTCATTCTCCATTACAGCTAACTGTGTTTCTAATTTATGCGGCAGCCAAGTATCATCAGAATCTACTAGGCATATATATTTGCCGTTAGCTTTAGAAATGCCATGGCTTCTAGCTACAGCTCTTTCTGAGTTGTTTTGGTAAAAGTATTTAATGCGAGAGTCTTTCTCTGTATAGCTTTTAAGAATTTCAGCGGTATTATCCTTGCTGCCATCATCTATAAATATCACTTCGAAGTTACTGTAAGTCTGAGCCAATATGCTATCTAGGTTATAGGCTATATATTTAGCTTGGTTGTAGCTAGGGATTACTATAGAGATTAGGGGGGGTGTGTGCATTGAGGGTGCAGTGATCTAAATATCTTAGCTTATAGTTGTACTTTTGAGGGTTTGTCTCTTTGAGCCGTTTTTAGATTATTTAGAAAATAAAAAGAATAGAGAAAACGCTCAGTGCGGATTGATTTATTTAGCATCAGAGGGTTTGAAGTATCTAGCATGATGATCTTGGTGACATAAAAATCCTTTGTCTTTTGCAAATTGTTCAAAGCGGTAAATGTAGGCGACTACTCCATAGTTATTCTCATGACTTATGGTTTCGACCTTTGTTGGATCATCATCCAATATCACCTTATGCTGGGTACTTTTGGGATCATTCTGGAACGTCATTGACGATCCATTATTTATTTTTACCTTTACTGTATTCAAGTCTTCTATTCCATTTTGTGTTTTTAAATCCTCACTCAATTTGTCTCGAACAACATTGGGGAAAAGATGTCTTATTCGGGTGGCAGCTTGACGATATTAATTAATTCTTTAGCAGGATCAAGCGTTTTTATATTTGAGATGCTGAGGTTATCTGCTGAAATTTTCCAATTCGGATCTGAGAAATATAATTTATCGTAAATATCTGGGTATTTAGCTTTTAAAATTTCTAATAAAAATTGTAAGAAAAACACGCAGAAGCTTATTGTGAGAGTCATTAAGAATTTTGGTGCAGATACTAAAAATTTTGGCATTATATTTTGTATTTCATCGCTCACTCAACGCTAATTATAGCCCTGATTCAAAATTAACTTTTTTGGGGAAAAATGACCTCTTAAAATTTCTGAGCTTAAAAAGCAGAATTAAAGACATGTGCGTATGGCTTGAGTCAGAGAAATTTAGGGCTGATCTATTTAAAACAGCAGGGCTTGTATTATGTACGCCATTTTTGAGTATACTGTTTATTTTTTTGACTAACCCTAATCTTAGTTTTACTAATTTTAATTTGCTGAAGCTTTTATTTTGTGTTCTAATTTTTTTTATTGGGATATTTGTTTTTGCATATTCTCATTCTATACTGATGCATTTAGACCAAAGATTGGAGGTTGTTAATAATGCTAAATCCTGAGCTTAAATCTATAATCGTCTGCCTGATTATGTTAGGTGGATTCCTTTATGGCATATTATTTCTTTTTTGGTTAAACTATAAAGCTAAAAAGATTCGAGGAGAACTCGATCCGTCTCGTTCTTTTTTACAAAATTTTTTTTATATTGATCCAATTTAGATAAACTCCGCTAAATCTAAATTCTTTTTATTTATAATAGCCTCACCCGCAGCAGTATAAGACCAAATCACCCCAGGGTAAACCAGCATCGGCGCATAAAAAGTATGCACTTCTGAAAATACCTTAGCGAGATTCTTCTGAGCCTTTTCTAATTCATCTTTTTGGAAGAAAGGTGAACCAGACTGAGCGCAGAATATCCCATGAGCTTTCATCGTACGTTTTACTTTTTTATAAAAATCTTCTTCTATAAGTCCTGCAGCGAAGCCCACGGGGTCTGTGGAATCACAGAGTATTAAATCAAAGTATCCTTCTGGACTGGTTTCTATAAATTTAAGAGCATCCTCACATCTTAAATCTAGTTTAGGGTGATTTAAAGCAGAAGCTATTTTAGGAAAGAATTTAAGAGAAGCGTTGATAACCTCTTCATCTATCTCGACCATAGTTACCTTATTAATATACTTTTCATACTTTTTAAAAAGGTCTCTAACTATGCCGCCATCACCGCCGCCGACTACTAAAATATTTAAATTAGAAGCAGTGCCATTACCCAAAACATTCTGCATGCCATAACTAGTAAGAGCGTGGTGGTACATATGCTCATCTAAGTCGCTTAACATCAGGGCTCCATCTAGCGCCATAACAGTACCAAGGTGTGGGTTTTTAAAAATTAAAATTTCTTGATATACACTCTGTTTTTTTAGTAAAACCTCGGAGACTTTAAGAGTTAATCCCTGATTATCTTTAAATATTTCTGAAAACCAGATATTATTTGGCATAATCTTTATTTTAATATTTTAAGGATTCTATGTTTATTAAAACTAAGCTACGAAGACACCTGAAAGTAAGAATTTATAGCTGCTTGATTTCTCACCTGACTCATTCATTCGCTTTCACCGTCTTCGCAGCAAAACTGATTATAGCTTATACGGATCTTCTATGATCCTTTCCTTAGCGGAACTAGCTATTATGGTAACTGTGCTAGGGGTAACTTCTATAACCCCATCACCGACATCATATTTAATATCACCCTTCGTTTCTTCGTAGAAACTAATCTTTAAAGTGCCAGAGACTATATCTGATTTTAGTTCAGCGTGGTTAGGTAAAATAGTCAAACCACCAAGAGAGGTAAAAAGCTTAACTTTCTTAACCTGATCAGCAAGCAAAATACCTTCTGGAGTGATAAGTTCTAAATTTAAAAATTTATTATCTAGCTTTAACACAACAAAAATCTAGGATAGCATGTTATAGATGAAAGTAGCTCCATGTCTAAAAAAAATCACCAAATCACTCTCTTAATTCTTATCCTACTGTATAGTATTATGGGTGATAGCATGGCAACAAGCAAGAATAAGCCAAAAAATATAAATTTTATTAAAAAATCCAATGGTGTAGATGAGTACAAGTTAGATAATGGCTTGAAAGTCTTATTAAAGCAGGATCTTAATGCTCCACTAATTTCATTTCAAGTCTGGTATCGAGTGGGTAGCCGTGATGAAATCGGTAATGAAACTGGAATGGCTCATTACCTAGAACATATGATGTTTAAAGGTACTAAAGAATTTAGAAAAGGTGAGATAGCTCAGGCGATTCAGCTTAAAGGTGGTGTCTTTAATGCTTTTACTAGCTATGATTATACTGGTTATTATGAGAATTTCGCACCAGAGAATTTAGAACTAGCTATTAAGATAGAATCTGATCGCATGCGTAACTCTAGGCTAGATCAGGAAGAGATCGATTTAGAGAGAAGTGTTATAGTGTCTGAACTGGAAGGTGGAGAAAATTACCCGAGTACTATACTTGGAAAACAGCTCAGAGCCACAGCTTTTCAGAAACATTCTTATCATAATCCAATTATAGGCTGGCGTTCAGATCTTGATAATATCAAAGAAGCGAATATGCGAGCTTTTTATAATAAATACTATGCTCCAAACAATGCTTTTATAATGCTGGCTGGTAATTTTGATAAGGACTTAGCTTTAGATCTTATTCACAGATATTTTGCTTCGTATAAAAAGGCAGAAAATATACATCATGAAGTCGCAATAGAGCCAGAACAGAAAGAATTAAGAAAATCCTATATCTATTATGAAGGTCAAGTAGCTTTGCTTGGCATGGCTTTCCATATACCAGAATTTATTCACCCAGATTTACCAGCTTTAAATATCATAGATGAGATACTTTTTAATGGTACTTCTTCTAGATTAACTAAGAAGCTTGTAGATACTGGGCTTGCCATAGATGTTCACGGTTATGCTGAATCGAATAAAGATCCCGCCCTTTATAAAATAGTAGCGAATCTAAATCCTGAAGCGAATATAGAGAAGATAGAAGACCTTATTAACGCTGAATTGGAAGATATCAAGGTTAATGTCACTAAAGAAGAGATGGAACTAGCGAAGGCTAGAGTTGAGTCTTCAGCGATATATCAGCGTGATGGCGTTTATGATGAAGCTTTGCAGATTGCTTATTTTGAGGCGATCGCTGGAGACTGGGAAAATTACTATCACTGGTATGAATCACTTAAAAAAGTAAGTGTTACAGACGTAAAAAAAGTCGCTCAAAAATATTTCGTACCGCGGAATAAAACAGTAGTTTATAAATTACCTAAAGACCCTGGGAATTCACTGGTGGCAACTGCTCCTAAAGTAAAGAAATTTAAAACAGATGATAAAGAATTTTACGGTTCTGCTGTTGTTGAGCCTTTAGACAGTTCTAAATTAGAGAGACTCTTAAAGATTACGGCACCTAAATATTCTAAGGATAAGATAAAAAGTATTTTTAATTTTGCACTGAAGCCTGTTCATATAGATAAATATCCGAGCCTGAAAGTAGTCTTAAAAGAAGATCATAATATTCCACTTGTTTATATTAAAGCTTCTACCTTTGCAGGTTCTGCACTGGATTTTGAGAAGCCTTGCTTAGCTTATCTTACAGCAAATATGCTGGAAAGAGGCTCTAAGCACAGAGATAAATTTACTATAGCTAAAGCTTTAGATACTTATGGTGCGGATATAGAATTTGAACCAGGTAAAGAAACCAGTGCTGTAGAGATTTCTAGTTTAAAAAAGAATTTACCTAAGGTTATGGCTATTTTCAAAGAGATAATCACAGAACCACTTTTCTCAAAAGTCGAATTAGAGAAATTAAAAAAAGAGCTTATAGAGACTATTAAACAGCAAGATGAATTTCCTAGTAGTGTGGCTAGGAGCGAAATGTATCGTTTAATTTACCCTAAAGGTCATATATTTTATGCTCATAGTAGCGAAGAGAAAATTAAATCCATTCAGGCGATCAGCCTAGCCGATATTAAAAACTTTTATCAGAAATATTATGGATTAGATCAGATGAAAATCGCTCTAGTAGGCGATATCGACGCAACAGAAGTAAAATCTCTAATAGAGTCTAATTTTAGTCCATGGCAGAAAAAGAATAAAGCTGTAATATCTAGTTCTCCGAGTTCCAAGCTACAAGCACCTAAAACTAAACATATTAAGAAAGTTCATAAAAAACAATCTGAGGTTTATATGGGGCATGTTGGTTTTGTAACCAGAAAAGACCCTGATTTTTATCCACTATTTATAGCTAATTATGCTTTAGGTGGTAGCCCATTATCTTCTAGGCTGGGTTCTAAAGTTAGAGATGAACATGGCTTAGTTTATAATGTGGGATCTACTTTCCAAGCAGGTTTGGTTCCGGGCCCTTTCTATATAACGTTAGGTAGTAATCCTAATAATGTAGATAAAGCTATAGAACTTACAAGGGAAGCGGTTCGGGAGTTTTTACGAACTGGTATTAGTGAAACGGAATTGAAAGCGACTAAATCATTTTTAACTGGTTCCTTTGCGGTAAGAAATTTATCTTCAAATGAAGATGTTACCGATGTTGCAAGTCAGATGCTTCTCTATGATTTAGATTTAGATTATCCACAAAATTATGCTGAGATTATTAACAGCATCAGCTTAGAGAAAGTGAATGAGGCTGCAAGAAAATATATTCATCCAGATAAGTTTAACGTAGTTGTAGTCGGACCTTAGACTAGCTCTGCGCAGAACTGAATAAGTTTTTCTTTAGTCGTCATAAAGCGTATGCCAAGTGCATCCCACGTGTAGATAATCGTCGAAGTGTTTCCTGCATCTACCCACAGCTCTATTTTAAAAGAATTAGCGTGACTCTTACTGATGCGTAATTCTATACTGGGTTCTAGTGGTTCAAAAACAAAATGTTCTTCTTCGTTTTCTAAAAAACTTTTTAAGTTTTCACTTAAGTTTTTTAATTCATTTATGGGTTTTATATTAAAGCAAAATAACCCTTTTACTTCATTGGGTTCTTTATCAGCAGAGTTAAATTCAATGCTTTTAGTTCCAGCGTGAAGTTTAAGCTCATAGGATTGCCAGCTTTGCTCTTCTTCCTTATGGCAAGTATCTTTTATCGTAAAAGTATTTTTTAAATTTAACTCAAAGAAGACTTTACTGTCATTCGAGTTATTATCATCACTGCAAGTTAAAATCGGCATACAAAATACCATTTTAACCTAGAAAAATTCCCAGAATGGTTTTAGTAAAACATTATAAATCTTCTTCCTGTACGAAAGCAAAGCGATCTATACCAGCTAAATCCTTATGTATAACTGCTTTAGGGAAAATTTCCAGTATCCTTTGAGTTTGCTCATAGCCAAACTCAAAGGCGAAAAAACCATTAGGTTTAATTAAACCTTTTAATTGTTCCCGAATATGTGCGTAGGGGAAGCCTACCAAGGCATGTTTGGGTTCATGCATTAATTCGGCTGCAAGACTAGTATAATCAGATTCAGCGATATAAGGTGGATTGGAGATTACGACGTCAAAATATGGTGGGGAGGAACGAATTATGGGCAATGCCACTGGAGAACGCTGCTGACTTAAAAAGGGATCTAAATAGTCACCAAGAATAAAATTAATATCTTGTTTGTATTTCTCTGCATTAATTAAAGCCACATTTAAAGCATCTTTAGAGATATCACTAGCATAGACATTCGCACTAGGTAAAGCTCTTTTCAAGGCAAGGGCTATGCACCCAGATCCAGTACAGAGATCCAATATACTAATCTGCCTTAATTTATCTTCTTTAATTTTTTTCAGAGTTTCGGTGACCAATAATTCTGTCTCTGGACGGGGTATTAGTACTGCATTATTTACGAAGATTTCTAGATCTAGAAAATAAGCTTCTTCCAAAAGATAAGCTAGCGGAATATGTTTTTCATTACGCAGTTTAACTATTTCTTGAATTTTCTTTATCTGTGCAGATGATAAGAGATAGTCTTTTTTAGTGAAAAGCTGATGAGGATCAATATCTGCTATTACTTTTAATATTATTAGGGCTTCCCGCTTAGCTTCTTGGTTCTTTAAAGATATTAAAAGCCAGTTATATATATCTTGTAATTGATTGGAGGGCAGCACTTCTTTATGCAAAATAAAATATTCACTAAAAAGTTTATTCTAACATCTATATCCTCTAGTTAATATAAAACTGCCCCAATTAACTTCACTTAAGGTAAATTAAGGGAAAAATGACCGCTAACGAAATACTGTTCCTAAGCGTGGGTAAAGTACCTCCTAAGGAGAAATTAATGGGGGCAGTTTAATTTAGTATAATTATTTTTATGTCCAAGCTTACAATGCTTACGGCTTATGACTTTAACACAGCAAGGGCACTTGAGCAGTCTGGTCTCGATTATATCCTTGTTGGAGATAGCTTAGCTAATGTCTTTCTTGGTTATAAAACCACGCAAGAAGTTAGTTTAGATGAAATGTTGATGTGTACACGTGCGGTGAAGCGGGGTGCGCCGAATACTAAGATAATAGGAGACTTACCTTATGTTTCAGTATCTAAGGGACTTACTGGGGCTTATGAAGATTCTTTAAAATTTTTTGAAGCGGGTATTTATGCTTTAAAAATAGAAAACGCTGAAGCTGAGAGCTTAGAGCTTATTTCTAAGTTAGTTAATGCTGGTTACAAGGTTCTAGGTCATATAGGTTATACTCCACAGAGCGTAGAAAAGTTTTCGATACAGAATAAACTCATAACAGATGCGGAGCTTTTACTGAGTGAGGCTAAAGCTTTAGAAAAGAGTGGGGTTATAGGATTAGTATTAGAGATGGTCCCAGAGGCTATCGCTAAATTAATTACTGATAGCATAAGAGTTTTTACTATAGGTATCGGTGCGGGTTCTCATACTACAGGTCAAGTCTTAGTCACAGACGATCTTTTAGGTAGATTTAATTTATTTAAGCCTAAATTTGTTAAAAGATATTCTTATCAGTATGAAGATATGTTAAATGCTTTCAAGGCTTATGTCTCTGAGGTTAAATCCGCTCAATTCCCTGCCTTAGAGCAAGTTTTGGCTTAGTATAGCATAATTTTTTCACTTGCTAATAACTCATAAGTATTCATGCCTCTAAGCTCAAGATTATAAATAGCTTTAGAAAAATCTACACAGTAAAGTAGATTAAGATTCCCTGTCTGTGGCAGCTCTGCGAGCTGCCCGCTTTTAAAGCTATCGCCATCAGGGAAGTATTCCTTATTCATACTGTCGACTAGTCTAAAAGATAGAAAGCGAATAGCTTCTGTACTTTTGTTTTCATAATCAAGATTGATTTTCAAACATTTTTGATTAAAATTAGAGCCAGATTTTTTGATCTTATTAATTTTAAGTAAGGCTTTTTTTGCCAACTGATTCTTGGACTCTGCTGTTGAGGATTTTGTTAAATTTTCTGTATCTTGCTGAGCTTCACTACTGATCAAGTTTTGGGAATCAAGTTTACTTAAAAGCCAGTCATTATTTGGTTTTAACTTAATCTCAGAACCTGGCTCTAGATTGAAATTTTTACCTTTGCTAGCTATGCCGTAAGCAAGTCCAATTGCAGCTCCAGTAGCAGCAGTACCACCTGCAATATAGGGATTACTAAAAACTAAAACCCCTGCTATTTGATAACTAACTAAAGGAGCGATTAAAGCTCCTCCCAGCGTATAGCCTATCGCTTTTCCCACTTTGCTTGCTTTATTAGAAAAGCTTTCACGAAGTCCCCTGTTATCTGCGTTTAAAACCCCTTTGGGGATTGATATAGATTGAGGCTTACTTGAAGTGCCGACTTCTATCTTATAAAACTCTAACTCTATAAACCCGTCTCTATTAAAGGATTTAGCGAGTTCGCTGTTTTTAACCTTTGCGTAAAATTTACTTCCTTTGGGTAATAGAATTTTCAGAGAATCACTAGATAATTCTTCTTTCATATTGTTAGTGCTTAACCGACCTTTGGCATTTGAGTTTTCGGATAATTGAATATCATAAATATTTTCTAAAACTACTTCAGCGTTAGTGTTTAAAGGTATCAGCTTTCCCTCTATATCCTTATCAATCATGCCAAAATCAGTTGGGATTTGAGTTACTCGTAAGGGAATTTCTTCGTCATACTCTAGTTTATATTCTATGTGAGCTTTTAGAGACCGATCTACAGCAGACAGTGGATTAATTACGAGTAGCATTAATAAGGCTGAGATTAATTTAGTTTTGAGTTTAAAGACTCGCATACTGTGCTTGATTGAAATTCAATCGCTTTTCTACAGTATATATCTTTTTATCTTGGGATTCATAATAGGTACGCATTAACATATCAGCAAGTAATCCCATCATCGCGATCTGCACAGAGACAGTAAAAAACATAGCAGCGATCACTGGCAAAGGTGTAGAATCCAAGTCTATACCTTCACTGAATTTTAAAATTAAAGCCCAGATGCTAGCTCCTATAAAAAATAACATGCTCGCTACTGAAATTCCACCGAAAACATAAATAGGTCTAGTAGCGTAATTCGTCAAAAATTTAATTACGATTAAATCCAAAATAACTTTAATAGTACGATTTATTCCATATTTAGACTTACCGAAGCGTCTTGCGTGGTGCTTAACTGGCATTTCTGTAACTTTAGCTCCATACCAGCTTGCACAGACGGGAATGAAGCGATGCAGCTCACCATAAAGCTTTACGTACTGCAGT
This sequence comes from Candidatus Melainabacteria bacterium, assembly GCA_005110385.1. Taxonomy (GTDB): domain Bacteria; phylum Cyanobacteriota; class Vampirovibrionia; order LMEP-6097; family LMEP-6097; genus LMEP-6097. Next base: position 336,208 of record DUDT01000014.1, on the reverse strand, counting down.
ACATCAGCTTTATAGGCTTTTAAGCTACAGCCATAGTCATGTAATTTAACTCCAGAAATCCAAGAAATAATACTATTAGCTATTATTGATGGTAACTTACGATTAATAAAAGTATCTTGTCTGTTTTTTCTCCAGCCACTGACTACATCATAGCCCTCCTCTATTTTATTAATCAGTTCTGGAATATCACTAGGATCATTCTGTAAATCTGAATCTAAAGGAATTAAAATTTCACCAGAGGAGTTTTCTATACCAGCTTGCATAGCAGCAGTTTGACCATAATTGCGTCTCAGTTTAATAACTTTTACGTAATCCTTATTATGAGCTATTTTTTCTAATATCTCGTAACTAGCGTCTTTACTGCCATCATCGACATAAACGACTTCATAGCTAATTTTTCCATTTAAAGATTTTTCTATTTCTGCTTGCAATAATTCTAAGTTTTCTTCCTCGTTATAAACAGGAATTATAAGAGAAGCTTTGTATTTATAAATATTCGCTTTATCTGTATTAAGATTCATCTTATTGATTATACTAAACGCAGCTTAGACTTTAATGTATCTGTTTGTAACCATATAACTACTAGTACCGCAGACTATAATTCCAGTTAAAAACATAATTACAAAGATTAAGCCAAGTTCATTACCAGAATCAAAACTAAATGTAAGTGGCATGATAGTTTTAAATGAAGCCTGAAATGAGTTCCAGACAAAGTTTTGAAATATAACTAATGGAATTATCGCTATTAGTGAGGATACTAAACCATAAAAGATACCGTGAGTAATAAAAGGTCCTCTAATATACCAGTCATCTACACCAACTAAGCGAAGTATTTTAATTTCGAGTGAACGAGATTTTACTATAAGCTGAATCGTATTAGAAATGATGGTTATAGTGCTTATCGCAAGGATTAAAGTGATAAAAAGACCAAATGAAAATAAAATTGATCTGACTCTTCTTAGACCTTGGAATAGCTGAGGAGCATAGCTGATTTGTTCTATACCTGAATAGTTTTTAATCTGCTCTATGACAGGTTTAAGATCTTGAGCACGTTTTACATTTACATGAAGCGTGTCTGGAAGCGGATTGCTGGAATCTTCGCTGAATCCAAATTTATCCCTAAAAGTTCTCCAAGCTATATCTTTAGGGATGATATCAACTTTCTTTACTGCCTCAATCTGGCTAATTTTTTGAGCTATAGCTTTAGTCTCAGCTCCTTCAATAAGATAAATAGAGAATTCTAGCTGATTATCTAAGTTTTGATAAATCTGCTTAATAGATGAATTGAACTGAAGTACACCACCAAACAAAGCTAGAGTTACAGTTAAGATACTGATAACCATGAAATTAGACATTCCAGAGAATTTGATGCTCTGGTAGGTTTCTTTCAGGATACGCCAAATGATTCTAATACTACGCATAAGGGTTAGACACTGAGCTTAAAAGAGTGTCATTAACAAGTTTACCATCTTCAAGGACTAGAACTCTTTCTTTAAACTCTTTAACTATTTTATGATTGTGAGTACTAACTATGACGGTAGTTCCTCTCAGGGAGACACTTTTCAATAAATTAAAAATCTCTATAGATGTTTTAGGATCTAAATTCCCCGTAGGTTCATCTGCTATAACTAATGGCGGTCCTTGCACTATCGCTCTAGCGATACCAACACGCTGTTGCTCACCACCTGAAAGCTCATTCGGAAAAGCATCTGCTCTTTCTAATAAACCTACTAAATTTAAAGCTCCAGCCACTCTTTTTTGAATTTCAAATTCAGAAACGCCTAGACCTCTTAATCCATAAGCGATGTTATCAAAAATACTTTTATTCGGTAATAATTTAAAATCTTGAAAGATTATACCCATACGGCGCCTTAAGTAAGGGATTTTATCTTCAGATAGCGAGCTAACATCTATATTATTTATTAAAATCTGACCATGGGTATTTCGCTCTTCACGATAAAGTAATTTCATTAAAGTAGATTTACCAGCTCCACTGGGACCTACGATGAAAACCATTTCTCCCGCTTCAATTTCAAAGTTAATATTATCTAATGCCTTAATAGGTCCATAAAATTTACTGACATTTTTGAATTTAATCACGCTTTTTGATATTATACAGCAGTGAAGAGCATTATTTCATAGGCTGAATTTATGGATTCTGAATTAAAAACTGAAAAAGCTCGTAAAACTTGTAAGAATATTTTAGATTCTGCGAAAAGTGTTTTTATTGAAAAAGGTTTTAATCAAGTTAGTGTTAAAGACATCGCTGCTCACGCTGGTTTAGGGCATGGCACTTTCTATTTATATTTCTCCGACAAGAAAGACGTTTTTTATAAGCTACTAGAACAGGTAGAAGATGATCTCTATACTGCCTTTCAGGGCGGCGTAGATATAGATGCTGAATATAAAGAAGGTCTGAGTACCTATCGTGCTTTAAGAAAAGATATTGCTGCGATTTTTGAAAGTTTTAAGCGTAATTACAACATTATTCGCTTAAGTAAAGAGCTTGCTTCCTTAGATCCACAGTTCGCAGAAAAATATTATCATATTCGTCTGCGCTTAATCGAACGCACCGAAAGGATTATAGACAGGAGTCCTTTACAGAAGCATGTAGATTCGAAGATAGCAGCTGTAGCCATTGCCGGAATGATAGAATGCACTGCTGAAGAGTGGTTGAATTTAAATAACCCACATCGAATTGAGATGGATTTTGATAGACTACTGTCTACTATTTCTAAGATGTATTTTAAGTTGGTGAGTTAGGATGGGAAGGGCTTGTCCCCCAATATTTCAAAAATATCAAGCCAGTGCATTGCCACAGTTTTTTTGCTTAAAGGAATTTAAAACTGCCCCTATTACAAAATTTTCAAACAAAGCTCCAGCCATAGGACCATTTTCAATGATTTCCTTTGTCGTATTTCCAGATAAATAGCTCACCAAACCTGTATCTAAAAAATATAACTTAGGACTTTTAACGATTCTTTTTCCTAAATTTTTGTAATAAGGCTGTAATAAAAAAATAATTTGACTACGCTCAAGTAAACTAATCCAAGACTGAATGGTGAGGTTACTGACCCCAAGCTCTTTTGCGAATTCTTGATATTTCAATTCTTGAGAGCATCTAGCTGCAAGTAATTTAATAAAACGATCATAAGTGCCGAGGTGCTCTTTTTTTAGATTATCGCGTATATCTTTATTGAGAAGGGATTCAATATATGCTGAATACCAAAGCTTCGATTCTAATTTTGCATCAGCGACTAATTCTGGATATAATCCACGTAAAGAATAATCTATCCATGTTGAGATTTTTTTCTTGCGAAGTTCTTCTAAAGTAGATCAGGAGCATTCTGTATCTCATCAATAATGAGAGGCGGTTTATAGAAATTTAAAAATGCTTTCGGGTCTTTTGTAGCTATATCCCTAGCTTGCAAGTCATCTAAAGTTACATAGGTGTAATTAGGAAAGTTTTTTTTAGAGTGTAGACTTGCCACTCTGCCTAGCTCCAGATAGCAAAACAGCTGGGAACCGCTTCAGCAATTGCTTAATGAAAGGAGTTAAAAGCCTTTTTATATACGCCCAAATACTATACCATATTTAACTACAACTTAAATATGGTATAGAAAAACTCTTGAGCGTATAGATAAAATGAGACGACGAAAACGCCGAAATAGGAGTTTGGCAACAGTGCCCTAAACTAATTCCACTATAGTCGCTATCCCTTGCCCAAAGCCCACACACATAGTGATTAGACCTCTTTTTAATTTTCTTCTTTCCAGCTCATTTACTAAAGTGCTCAGTATTCTTGCACCAGAGCAGCCCAGAGGATGACCTAAAGCTATCGCACCACCATTTACATTCAGCTTATCTAAAGGTATTTCTAATTCTTTAACGCAGGCTAAAACCACAGAAGCGAATGCCTCATTAACTTCCACTAAATCTATATCAGCCATACTCAAACCTGTTCTCTTAAAAAGCTCTCTTACAGCTGGAATCGGGCCTGTAAGCTGCATCACGGGGTCACTTCCACAGACATAGCTTTTTAAAATACGAGCACGAGGCTTTAAATTATATTTTTTTAAAGCAGATTCACTAGCTAAAAGCACTGCTGATGCGCCATCTGTGATCTGACTTGCGTTAGCCGGACTAATTACACCACCATCTTTGAAAGGAGTTGGCAAAGTCGCCATTTTAGCTAAATCTATCTCAGGGCGAATGCCCTCGTCTTTTAAAACCACTCCAAAATCTTTAGTCTCGACTCCGATGATTTCATTATCGAAATAGCCACTAGAAGCAGCATTAAAAGCTTTTTTATGAGACTCTGCGCTGAAGGTATCTAACTCTATACGACTGAATCCCCATTTTTCAGCGATAAGTTCCGCTGACTGCCCCATGCTTTTTACAGGGTATTTCGCTAAGTAAGAATCAGATAAACTAGAACCTTGATTCGCCGAACTCGGTAGTGGCAGTGAATCCATCCCCATAGGCACTCTGCCCATGTGTTCCACGCCACCAGCTATAACTAGCTCATAATCATTAGCTTTGATTCCCTGCACAGCGAAGTCTACTGCCTGTAAGCCCGAGCTGCACATTCTATTTATTTGAATACCTGGAACATTCTCTGTTAAAGCCAGTAAAGCTATAAGTCTAGCTATGTTCATGCTTTGCTCAGCTATAGGAGTTACACAGCCATAAATAAGATCATCTATAGATTTAGGGTCTAGTTTATTATGCTCTATTAAAGCTTTCACTGGTGCAGCACCTAAATCAACTGGATGTACACTTGATAATGAAGAGCCAGCTTTCCCTCTGCCCATCGGTGTTCTTACTAGATCTACGATATACGCTTCACTTGTCATAAAAGCATTATTCCACATTAATTTCTTTTAAGCTATTTTGGCAAGACCTTAATTTCTTAGCAATTTCTTAATAAAGTTCGAAGAATTGGGTAGAATATATGTAATGGTCTCAGATTATATAGAAGAAGAATTAATGATGTTAGATGAAAACTCTAAGCAGCTTATTTCATCGAATATCTCTGCTGCTATTGATATTAATGACCCGATAAAAGTTTTAAATTTAGATTATATTCACACTGTTCCTGAAACATCTTTACTAGAGACGGCTATCGCTTATATGGCGGACAATAATAAAGGTTGTGTCGGTGTTACTGATAGCGAAGGACAAGTCGTCGGCATTTTTACTGAGCGAGATGTACTCAGAAGAGTGATATCTAAAAAAGTAGATATTGCTAAAGCTGTGATTAAAGACTACATGACACGTAATCCGCAGATGCTTTCTGAAGGAGATCCTATAGCTTTCGCTTTAAATCATATGTCAGATGGTTCTTACAGGCACATACCGATAAAAAAGAATGGAGCTGCAAGGTATATGCTCTCGGTTAGAGATGTAGTTGATCAGATTTCCTTAGCTTATAGAGATAAAGTATTTAATCTGCCACCGAGATTCAGACAAGAATCATCGAGTGAGTATGGCGGGTAAAACGCAGATTATAAGGACGACGCATGACCGCAGTGTACTCGGGGTACATGAGGATCATAAGGACGACGAAAACGCAGAAATTGTAGTTTGCAAGCAGTCCTAAGAAATAGTTTTAGCTTTTTCGATAGCCTCTTCTATAGAACCCACCATGTAAAAAGCCTGTTCCGGAAGCTCATCATGCTTACCTTCAAGAATTTCTTTAAAGCTTCTAATAGTATCCTCTAATTTAACATATTTACCAGACATACCAGTAAATACTTCAGCTACGAAGAAAGGCTGGGAAAGGAACTTCTGTACTTTTCTTGCTCTAGTTACAGTCATTCTATCTTCTTCAGAAAGCTCATCCATACCAAGAATAGCGATAATGTCCTGAAGCTCTTTATATCTCTGAAGTATAGCTTGAACGCCTCTAGCCACTTGATAATGTTCCACCCCTACTATAGACTCCTTAAGAGCAGTAGAAGTAGAATCCAGAGGATCTACAGCTGGATAAATACCTAATTCTGCGATAGATCTGTTAAGAACTGTAGTCGCATCTAAGTGAGAGAAAGTCGTCGCTGGAGCTGGATCTGTCAGGTCATCTGCTGGAACATATACCGCTTGAACTGAGGTGATAGAACCATTTTCAGTAGAAGTAATTCTTTCTTGAAGCTGTCCCATTTCATTAGCTAAGGTCGGCTGATAACCTACTGCTGAAGGCATTCTACCTAAAAGCGCTGATACTTCAGAACCTGCTTGAGTGAATCTGAAAATATTATCAACGAAAAGAAGCGTATCTTTCTGCTCTTTATCTCTGAAATACTCTGCCATGGTAAGTCCCGTAAGAGCTACTCTCATTCTTGCTCCTGGAGGCTCATTCATTTGGCCATAAACCAGTGCTACTTTCTCAAGTACTCCAGAATCCTTCATCTCGTGGTAAAGGTCATTACCTTCACGAGTTCTCTCTCCTACACCAGAGAATACGGAAATACCATCGTGAGCCTTAGCGACGTTATTAATAAGCTCCATGATTAAAACTGTCTTACCTACACCAGCACCACCGAATAGACCGATTTTTCCACCTTTAACATAAGGCTCTAAAAGATCTATAACTTTAATACCAGTTTCAAATATTTCAACTTTAGTAGCTTGCTCTGATAAAGCTGGTGGCTGCCTATGAATAGATAAAAACTCTTTAGCGTTAACTTCACCAACTTCATCTACTGGTTCACCTAAAACATTAAAAATTCTGCCTAGAGTACAAGCCCCAACAGGTACTCTGATAGGTTTACCAGTATCTATAACTTTCATGCCTCTTGATAAGCCCTCAGTAGCGTTCATAGAAATAGTTCTAACACGGTGATCACCAAGCAATAACTGAACTTCTACCGTTACGTTAATCTGCTCACCCTGAGCATTAGTTCCTTCAATTTTAAGGGCGTTATAGATTTCAGGAAGATGACCGCTTTCAAATTCCACATCAATAACAGGCCCTATAACCTGTATAACCTTTCCCTCAGTAGCATTAATAGTAGTACTCATATAGAATCGGATTTTAGCATATTGGCTTTAGCTTTTATTTTTGCGTTTTCTGCATCTACAAAATTCTTAATTTTAAAAATAGTAAGAAGTATACCCAAGAAAGCCCCTGAAACTATCGCAAGAACTTTACATTCAATCGAATATTGAGCTTTTAAAAAATCAGCAAGCCAGGAAGCTAGAAATACACTAGCGGGAATCACATACGCAATATCAAGAAGCTGCCACATGACACTATTGCTGAACTCCAATTTCTGCGTTTTCGTCGTCCTCATGATCCTCATGTACGCTTGGTACACTGCGGTCATTCGTCCTCCTCAGCCTTGAACTTGCACGTTCAGCAATAGTGTCAAGAAAGCACTGCTGCTGAACTCCAATTTCTGCGTTTTTGGCAGTAGTGTCACTAAAGTCTACGTAAAACACCTTTTACAACTCCTTGTATGTCAAGAGTATCCGTAGGGTCTAAATAGATAGGCTCCATATAAGGATTCTCTGGTTTTAACATAATTCTGCCATCTTTCTGTTTATAAAATCTTTTTAAAGTACTGGACTCTCTATTAATTAAGGCTACTACTATCTCACCATTATTTGCGACTTTGCGAGGTTCAATTAAAACAACATCACCATCATTAATGAGAGCATCTATCATACTTTCACCTTTAACCTTCAAGGCATAGCAACCAAGAGGAAAGAAAGAATCTAGCTCTAGATACTCTTCTGCTTGATTAGTGATTTCTAAAGGTAAGCCAGCGGTGATTTGGCCAAGAATAGGAATGGCTTCCCTCTGAACTTCGAATTCATTATCTCTGTACATTTTCCCATTCGATGCTCGTGAAAAACTGTTATTAGTCACTGCATTATGAATATGGTCAAATTTATGAATAGTCTGAGAATCAGTCTCAGTGGAGAATTTATCCCTGCAATAATTATAAGAATCATCGTCAATGATACGAATAGATCTAGCAGAGCCTTGATTCCAAGTGATAATATTTTTTTTCTTTAAAGCAGAGATATGGTATTGAAGCGTACCTTTCGTAATGCCCATTTGGGCCGCTATTTCATCCAAAGTGGGCGGAAAATGCTCTTGCTGAGTAAGCTTGAATATAATTTCTGCAGTTTCTTTTTGCTTTGGTGATAAAGTCTCGATACTCATACGAATATAATACCACACGCCCGTAAGTGTAGGGTGGGACTGCTCGCAAACTTCAATTTCTGCGTTTTCGTCGTCCTCGTGATCCTCATGTACTCCCAGTACACTGCGGTCATTCGTCCTCCTCAGCCTTGAACTTGTACGTTTGCGAGCAGTCCCCGCAATTAAGACTGCTCGTAAACTTCAATTTCTGCGTTTTCGTTACTTAACTTTTATAAAGTCGCTGATCGCCATTAAATAAAGTTCTAATATCGCTGATTTTATGCTTCAGCATAGTAAATCTTTCTAAACCTAATCCAGCAGCAAATCCTGAGTATTTTTTAGAATCTATTTTAGCCATTTCAAGTACATTTGGGTCTACCATACCACAGCCCATTAATTCTAGCCAACCTCGTCCACCGCAAGTGTTACAGCCTTTACCCTCACAGAAGACACACTCAGCGTCTAATTCTGCACTCGGCTCGGTAAATGGAAAATAATCTGGTCTTAAGCGAGTGTTTACGCTTTTACCAAAAAATTCTTTAAGAAACTCATTTAGAAACCATTTCATGTGACCAAAGTTAATATTTTCATCTATTAACATGATTTCTAATTGGTGAAAGAAGGGCATTTTACGGGCGTTAACTTCCTCATTACGATAGACGCGACCATGACCAATAATTCTAAAAGGAGGTTTTAATTTTTCCATAGCTCTGATTTGAATAGACGAAGTATGGCTTCTTAATAATATTTCAGGGGAAAGGCTGGTGTAGAAAGTATCCTGCTCATCTCTCGCTGGATGATCTTCACCTGTATTTAATGCGGTGAAATTGTAATAAGTATTTTCGAGCTCTGGACCGTCTACCAATTTGAAACCTAATCTCTGAAAGATCCCTACGACATCTTTAGTGACATCGTTAAGCGGATGAATCTTCCCTAGAGTCCTTCTACCATTAGGTAAACTAATATCTATTTTCTCTGCTTCTAATTTAGCGGCAATTTCTTCTTGCTTAAGTTCATCATTACGTGAATTAAATATAGTTTCTATTCGACTCTGAGCTTCATTGATAAGTTTACCTAATGCTGGTTTATCTTCAGGCTTAAGATCCTTCATGTAGACCTTAAATTCACTAATTTCACTTTTATTACCCAAATATTTTGCTTTTATCTGATGAGCATTTTTTAAATTAAGATTAGTTTTACAATCTTCGCTAGCTCTGATCTCTATCTGATCTAGCTTTAGTTTTAGTTCATCGAGGTTAATGGTTTGCATGTTTCAGGCTCAGGGTATATGATTTTAGCATTAATTATATGACAGCCAAATTAGCCAATCCACTCCTTAGTACATCTGAGTTCATACCATATCAGAGCATTAAGGCTGAACATATTTATCCTGCTACCGTAGAAATCACTAAACAAGCTCAAGCTAAGCTAGAAGAGATTTTAGCGACTAAAGGTGAGCTAACTTTTGAAAATGCGATGTATCCTTTAATAGAGATAGAGGATTTAGTAGATAAAACTTGGACTCCAGTGGAGAACCTGCTTTCACTAAATGCTGATGATGATTTTAGAGATGAAGCCGAGAAAGCAAGACCAGTAATGGTGGAATTTTATAATAATTATTCTTTAGATCCACGTGTCTATGAGTTTGTTAAGAGGTATGCAGAATCAGAAAATGCAAAAAATCTTACTGGTGAAAGAAAAAGATATTTAGAAAATACTTTAAAGGATTTTAAATTATCAGGAGCAGAACTTGAAGGCGAGGCAAGAGAGGAGTTTAAAGAATTAAATTTAAAACTATCTCAGCTTTCACAAAAGTTCTCGAATAACGTCGTAGATAGCAAGTTTGATTTAATTATCAAGAATGCAGAAGATTTATCAGGTCTGCCAGAGGATCTTATTCAAGCGGCAGCTCTTAAGGCTAAAGAGAATGGCATAGAATCCGCTTGGGTATTTAATTTAGATTATCCATCTTACGGACCGTTTATGAAATTCTCTGATAATGCAGCTTTAAGAAAAACACTCTATATAGAATATTTAACTAGAGCCTCTGCTGGGAAAAAGAGTAAGAAAAATGAGTCACTAGATAATGAACCGCTTATCCTTGATATTTTTTCAGTAAAAGCCCGTAAGGCAAAGCTACTCGGATTTCCTAGTTATGCAGATTTATCATTACAAATGAAGATGGCTGAGAGTCCTAAGCAAGTTACAGAATTTCTTATAAGGCTTGCAGAAAAAGCAAGAGCTTTAGCTGAAAAGGAATATGCTGAATTAGTTGCATTTCAAAAATCTATTAACTATCAAAATACCGAAAATAATCCCGATAAAATCTTGCCGTGGGATACAGCATACCTATCGGAAAAACTCAGGAAAGAAAAATATGATTTCGACACTAATTTAACTAAGCCATATTTCGAACTAAATGCAACTATCGAAGGCATGTTTAACATTGCTAAAACCCTTTACTCTATAGACTTCCAGAAAGTAGAAAATATAGAAGTATGGCATGAAGATGTCAGCGTTTATCAAGTATTAGAAAAAGATGGTTCTATTATCGGCACATTCTATATGGATCTATACCCTAGAGAAGTGAAGCGCAGCGGTGCTTGGGTAATGCCTCTTGTAGATGCTGCGGTTAATCCATCTGGTAAGAAAATTAAACCACAGTGCACACTTGTCTGTAATTTAACAAAACCACAGCTGGAACCGGCTTACAGTCCTTCTCTATTAACCCATCTTGAAGTTTTGACACTGTTTCATGAATTTGGTCATGCTCTGCATCATCTTTTAAGTAATGTAGAACTTTCACCCATGGCTGGAACTAACGTCGAGTGGGATTTCGTAGAATTACCAAGCCAATTAAATGAAAATTTTGTTTGGCAGAAAGAATCTTTATCAACTTTTGCGAAGCATTATGAAACAGCAGAACCAATCCCAGCGGATCTTTTGGATAAGATGCTTGCCGCGCGTAATTTTAATGAAGGTTTATCCTGCTTAAGGCAGATAGAGTTCGCTTTATTTGATTTACATATATACATGAGTGAGCAAGAGTCTCTACCAGAACCTCCTAATGTAACTTATCTAAGAATCGCAAGAAAATATAATCTAATCGACCCATCAGATCTAGTATGCTTTCCAAATTCTTTCTCGCATATCTTCGCAGGTGGCTACTCTTCTGGTTATTATAGTTATAAATGGGCAGAAGTGCTTGAAGCTGATGCTTTCAGTCGTTTTCAAAATGAAGGCGTACTCAACCCTACTGTAGGTGCTGAATATAGGAAAAATATACTGGAGAAAGGCGACAGTGAAGCTCCTTTATCCTTGTTTAAGGCTTTTATGGGCAGAGAACCAGATGAAAATGCATTATTAAAGAGAATGGGACTTTAGGTCTCTTCTTCGTACATTTCAATAATTTCAAATTGATTGTTATACAAGTAAATCAGCATCTTATCATTTTCAAGCATGACCTTTCTGCAAGCTAAATCACTCTTGTAGTTTTTAATGTACAAGACTTGATAGCCATTTACGTCTAACTCGATAACCGGAGACTTATTTGCAGCTTGGTAGCAAGCAACTTTAGTGCCATTCTCAAAATCTAAATAACCTATTCGGTTACCGTGTTCATCAGTGGCAAAGGAACTGAAGCACTCATCGTCAGATTTATCTTTAAATAAATATTCAATTATTGGGTCTTTGTGATTTGAATTATTTGGTTTCATATTTTCTATAGATATAAGGAAAAAAGATTATGGTTTGATAATGATGTAATAATATTTAATATAAATGAAAAAACTTTTAGTCAAGATCGCCGCTAAAGAGAAGCCTGTAAAGGAAATATTTAAGGATAAACCTTTTTTAATTTATCCCGATAAAGCTCTTTTAGAAATTTATCTGCCGAATTTAAAAACTATTACTAATTCTGAGTTGCGTAAAGCTATTTCTGAACTGCCTTGGAAAGATTTAGAATACAGCGAATTAGATTTAGATATTAGTAACTTAAGTAATGTTCAACAAGAAATAGTCTATGAAATGATTTTTTTAAAATCGTATTTTTTTGATAAATATAAAACTAAAAATAAAAAAATTAAACTTAAAACTATACACGGCTCTAAAGCCCAAAAGCTGAATTTCAACCTAAGAGACAAGCTTATAGATTCAGTTCTTTTCTGTAGGGATATAGTCTCGGCTAATGCTAGTGAAATTAATCCGGGTAGTTTAGAGATACTAGCCACAGAAATCGCAGCTAAGTGCCCGCAGATAAAATTAAAAACCGTGTCTGCAGCTGAAGCTAAAAAGCTTGGCATGGAGTGCTTACTTGCGGTAGGTAAAGAAAGTCTAATTAACTCTGGAAAAGAGTTTCACCCAAGGCTTTTAGTTTTAGAATTTGACCCAGAGATGGGAAACGCAGAAATTGAAGTTTGCGGGCAGTCCTACTTGGGGACTGCTCGCAAACGTACAAGTTCAAGGCTGAGGAGGACGAATGACCGCAGTGTACTGCAGGTACATGAGGATCATGAGGACGACGAAAACGCAGAAGTTGAAGTTTGCGGGCAGTCCCATTTAGCTTTAGTGGGCAAGGGAATTACTTTTGATACTGGCGGTCTCTGTTTAAAACCTAATCAGTATATGCTAGACATGAAATCTGATATGGCTGGTGCTGCTACAGTGCTTTCCGTATTTCACTTAATTTCTAAATTAAGCGTGGCGGAGAGAAAGAAAATTAAGCGTAAAATCACAGGAGTAATGGCTCTTGCGGAAAATGCCTTTGGGGGAGCTAGTTATAAGCCAGGTGATGTGCTGCGAGCTTTAAATGGCAAGACGGTGCAGGTCGTAGATACTGATGCTGAGGGGCGTTTAGTTTTAGCCGATGCTTTAAGCTATTTATCTAAGTTAAAAAACAAGCCAACACATGTCGTAGATTTAGCTACCTTAACAGGTTCCATAGTGGCGACACTAGGTGAAGCCGCTGCTGGAGCGATGACTAACGATGAAGAGTTTCTTAGTAAAGTAGAGGCTGCTTTCGCTGAAGAGGGTGAAAAGCTGTGGCATATGCCGATGCTAGAGGAATATAAAAAGAAAACAGATTCAGAAATCGCTGATTTAGCACACTGTAGCTCTAGACCAGATGCCTTAATTGCAGCTCAATTTCTCAGTAACTTTATTCCTAAAGATTCTAAATGGGTGCATTTAGATATCGCGGGTGTCGGCTTTATTGAGCATGATGGCTTATTTGCATATAAAGGCGCTACTGGATTTGGGGTCAGAGGTCTTTATAGGCTATTACTATCAAACTAAAATTTTTATCAAAATAATTCCTTAATCTTCTTTTAATTTGGTAACTAGGTTGGAAGCTCAGTTAATAAAAAAAGGAAGAAGGAAAATGAGAATAATAGCTAGTCGTGGACAGGATGTCACGGCAGAAGTACTACAAGAAAGGCTTGCTCATACAGTCGAGCAGCATTTAAAAGAAAAAGAACAAACTAAGCAAGTGATTTCTGATCAGCAGAAGCAACTCAATCAGCAACAACAAGAACTAGAAACTCAATCCAGGGCGAACACTGGGCTAGCTAAATTAGGACTTCTTTTAGCTGCAGCTAATTCTATACAAAAGGATCTCTTGGGTCAGCAACAAGAACAAAACACTGATTTAACTTTAGCTAATCAAGAAGCAAAATCTAATGGAATCAGAAACACAATCTTGAGTGGACTGGCGACATTTTTAGTCACTAATGCCGCAGCCCCTGTAGCATTTATCCCTCAGATAGATTTCATCCCGAATCCTCCATCAGCTGAAGTTCAAGGTACTGCAAAAAAAGAAACTTTAACTGATCTTCAGGAAAATGTTTCAGGAATGCTTCAAGAGCAGTACCCTAGTTACAAAGCCTTACCAGGAGCCCATAGGCAGTATGTAGAGCAGCATGTATTGGTTCAAAGTGGTGCGGTGAATGATGTGAAGGGTTTCCCACATAGCTTAGAATCTGTTCAGGATACTGCTTATAAACAAGGTAAGTTAGATCAAGTAACGTTTTCAATACCAAACCCAAAAGATATGCACAAAATACTTTCCTTGGCATTCGGTAATCAAGAAAATTTAAACGGTACAGTTCCACAATATACTATGACTGAAGAACAATTAACGCAAACATTAAACGGTAATTAAACATTCTTGATAGTAGTACCTTTAAACAAAAACCAATCCCCCAACCGCACAGAATAATAAAATCATTCTCACATCTATTCTGTGCCGAGTAAAATAAAGCATCGCTATAAGTGCCACGAAATTAGCTATATTCGTGGCATGAATAGCTGCTATTAAGCCCATCTTAGGAATTAAATACCAGCCAAGCCCTATATTTAAAAGAGTGGAGCATAAAACTATAGCTATACGCCTTTTATGAAAAGACTCACAGGCCATCAGCATACTAGGACATATACTAAGAAACCAGATTAATGTAAGTAAACCAAACCATTTAACAAGTGGAATAGACTCAGCGTAAGTCTCGCCGAATACCCAATACAGAACTGGCTCTGCCGTAAAATAAATTCCTAAGAAAATCAGGACACCCGTTAATGAAGAATAGAAGCTAACCTTATCAAGAAAATCTTTTAGAGCTTGGTCAACTTCGCTATTAGTTGCAGTAATTGGAGCTTTCTCTACTTTTACATAAAGATCGTGCAGAGACGGTAAATAAACACGATTCACGGTCTGTATAATTAGCTGTGAGAAACGATTTAAGCGTGCGGGTACTGAATAGAACGCTACGGAGGTAGTGCCCATAAGATAAGTAAGCATTAGCCTATCTATATTCCCTTGAGCTTCTTCTAGAACGTCATAAATACTGTAAGCAAAAGAATCTTTAAACATTTCTTTTATAGAACTTAGATCTACACTAATTCCCGTCAGCCTCAGAGTAGTAACTGTAGCTAAAATTAACTTAATTAATGAGCTCACAGCGAACATCTGGACAAGAAACAGCATAGAACCTTTACATAGAACTAAGACAATAAAAATTACTACTAGCCTTAAAACCCTGTTCGTGACATTCATCGCCGCAGTCATCTTAAACTGTCCTAAAGCTCGCCTCACTATGCCAAAAATCTTGGCAAAACTATCTAAAATCATCGCAAGCGTGTAATAGTGTATGACTTCTATCATACGTGGCTCAAAATGTGATAACCAAGCGGTTAAATAAGTTAGAGCGATGACTGGTATGACTATCGCAAGCTTTATCAGAATCGCATTCCCGATAGCACTTTCTAAGCGATTTTCACTAGAACATTTCAGAATAGAGTTTTTAAAACCGAAGTCAAAGAAAAAAGAAAAAAGAGTCGTAAAGGCTTCAGCTGCCATAAGAATACCTAAATCCTCAGGGCTCATCCACTTAGCAAGCAGAATAGTAGTGCCGAGAAATATAAATAGAGCAGAGAAACTGCCAGTAATCATATAAATTAAAGAGGACAAAGACGGCATCGTGGCATAGTATATTATAGAGATATTTTATGAAAAGATTATTCTTCATTTTACTTTTCCTGATCACAAGCTTATTTACTAATTCTGAAGCTGTTTATAGTGCAGATAAAATTCGAGAAAGCCAGCCAGAAAGCCATAATTTTTGTGGAGGCTACAAGACGAAAGCTATAATCTTCGCTCATGATGCTATAGAGCTTGAGGTCATAGAAGTTCTTAATGTAGAAGATTACCCTGATTCTTTTCCTCTCGGTACTAAGTTTTACGGTAACTTAATCGAGCATAGAGAACGTAGAAGAATCTCTCGTGATGAGATTAGAAAATTCCACCTAGAGAGAGCGGTTTTACCTAGTGGTAAAACAGAAGCTATTGATGAAGTAATTAAGATACGTGCTGTGAAAAAGACTGAGATAACGTATTGGGTTGGTAATGCTTTATTATCGACTACAGGTCAGGTCTTAGGTCTTACACTGGATTTCGTTAGTATAGGCTTGCCAGTAGCTAGAGGCGGTACGGCGATTTGGGGAATGGCAGACCAGATATATGAATCTAGAGCTGGTGAAAGTAAATTTAAAGAAGGTGCTAAAGGTTTCGTGAAAGGTGCTTTACTACCTATACCATTCTTCGTTTTAAAGGGTGATCCTCTGTATATTCACCCAGGCTCGACTATCGTCATCCATAAAGACAAGAATAAAGAGTATATTAATGCTGGTTTAATTAGAAAATATAACGATATTAAGCTAGAAGCGGAATATAAAGATAAATATCATATCTAATAACCTAGAGGTCTTTACTTAAGACACTTTGGAGGCTTTTATCGCTAATACTCACTACGGCGTTCGAAATTATTTAAAAATAAAGTCTTATCAGGCTTTAGCCACTAGGGTTTTTAAATTATCTTTAAGTTCAGATAAATCTAGCATTAAAGAAAAGCTAGAAAGCAGTGAGTCAGCTGCATTAAACCTTTTCATTCTCTTTTTATCACCTTACATAGTGCGTTTTCATTATGCCTTTAGTGATAGCTTTGATCTGAATATTAATCCCTTGCTGGATTTCAGTAGCTATGGCTTAAGTGCAGAAATTGGAGTTTGCGAGCAGTCTCATGATGTTTTTATTCAAAATCAAAATACTATTAACTTAGAAGATACTGTCACTGAGCTAATTTTCCACACTGATGTTTTAAAAATCATAATTAATAAAGATGCTTTAAAAATAGATATCTATGATGCAGATGGCGACCTAGTTTCATCAGATCTCTCTCAGGCTGGCTTTTACAGTGATATTTTTTTAGATGGCGGACCGCAGGTCCGCTCCTATAGAGCTTATACAGATTCACAGAATCCTCCACTAATTTATGGGTTAGGAGATAAAACTGGTGAACTTAATCGCTGGGGTCGGCGTTTTATAAATAAACCAGTAGATGCTCTTGGCTATGATTCTAGTAACAGTGACCCTCTTTATAAAGACATCCCATTTTTTATAGCCCTAGACAGAGTTTTAAATAAAGCTCATGGAATATTTTTTGATAATTTTTCTGAAAAATTTTTCGATTTCGGAAAAGAGCGAAAACCAAGTCCCTATTATTATTTCGGGGCGGTAGCTGGAGATTTAAATTATTACTATATTCACGGACCAGAACTCAGTAAAGTAAGTCAAAGATTTATTGAGCTTACTGGAAGACCTAATCTAGAACCAGAGTTTATCTTTGGCTATATGGGTAGCGGTATGGCTTATACAGAGAAAGATAATTCGGCTGAAGAACTTTTAAACTTCATGAAACGCCACCAAGCAGCAAACATTTTCCCTACCGCTTTTCACCTTTCTTCAGGTTACACATTAAATGAAAAAAATGAACGCTTACAGTTCACTTGGAATCCCCAGAAATTTTCTCAGCCAGAGCTTTTCATTAAAGAACTTAGAGGACTAGGGGGCGAATTATGTGTAAATCTAAAACCCGTACTTTTAAAATCTCATCCGCTTTATGCAGAAGCGGAGCGATTAGATCTCTTTATAAATGAGGTAGGCGAAAACGCGGAAATTGAAGTTTGCGGGCAGTCCCTAGTGGTGGATTACTGGGGTGGGGAAGGTTCCTATCTAGACTTCACCAAGCCTAAAACCCAAGCATGGTGGAAAACTAAAATTAAAGAACAGCTTCTAGGAAAGGGTTTAAGGGGGGTCTGGAATGATAATAATGAATATGAAATATTTACTGCTCATAGTCAAGTTCACAGAACTATACTTATGCCAAACTTAATGAGTAAGCTATCTTATGAAGCTTCACTTGAAAATAATTCTGAGCTTAGACCGTGGATATTAAGTCGCAGTGGTTATGCTGGCATTCAAAAATATGCTGAAACTTGGACTGGTGATAACTGTAGTAGTTTTACGGCTTTAAAATATGATACACAGCTAATTTCATCTATGGGTATTTCTGGAATGATTCACTGTGGCTGTGATATCGGTGGTTTCTGGGGTGATAAACCTAGCCCAGAACTATTTTTAAGGTGGATTCAGTTAGGTGTTTTTTCACCAAGGTTTACTATTCACTCTTATAAAGAACAGCCTACTGAGGTTTTAGATTTATTAACAGATTCAAGCCCTGACGGGATAAGTTTTTTCAGCATCGCTAAAAAATTTATGCAGCTTAGAGATAATTTAAGACCATATTTATATCAAGCTAATTATTTAGCCCACACTCAAGGCATACCGATTCAACGCCCGTTAATCTATGATTTTCAAGAAGATATTAAAGTCCGTGAAATAAGCTTCCAATATATGCTTGGGGAGTCATTACTGGTAGTACCTGTTACCAAGACCATTTACGATGATGAGGAAGAAAACGCAGAACCTAGAGCTATGCTGCAGTCTCAAAGATTCTATTTACCAGCTTTAGAGAATTACTGTGAAACTAAATCCTCTTCGATAAGAGCTCCCTTAGAAAATTCTGGCTCTTGGATAGATTTTTTTAATTTTAAAGAATATCCCGCAGGTCAAGAGTGTAACTATGAATTAGATATTAATACTATTCCAGTTTTCGTAAAAGCTAATTCGGTAGTAGCCTTAGTAGAAAAAACGGATTCTAAGCCTGATAATCTTGTTTTTAATTATCCTCAAGACGCTCTTCACGAAATACCTTTAAAATTTAGAATTTTTCTTAACTCTCAAGAATTAAGTCTTAAGAAAAACATTACTATTGATTATCATTTCTATGAAGATGATGGTAATACTAACGCTTATAAGCATGGGCAGTATCTTTTAAGGTATTTTAAATTTTATATAGAGCTTTTAGGGGATGTGCCTCGGGTAAAAGTTAGAGTTCTGTCACATCAAGGATTATTAAAATCAAGGTATATTATAAATATCGATTGTATATATAATGAAAACTTATATAACATTGACTGGATAGGCTTATCTTGATGATAACTGAAAGAACTTGGCATGATTTAATTTCTATTTGGCAGGGGCTAAATAAGGTGCGCTTCGCGCTGTCTTCGATTCAGGCTACAGGTTTACAGAAAATAGACCAAGCTTACCTAGATCGTTCTTTCTCTGAGCATAAATTTAGGCTGATTATAAGCCATAAAGATCAGTTAATCTCTGCTCTTAAAAATCATGATTCTAATAGCACTTTACAGCTAGATGAATCTCTAAGATTAGAACTCGAAGAAGCTAAACGATGGTTAGAAGAGATGGGTGATGAAATTACCCTAGATAAAACGACTGATAATTTTCACTATCAGTATATTCTAAAAGATGAGCCTTCTAAAGATTTTTTGAGTGGTTTTATTAAAATAGAGAGCTTAAGTGATCCTTCACATAAAGGTCTTTTAAGCTGGCAGGATGCTAATAGCCCGATTTTGTTTTTAGCTGAAATTAAAGCTGGAATGATGTTCTTTCATGTGAATTATGGAAATGAGGGACTTGCGATTATACAAGAACAAAGTGGCTCATATAAATGGACTCACGCTCTTAAGCAGGAGTATTTAGATCTAGTGAATACACCTTTCGGCTCAGTAATGATGAGCGAAGGCACTGATCAATACTTGCTTCTAGATGGTAACCTCGCTGGCGCTAAAGCACTTTCCCATGCTAAGACCTTAGGTAAAAATGGGAAAACACTTTTTGAGAATAATATTATGCTGATGAATCTTTATAAGAAGGATTTGCATAATTTGTTTTTGAATTAAGGCACTGCTTACAAACTCCAATTTCTGCGTCGTTTTTTTTCAGTTAAGCCTTTAGCGATTCTGACTTAGCCCACATATAGACTTAGTGGATAACCAGAACCACGCCCCCAGAAACCAACCTGCCCAATACTATCAATAGTTTGTTCAACATTTCTTCTTCTGTCTCTTGTTGCAACAAGATTATTTTGCTCATAACCAGGATTAAAGCCACGTCTTAAAAAATCATCATAAGGTTGGCGTTCTTTTGCATAATTATAATATCTGCCAGATTCATCTGGTCTATTCTCCCAGCCTATGTTTCCATTATTAAAACCAAAGCCGCCAGAGTTATTATTACTCGCAAAGCTCGCACCGTAACGATAATCCATTGGTTGAGTATTTGGAAGAGTCTGAGTATTTCCGCTGTAACCACCCCAGCTGCCATTAGCACCTTGAACGGCACCAGAATTTCCGCCCCAGCCATAATTCCCGCCCCAGCCGCGAGTGCTTACACCACCATTAAAACTGCCACCGAAATTACTATAATTACTAAAAAACCAATTCATAATTAAATCTCCTTATTTAAAAGCCTTATCCCTAATGCTTTTTAGAACTTTTATTTCGTTCTTGTGCTTATATAAAGGAGAGTTTATTTAGAAATTTATATGTAATACTTATTAAGAGAGGGTTTTAGGTAGTTTTAAAATTCTATAAATTTTATTTTATTTAGAATTATTTTTAAACCTAATTAATAATTCTAAGTAAACCTAGCCAAGCCCTCCAAATTACCCAGTATACCTATGTATACCAGCCCCATTCTGAATTGCATACATGCCATTCTGCCTCATAATTGAAGCCCTAGTCCTAACTGGATTATTATAAAGCGTGCTTAAATATTGATTTGAACGTTGATAGGCTGCATCGACTGTCGCTTGGTAGCCTCTGTTATAACCATATTTATCTGAAGCGTAATAGGAACCATATCCATAGCCAGCTTGGCCATTATAACCACCGCCACCCGTTATAGTAGTGGTTTTTCCACGACCTTGGCTCAGAGCTGCAACTACCGTAGCTACGGCACCGATAATCCCCACTATTAGCTTAAGTGTGTCATTGTTGTCGCTCTTACCTTCTTTTTCTTCTCTTTTACGTCTTGCTTCTACAGCATCTTCGGTTTTATCTAAAACCTTTTCAGCTTTCTTTAACTCTCTTAAGGCTTCTTCATCTCCACTCGCTTTATATACTAATCTTTGGTCTTCTATGTATTCTTTGCCAGCTTCTAAGCTATGATCCTCGACTTTATCCTGATCTTTGTGCATAAAAACACTAATTTCTGGCTGTGATGGTTTTATGTCTTTTATGCCTATTTTCGTACCATCCACTGTAATTTTGTCATCTTTAACCTCATATTCCTTGCCCTTCGAATTAACGAATTTTCCATCAGAGACATAGACGTTATCATTAGTAGTTTTAATTAACTCTTTTCCATCAACCGTAATCTTCTCTAAAGAAGGAGTAGCAGCTACATGATAATCTTTGTATTTTTTTGACTCGTCTAATACGGCTTGCATCTGCTCAGTGTAGAACGTTTCAGCCTTTATGCCACTTGGTCTTAATTTTTCAAAATCATCTACAGAATCCTCTAAGATTTTTTTAGCTGCTTCTGGGCTTGTTGCTTTATCAATTCTTGCAGTTAATTTATCTCTGAACTCTTCTAATTTCTTAGTTCTGCCAGCAGATAAAGCACTTGAAGGACTATCCATTTCGATCTTAACGCTTTCACCTGACTTTAGTAAATTAGTTTCTCGCAGCATTCTAGATATATCTCTATCTGCCTCAGCGCTTGACATACCATTTTCCGTTAATTCTTCTTTTAAATTAACTAAGGCTGGATTATCAGCTACTTTTAAAATCTTTTTATCATCCGCCTCATCACGAGCAGAGTCTAAATCCTCCTGAATAGAATTTTTATTTTCTTCAATATGATCATAAGCTCTACCTGTCATGATCTTTTCCCAAGCAGTTTTAGCAGCAGTATTACTCTTCACACTAGATGGCACTTCATCTGCTGGCCCAAATAGATCACTACTATCCTTACCTTTCAATTGTTCATATACATCTGAAGATAAGTCACTGCCACCTTTTGCTCGGACGTATGCAAGTGATCTTTCTATAAGCTCAAGCTTTTTAGCTTCATCTTTTGACTTTGCTGCTTCTTTTTCGATAATTTTTGCAAGTTTATCAGCATCTAGTGAGGGATCTAACTGTGATTCAAAACTAATACCATCGCCACTACTATTCTTAGTAGAGCTGAGACTAACAGGATCGAATGTACTCAAAACGCTTAAATCTAACATGGCATTTTCATATAGTGTCTATATACTTATACTGTTAACAATTAAAGTTAAGAATCAGTTAATTTACAGGTACGATCTCTCATTAGAGTTCTAAAAAATACCCTAAGTTCTGCGAATACTAGGTATTAATACCAAAGCTTCTTCTGATTGCCGCCACGTTACTCGAACGTGATCCAGAATAGCTATTCGAGCTGCTGCTCTGAGTAGGGCTATTATTAAATACTGGATTAACCGATATACTTATCGGATTATAAGCTGACGAGCTACTGTAAGGATTACTAGAACTCGTTGAAGATGGATTTGAAATGGCAGAGTAAGACCCCGAAGAAGGCATGTAATTATTAAAGGCACTATATTCACTATTAATGCCATTCGCCCTACCCCACGGCCATGTATCGCCGCCGACATAATAAGGTCGCCTACAGATGGGATGTTGTTGATATCCCCCGCCTCCATAACATGGTGCTGGTGAGTAACAGCAGTAATCTTGATTGTTATTAATAAGACTTGGAATAACTTTAGCAGCTGCATCAGCTAGGCCTGAAATAACAGTTAACCAACCTGGTGCAGAAGATTGCCTCTTTTTAGTATCTTTATCCGTATCTCCATTTTCAAGCTTTTCAAGCCTCGCTAAAATTTTTTCAAGAATTCCACTAGTATCACAAGACCCCCTACCTGATCTGCTTGTCGACGTATCATTATCAGTGTCCTTAGATCTAGGCTTACCATCAGGCTTAGGCTTCACCCTTTCCCAATTATCGGGAATAGATGGCTTTGTTGCTTGCTCCAGCAATTTAGCATCAGTAGTCTGTTTCATCTTAGTCAGATCAGCATTTGTAAAACTATATTCTTTAAAATCTTTAAATGTACTTAAAATCGTATTTAAAATATTCTGACCTTTTTCGCCAGCTAAAGTTTTTAAGTTTTTAAGTTTTTCTTTTTGCGTTTCAGTGAATTTCGTTAAATCAGGCTTCTCCTTAGACAGTTCCTGAAATATCTTAGTAAAATCTTCTTTATTTTCAGCTAAATAAGAAGTTATTTGCTCAGTCTGGTATTCTTTTTGCCCTGCACTTATCTCAGTATCCTTACCTTTATCTGCTTTTAATAAGTTTTTAAAATCAGTTTTTTCTAAATCTTTACGAAACTTATTCTGTAACTCAAGTGCATCCTTAAGCTGAGAAGCATTATAACTACCATCTATGTTCTGCTGATCTTGTAAAATCGCATCATTAATTAAACCAGAGAGTTCTAAAGCTGCTCTTTGATCTTTTTCAGAAATAGTGCCTTTACCCTTCTCATCTAAACCGATCCCTTTATAAAAGAGCTTCATTAATTCGGCATATTTTTCCTTTTTAACCTTTAAGTCCGTAGGAGATTTTTCGAATTCTTCTATAATTTCTAGTAATCTTTTTTCTTCTTCATCAGAAAGGTTATCCCTTACGCTACCAGGTAAAGTTCCGTCAGATTTTCTTGCAAGAACATGAGCTTTATCAAAATTTGGGATACCGAAAACGTTAACATTCATAATTTAACACCAGTACTTCTGAGTATACAGATAGACCTATTTATCTACTTAAGCAAATAAAATTAATATAGGGTTAAGATCTTCGATGATATTTAATAGAAATTCCGCTACACGCCCTTTAAAGTTTAGGCATTTCTGCTAGCAGTTTCTGAGTGTATTCCGACTCTGGTTTATTAAATAATGAAAATACATCCCTGTTTTCAACTATTTCGCCGCGCCTCATGACTATCACTCTGTCAGCGATTTCGGCGACTACACCCAAGTCATGGGTAATAAAGAGAATAGTCTTTTTTAAATCTCTTAGAAGTTTAATGATAAGTGCCTGAACGGTTACATCTAGTGCGGTAGTAGCTTCATCTGCAATAAGAATCTCCGGTTCATTAATAATAGCCATAGCGATCATCGCCCGCTGCCTCATACCTCCAGAGATCTCATGAGGGTAAGCACGGTAGCATCTTTCAGGATCAGAAATACCTGTCATGGAGAAGGTTTCTAGCACCTTAGTTTTTTTTTCAACCTTAGAAAGATCTTTATTCCATATATCTAAAGCTTCATAGACCTGCTCCCCCACTTTAAATACTGGATTTAGAGAGCTAAGCGTGTCTTGAGGGATTAAAGAAATCTCTTTACCTCGAAGTTCTCTTGGGTAGTCTGGATAAAGGCTGTGACCTTTATAAATAATCTGACCTTTAAGGTCTGCCGTATGAGGAGCTAATCCTATGATGGCAGAAGCGGTTAAAGATTTACCGCTGCCGCTTTCACCCACTAAAGCGACTATCTCACCCTCTTTCATCTCAAAGCTAATGCCTTTCACTGCCGTGAATTTATTCTGCGGAAAGAAAATCTCTAAATCTTTTATTTCTAATATGCTGGTATTCATAAACTCTGCTCAGATGAATAAGTTCTATTTTAAAGTATAATTGGGAGCAGTAGCTGAATAGAGTTTTCGTAAAGCCCAATGACAAGAATTATAAGAGCTGTTCTAAAAAAAAATTTCTATATAGTTTTTTTTTCGTTATCAGTATCAGTTTTAGTAACTATCGCTGAAGTAAGCGCAAATGACCGCAATTTACTGCAAAACGCAGCATTAACAAAACAGTCTCTAACTTTAAATCAAGTAAAGCTTAACAGAATAGTCATAGCCTACCAGAATTTCTGCATGAAAAAACTTTTTCCAAATTCACCAGGAGCTGCTAAAGATGGTGAGCAATCCCCTCAGGCAAAGGAAATTAAAAATGAAATATTTAACTACTGTCGACTAAAGAATATTTCAGTAAGCCCAGAAGTCTTAAGGGCAGCTTGGAAGGAGTATTTAGTAAATAATTTTCATAGCCAGGCTCAGCTAGATGAATATTTAAGAACCAAGGATATACGATTAGAAGAGCTACAGAAGGATTTTTATGAACGCTTAGTTTTCATAAAATACTTCGATTTAGAAGTAAAACCTAGAATAGTAAACGATTATAATAAACGCCTTAAAATCTTAAATAAGGCAAATAAATTAGCTGTTATTCCTGATGACACCATGATTTTAGAGAAACTTTATCTCTACGAAACCAAACTTGGAGGTAAACAGGCTTTTAAAGACCGGCTTCTGAGCTATGATTTAGATTTAGAGGATTTAGTCTTTTATACTAAATCTGAATTAGTTAAAGATAGCCTTGCCGAGAAAATTTTTTTAAAGCGCTTCAACGCAGATCCAGTGTTTAAAAAGAAAATCCAAGCTAAAGTTCAAGAAGAGTATTTAAATATCAAGAAAAATAATTTAGCAGCACATGAGAATTACTATTTTAGACAGTTCTACATAGATAAGGAAGCAGAATCTGCTATAGAAAAGATTTCTTACTTAAAGAAAATTTTAATACGAGAACCTAATTACAGAGTAGTTAAGGATTTATTTAAAGACCTAGTAGTCTTTGACATGGTTATTCCAGTAAATAATTTAGATAACTTCTATGCTAAAAATATTAGCGATGGTGTCATGAAACTAAGAAAGCCTTTACAGATCAGTAATATCATCAGTTCAGATTACGGCTACCATATTTTACAGTTAAAAAAGATTGAACGTAACTCTGACCAAACTTTAGAACAGCTGTCTCCTAGCATTTTTCAAGATATTCAAGCCAAGTACGTAACTTTAATTAGAGATGAACTTTAATGATTAGTGTCAAGAAATTAAATTTAAACTCTAGCAAAATAATTCTCTTAGTATTGATTCACCTAATTGGTTTTTTAGGTATTAATTCAGGCTATCGCCTTTTTTTCCTAAGCCTATCATCTATAAATCTTCTAATCTCAGCGTTCATAATATTCTTCAATGAAAAAATACCCTATGGGCTTTATTTAGCT
Source organism: Candidatus Melainabacteria bacterium (assembly GCA_005110385.1). Lineage (GTDB taxonomy): Bacteria > Cyanobacteriota > Vampirovibrionia > LMEP-6097 > LMEP-6097 > LMEP-6097. The sequence continues at coordinate 310,197 of DUDT01000014.1, read as the reverse complement.
TTATATCTAAGCTTTTATGGAGTAGAGTGGTTAGGAGTATACTCTGGGTGGCCTTTCGGTACTTATTTCTACGCCGAGACATTAGGTATTAAAGTTTTTCAGATTCCTCTTATTATTGGTCTGAACTGGCTTCTACTATTACACGCAAGCCAAGAAATTATCACTAAATTCCTAGAAAACCTTCCTTTAAAGGCTTTCAGGGATGACGAAAACGCAAAAAATGGAATTCGCGAGCAGTTCCCTAAGGCTGCGCTTAAAGCATTTCTAGTCGCTGCTCTTATGCTTCTAATCGATTATCTAATTGAGCCTCATGCTGCCGAGCTTGATTACTGGCACTGGTTTAATAATGTTATTCCGATGAATAATTATGTAGCATGGCTATTAATTGGTTTTTTCTCTAGCTTAATCCTAAGCTTAGCTAAGAGCCCAAGAAGCTCATTTAGTGTAGCTTTCAGCTATTTAGTAATTTTAATTATGTTTTTCTATTTTTTATAAGCCATTATTTAAATTTTAAAGTCTGAAAAAAATCATTCCAGGTTTTCAGATTTTCTGTAATTACAGCATTAGCTTCTTTTTCCTTGAAAGGCTCAATGCGAACTGTTTTCTGCACACTATGTATGCCATCAGTATCTTGAACCATAAGATACTGACTGATTTCACCACGCTGAGTATTAGGATGCTTACCGCAAGCGGTAAGAGCATTTAAAGCCTCTGCCCCACTAAATTTACCAGTAAATGGTTTAGGCACAAAAGGCTCTTCACAGACCTTCCCTATTACATCAGCCATTTCTTTAAACTGCTCATAGATCTCTGTTTTCGTAGGCTGATAAACGTAACGGATCATATTATTCCAGTTTTGTGGATCTTCTGATTTCGGGATAAATTCTTTAACGAAAGAACCATCTTTTTTAGAGCTAGAGTTTATCTGTTTATAATCTTTCGGTAATTTAAAATGCATTTTCCGCGAAGGACTCTTCGGGTTTACAAAAGAGCAAGAACTCAAAATGAAGACTAGGCAGAGAAGTCTAATGAACATAAGGTTTATTTTATCATTCTAAAATAAGAGACCAATACATCACCTCTATTTCTGCTAAAATCAACACTCAGATGGGTGCTAAAAACACTGCTAATGATCAACTCGCAGAGGAGCTTAAGCATTTTGCTTTAGAGTCGACGAGCTGTGGTGTGGTGATTAGTGATAACCAACAGAATGATAACCCCCTTATCTATGTTAATAAAGGTTTTGAGCTAGTTACAGGTTATAGCCGAGAAGAGATTATCGGACTGAACTGTAGGTTTTTACAAGGTGAAGACACTGAGCAGCCTCAGTTAGAGATTTTAAAGCATGCTATTAGATCTGGTACTGACTGCCAAGTAATTCTTAAAAATTACAGAAAAGATGGGACTATGTTTTATAACGAACTAAACATTTCCCCGATTAAAAATACGGAAGGGGTAGTCACGCATTTTGTTGGGGTTCAGAATGATGTAACAAGCAGAGAAATAGCTCAGCGAGAGCTTGCTAAAAATAAAACTAGTAAAATAGCTGTTAAAGATTACCAAGAAGGCAGTATTCGGTTTTTAATGCCAAGCCAGATTGTTTATGTTGAGCGTGATCAACGCCAAGTCGTTATCCACACTGAAGAAAAAAGCTTCCCTACTTATTTCACTATAGAAAAATTAGAAAAACGCCTAGCTGAATTTGAGTTTTATAAAGCTAATAAAGGTGCTTTGATTAATATTAATTACATTGAGCATATGATTCCCAATGGTGATGGGACTTATGATTTGATTTTTAAAAATAAAAAAGAAGCAGAGATTACAGCATCTCGTAGTGGCTCGAAAGCGATACTTAAAGACCTTCAGATTGAATAACTCTAACTTTTATCTAATCTAAAAACTCCGCAAATGCATTTCATACATCTCTTTCTGCTTATCTTACAAGAGTTAACTTTTCATTAGCTTTTAAGGCTTAAAATTTTACTATACACAAAACCAGCTTGGCTAAAGCTGATCTAATCTCTTCAGATTAGCTTTAGCCTCTTTTTTTGCTTAGTAAAAAGTTCTGTACAAAGGTTTATCATGGCTTATACTGTGGAGTTCTCAAGCATAATCCCATGTGACTGTAATTATTTATATAACTGGCATAATATGCCTAGAGCTTTAGAAAGATTATTACCACACTGGGAAAAGGTTAATATTAAGACTCATCCTGAATTTCTCTTTGATGGTGCCCTTGTTGAACTTGATCTCAAGCTAGGACCTTTAACTCTCCCCTGGAATCTGAAAATACACGAAGTTATTCCGGGTAAACAGTTTAAAGACTCACAGCTTAGCGGCCCTTTTAAGTCTTGGACACACCTTCATCAAATGCAGGCGATTAATGATAGCCATGCTCTTTTAGTGGAGAATATTTCTTTTGAGTTAATTTTGAGTGATCCTTTCTTCTCCAAGTCATATACAATGAAGAAATTAAAGAAACTTTTTAATTTTCGGTTACAGGTTATTAGTAACGATATTCAGAAACATTATAAATATAAGGATAAAGCAACGATGAAAATACTTGTAACAGGTGCTAGTGGCTTAGTGGGGGACGCTTTAGTTAAATTCTTAAGCTCTGGTGGTCACCAAGTTTTTAAATTAACCAGAGATGATATTACTGAAAACAATCAAATATATTGGCACCCATCGGAATCATCTTCTGATGCTGGATTCATAAATAGGGAAGCCTTAGAAGGCTTTGATGCAGTAGTTCATCTAGCTGGAGAAAATATCGCAAAGGGACGCTGGACTAAAGAACAAAAACAGAAAATTTATGACTCTAGAGTTTCTGGAACTAAATTTCTTGTTGATCAGTTATTAAAATTAAACAATCCACCAAAAGTTTTAATTTCAGCTTCTGCAATTGGATTTTATGGTCATAGCGAAGTAGAAAGTTTTAATGAAGATTCACCAGTTGGTTCGGGTTTTCTTTCAGATACCTGCATTGCTTGGGAAAAAGAGTCTAAAAGAGCAGAAGAGAAGGGTATTAGAGTCGTAAACGCTAGGTTTGGTATAGTTTTAGATCCTAAAGCTGGAGCCTTAGGAAAAATGCTGCCTTTATTCTCTTTAGGTGGCGGTGGCATCCTTGGCAGCGGAAAACAGTGGATGAGTTGGGTTGCCTTAGATGATGTTATCGGTGCTATTCACCACAGCCTAATGAATGATAATATTTCAGGAGCAGTTAATGTAGTTAGCCCAGAACCAGTTACTAATGCTGATTTCACTAAAATTCTTGCGAAAGTATTAAATAGACCTGCGATCTTTCCAGCCCCAGCCCTAGCTTTAAGATTAGCTTTAGGAGAAATGGCTGATGCACTTTTACTTTCTAGTACTAAAGTGGAGCCTAGGGTTTTAACAGATACTAACTATAAATTTAGCTTTGCAAGCTTGGAATCAGCTCTAAGACATATGCTTGGTAAGTGAGATGAGTTTTACTTCATTTATCTTTTCAAAAAGATGATGGAAGTTTTAGATTGAATTTCCATATCTTGTATAGAATTGTAGGCATGGATTGCTTAGAGTTATGCCTTCTGGAATAAATCCCCTCTCTACACCTCCTCAGCACCCTTCCCGGAGAATAATAAGGTTATCTAGACCCGATTCGACTGGATTACCTGAAAGTCAATCAGCTACAAAACCTAGACGTTTCCAACAAGACTTAAGCATTCCAGACTCACTAAAATTACCATCTTTACATCTTCTATTTGAGTATGTTTCAGGGGAAAGTGCTTCTAGTGATGAATTTTTAAAAATAGATAGTCAGTTACTTGATCACGTTTATTTCGTGAAGCGTGACAAATCCCATGATGGGGTTATTTTTTTAATTAATGATAAGGATAAACAACCTTTAGAAGCCGATAAAATTACAGCAGACATAAATCCTATGCTTAATAGGATTTTTGAGCATTACCCTGATCTAGAAAAAATTATAACTATTCCTATTAAAGTAGATTCGTTAACCGATGTCTTGAAAATTCTAAATGAAAAATCTAAGACAGTGACAGAGAGAGATAATAGAGCAGCGATGCTTCAGAGTAAATTAGAGATAGGGACTAGCCAAACTCTTTACCCTGAACATAAAAAAAACTACTCAAATCATATAGAACTTATTCTCAGTAAGTTTTTTAAAAAATTTAAAAAACTAGAACAAATTAGCCATCCAGATTTTGATTTATTTGTTTATAACCTGGGTAAAGAAAAACTGAAATTGATTATTGATTTCCAAGACAGATCCAATCCTCTTAGACATAAACAAACTAAATCCATGATCAAAGAACGACGTATCGCCGATCTTAAACATCGTTATAAAGATGCACCTATTCTAAAAATCTCTACTCATGCACAGAGAGATTTAGGTGAAAATTTTCAAATAGAAGATTATCTAGAATCAATCTCAAAGACAGATCCCAAAATATCAATGTTGGCAAGTGTGAGTAATAATTTATATAGCTTAGAGCTAAAGGGTAAAGCTCAAGATATTACAGCAATCAGTGATAATGCTTATTTCAAGGAATTAAAAACACAGTTTGAAAGTTTTCTGCCAGAAAAAACAGGTGACCAAGGAGAAAGAATAGTAGAAGCCTTATTTAAATATCTTGGCATGAAGACTAAGCTGATGAGTTCTAATCCTGGCCATCGTTATGATTTAAAACTCGAGACAAACAAAGCAACAACTAATTCTTCTCCCTTACAACTTTTACGAAATAGCTCTCCTGAGATCTTTGTCGAAATTAAGGCCTCAAAAACTGATTATCCTAGCATTAGGAGCTTAACAATCAATCAAGCCACACGTTTTCAGAATTTACATAAAGGTCAAACAGCGATTGTCGCGAAAGTAATATTAAATGATAATAGTGAGCGCCCTTTCATCAAGGTAGAAGAAATTTTTAAAGATTATCCGCCTAAATTTATTGAAAATGAAGATGGCTTCGCTGTCTTAAAGCCAGATTTAGAAAAATCAAAAGATAGACATTCACCTTATTCTAAAATATATCTATTTACTTTCAATGAACTTCAAGGTAAGTATCAGTCCGGTGAATTAAAGTCTCCAGCAACTATAAGCCAGCTTGAATTATCTATAAATCCCCATGAAGTGAAGAATAGGATCGCTCAATCTCAAGGAAAAGGAATAGATCTACGCACTTTAGGTCCTGATGTGACAGAGTTAGAGCGCGGTGTATATTTTAATAATTTCAAAAAATTACGACAAATAGAGCAAAAACTCCGCAAGGTAAACAGTTTTAAAAGTTACGCTGATGGTGGATTCGCCAAAACCTTCGCTGCTAGAAGTGATTTAAGAAAAGAGAGGCAAGTTATTATGAGAGAGCTGCTAATAACACAGCTTACAAAAAATAACCCTCTATCCAATTTTGACTTAATAGAATATTATTCACCCTCTCTAGCTAGATACCCGCATATTACGACAAACAACCCTGATATTAATGAAAATATATTTATTTTTCGGAACAAGCAAACTGGCGAAATCAAACCCTATGAAATAATGTGCTTCAGCCCGGCAGACCCTGTTCTACAGTGCACTCAAGATCATTTAAGCAATAGAAATATTTGTGACGATCCAGATGATGATATTTGCATACTACCTGTAGGAGTGGCTTTTTATGATAATAATAAAATTTATTTATTTACAGAAGATCTGCCGAAACAAGTTATAGAAAGATTATCAAGCTTTAAAGACCTTAATAATGTAAAAAAAGGAGTTCATCTTGGTGGTAAAGATAGTTTATTTAAATCTTTAAAACCTATAGCGTTACATCTCAGACCAGAAGCTATGCTTAAGCACTCTTTTGGCTAATTTCCAGAATTTCAGGCTCTTTATCCACATCAGCCGTCTTTAATTCATCTATCTCTTCAGGACATTCCTTCATTAATAATCTTATTTTAGTTATAGGATAGTTTAACTTTAGCTGCTGAAGCTTCTTTTCAGATGAATTTCTTAACTCTATCTCTATCCACTCCACTAAAGCTAATTCGTACAGGAAATTAGGTGGATCATATTTATCTTGAAAAAAATCACCTTTAATAAATTCAGGAAAAGCCCTCGCTGATTCATAATAAACCGCAGAAACACTAAGATGCCTTTCAAGATAGTCTTGAATGATTTCAGAGACTCTATCTTGGATTAATAAATAAGTATATGGGAAAATATTTTCTACATATTCCTCAAAAGCACTAATAGTCAGACTTTTATAAATAGCTAGATCATCTAAAGCCGCTGCCTCTAAAAACTCTGGGCTAAACTTCTTTCCTTGAAAGTATTTTAGTATCTCATTTTGAATATTTTGTAATCTTAAATTCTGCACACCTGCCACCAAACACCTTTCTAATTATTAACAATAAGCGATGACTCTTTCATCAGCTGCTTAACATGAGCTAGTTCTGAGATAATATTACTAAACTCTGGGAAATTAGAATCACGCTCTAGCAGCACCGCTTTCACCTCTGTCTTTTCTAAAAGGTATTTAAACAGAGCGAAAACCTCTTCTTTAATAACTTCTCCATGAGTATCAAGAATCTTAAGATGTCTTTTACTAAGATGTGCTTGATAGTCCTCTAAATGACCAGCTATATGTACTTGCACTGTGCGGGAGAGATCTAGGGAATTTAAAAATTCCATCGCATTATAACTGTGATTAAGAGCATTCACGTAAACATTATTAACATCTAAAAGCAGCCCACAGTCAGCTTTCTCTAAAATTTCATTTAAAAATTCTGATTCTGTCATTTCAGGCTTAATTAAAGTCGAATAATAACTAGGATTCTCAATGAGAAAAGGAAGCTGGAACTCATCCTCTAAAAATTTAATATTATCAACAACCGTGTCCACAGATTCTTTTATAAAGGGTACAGGGATTAACTCCTGTAAATAAAATCCATTAATACGAGTGCAGGAAACATGATCCGAAAACCAAGGTGGCTGAATAAGTTTAAATAAATCTTTAAGACCATCTAAGAGTCTTCTATCATAACTCTCTCTAGGAGAAGATTTATAAGCCGTTCCTATACTAAGGTTAACTGAATGAGGGATGATTGGCTTCCCTCTGTCCATAAACTCTTTCAGTATCTCTAATTGTGCTTTAGGTTTATAGATATAATTCTCTGCTACTATTTCTAGCCATTGGATACAGCTTTCCGCCGTTTCGGCTTTAATATAATTCAGAGTTTCCTTTTGAATTGCTGTTCTTAAGCCTAAGCCTAAGCCATAATTTTTTAATTTATTTTTCTCAAACATAGCACTATTGCCGAACTCCAATTTCTGCGTTTGCGTCAGCCTATAAATAAAAAGCCTAGCAAAGAGCTAGGCTTTTTAACAATTAAATCATAGAGACCAATGCTAACTACATTTTCCGCGTTTTCATCGTCCTCAAGATCCTAAAGCTTAATGCTTAGGTGCTGGAGTAGTAGGAGCTGGAGTTGTTGGCTTTTTAGCATCTTTACCACACTTACCAGAACCGCATTTACCAGCTCCACATTTATGCTCTTCAGTGTGAGCTACAGTATCCACAAAAACTTGATTAATACCATTATTAGCTTGTGCAGAAACTTGTGCAGTCATAGAAGCTGCCATACCTAAAGCTAATGCAGAACCTAGTAATTTTTTAGAAATATTGATTTGTTTTTTCATTATTCAATCCTTTTTACAGAGCTTATTAGAACCCAGTATTTAAAATTATACACATAAAGAAAAAATAAAGGTGGCTTCACTAATTACTCAATCTCAATCATGATTTCATTATGGCGCAAGAATGCTAATGTCCATGGTGGATTATAGAATGCGTATATTGGCTCCGATATGGCTTGAATTTTATTTTCCGATATGTATTCCTGTAATTCCTTTTCATGCAAGGCAAGATTTTTATTGGAACCCATACCAGAAAATTTAATGATGGCATATTTTTTACTAGGAACTTGATGCAGTGTAACTTTTTCATTATTAGGCTTAGGTAGTGTATTCATCGAATATTTCGAAGGCATAGTAAAGTTTACTTTCCATGCATTATCCAAGCCTTGCTGTTTGACTGGAGCTGTCATCGCTATCTTCTGGCTGCTTTGCTGTGTCACAGGGGCAGTCATCGCTATCTTCTGACCGCTTTGCTGTGTTACTGGGGCTGTCATTGCGATATCTTGCTCTACTTTATTATTACCGAAAATATAATCAGCTAAAAGCCTGAAGCCTTGGCTGATGGCTTCTTCACGTTCACCTTGAACCTGAACCTCAGCTACAATACTTGGGCTGTATTCTCTGATTTGAATATTTCCTTGTTCAGAAATAACCCGATACTTAGGCTGCTCGACATTACTCATAGCTGGTCCTAGTGCTGCATATCCAAGCAGAAGTGTTAAAGTAACTGATGTAATGATTGTCCATGGTTTGTTCATATATCCGATTATTTATTCTTGAAGAATAAAGTATTTTTGCTTTATATTATCCTTAAAATCTTCAGGTATCTTGTCCCAGTTCAGTAATTGAATAATGAAGGGGATTTCACTATTATCAAAAAACTCCTTCGCTTCATAAATTTCCCTATCTGTCGCATTGAATACAACACAATCAAGATCAGATCTCTGATTAGAAGTACCTTTAACACGTGAACCATATGCCCAAACTTTTTTATGCGGAAGATACTCTGCAAAAGCATTACGCATTATTTCTAGATAATTAGGCTTAACATCAATATTATTAGAAACAGTTTCACTCATTGCCATTTCTCTTTACTTATAGTTTCATATAAATTTATTGCTTCTGCAATAAAACTGGGAATTATCTCAAAAGTGTCACTTGCCTTGTCCCCAGAATAATCGTGGCTAGTATTTCCTCTTTTTATGTTGAATTGAATCCATACTTCAGCACTGTCTATAACTTTTGAGGCAAAGGCATTTTTAAATATTGGATTTGGTCCTGCTGCTAAGTCTATTAAGCCTATATCTTCCATTAGATATTTTCTTAAATGTTTCCATGTTGTATCAAAGCAAACTTCAAAACGTTGTATACAAGACTCTTTGATCGACTCTCGATCTGAATCCAGAAGCTCATTACGAGTTAAAGATACTTGATAATCTTTATATCTTTCTTCTAGCCGTTTTAGTGAATCTTTGAATTTTGTATAGTCTATACTGCTCATTTTTTCATTTAACCAGCCTTGCTTGCGTAACGGCGGTTTAATTACCCACCGAGTGGCGGATTGATTATCCAGCTAGGTAATTAAGTATGTATGTTATCAACAAGTTCAGAGTTTAGTCTAAATTTTTTCCTCATTACATCCCGCTATCGCCCCCACCCCAAGGAATATAAAAATGCTCAAGATGTTAAAAACATTATTTTGAGCATTTTTTAACGATTTATAAAAATGCTCAAGATATTATATAATGGATCTTGAGCATAAAAAGGATATCATGCCTAATTCTATATTTATTGGCCGCAAGCCAGAGCTAAAACGCCTAGAAGCTTTATATAAAAAGAAGAAGCCAAGCCTTGTCGTTGTTAAAGGACGAAGAAGAATTGGAAAAAGCAGGCTTATTCGGGAATTTGCTAAAGCGATCGGCAAGCAAAGATTTTGGAGTTTCGCAGGGCTTGCTCCAGAGAATGGCATCTCGGCACAAGAGCAAAGAGACCATTTTGCACGCCAATTAGCATTAATGTTAAAAATCCCACCTATGACTTTCCAGAATTGGAGTGATGCCTTTGAACATTTGAGTCTTCATATAAAGCCAGGAGATATTATTCTGTTCGATGAAATTTCATGGATGGGGTCAAAAGATCCGAGTTTCATTCCTAAGCTCAAAGCTTGGTGGGATAAGCAAAGTACGCATATGTTGCTTGTGTTTTGTGGATCAGTTTCAACTTGGATTGAGGAAAACATTCTAAATAGTACAGCATTTTTTGGACGAATCAATCTCACAATTAGTTTAGAGCCGTTGTCTATTCCAGAAAGTGCTGAGTTTTTGCGAGCGCTCGGTATGCAGCTCTCTGATTATGATATGTATAAAATTCTTAGTGTTGTTGGCGGTGTACCCTGGTATTTAGAGCAATTCAATCCTAGAGTAACAGCTGATGATAATATCAAGCAGCTTGCTTTTGAGAAAAATGGATTACTCCTAACAGAATTCGATCGTATTTTCCATGATCTCTTTAACGGCAAAGGCACAACATATAAGAAAATCTTGGATAGCCTCAAAGACGGGGCAAGAACTTTATCCGAAATCAGGGAGAGCATAGAATTTGCTCACAGCGGCACTTTAAGCCAAATGATGGAGCATTTGATTGTGGCTGGTTTTATTATTAAACAATCCCTGTGGTCATTCAAAACAACCAAGCCCTTAAAACAAAGCCTGTACAGGATTTCAGATCCGTATATGAGGTTTTACCTGAAGCTTATTGAACCAAATGCAAGTGCCATTGCAGAAGAGGGATTTGATCAAGTACCACTCTCGACCATGCCCGGTTTTGATACGCATATGGGATTGCAGCTTGAGGCATTGCTGTTACAGAACAGATCGCTATTGCTTGAAAAATTAGGCATTTCACCTGTAGACATTGTGCGTAGCGGTCCCTATAGGCAAACGACAACGACAACTCAGCAAGGCTGTCAAATCGATTACCTCATACAGACGAAAACAAACAGTTTATTTGTCTGCGAATTTAAATTTAAAAGGCGTGAAATTAACAGCGAAATCATTACTGAAATGCAAGAGAAGATATCAAGATTAAAGACGCCAAAAGGCTTTGCAAAAGTAGCTGTGTTGTTCCATTTAAGCGGTGTTTCAGATTCTGTTGCAACGAGCCATTACTTTTACCGCATTGTCGATATTGTTGATTTTTTGGAAGGGAGTTAGGGAGCACTTCTCGTAATTCTGAAGCTAAGAAAATAAAAACTCATTTCCCAAGCTTATCAAGTGATTTCCTATGCTTTTCAGAGACTCGTTTATAAACTAAAATATGAGACTAGTTTATCAGAATTTGCAATGTGCAAAAAATACACATAGCCTTCTTCTATTAGCTCTCCTGTTTTAATGATGTTCTTAATGTGTCGTCCAATGACCGTTCTGTCACGCTCAAAAACTGTAGCAATCTGCTTCTCTGTCAGCCAAAGTGTATTCGCTTCCATTCGCACTTCCGCCTGTGCAGTGCCATCGGGAGCAGTATAGATGATTATTTCTCCCATTCTGCGATTCTCCTCTGTCATAATGCCTCTTGCTGATGTGCTTGTAATGACATTGATTTACTCTAGGTCTCTTTTCTTAACTTTAGTTTCAAGTTTTTTAATTTCTTCTTCTAACTCTCTCTCTGACTCAGCATCTTCAATTTGTCTTCGCCTAATTTCAAACTTCTGATACTCCAGCTCTGCAATTTCATCTGCTAATTTACGGCTTACCTTTCCAGCTCCTTTTAAAATTTCACGATCGTTCAGTTTTAAAAAATCATCAAGTTTATTAGCCCAATCAGTCATGTACATTGGTTTTCTTTGCCTTGCCTGAAGTTCTGCAAACGATAAATACTGGTCAACAATTAGATTTAAATCGCTTAGCTCCTGTTCGTTTAAATAATTCTTAGCGATAATTACATCACCTTTTCTAACTTTTTCACCCTTCCAGCTAGTTAACCCCATATTAGGTTTATTGGAATCTACCCTTTCTCTAATCAGCTCTGCTGCTGTTTTTCCGTGAATAGCCCAATGTAATTTATTTTGTACTGTCTGATAAAACTCAAAAGTTATTTCTGCTTGTGTATCATAATCTATACTGGTAGCGTAAATGTCTTTAATCTTCTGGTAGAAACGCTTTTCTGAGGTTCTAATATCTCTAATACGTTCTAGCAGTTCATCGAAATAATCTACTCCATTAGGTTCTTTCAATCGCTCATCATTAAGCACAAATCCCTTTACTAAATACTCTTTAAGTCTTTGTGTTGCCCATTGTCTAAACTGTGTACCCCTGAGAGATTTTACTCGATAACCGACAGAGATAATAACATCTAGGTTATAGAAATTTGTCCTGTAGTTTTTACCATCATCGGCAGTTGTCAAGTATTCCTTTACAACTGAATTTTCCTCTAGTTCACCTTCTTCAAAGATATTTTTTATATGTAAGCTTATATTTTGTTTTGTTGTTTGAAAAAGCTCAACCATTAATTTTTGAGTTAGCCAGACAGTTTCATTTATAAATTTAACTTCAATTTTTGTTTTTCCATCTTTTGAGGTATAAATCAAAATCTCAGATGGATTATTTTCTGAATCAAATTTGTCTATTTTTTTATTCATAGATTCACCTTCTTTCAGATTTTCAGGTGGCAAAGCTAACAAAAACTCTTTTCACAAGGGCAATTTTAACATACATAAGTAAGTACTAATTAGCCTCCAGTAATCCCGCATTTTTTGAATAAATTATCCAAATTTTCTAGAGACAAATACTTTTTGAGCGTTTAGCCAGTGATAGATTGTCTTTTTGCCTGCTGATTTTTTACTATCTCCATCGGCTTATGGTATTTGTCAGAATTATGTAACAATTGATAGATTGTATATTTAGATTATTGCCAAAAGAAGGCATTGCTAAATATATTGACATGGCTTCACTCAAGCCTTGGTTGCGAAATGCCTCTAGTAGTCTATGCTTGGAGCATTAAACAGCACATAGTATTTTTTCCTACGAAAAAATACTATGTGCTGTTTAACCTGTGATAAAAATATTAATGGTAGTTAAAAAATTTCCTTCTATTTTCCCAATTATTGGTTTAATTTTTCAGTCCACTTTTAAGATATTAAGGAGTCTTCGAGATAGTTTGTTACCAAAGTTGATTTCAGAGAGAATTAGTACCTTTGGATAAAGTAAGAAAGAGGGCTTTAGAGCTTACCCAACTATACCAAATACTCCGTGAGTCATCTAAGCAAATCTAGAAATAGTTTCAATGAACAATGACTACAATCTCACTCATTCTAAATCATGACTAACAACCCGCACTACACCAAACAAGACTTACTTGCTCAGTGCTTCTAAGCAAAACCAAAAAAAGAAAGAGGGAGGGCTTAGGGGAAGCTCTCACTAAAAGCACCATAAGCACACGCACCCACCCCGGAGGAACGTAAAAAAACGATTTCAGAGTATCGTTTTTTTACCAATGGATTCTCCCTTCACCACCCTGCAAAAGAGAGGGAGATATTGAATCTCGCCAGAGATTCAAATAAAAAGAATTAACCCTCGGGTTCGAATCCCGCTATATTATATTTCAGAAAATAAATGGCGGAGAGGGAGGGATTCGAACCCTCGGTACAGATTTAAGTCCGTACAACTTCTTAGCAGGAAGCCGCTTTCAGCCACTCAGCCACCTCTCCAAAAAAAGTCAAAAAATCACTTTAAAAAGTGTATCTCTGCCTTTTAAGCTTAAAAAATAATAGCAGATAGTTCGGGTATAATGCCATCATGGTAGAAATAAAGCTCACAGACGACCAAGAAATGTTTCGCAAAATGATTAGCGACATTGCGAGAAAAGAATTTTCAGAACGTGCAAAAGAAATAGATAAAACTCATCGTTTCCCTCATGAAAACGTCGAAATCCTTAGAGACTGCGGTGTTATGGGGCTCACTATACCTGAAGAATGGGGCGGGGCTGGCATGGACTATACCTGTTATTCTATAGCCGTTGAGGAGATATCTAAGATCTGTGCTAGCACTGGAACTATCTTCTCTGCACATTTATCACTCTGTACTGTTCCTATAGAGCATTTCGGCAATAATGAACAAAAAGAGAAATTTTTAAGACCTTTAGCAACTGGTGTAAAATTAGGGGCTTTTGCTCTGTCTGAGCCGGGGAATGGCTCTGATGCCGCAGGTATGCATACTCATGCTATAGAAGAAGGCGATTTTTATGTTCTAAACGGCTCTAAAGCTTGGATAACTAATGGTGCTGTAGCTGATACTTACCTTGTTTTAGCTCAGACTAATTATGAATTAAAGCATAAGGGTGTAACAGCCTTTATTGTCGAGAAAGGTGCTGAAGGTATGAGCTTTGGTAAGCCTGAAGATAAATTAGGTATTAGGGCTAGCTCTACGACGCAGATTCACTTTGATAACTGTAAGGTTCCGAAGTCACAGATTTTAGGGAAAATCGGTGATGGTTTTAAAATAGCGATGATGACTTTAGATGTAGGCAGAATCGGCATGGCTTCACAGGCTATCGGTATAGCTAAAGCAGCTTTCGAAGATTCTATTAAATATGCTCAGCAGCGTGAAGCTTTCGGGCAGAAAATTTCCGAATTTCAGGCTATACAATTTAAGCTCGCAGACATGATGGTAGATATAGAAGCAGCTCGCCTGCTCACTTATCAAGCGATTTCCAAGCATGATAGAGGTGAGAAATTCACTCGTGAATCAGCAAGTGCAAAACTTTTTGCTTCAGAGACGGCAATGAAGCATACAGTCGAGGCTGTTCAAATTCATGGTGGTTACGGTTATACTACAGAATATAATGTTGAACGCTACATGCGTGATGCTAAAATCACTGAAATCTATGAAGGAACTTCAGAGATACAGCGCATCGTTATAGCAAAGGAACTACTCAAAGAATATGGTTTATAACGCGCCAGCTGATAGTAATACTGCAAAGTCTCATGGAATTATTTACAATTCAGAAAAAAGTATAGGTGGCATACACTATTACAACCCTGATGAAACTGAAGCACAAAACAAAACGAATAAAAAAGTTCGCTTTAGTGTAGAAAAAAATAAAAATTCTAAAACTGAAACCCCTGTTTTAATAATAGATTCTGATCCATTAAAGCCCGAGAGCACTCTATCGAAATACGGCAAAAAAGAAGAGGCTCCTAAATCTTGGAGAGAACTTCGAGAGGAAAAGAAAGAGAAGGAACGCTTACTCAAAGAGCAGAAAGCCTTAGAAAAAGCCCAAAAAGAACAAGAAAAGGATGAAATCGCTCAAGAAAAAAATGCTTATGTCGTAAATATAGTTGGTACTGAAGTTGATTTCATGGAGCAGAATATTCGCAAGCCTAATTTATCCTTGCAGGATAAAATCTGGCTAGATAAAGCACAGTATTATTTCATAAATGCGAAAGAAAATGGAATTAGAGTGGGTAGTGCACCTGGGTACACTACCTATGAAACACTTGAAGCTCTTTGGGCGACAGCTATACAGTATAATATAAATCCGAAACGCTTTTTAGTGCAGCTTTATACTGAGTCTCGCTTTGATCCTAAGACGATTGGGCAAGCTGGGGAAAGGGGCATAGGTCAATTTAAAGAATCTACTGCTAAATCAATGG
Source organism: Candidatus Melainabacteria bacterium (assembly GCA_005110385.1). Lineage (GTDB taxonomy): Bacteria > Cyanobacteriota > Vampirovibrionia > LMEP-6097 > LMEP-6097 > LMEP-6097. The sequence goes on along the minus strand of DUDT01000014.1, from coordinate 294,868 downwards.
GCTTTAACTGGGAGTTAATTAAAGGTGGCGATGCGACCTATCCATATCAAGCCATGGCTGCTGCACGTTACGTGCAGATGGTAGGTGAATCTGCTTATAACAGTGTCGGACCGGTTGGGCACAGATATTCTTCTAAAATAAATCGTCGTTTACAACAGATTAACGATACTGAAATTCCTAATAACCCAAGTTAGTTCCCTGTATACTCATTTGCAACAATGCCATCAAGAATTTTTTCAAGCCACTCAAATTTACAAGGCTTAGACCTATTTCTATCTATGCAAGCACAGGTTATTTTCGCAGAAAGTATTAATTCTGCTTGAGAAAAATCTCTCATTTTTAACTTTTCAAGAATCTCTAAGTCCTTAAACCTAAATATCTTCTGGGCAAAAATGTATCTTAAACGCCCTTCCCTAGAGAACTCTAAGTGAATGGTAAATTTATCACTAGGTAAAAGTGGCTTAATGAAATCTACTTCAGCCCTTGCGACCACTAGATCTAAGCCCATATCATGGGCTAATTTAAAGTCAATGCCATGACTCTGTAAAAATTCATGACGAGATTGTTCTAAATAATGAAAATAATTAGCATTATTTACTATCCCCTGAAGATCACATTCATAATCCCTTACTTTAAACTCACTTAAATGACTGATCTCTATCACCATGCTTAACCTCATCTTAAACTAATTCTGATACTTTGCTAACAGTTGTAATAGCTTTTAAATACTACGACATAAGTCGTTAATATTTTGAGTTCTTATGACTGGGCGTGTTAAGGAGATTGATTTATGGATATAGACAACAAGCTATATGGCGCTGTTGGCTTAGGCGTTAAGGTAGATGATGGGATAGATTCTGTTATAGCTAGCTTCATCGCATCTAACTCAGTGTTAAAAACTGAAACTGGCGTAGTTGAGCTGTTTAAGGAAATTCCTGTAGCTGATCAAATTAAGCAAAACAAGGTTAAGCATGAGTATTCTGTAAAATTATTTACAGAGGCTAAAGGTGAGTTAGTTGAAGATACTGCTTCAATTAAAGCTGAAAGCCCAAGTGTAATTTTAAGAAAGCATAGCATTCAGCAACAAATGCTAAATAATGCACATGAAATAGCAGATGATCTAGATATTGATGATGATTTAGATGTCGCTGATTCATTTGAAGCATCTTTTGGTGATTTAAGTGGCTTTGCCGCAGCTGAAGGTTTCTTTGATAATACTATTGATAAGAGCTTTGATTTTGGCGAAGATGAAAGAGCTGTCGGAGTAAGCCATGCGAAGGGTGATGACTTGACTGGAGTAAATTCTCTAGTGATAGATGATTTAACTAACGCAAGTAATCCATTCATGGCACTTAAGGGAATCAATAGACTCGGTTTTATTACCGAAGATTTGAAGCAAATGCAAAATGATAGATTGCTCGGTAAAGTCTAATTAGATGTTTTCAGTAAAACAAGGGGATTTAGTTAGCCTCTGAGTAATGCTGCAGCACCTGATTTAATGAGTCTTTGAGCAAACAATCTGCCTAACTGAGGGGTCAGTTCAGAATCGAATATAGAAAGCCTGTCTTTTATGGTTTTAGTTCCGTCTAATGATGAAACTGAAAAATGAAAGCAGGTTTTTTTATTTTCTAGCTCTGAATATATTCCTATGGGTACCTGACAGCCTCCCTCTAATTCGTTTAAAAAATTTCTCTCTATCTGTAAAATCATTTCCTGTTTATGATATACCAAAGGTTCTATCAGCTTTTCTATATCCGTGCGGGATTCAAGAAATTCTATGGCTAAAGCTCCTTGAGCTACTGCGGGCATAATCTCTTTTGGGTTTAAGAATGCTGATATTCGACCCGAAAAGCTTTCATCTACTGTCATAAGGCGCTTAATACCAGCTGCTGCTAAGACTATCGCATCCATAGCATTACTCGAGTCGTCTAATTTACGAAACCGCGTATTCAAATTTCCACGGATATCAATAAAATTCAATTTAGGATAATAACTTTTAAGCAGGGCAATACGCCTTAGACTTGAAGTCGCAACGACATTCAATTTCGCAATAAGCTGTGAAGTTAAATCATTATCATTATTTAAACTTTCTTGGGACTGCTCGTAATCTTCAATTTCTGCATTTGCGGACGTATATTCGGGATAATTTTGACTTAAACATATAACATCTCGTACATCCTCTCTCTCTAAAATTGAACTAATTTTAAGTCCGTCTGGGAGCTTAGTTGGCATATCCTTCATGCTGTGAACAGCTATGTCCACAGTCGCTTCAAGTAATTCATGTTCTAATTCTTTAACGAAAAGTCCTTTATCACCAATCTTAGAGAGAGCTACATCAAGAATCTTATCTCCTTGAGTTTTAATTTTTATAATCTCACAGTGAAGGTTTGGATAGATTTCCTCTAGCCTAGTTTTAACCATTTGGCTCTGCAATAGTGCAAGCTGGCTATCCCTAGAGCCAATTTTAATAAGCTGGGGCATGCTAAAATTTTAGCCTAGAAATGACTCTTAAAGTTTTAGTTACAGATAAACTTGATAGCTCAGGTTTAGATATTTTAAAATCCAGCTGTGAGCTAGATTACAAACCTGGTACTACTCACGAAGAATTAAAATCCTGCATCAAAAATTACGATGCTCTGCTAATCAGGTCCGAGACTAGAGTTACTAAAGAAATTTTAGAGCATGCTGTGAATTTAAAAATAATCGGCAGAGCTGGTGTCGGAGTAGATAATATAGATATTCCTTCTGCGACTGAAAAAGGCGTTATTGTAGTTAATTCCCCTGAAGGTAATACCGTATCAGCAGCAGAACATACCATCGCTTTATTAATGGCACTAATGCGCAAAATCGCTCCAGCTGATGCTTCTGTTAAACAGAAAAAATGGGAGAGATCTAAATTCGTCGGGAATGAACTTAACTCTCGTACTCTTGGGATTATCGGACTCGGTAAAATCGGGCAGCGCGTTGGAAAAGTCGCTTTAGCACTTGGGATGAAGGTCCTAGGCTATGACCCCTTTGTTTCTAAAGAAAAAGCTGAGGATCTAGGTTTCACTAAAATGGAACTAAACGATATTTATAAACATGCAGATGTAATAACCCTTCATGTTCCTAAAACTCCTGAAACACAGAATATGATTAATAGCCAAACTATAGAAACCATGAAAGATGGTGTCTTTATTGTTAACTGCGCGCGCGGTGGCTTAATTAATGAAGCTGATTTAGCAGCAGCTATTCACTCTGGTAAAGTCGGTGGTGCTGCGATTGATGTATTCGTCGAAGAACCCTTAAAAGAATCTCCGCTACAGGACTGTGGTGATAAAGTAGTACTTACTCCGCATCTTGGTGCTAGTACTAAAGAAGCACAGATAAATGTAGCCTTAGATGTGGCAGAGCAAATCAGAGACGTACTTTCTGGTGGCGTAGCTAGATCTGCGGTGAATTTACCTGGTCTCAAGCCTGAGCTTTTAAAAGCGATTAAGCACTATTTACCTTTAGCTGAGCATATGGGAGCAGTTATAGCTCAATTATCTTCTGGCTGTATTAAACAGATAGACATAGAAGCATTAGGGCAGCTTGCTGATAAAAATATCGAAGGGCTTAAGCTTGCGATTTTAAAAGGTATTCTTTCGCAGAATGTTGACGGGGTAAGCTTCGTTAATGCACCTATGGTCGCAAAAGAGCGTGGTATAAAGGTTTCAGAGATGAAATCAGATGACTCTGGGGCTTACATCGATAAACTTCGCATTAGTTTACATACCGAGACTGGCTTGAAAGCCATAGCTGGAACAGTTCTTCAAGGAAATATACCCACTATTATTGAGATAGATTCATTTCCTGTAAATATTAAACCAGACTCCCACTCTATAGTTACCTTTCATAAAGATGAACCAGGAAAAGTCGCTCAAATATCAAAAATACTCTGGGATGCGAATATTAACATCAGCTCTTTAAATCTTGGTCGTAAAGATGACACGGCATCTGCGGTTATGGTTATAAATGTAGATTCTGAGATCTCTAACGATATCCTAAAAGCAGTCAGTGAGATACAAGGCATTAATACAGCTAAATATGTTCGTTTAAAAGGAATCTAGGACTTTTGTCTGAGGAAATTTTAAAAAGAATTACTAATTTTTCAACTCGTAAAGAGTTAGAAGATCATCTGGTAACTGAGCTACTTGCAGATATCGCTCAACCCGGGCTTCTGCTTCTGCCAGTAGGAGCGACTTATGAAGAAGTTATTTACAGTAAGCTTAACGAAGAACTCTATGCTAAAGATGATTTAATTCACCCTAAGCTCTTTGTTTCACACTTAGATGAAATAATCTTAGAAACTTCAGAGTTAGAGGAAGAAGAAAAAAATCCTAGTCTTATAAAAAAAACCACACTATTTTCAGAGATCTTGAAAAACAGCTTGCCGAATCTAATAGATAAATTAGGCGAGAGATTTTATTCGATAAACACTGATCATCCAGAAGATTTCGAAAGATTTATTCATCAACGCGGTGGAGCCCGAGTGATATATCTTGGGCTAGGAGCAGATCCCAGCACTGCACATATCGCCTTTATCGGAGAAGACTATATTAATAGAGAAATTAGCACAGTAGAACTCGCTGAATTAAGCTCAAGCAAGCTAGGAGTTAAACAAGCTGTCACTATTGGCACTGACGTATTTAAGACCCCTAGTCTGATCAAAATAGTAATAACCATCATCGGTGAAGAAAAAACTGAAGCTTTTAAAGCTGCGATGGAGAATCCCGATACTGGATTAGGCTATCTACTAAGTAATCATTTAGAAAATTTGCATATATTTTGTGATCATCTCTTTGCTCAAGGCTTGAAGAAGCTTGGCATCATGCTTTAGAGAGGCGGACGAAAATGCAGAAAATGGAGCTCGGCAGCGGTCTCTTTAGATTGAGAGGACTTTTACGAAAACCCTCTCAGAGCCCGGCGTATTAGAAGCCACTTCGAATTCTAAAATATTACTTTTAGAAGGATCATAAGCACCTTGAATGAATTTAAAAGTAGCAGGGAAGCTAGGGATAAAGTTACCATTCATGAGCAAAATCACTCTGTGACCCTGTTTTAAATTACTTGCAGTAAAGTTAGCGTTAGAGGTAAGTGTCTTGAAAAATACGCTGTGAAAAGCATCAAAACTTAAATCATTAGAACCTAAAGATTGATTTACAGAGCTATAATTAAGAGCATAATTATTAATCAACTCTTTCATTACTCGTCCCTGATTAGCGCTTAAAGCCTTATCAGTATTAGTCGAAGTCAAATTATTAACTATATCAGCAGTTTTAGAAATGCGATTATTCAGTTCTGTAAGTAAATTATTAACTTCAGAAATTTCATAATTAGGTAATACTGCATTCGAGAATAATCCTGTAGTAAATTTACTAGCATCTACCCCTAAAACATCTAAGCCAGTAATACTATTATTAGTAATATCCTCTGGAAGTATAGTTCCATTAACGACTTTAGCCGTAGTCACAGTGCCAACTCCTAAATTAATCTCAGCAAGAGTAAGGAGAGTACCATTTTTATTTGGCAAAGTAATATTAGAATCAGCTTGAGATCTAAATATTACATTATCAGCACCCTGAAGAAATAATGATTGATTTGGAATGACATTTCTGAGCCTGAAAGCACCTAAGTTAGTAGGTAATCGAGCTGCATCTAAAAGGCCGCTATTTAGGTTAGTCGCATTAGTATAAAAAGATGCTGGCTGCCCAGCAAGTTTATCAGTATCTGGAATAGTCGCTACGAAAGCTGGAGGAGCTGGAGGAAGAGCTGGAGTAATAGTAGCTGTAAGAGGGTCTCTAACCACGAAATATCTAATTTCATTTAGGGTGAAATATAATTCTGTTCCATCAAATTCAAAAGAACCGTTTACTAGTGGACTCGCTAAGGCTTGAGAAGCTAAATTTAAAGGAGCCAGTCCAGTAGTGGTTTTTATATCTAATCTTGCTTGCGGGTCGTCATTTATAATACCTATATTTCCAGTATTATCTAAGCTTATAACAGGGAAATTACTATCAAAGCCGATCTCTAATTGACTATTAGCTTCATCCATGTCAAGAATGGCTCTTTCACCACTTTCTAAAAGGTTAACGACTTCGACATTTAGAACTTCAACAAAATTATTCAAAGTAGAATTTGGAACTGGTGAACCTCCTGTATTTAAAGCACCATTTTTTACGACATTCTTAATTTGCCTACGCCCCAGAGAACTAACTAAAGGAACCTCTACTGTATAAGTATTATCCGTGTTTTTTACGACATAAGTATCCTTAGCTTTTTGATCTCTGTTCGTTTCAAAGAAAACTTTATTAAAGAATAATCGCTGAATATTGCAGTCAGTAATAGTCGCATCAGGACACGAAAAATTAATAGAAGCATTTTTATTTAAATTATTTTTAGCGATAAAAAATCCAGAGCCTGTAATATTCAATCTAAAAGTAGCCAAAAGCTGACCAGCACTGCTATGCAAACCAACATAAACCTGTTTATTGCCTTGAAAAGGTCTAACTTTAATGCCCGTCTTTAAAGTTTTTTCTTTAAATCTCTGCTTGGGGAATAGTACGTTCGTAACAGAAAGAACATTGTTTAGACCATTTACCTGCTCATACGCTATAAGTTTAAAAGTTTTAGAAAAATTAGCATCCACGTCCACATCTCTTGCATCAAGTTGCAAGTTGATCGTCTCGTTTTCACGTGAATAATCTTTAATAGTATCCTTGTCTTCTACAGATAAAGACAGATTACAGTTACCACTAATACAAGATGTTTTTATAAAATCTGCTGAACAAGGCTGTAGATTCAGTAAAAATACCGAACAAAAACAAAAAATAGCTAATACTTGGAACAAACTCTTTAAGACAGATTTCTGAGTCAACATAATAATATGTATAACACTTAATACCATGAGAAATAAACACTAATTTCTTAACCTTGAAGTAATTCTTTAGAGAATTACTAAAATTTTGAAACTTTTAAAACATCTGACAATCCGTTATAAAAAACTTCTTTTTTTATCACTTTCTTAATTACTTCGCTTAATTACAAAATCTGCAAGTTCAACTAAAGAATTTTTATACTTAGACTCTGGTAAAAAGCTTAAACCTTTAACGGCTTCTTTAACATACTCGATAGCTTTTTCATAGCTTCTCTCAATACCAGCAGTTTCCTCTATAATGCAAATAGAGTCATTTATAGTCTTCTGAATTTTCAGATTATCCTTTTCATTTGGTATTTGCTGAATGCGTTCCTTTACATAAGCACATTTATCTGGATTACTTTGTTTAAGGTTTTCAAAAGCAAAAAGTAAAGGCAGATTAATCTGTCCTTCACGAATATCGGCACCAGCAGGCTTCCCTAATGCTTCTTCATCTGAAGTGAAATCTAAAATATCATCAATAATCTGAAAAGCCATACCTATAAACTTTCCATAATTAGCGATAGCTCTTTTCTCTGTATCAGTTAAAGGAAATAGTTCTGTTAAAGCAAAGGTACAAGCTTCAAATAAAGAAGCAGTTTTATTATAGGTTTTTAAATAATAGTAATCAAAACTTATATCAGTGTTATATTTCTGCTCTACTTGTCTTATTTCTCCAGAGCAAAGATTCTCTAAAGTGGAAGCAAAAATTTCAACGACCTTATTAATATCGATTTTAGCAAGGTTCACTGCCGCTCTAGCGAACATAAAATCGCCACTGATGACAGTCACAGCATTACTCCAGTTGCTATTTGTCGTAGGGGCACCACGCCGAACTAAGGAATTATCGATAATATCATCATGCACGAGACTTGCTGTGTGAATAAGCTCTGCTATTTCAGCTATAAGAAAAAGTTTTGATTCGGCTTCAGGGTAAATCGCATTGCGGCTTTCAGCTAAAGCTCTAAACATCAGAAAACTTAAAGCGGGTCTTAGGCGCTTACCACCAGCAGAAAATATATTCTGCAAAATACTGCAAAGCGAATGAGAATCTGGACTAATCTGATTCATTAGCCTATCATTCAACTGCTCTATATCTTTTTCAATAGGGTTAAAAATACCCTCAAGAGTCTTCACTAATGCCCATAATATCACCTTTTACAGGTAATATTTAATCAGGAGTACCCTTAAATTCCTTATTAATGCAGAATCTAGATTTATACTACATGAAACAGGTTATCAATTTAGCAAAAGAGGTTTCTCTTGACTCTAAAGACATTCCAGTGGCTGCTCTTATTGTTGATGAAAATAATAAAATTATTGGGAAAGGCATAAATACTCGTGAAAAGGAATCTTCCGTAATTGGGCATGCTGAAATTAATGCCATACAAGAAGCAAGTAAAGTTTTAGAGTCATGGAATTTATCTAGATGTCGCATTTACGTAAATTTAGAACCCTGTGCTATGTGTGCAGGAGCTATTTTGCAAAGCCATCTTAGCGAAGTGATCTTCGCGGCTTATGACATAAAATCTGGAGCCCTCGGCTCTCGCTATAACATTATTACCAAGAACCTTATAGTAAAAGGCGGCATAATGGAAATGGAAGCACAAGAAATTTTGGGAAATTTTTTTAAAAAGCTGAGAGAATGAAGTTTCGGGTCATGAAAAAAGTCCATATATTTTATAACCCCCTTAAGCCAGAAGCCAAGCAAACAGCGACTGAGCTTAATGAGATTTTCAAACGAAATCATATAAACAGCAAGTTTGCTGAAACTGAAAAGAGTTCAGAAGACTGGCTTGAAGTAGATAATGATACTGATATGCTGATAGTTCTTGGAGGAGATGGTACTTTTCTTAAAGCAGCCCCTCAAGTTTTATCTAAATCCATCCCTATATTAGGAGTTAATTTTGGTCACCTAGGCTTTCTCTCTGAATTTGGTGATATGCCAATGCAGCAGCTTGCAGATATTATTCTGAGTGGTGATTATATTATCGAAGAACGCAGTACTCTGTCGGCTTACATAGAAAATCTAAATGAATATTATTATGCGATTAATGATATTACTTTAAATCGTTCACACTATACTAATTTACTGCATACTGATATTTATATCGGCGATGATCTGCTACATTCACTTAGAGCAGATGGTTTAATTATTTCAACGCCCACTGGATCTACTGCCTATGCTATTAGCGCAGGCGGAGCAGTTATGGATCCTAATATTAGTGCGTTTCAGATAGTACCTATAGCCCCTCATTCTCTAAACAGTAGACCACATGTAGTTTCAGACTTGTCCATTATTAAACTAGAAAGCCAAGATTATATGAATTTCTTTTTACATGCAGATGGTAGAGATTTAGTAGAACTTAAGGCTAAATCTAGAGTTATAGTGAAAAAATCACCATACACCCTGAAATTAGTAAAACTGAATATTAAAGGAAGAAGCTTTTATAGCGTTTTAAGAGAAAAGTTACAGTGGAGTTGTGCAGCAGTCTCAAAAAGGGGATAATTGTTATTATGATTAAAACATATATTAAAGGTTTTATATTTGGTTTTGCAGTACTGTTTATTTTGCTTAAATTGTCAGAAAAACGCAACTCTAATTAGGGACTATTACCGATCTGCAGTTCTCACATTAACAATTAAACTCTCTAAAGCCTTTATTAATAAGGAATTAGCTTTAGGAGCTCTAGTCATTAGAAAATTTTTAACACCATGTTCTTCAGCGAGTTCTTTATATTCGATATTTATTTCATGTAACGTTTCAATATGATCTCCCACAAAACTAATCGGAACTACTATAAGGTTTTTTTCACCACGCTCCGCAAGCTCGATAATAGTATGTTCAGTATTAGGTTCTAACCATTTTACTGGTCCAACTTTACTCTGGTAGCTAATTTTATGTCTAACTATTTTTAACTTTTCGTGTTGCATAATTAAAGCTACTGAGCTCTTAATCTGCTGTTCATAAGGATCTCCTCGTTCAACATATTTTTCAGGCAGTCCGTGAGCTGAAAAAAGGATGAGAATATCTTCTCTTAAAGCTTTTTCCTCTGATTCTTTTTTCTGTATACTGAGATCAGAAAGAAGCAAAGATAGCTGATCTATAATCCTTTGCTGTATTAGCTGAATATAATAAGGGTTATCAAACCAACTCTCAATATAAGTTATTCTAAGCTTATTTGTTAATTCAGCTTTATCAAAAAGATCTTTACATTCATAAAGACTAGAGCCTGTAGTCGCTTCAGAATACTGTGGATATAAAGGAATTACGATTAAATCTTGGATAGCATCTTCTTTAATCGTTGGAATTATGTCACGCAAGAATGGGGGTGAATAACGCATAGCGTAATAGACTTTAAAGTCAGTGTCTAAGCTCTTTCTAAGACTTTTCTCTAAAGCCTTGGCTTGGCACTCTGTTTCAAAGCGAATCGGGGAGCCGCCTCCAATTTCATCATATAAAACTGAGACTTTAGGAGTTCTTCTTGATGAAATAAATCTCGCAAGAGTACTCTGAAAGGGCTTGATAAAAGATGGTAACTGAATAATAAAAGGGTCATTAAAAAGATTATAAAGAAATGGTTCTACATCTTTTAAAGTTTCAGGACCTCCCATTTGTAAAAGTAGAACAGCTTTACTCATTTATAAAATCTTAGCTTAGAATGCCTCTTGAACTACCTTATTTAACTAATCTTTGTTATTAATGACAAATTTAATGAATCTTTCGCCATTTTTGGCGTCTTCTAAAGCATATTTGGCAAGTATTTTCAGCATCTTATTCTGGTAATATTTGCATTACTGGTAAAGATTTGACTTCTAGAGATGTTTCCATTTACGCTTGTTTTTGCTATGGTTTAGAGAAGTAGGGTTATTTAATTTAAAAGTAACGGAAATATAATCTTAACAAGAAAAGAATCTTATTTTGCAAAAAAGCCAATCCCCAACTATAAAAACAATCGAAGCCATTGCTCTTAAAGCCAGTAAGATTCAACTAGATTACTTTCTGAAATTCGATAAGCTCAAGCCAGAAGAAAAAAGCTATCAAGATTACGTCACTATAGCAGATAAAGAATCTGAAAATTTAATCATACATGAGCTACAAAAAGCATTTCCAGATTATGGTTTTATTGGAGAAGAGTCTGGGATTATTAAGCCCGAAGCGAAAAAAAAATTTATTATTGATCCGCTAGATGGCACGATTAATTTTATGAAAGGGCTACCTTTCTTCTGCATCTCGATTGCTTTAGCAGATTTTAATGAAAGATCAGAGCTTGAAGATATAGATCAGATAGAGGCAGGTTTAATCTATGCTCCATTTTTTAAAGAGTTATTTTATGCAGAAAAAGGTCAAGGAGCCTTTTTTGGGGCACAGCTAATAAAACATAATCCTGCGGTAAATAAAATAATCTGTAGTGTCGGTAATAAAAACTTTAACCATAATTTACTTAGAGAAGATCTTCGCCAAACAGTGCAAAGCATTGCTCACAGGCGCTTCTTTGGTGCAGCAGCACTAGAATTAGCTTATGTCGCAATACAGAAAATAGATAGCTTTATGCACTGTTCCCTCAATGCTTGGGACATGGCAGCAGCAGCATTGATATTAAAAGAAGCTGGTGCGAGAGTTGAAGATTTAGATGGTGGCTCTAAAATTTTTAAAACAAGGAATATAATCGCCTATTAAAGATCCGCTGAAAAATGCTTAAAGTAGCATTTTCGACAATTATAGAGTAGGTACTTGAGCTAAATAATCCGTCTGCCAGATAGTTCTCTGCTTCTCTACACTTAAATTGCCACCTGAAACTAGGATAAGTACTGTTTTTTTACCCTTCTCGCCCTTGAGCCATTTAACGGCACTTGCCATAGCTAGAGCCGAACACGGCTCTATAGTAGCTTTTAATAAATGAGTTAACCATTGTGTCCAATAAATAATTTCCTCTTCTGAGGATGTGATTAAGCCTTCGCACTGCTTAAGATGTGCAAAAGTTCTTGGTGAAAGCTTTAAAGCCTGCACGCCATCAGCAATAGTCTTAGGACTATCTTCGAAAGCATAAATTACACCGTGCTGCAAAGATCTTTCAGCATCATTCGCATTTTCAGGCTCGGCTCCATAAACTTTAGAACTTGGTGAAATTAATTTTTTAGCTAAATAGGTGCCTGAAATTAAGCCACCGCCACCAACTGGAACGAAAATAGCATGTGGCTTTCTGACTATATCTTCTAATGCCTCATAGATAGCCGTTCCCTGACCAGCAATAACAGCTTCATGATCATAAGGGTGGATGAGATAAGCCCCATTTTCAGCATAACTATAAGCGGCATCTTCAGCCTCTTTACGAGTATCGCAAAGAATTACATTCGCGCCATAATTTTTGGCAGACTGGATCTTAATCTCAGAAGCATTTTTAGACATTAATACATTAGTTTTAATACCAAGCTTACAAGCTGCAAAAGCTAGTGCCTGAGCGTGATTACCTGAGCTAAAAGTCACTACTTCTTTGGGCAACATTTTTGTTTCCTTTAAAGTTAGAATCGTATTCATTGCTCCTCGAGCTTTAAAAGAACCAGTTTTTTGGAAACACTCCATTTTAAAATGGATATCATGCCCTAAAAATCGATTAAGTTGAGTAGAGGTGAACACAGGCGTCCTGTGGATTTGATTTCCTAATCTCTCAGAAGCTTTCTTAACTAAGTCAGCCTTAAGAATTAACTCTTTCTCATTGGCAGTAAGATCATTTAAAGTATTAAACATATAAAATCCTAATTTATTTCAAATACAGCATCCACTTCTACAGCAGAATTTAGCGGTAAACTAGGAACAGAAACTGCTACCCTCGTGTGTTTACCAGCATCCCCAAAGACTTCTAAGATTAAATCAGAAGCTCCATTCGCTACACTAGGCTGCTCGGTGAAATTATCAACAGAGTTTACAAAAATATTTAACCTAAGGCAAGACTTAACTCGATCTAGATCGTTATCACAAGCTTCTTTTAAATGATAAACAATATTTAAAGCACAGATTCTAGCTGCTTGTTTAGCTTCATCTGCGGAAAACTCTCTACCAACTTTACCAACAAACTGCATTTCACCATTCCATCTACAGATTTGACCAGAAATATAAATCAAATTACCTGATTTAACATAAGGTACATAGTTCGCAGCAGCAGGAGAATTATTAGGCAAGGATATTTTTAATTCTTCTAAGCGAGATTCAATAGTCGGCATATTAATATATTTTACTCTATCGTGATATCCACATGTCGTAAAAGACTATTTTGATAAATCGTAAAAACGCATAAATTGGAGTTGGCGAGCAATCCTAATTAGGGCACTGTTGCCGAACGTGCTTGCCGAGTATAAACATACTTGGACTGCTAAAGTTCTCTCTTAAAGCTAGTTCTGGAATCTCTTGCACCGTTGAATATATTACTTTTTCTTTATCTAGAGTACCAGACTGCACTAAAATCGCAGAAATTAAATTCATTTGAGCTAAATCATCATGTGAACTATGTTTTAACAGCCCCTCTCTAATCTGTGCAAGCTTATATAAGCCCATATAAACAAGTAAGGTGCCACCAGTCATGAGAAAAGCAGACCATGACTGGAATTTCTCATCACTTAATTCATGTGCGCTCACTATCATTACGGCATCACTTTTTTTCCTCAATGTGAGAGGTATGCCTAGAGAGACTGGAACCGATAATCCACTTGTAAGACCAGGTACTATCTCCACTTCATAACCAGCATCTTTAGCTAAACTCATTTCTTCCACTCCACGAGCAAAGATAAAAGGATCACCTCCCTTTAGGCGAGCAACTCGCTTTCCTTGAGAGAGTTTTTCTAAAATTAAAGCATTTATAATATCTTGGGTTATATGCTTTTCTGAACATTTTTTGCCGACATAAATCAATTCAATCTCTTTCCCTGATAGCCTTGAAGCCACTATGCATTTTTCAGTGGTCTTAGATTGGGAAAAAATATTTCCAGAAGCTTGCTTAAATAGGTAATCCAAAATTTCAGCACTAACTAAATTATCATATAGAATGGCATCTACATCACTTAATGACTTGATCGCTTTTAGCGTGAGCAACTCCGGATCACCTGGTCCCGCACCGATAAGAAATAATTTTGCTCTTTTTTCTTCTGTCATTGAAGCAATTTCATCATTAAGGCTAAATATTTTTTTCTTTTTTGCGTTCTAAAGACGCTTTAATCCTAGCATTGCGTAAATTTTTAAAAGTTCTTTTTGTAAACCAGTTTATTAATTTTGCACGGCGCGGAAAATCCTCTTCTGATAATAGTTTTGCCTGTACCAGCAAACGAAATTCATTTACTATTTCTACTACATCTTTGTACCTTTGCTCTATGAGCATGCTTAAATCTTCCCTGAGCTTACGTGCCACACTAGGAGCCTTGCCATTAGTGCTAATAGCGACTTTGATAGAACCACTATTAATAATACTTGGTACATAAAAATCACAATAATCAGGCTGGTCTACTGAATTAGCAAGTATCATCTGATCGCGGCAGCGAGTGACTATCATATTATTAATCTCAGGATTGTCAGTGGCAGCGATCACAATAAAAGCCCCGACTTCATCGCCGTAAGCATAATCTCTTTCTAAAAAATCTATTTTCCTAATATTAGGAAACTCACCTCGACATTCACGGATCTCATCAATAATTTTAGGAGAAATAATAGTGAGCTTCGCTTCTGAGGCTAAAAGCCCCTGTAACTTCTGTAAAGCAATCAAGCCACCACCTATAATTAAAACCTTTTTATTATCCAGTTTCAAGAAAATTGGGTAAAGTGGATTCGACATGGGTTTCATAGTAGCATCGCTTAAATCACAAATTCTCCACCTTGCTCAACTTCATGATCTTGTACATGAAGCCCGCACTCTATTTTATCTTTACCAGCCCAGCGACTATTTTTGCGATCAAAGCCAACACTAGTACACGGCTCACAGCCTATACTTTCATATCCTTGGTCAAGCAAAGGATTATAAGGGACAGAGTTTTCATGTATATATTTCCAAATATCTGAGCGAGTCCATTTAATTAGAGGATTAATCTTACCTAATTTAAATTTTCTATCATACTCAAAAGCCAAAGCCTTGGCTCTATGCTCAGTTTGCTCACGTCTAATAGAGGTAATCCAGGCGAGTCTATTTTCAAGCAAGTTCTGAAGAGGGGCTAACTTACGCATAAAACAGCATTGATCTGGATCACGCTCATAGAGCCTTTCACCGTATTTTAAATCTTGTTCTAGAACACTAAGGACTGGATGATGCATTAAAATCTCAAAATTATATTTCTCTTCTAATCTTTCTTTTAACTCTAAAGTCTCTTGAAATTGATAACCAGTGTCTAAATTAGCTATAGTGAAAGATTTAACTTCTATAAGCTGATTCTTCACTAAAGTGTGTAACATAGCCATAATGACGCAGCCCTCTGGGCCAAAGGCTGTTAGGAAAAGTATTTGACCCTGCTTGGATAATTCATTTAAAGAATATTCTAAAATTTTTATCGCAGAAGAATCCTCGAACTGGTTTCCTAAGGAGTTCCAGTCAATAGCGCTACTTGCTGGTGATGTGAAATTATTCATTTTTTTCAACCTCTTGCATTAAATATCTCTCAATATAAAACACAAGATCAACAAGCCGTTAACTCCTGCTGCATTCTCTCTATCCCAAGTCTATCTATGAAATGCCTAAACTCTTCACCATTAGTACGGTTATTTTTATAAAAATTAAAAAGTTTTTTTAAAGTCAAATGAATCTCTTTATGCAGGAATCTCCCATCAAGAGGCTTACCGAACTGTGCTTCATCAGCTAACCTGCCACCAAGAAATATGCGAAAAGCATCCTGCATTTCACCACTCAGTTCATCTTTAACTTTGCAGCCGACTAAACCTATGTCTGCTATTGAGTATTGAGCACAGTTATTTGGGCAACCTGTTACTGAAATCATTAATTCTTCTCTGAAGTCTGGAAACTCATCATCTAGATAATTAAAAAGTTCTTTAGCACGTGCCTTAGTCTCTACTATCGCTAAATTACAGAACTCAGTCCCAGTACAAGCCACGCCCAGTTTAGTGAAAGCAGAGTACTCTACTTTTAAACCATACTCCACAGCCTTTTTTAGGCACGCCTCTAATTTAAATTCTGGAACATTGACTAGAATTAAATTCTGTTTATTCGTAGTTCGAACCTCATTAGTTAAAGAAAATTCTTCTGCTAATTTAGCCACATTGTCTAAATCTGGCAAGTAAGTGCGCCCACTAACGAAAGCTATTCCTACAGCATAATTACCATTTTTCAGCTTAGTAATCCCAAGATGATCTCCATGACTTTCTTTAGGGCTAGGAAAATATTCTTCAGCCCCAGTTAGCATAGTCCTCAATAGAGAAACTCTTTCCAGCTCATAGCCTAAAACTTTCTCCGTCTCTTCTAAAAACTTTTCCACGCCCCAGTCTTCGACTAAGAATTTAATACGAGCCTTATGCCTCTTATCTCTAAAGCCATTATCACGATAAACTGTAGTCACAGCCGTAATTACATCTTTAGCCTGCTCTCTAGTAACGAAAACTGGAAAATTTTTAGCTATTATCGGCTTGGTACTTAGACCACCACCGACTTTCAGGGTAAAACCTTTTTCATTAGTTTCAGGATGCTGTACACCTACTAAAGAAACACAGTTAATATCTGGCTGCGAGCACCAGTGAGAGCAACCAGTTACAGACATTTTATACTTACGTGGCAGATTAGAAAAATCACGATTTCTTGTCATAAAGCCATCTATCTCTAAAAGCTCTTTACTTGCATCAAAAATTTCATCTTCAATTAAACCAGCAAGCGGACAACCTGTTACATTACGAGTAACATCACCGCAGCCCCCCACGACATCCATCTGGACATCATGTAACTCCGAAACTATAGTCGGAATATCTTCAATATTTAACCAGTGCATTTGTACTGCCTGTCTAGTGGTTATATCTATAACTCCGTGAGCATAGCGTTTTCCTAAATCTGAAAGTTTATAGATCTGTTTACTAGTAAGCTGCCCGCCCGGCACTTTAATACGCATCATAAAGAAACCTTCTTCTTTAGGTTTCTGTGCATAAATTCCATACCATTTAAATAGTGGAACTAATTCTTGGTCTACGGCGGAAAATCCTACCTTGGAAGCCTCTAGTATATGGTCCCAGACATCTAAGCCGTCTACTCTCTGTTTTAAATTTTCTATATCTCCAGCCATGGATTTATTATAGCTTTAAACTGCCCCCATTAATTTCTCCTACAAGGCAAACCTACACGACTGAAAGAGAAGCATTTCTCTGATTTCAAATCATATTTTTATAAGAAGTTGAGCCTTATTTTTTAGCAATCGCTGTTAGTTTCTTCTTAGGAGGTATTTTACCTACCCTTAGGGACAGTATTTTACGGTTTTTTTGGATTAACTGCTAAAGGAATAGTTAATGGCTTGCATTTAGAATGCTCAAAGGATTTCCTGCATTTATTGCCGGGATATTTTTGAATTATTTTTGGTAGTTAAGGCTCATTTTTCACCAAATTTATTTAAGTGAAATTAATTGGGGCAGTTTTTACTTAGCTCTATAATTATTATTATGGTAGAAATGAATCGTAGAAATTTTCTTAATGCGGCCGCTTTCACTGGCTTGGGTCTTGGTCTCAGTAATGTACTTGGCGCTTGCTCTAAAGGGGCAAAGTTTAATATAAACGAACTTTATCCTATTTATAAAGATGGTCAATATCAAGAAAAAAACTTTGAATATCTGACTAAAAACGATAAACTAGGCTTAAGCCCAGAAATTATAAAAAACCATCTAGGGCTATATTCTAATTACGTTAAAAATGTAAATCAAGCTGAAGCTGAGATGGCAGTCGGTAATATTACAGAATTTGGAATGAAGCATCTCGCTTTCTCTCTAAATGGCATGGCTCTACATGATATTTACTTTACGAACATGAGCGCAGAAGAATCTAAACGTAGTTCTAGCCTGAATAGAGCTATTGATAAAACTTTTGGCTCTTTCGATGCTTACATGAAGAATTTAACTGAACTAGCGATGAAAGTAGAAGGCTGGTCAGTAACTGGTCTTAACCTACTTAACGGTAAAATTTTCAATTACGCTCTGCAAGACCACTCTGCTAATTTTCCTAGTTTTATAGTTCCAATATTAGCTCTAGATGTTTACGAACATGCTTATGTAGCTGATTTCAAGAAAGAAGGTAAAGCTAAGTATCTTGAAGCTTTTACGAAAATTATTGATTGGGATATAGTGAGCCGCAGGCTTGACCTTGTTAAAAACTTAGCCTAAGGGACGTGTAGCGAAACTCCAATTTCTGCGTTTTCGTCGTCCTCATGATCCTCATGTACCCGCAGTACACTGCGGTCATTCGTTCTCCTCAGCCTTGAACTTGTTCGTTTGGCTATACGCCCCTAAGAGACCGCTGCACAACTCCACTTTCTGCATTCACGACTTAATCGTAAAATCACCGCTCCAGCATATTCTATAAACTAGATTAGTAGCAAGCTCACTTGCTATATCCATGATATTTTCACGAATATCTTGACTCAATAAGGCTTCCAGCCCCAAATTACTGAGAGAATCACGATCTTCTTGAACATAATCTATAAATTCCTCTCTCTTCTCTTCACTTAAATTTAAAGCAGCAGCATCTTTAATATAGATAGTCGTCAATTGATGCTCTGCACTTAATTTCTTTAGATAATTAAAAATCTGAATATTAATCTCTACTAAATGCCCAAGCTGATAATTCAACAAAGCATTCATGCCGATTAAGGTTTGTACTGGATTAAGAATAGTTAAAACTAGCGTTTTTTCACTATCGATTTCTTCTACGCTCAGGCTCTGTTCAGGTAGCTGGTTTAAATTCGCTTGATAATATAACTGTTCTCTTTCTATGACCTCTAAACGATTTTCAACGGTTAATCTATATTCTTCAACGAAATCTAAAAGCTCATCTGGCTCGTCCACATTATCAATAATAAAAGCTTTTAATTCAGAGCCTTTGAGCTTAAGCTTTTTAAATTCAGCAATAACTTTCTCTACATCTAGGATAGATGGAGCTAACTGAATTACTTTAAAAAAGCTAGAAAAATAATCAGATACTTTATCTGTAAGAATCTTACCAAAAGGCTTACAAGATTCTTCTATCTCCGTGCAGGTCTTTAAATATTGAGCGTTTAAATCCTCGACTAAAGCTGACTTTTCTTCTTCTAAAAGAGATTTTTGGAATATTTCAATTAAAGTTTCCTCGTCCATTTCTTTACTCACTAAGCTTTTACTAGATTTTTATAAATCACTAAAAACACACAACATCTTTAATTATAAGCTCATATCAAAAGGTGGTGAAAAAGTGATTAAGAAATTATTTTATGAACTCTAAAGTAATTAGCTCCAGCTTCATAACAAAGTTCATTATATCTTTGCGTTAATAAATCCAAATCCATATTACGCTCTGCAAGAGTGCCATTATTTTCGCACTGCTCGCGAACTCCCTTTTCTGCATTTAAAGCAGCGCTTAAAAAAGACTTACGACTAGCCGCTATAAGTATTTCAGGATTAAATCCCTGAGACCGCCGCATAATTTTATTTTCTGCATTTTTAAGTTTCGGTAAAATCTCAATTAAGTCATAGCTATGATTATAGTTTTTACCAAAACCTAATCCTGGATCAAGAATTACCCTAGATAAGTCAATACCATAATTTTCACATGAGTCTAAAAATCGAGAGAAAAAATCTATCAAATGCATTTCAAAAGCGGCTTTCTCATTTTTAGCCTGAGGATAATCACTTAAATAATAATCTTCTGGAACTTCTAAAGCCTTTAAACTTGGTGGCACACCACCTTTCGAGTGCATCGCTATAAGCTTAATCTTCTGTTCTTTATCATACTTAGAAATAAGCTCAAGCTTACGCTCATCAGTAAAGCCTTCTACATCATTTAAAAAAGATATTTTTTCTCTAAAAAAAGGCTCTGATAGTAAAGCCTCCATTACTTCATATTTGCGAGTATCTACAGACAAAGGAAAATCATATTTACTACAGAAAATTTTTAAAAAATTTTCCAAACGCTGGTATTCTTCAATCGCTGATACTGGCTCTGCATCAGGGCGAGTAGATTCTGCCCCTACGTCTAAAGCGTAAGCTCCACTTTCCATAAGCTTCTCTGCCTTATCTAAAAGCCAAGTAAGATCACAAAAGTCTTTAGAACCATCTGAAAATGAGTCTGGAGTTATGTTTAATATCGCTAAATATTTAGCACTTTTCATATTTCCAAATCTAGAGACTGTTGCCGAACTTCAATTTCTGCGTTTTTTATAGCCACCTAAAAAAAAGAATAGCACTGCTGTAAAGAAACTTATGGGATGCTTTTTAATAAAAGTTAATATATTGGAGCCAAGTTCAGATATATTATGCTTGGTGCTGCGAATATAGATGAGTTCTCTTAATTGCTTAAGATTACCATTTTTATCATCATCTTCAAAGATAGGATTATACATAGCTTATATATTTTTTTTGCCACTTTTATTGAAATTTAAAACAAGAAGCATATCAAGCTAAAATATAAGTTTACTTACCGTAAGTATTAAAAAAGGGATTATTCGGCAAGAGTAGCATTATGCCAGTCACTGAAAATAAATGGAAACTTGATAGTAACTTTTCTCCAGCTGGAGATCAGCCTAAGGCAATCCAAGAAATAGTCAAAAGACTAAATCAAGGACAAGAGAGACAGGTCTTGATGGGTATTACAGGGAGTGGTAAGACTTTTACCGTAGCTAATATAATTCAGAGCATTAATAAACCAGCTTTAGTATTAGCTCATAATAAAACTCTAGCTGGGCAGCTCTGCAATGAGTTTAAGGATTTCTTCCCCGATAATCGAGTTCAATATTTTATTAGTTATTATGATTATTATCAACCAGAAAGCTATATACCAAGCTCAGACACCTTTATAGAAAAGACAGCGAAAGTAAATGACAATATAGACAGGCTCAGATACGCAACTACTAGATCTCTCTACGAAGCAGATGATGTTATAGTCGTTGCTTCAGTTAGCTGTATCTACGGTTTAGGTACTCCAGAATTATATTTCAAATCTGCTATTCCTCTGAAAGTCGGTGAGGAATTAGATCAGCGAGAGTTTTTAAAAAATTTAGTAGAAATACAATACGGCAGGAATGATACAGAGTTACTTAGAGGGCTTTTTCGAGTAAGGGGCGAGGTAATAGATATCTGGCAAGCTGATGAGGAGAGGATTTTAAGAATAGAGTTTTTCGGTGATGAAATAGAAAGACTCAGCCTCGTGGATAACATAACAGGTGAAATATTAGAACTCTTAAATGAAGTAAAAGTCTTTCCAGCTAAGCATTACATGACAGATGATGATGCCGTAGAAGCAGCAGTCGCTCAAATAGAAAAAGAATTACACGAAAGAGTAAACGAATTTAAACATCTTGGCAAAGATTTTGAAGCCCAACGCATATTACAGAGAACTAAATATGATATCGAGATGATAAAAGAGATGGGTTACTGCTCTGGAATTGAAAATTATTCACGAATTTTCGAGGGTCGCCCTGCTGGCTCTTCTCCGCAGGTTCTTATCGATTACTATAATCGCAGATATGGTGAAGATGGCTGGGTATGCTATATCGATGAGTCGCATATGACATTACCGCAGCTCAAAGCCATGTATAACGGTGATAGAAGCAGGAAACAAGTACTCATAGACTATGGTTTCAGGCTACCATGCGCGATTGATAATAGACCTCTGAAATATAATGAGTTTAATGAAAAAGTAAAAAATATAGTCTACATCTCAGCCACACCAGGCGATGAAGAGATGGAAACTTGCGGCGAAGCCTTTACTGAGCTTATTATACGCCCCACTGGTCTTTTAGACCCACTCCTAGAGATAAAGCCGACTAAGGGTCAGATCGATGTATTGATGGAAGAAATTAAAGCCAAAACCGAGAAAGGCGAAAAAATTATAGTAAACACCCTTACCAAAAAAATGGCTGAGGATCTCAGCGATTACCTTTTAGATCATAGTGTGCGTGCAAGATACTTGCACAGCGAGATTAAAGCTCTTGAAAGAATAGAGATACTTAGATCCCTGAGGATGAACGAGTTTGACGTAATAGTAGGCGTAAACCTTCTAAGGGAGGGGATAGATTTACCTGAAGTATCCCTTGTTTGTATCATGGATGCAGACAAAGAAGGCTATCTCAGAAACTACCGCACATTAATCCAGATGATAGGCAGAGCCGCTCGTAATGCCAGCTCCAAAGTCATTCTCTTCGCCGATAAAATCACAGATAGTATGAAAAAGGCTATAGAAGAAACAGAGAGACGCAGAGCGCTTCAGATAGAATACAACACGCTACACGGCATAACCCCTAAAACCATTATCAAATCAATGTCTAACCCTATACTTGATATTCTTGCAAAGGATAGAGTTGAAGATGTTTTAGCAAGCCAGCTTGACGACTCAGCTTTCGATAAAGAGACTGGTAAAATTTCTAAAAAGGCTTTAATCAGAGCGATAGATAAACTTGAAGCGCAGATGAAGGATTCTGCTAAGAATCTTGATTTCGAGAAAGCAGCAGAATTTAGAGATCAGCTTAAGTCGCTGCGAGAAAAGCTCGAAGAAAAATAGGTTCCTCAGCCTCGAAGCTGCACGCTCGGCGACAGCGACAGGGGACTTACTCTCTCCACCACATCGGGCTCCACACTCTCAGCCGCTTTCCAATCTTTAATCTCTAATTGAATAGCTTTTTCATTCATAAAATCATTAATCTTAGGTGTGTATGCGATATATAGATTATTCTCCAAACGAGGCAGATCCAAGATAAATTCCTCAGCGCGATTCCAAAGCACAGCTTCATAAGTACGATTAAAATTAGCACCATTAGGCTTTCTTAAAATCCCAATTTGACTTGGTTTATGATTCTCGGATTTAGTCTCTATTGGGCTTAAAAACAGTTTCAAATGCTTCCTCTCTTTTCCCATCAATTTATAAGACTTAATTTTAAGTGGTCCAGACACGAAAACAGGCTGCGGATGATCTATCCCAAAAGGCGATAATAATTCTATACGACTTAAAAGTTTTTCATTATTTTCTTCAAGAAACAGTGCTGAATCGACTTTCATTACTTTAGTAACATCGCAGCCCGCTAAGCGTTTACGAAAATGAGCTTTACAGACATCTAAAAATCTCTGAAAATCTTCCTTCGCAATAGAAAAACCTGCTGCTAGCTTATGACCGCCATATTTTAAAAAAATATTTTCTTTAACTTGAATCGCTTGCATCTCAGCGAAAATATCTAAATCACCTATATCTATCCCCCTGACGGAACCCTTACAGATAGCTTCTTCTATAGACATTATGAATACTGGTAAATGAAATTTTTCGACTAAACGACTAGCTACTATACCTATAACACCATGATGCCAACTAGCATCACCTATAACAATGCTCTTCTCGAAGTCGAAACGCCCTTCCTCTGCAAGCTTACTTAAAGCAGATTCTTGGATCTTATCGCAAAGCTCCTGCCTACTGGTATTCTCACTGTCAAGAAAATCACAGAGTTCTTCTGCTTCAGCGTAATCATCGGTTATCATCAGCCTCACCGCAGCCATCGCATCACTTAACCTGCCAGCAGCATTAATACGAGGTGCTATACCAAAGCCAATATGCTCAGTGTTCGCATTATCATTAGAACCACTTATATTCAGTAGCTTTTGCAGACCTGGTTTTTTAGTGCGGGATAATACTTCTAAGCCTCTTATACAGAGCACTCTGTTTTCACTTTTAAGTGGAGCTAAGTCAGCGACTATACCGACTGCAACTAAATCCAGTAAAGAGTTTATACGAGAAGCTCTAAGATCTAAATCAGCACAGTATTCACTAATTAACGCTTCAGCTAACTTAAAAGCTACACCAACGCCTGGTAAATAATGGAGTGGGTGAGTCTCCGCTAGAGTTTTAGGGTTACAGTTTGCAATACTCGGTGGTGGATTTAATGGTATCGAATGATGATCTGTGACGATAACATCTAAACCTAAGCTGTGAGCGTATTCCACTTCATTATAATTACTAATGCCACAGTCACAGGTAATCATAAGATCTACTTTCATTTCCTCTCTGATTTTTTTTATTGCAGCATTATTCAGACCATAACCTTCATGTAGGCGACTTGGTACATAAAAAGAAACTTCTACATCTATCATCGCAAAAGCTCTATACAACAAAGCCACCGAGCTAGTGCCATCTACATCATAGTCACCATAAATTAAAATCTTTTCATTCTTTTCTATAGCTGTTTTCACTCGATGAAAGGCTTTATCCATTTCTGGAATTTCAAAGGGACTGGAGAATTTCACATTTTCAGTAGAAACATAATACTGAAGCAGCTCTTCATTATGCACGCCTCTATTAACTAAAAGCCTTGCCACCAAAGAATCACCAAGACAGAGTCCTAAAAAACTCTTAGAAAAAGATTCTTTACTACGCAATTGCCATTTATTGGGCATGATATTAGCTACTTAAATAATTTTCATTATTTCCTTAATGACTAACAATATCAAATATCTCTTGGTTTACAATAATATAAATGCCGAAAGCACTTAAAACAAGCCTTAAAGCCTTATTAATTTTAGCTCTAGTAGCTGGGCTGACTGCCTATTTAATCTTGACCAGAAAAAATATTCACCAAGTCGAGAGTAATGGTTTAAAACCTCTCTCTTACAGATCTGCACAGCTGAAGCCGAATGACCTTGCACATCTTATCGCAAGTAAAGATATTGACGTAGTTCTTAATGTGAGAGGCGGTAGCGATAGTGATAAATGGTACAAAGAGGAAAGAGATTTAGTCTTAAGTCTTGGAAAAGAGTATCACTCGCATGGCTTTTCAGTATATAAGCCACCAAGCAGAGAAAGGTTTTTAGACATAGTAAATGTACTTGAAAAAGCTAAAGCCGAAAATAAAAATATCCTGATTCACTGTAAAGCTGGGGCAGACAGGACTGGGCTTATAAGCGCAGTAAGCCAAATCATCTTATATGATTTTCCTGTAGAAAAAGCTTATAAAAGTTCTTTAAATATTCCTTATGGTCATGTTCCGAACCCAAACGGTCCAGTAGAACAGGTTTTAATTCGCTATGAAGAATCTACTAAGAAAATACCGAATATCAGTTTTAAAGAATGGGTCAATAAATATTATTCTCGTAAAGAAATATTGGCTTATGCGGCGGAGCATAAGGCTATTCCTGAGAGTAAGTATCCTGGTGCTTTGGTGAGTTCGAATTGAGGCTTTACTGGGTGAGGCTGCGAGAGGGTGGTAATAATATGAAAAGTCCTATATATTAAATTTTGCTTTCAATAAATACACGTCTTTTTTGTTAAATTTGTGTTGTAAATGGTCTAATATCTTTTTCTCAGTTTCTGGCGTCCAATATATTTTTAATTTTTCTTTTGTACGAGTAATAGCTGTGTAAAAAAGATTATGTGTAACCATTTCCTCAATTTCATCCGTAATGATGATTTTGACTGAACTATATTCTAATCCTTGAGCTTTATGTATTGAAACAGCATAAGCTACTTGAAAAGGTACCATTACAATTGAAGATTCCTCATCTCCATCAGTGCTGGGAGAGCGATCAACATGAAAGCGAATTACAGACTTCCCATTACTGGATTCATCTAGAAGCTGTAAGTCACGATAGCCAAAAGTCTCAAATTCATTTATTGATTTATCAATTTGAACATCAAACTCAATCTGGTATTCAAATTCTCTAATAGCATGTATTTTCCCTTTTAGATTATTATGGATTAAAGGTCTGAATCTATCAGATTCATTGAATAATATAGGGTCACCTACTTTATAACGATTAATTCCCCAATGGACTTCTTTATTTTTATTATTTCCTTGTAAAAACTTATTAATATTATTTATCCCATAAAGGCCATCATAATTTAAACATAAAATTATTTCATCATCGTCTAAACGCTCAAAAATAGATTCATCTAATTTTGAGGAAAAATTACTATTTGAGAGATGTTCCAAAACATCATCGCTAATATTTCTTACTTTTTCCCATAGATTCAATAGATTTTTGTTTTTTGAACGAAATGGAACTGATAACTCAAAAATTGAAGTTTTTGGAATCAATGCTTTAGCTATACTAAACCAATTTCCAAAGAGAATTGATTCAATTTGAAAAATATCACCAACCAGAATTAATAATTTAAAGGATGCTTTGTTTATTACTTTCAACATATCTGAATTGCTGACTGTACTACATTCATCAATAACTAGTATTTCCAAATCCGTGTTCTCCCTACTGGAGTGTAAAAAACTAGCAATTGTTTTAAAGGAGGAGTTTGCAGTCTTTATCCTATTCTGTAAGTTATTAATAGCAGGATTGGTATTGGCTAAATAAAGTTTCCTCTTTTGGCTAAAAAAATTTGATACATGTTCAATTAACCTCGTTTTACCTGTTCCAGCAGCACCATAAATCAAAGAAACTTTTGAGTTTTCAAACATCATCTTTAGAATCTTTTTTTTATGATCACAATCCACATTATCAGATGTTGATTGCAACCATGAATCAACAGAGTTTGAATAGTTTTTAAAACCCGACACCGATAATTCTTTCAATCTTGTAATAATTTGAAAAGTGTCATTTTCGTGGTCCTGAATATAAATATGGTTTTTATAATTTTCTAACTGACGGAATTTGTGTTTGTGATAAAGCTTGGTATTATATAATTTTATCAATTCATCAATATTTTCAAAAGCATCCAGATCTTTATCTGATGTGTACAATATCCCATTTTGCTCAGTATTATTTTTTATGAACTTTGCCAACAACTCATGCTCGCGATTTTCTGAATCTATACAGTCAAATAAATGGTGGATCTTTGGATTATGGTTGATTAAGGATGTAGCATAAGGCATTTCATCAAATGGAATACATCCCCACTGAAGATTTAAGTTTGATAAGCCAGAGCAAGATTGCTTATTAGACTGTGATTTAATGATTTTATTGTTAAGACTATAGAGTAAATATCTAATAACATTACTGCCTGGGTGGTCGTTTTTGATCAACTGGCGAGCTTTATCCAGAACGCTACAAATAGATATTGTTTTGGCATCCTTAGATATTTCATCCCTAAAAGATTGGTATTGTTCATCTGAAACCGTTATAACCTCAACAAAATTTAAGCTGTTTTTTGTTAAAAAAGACATTAAATTCACTGTTTCTTTGGAAATACTAGATATTTCCTTTTGATCTGGAATTCCAAATATGTGCACAAAATGATTTAGCTCACATGGGCGAATTGCTACTTCCCAATTATAGATAATGTGAATTGGCATTGTTTTACCAAAAATTTCTATCTCGCTATCACGAATACTGAGTTTTACAGAATAATTGGGTAGAATATTTAGCTTCGTGAATGCGATTACCCTATCAAATTTGCTTACATTGTCGTCGGCAATTGTAAAAGTTATTTCATAATATATTTCTTGGTTAACAAAAAATGGTTTAATTTTTTTTATGTAATATCTCTCACTATTTATCTCCCCACTTACTCGATGAGTTACCACTACTAATCGATTAATTTCTAGAGATATCTTTTCGTAGTATTCCTGAAGAGTTCGATCTGTATATATTGGAAATTTATCTATATTTTCAAGAACATCAAAATTGTATGTATTTTTTAAAAATGACTTTATTCTAAGTAAATACTCGTAATACTTTAACATTAATCTTTCAGAATTCTCTTCATCTGGTAAATAGTGTGAGACTGTTTGTTGAAGATATCTATGAAATGTACTTAAAAATTTCAATTTTGCATTTACTAAAGTATGATTCTTTGCTTTGCTCTGAAAGATTGTGTAGCTATATTCAATTTCACCACATGCTTTGACTGAAATTGCTTCAACAAAATCTCTAAGATTT
This sequence comes from Candidatus Melainabacteria bacterium, assembly GCA_005110385.1. Classification (GTDB taxonomy): domain Bacteria; phylum Cyanobacteriota; class Vampirovibrionia; order LMEP-6097; family LMEP-6097; genus LMEP-6097. Next base: position 266,915 of record DUDT01000014.1, on the reverse strand, counting down.
TTTAAAATATCTTGTGATAATGCCCCCCTTGATTCTTCTGTAAAATTAGCAAAATGCCTACATATAGCTTGATTTAATATTTGAATTTGTTCATCTACCGTTCTCAAAATTGTTTAGCCTAGGCATTATAAACAAACAACTACATTAGTGGCTGTAAATGCATTACTAATAATAGCTAATTTAAATTACTTTCATTAACTTTAGATGAGACAAAGAACATAACAATTCAGCTCAAAATTACGAATCTTATCCAAAAGTGGGAACCATCAATATCACAATAAGCCAAGTTTTTTTACTTTTATGCGTCTAAAATAAAGATATTACATGGCAACAATTAGAACGACAAATGATAATCTTACAAACCCTGCTGATCCAGATTATAAGCTGCCGCTTCTGCCACTCAATATAGATCTTGAAACTAAACTTGTTTTAAAGAAATTAAAAGAGGCTTCTCGTGCTTTAGCTGAATTGAAGGGTGTCGCATTGAGCATGCCAAATCAATCTATCCTGATCAATACTTTATCTTTGCAGGAAGCGAAAGACAGTTCTGCAATTGAAAATATTATTACCACACATGATGAACTGTATAGAAGCTCTCCACAGCTTGGAGACTATGCTTCATTAGCAGCCAAGGAAGTGCATCAATATGCATCAGCCTGGATGGCAATGGCAGAACGGGGCGTATCATTAACATTCTTTATTTAGTTAAAGAAGAGCTGCTAGATACTCCTGTACTCTATTTATCTCGCTATATTAACCAGAATAAAGCCGATTATTATAATATGCTTCAAGCTGTGAGAGATAAAGATGAGTGGGAAGCGTGGATATTGTTTATACTTGACGGAGTTCTAAAAACCTCATATCAAACTATTCAGCTAATTAAAGATATTCGCCAGCTTATGCAGGTCCATAAAGAGAAACTGAGAAATGAACTCCCTAAGCTTTATAGCCAAGATTTGCTAAACCATCTATTTAATCACCCTTATACCAAGCCTGCGTTCTTAGGAGAGGAGTTGAAAATCACACGACCTACAGTAACTCGTTATTTGGGCGAATTAACGAGAGTTGGCATATTAAGCATGCATAAGATCGGTAAGCATAATTTATATATCAATGATGATTTATTTAACCTGCTTCATAATGTTGGGGCGAAAACCATCAAGGAATCTTTACCAGAAGAAAAATAGATATGTAAAGAAAACGCTATTTTCTTTACACATGCGACATGACATGTAAAGAAAACGCCATTTTTTTTACATATGCGACATAACATGTAAAGAAAACACTATTTTTTGAGCAGATTATTTTTAAAATTCAGAATTTTTTTTAAAAACCACGTTTAGAAAACTTCAAAACTGGGCATAATATCTCTATCGAACAAATTTAAAAGTTTTAGCTAGGATTCAGGTGACTGAGTCTTTTTTGTTTTTATCTAGGTTTCAAAAATGGATAAGCCCAGTCACAAGACTAAAATTAAGCAGCAAGCCTATCTAAAGTAACGCTTCACTGATCTTATTACCTCTTTAAAATAAGGTAAATCATTCATTTGATGAGCGAGGTAGGTATCCCACATCTTTTCTAAAGTCGCTTCTTTTTTCTCTATCGAGTTAAGAATATTAGGCTCATTAATATTTTTTGATTTTGCTTTCTGTAAAAAATTCGTCCACTCTTCTTCAACAACTATATTTTGGTTTTCAAGGAGATGCCATATATCATAAAGATCTCGGGGTTGAGTCCTATCAATTAATGCACATAGTTTTTCTATAAATACTTCTTTTAAAGAATATACTTGCAGAGTTGTATCAAGACTTGCTAGATCCTCATATTCGTTAAGCATCGACAGTGATTGGGTTTCATTAATAATAATCTCACCATAGGTTATATCGACTTTAACATCGCGGCTGCCAATTTCGCCTCTGAGTGGACCAATATAATCTATAAAAAATCGTAAGTCTCCATGCTTGCTTAGTTCATCATCTTTAATTTCTAAACTGATATTAGATTTTTCTTTTATGTATGAAAATATCTGTTTGCATCTACTAATAATCTCTTCAGGCTTGATACTGCTATTAATAAGGGTAAAATCAAGGTCTTCAGAAAATCGATAATCCTGAAAGTAAAATTTCTTAAGAGCAGTCCCACCTTTAAAAACCAAATTATTTTTCAGAAACGATTCTTGGCTTAGCCCATGTAGTACCCATGAAAGAATATAATCTTTTTCAATTTGCTTATCACGAACTTTCTTCGCATTGGCTATCTTCTGTAGTGTCGCTTGAGGGATCATACTTATGTATAAAGTGAACTCAGTAAACTGTCTCTATCTATATTCACATAGAGATTCCATTTAGATATAAAAATACCGCGATCAGATATAGTGGGGTCAAGCAGAGTGTGGGATTTACCAATATTTTCATATAAGTATTCTTGTATCGCAGGCTGAATTTCAAGTATTTCTAATATATAGCCAAGCCTCTTGTTTACAGTCTTTGAAGCAAAAAGTGCAATATATTGTTTTAATTTAATCCAATCAATTTTATTCTTAGCCTTATAGATCGCTTTAGTTATCTCAACAATACCACCTGCATATTTAGGCTGGAAGATAGCATCAATCAGTGTCTTCTCTAGATCACTGACTGTGACCTGATTATAATCATCTATCCAAATATCTTTGAAGCCAAAAAAATGTTTTGCATTGTGATAGATAAATTGAAACCTTATATCTTTAACTTTAGTCTCTGATTTCATTAAAGTCTGATTTACCACAACCTGCTCAACAAGCGAAGGCTGAGTGATTAGCCCATGAATTTCCAATGCACTATAATAACCCACATATTTTTCACCACTTACTAAATATTTGGCAATCAAATGCCAATTTGGTAAATAGGTCTCTGAATCTTGATCGTAGGGTATAACATAAAATTTACCTGGTTTAATTCTTAGTATTAAACCTCTAGTCACAAGCTCACTCAAAAAATCTCTAGTTATTGCAAGGCTACTTTTGGTAAGTTTGCTGGCTTCATTAGTATCAAAAAAATGCTTATTAGCCTGAGATAATGCTTCAAGAAATAATGCAGATTTAGGTCCTATAGTTTTGCGTTTCATACCTAATATATAGGATTATACCCTATGTTTTATGTATAAAACGCATACTTTTAATCAGTATTCAATATCTCGATAACTAGTCTGGGTTAAGGCTTTTTCTGACCTAGCAAATTAACTCATTAATTAAGTGACCGCCACCAAACAGAGGCATTAAAAAGACTTCCGAGCTAATATACCTAGCTCATAATACTGCTTCTCGGAATTGATATATCTAACCTTTACCAATTTATATTTATGGGACTGCTCGCAATCTTCAATTTCTGCGTTTTCGTTGTCCTCATGATCCTCATGTAAGCTTGATAAATCAAGCTTGTATTTCTGCTTGCTCGAATATGAGCCACTTACGTGACTCGCATTCTCGGCATCGCTAGAAATTACCCGTACACTGCGGTCATTCGTCCTCCTCAGCCTTGAACTTGTACGTTTGCGAGCAGTCCCATGCTGTAAAGCTCCAATTTCTGCGTTTTCGTCATCCTCAGCGTTACCAATAACAGCCTGAAACGCTTTAGGGATAGAACGCCCATAAAGCTTAGCATCCCAAACATACAGTGAGAGAGCCTTTGGCTCATCAAGTCGACTTTCTACATTCTCACCACCCTCACGATCCTTAATCTCATTCAAAGACTTTAACGGGCAATCACCACTTTCCAAAAGCTTTTTAAATTCAGTTCTCTCTAAAGCCAAAACCAAATTCCCCTTCAAAACAGGATCTCCATTCGTAATAAGAACTAATTTTAATTTCCCATCTTTAGTTAATACTAATTCTTCTTGATACTCCTTATAAAGAATCGAAGATAATTTATCGTATGGATACTGGGTTTTAGCAACTTTCCCAATCAAATCTGGGAAAAATCCACCGATAAACAACACCAAAGCCGAGACCAGAAAACAGCTCGAAACTATTACATAGAGCAAGTTTCTTCTTAATAAAAAAGTTTTAGAGGGCTGCTCGCCATCTTCAACTTCTGGGTTTTCGCCCGCCTTTTTATGAAAATCAATACAACTATAAAAAGCAAACACCACAAGAAAACAGCTTGGAGAGAGCCACTTCGCATAAAATTTATCAGCACTCATAATAAGCATGATTAAAAGTGGGATCAGTATACTAAAAACTCCAGCAAAAAAGAATAAACGGCGTATCCTATGGTTATTAAAAATATCTTCACTAAATATGAAACTGCGCAGTCTTTTTTTATGAATAAACGCCACAAACAATATCAGCAAAATAGTTATAACTAAAATCGTTTCATAAAAAGCTCCGACAGATGATTTAAGAATATCTATGAACGAGAATACTTGATTTTCATTAGAGCCACTTCTATCTAAGGCGTAATTAACAGCATTTAATTTATCCCTTATTAAATAAATAAGATTTGGAGTGAACACCAGTAGGCAAGCACCTATGCTCAGGAATGTTTTAAGATTTATAAGTATTTTAAAAGCCCTTCTTTCTAAAAGGCTGGCTGCGACTATACTTAAAGCAAAAAAGATAAAATTATATTTAGCTAAAAACCCTAAACCAAAAACTATACCTAGAAGCAGATAGCCTAAAAAGCTCGGCTTAAGCCAAAGCCGAAGATAGACATAGAAGCCTATAGCTGCAAACATCGTAGCCAAAATACTGTGTGTTAAATCGCGAGCAAAGTCATAAAAATAAGTTACAAAAAGTAAGTTGCTGATAACTACTAAGAAAGCTGGATTGAGCTTGCCCCCTGACTTGGATTGATTTTCAAGCAAGTAAGCATTTTTATTTTTTTTGACCGAAGTACCAAAAACGAGTTCAGCACTTAGGTACAGAAAATATATAAAAACTCCATAAAAGAAATATTTCAAAAAACTCAGAATATAAATATTCGGATATTCCATGCTAAATAATAAAGTCACAGATCTAACTATCCAGCTATACAAAGGAGGCTGCTTAGGGTAGCCTAAAACGTATTCACTAGCGGCTAGAACCTGCTCCGCTTCATCATTATTCAGCGAATGAGGCATAAGCAGCCTTAAAGCTAAAAAAGCTAGCAGTAAAAAAAATATCGGAGCTAGAACTTTAATTCTCTGCACGATAGAGAAATATTCCTAAAGCAATTATCGCAAAAATAATATTAGGAGCAAAAACTGCAAGCGATGGCGCAAGAGTACCAGAATCACCCATGCCATCAAATACAGTCTGGGAGACATAAAATAAAAAGACCACAGCTCCCAAAGCTAAGTAACCCCAATTAATAACCTTTCTTCGCCTAGTGATTCCAAGACAAGCTCCTATAACGGCAAGCAATATACAAGAAAGCGGGTAAGCAAGCTTATTATAAAAACTAGTCAGAGCTGAATTAAATTCATCATTATCAATTAATTTTTTCTGGTTTTGCTTTATATATCCAGCAAGTGCAAACAAGTTTAATTCTTTAACCTGACTTAAGCTAGCCATAGCTTTACCTGGATCAAGACTAGTGGGAATAAAAGTCGATTTAAAATCTGAAATGAAATGCTGAGTCGCTTTATTAATGCCTTCAGGGTCTCTTTTAATATAACTACTTTTGCCTTTCCTTAGCTCCCAGCCACCATTATATGGGTCCCACCAAGCCTTAGCTGCCGTATAGACCTGTAACATTTTTTCTTCACCAAACTCAATTACCAAAAGATCTTGAAGAATTTTATCTTCTATTTTCTTAACAAAAAAAATACGACGAATAACACCATTTTCATCGTTTTCAATATAAGTAAAAGAATGATTAGAATTATCGGGTACGGGATTCTTATATAAAGCTAATGCATAAATCCTTTTAGCAAGGGGACTAGTAAAGGGGACTACTACTTCATTGATAAAAAATGTACAAACCGCAAAAAAGATACCTAGATAAATAACAGGCTGTATAACTCGTCTCAAACTAGCTCCTGTAGCTCTTAGTGCAATAATTTCACTTTCAGAAGATAATTTCTGGAAAGCTAAAAAAAAGGCAAAAAGAACACTAATAGGCATGGTTAAGGCAAGCATATGCGGCACCTCTAATCCTAAAATCACGAAACCTTTAGAGACTGAAGCCCCAGAAATGGCAAGCAGTTTAAAAATGACTTTAAGCTTATCTATACCTAACCAAACACCAGTCATAATGCAGGCGCCACTGACGAAAGGGAACCAAAATTCAGAAAATATATGCTTATCTAGTGTTTTAAATAACAAAATTTATGAAAGTTTTAACCAAACTGATTGTAAAGCATTCAAATTCCTTTATCAAAAAAATCTGAGTCAAAACTATATATAGGCAGATACGGAAGTATAATTCGTTTCCCCCCCCACACACTCCAAAAGACAGGACTTCTAAAGTCCTGTCTTTTGGCTTTGGAGTACCGCCACGCAGTGTGGGGTGAGGATGGGTTACTTAGGGAAGGCTCCCTAGTGGCAGAGAATTTGTACAGAAAAATAGAATATATTTATTAAATTCCACTCAGCCATAAACTCTATAGCCAACTATACAGTACAATAGAAATAAATTTATTAGTTTAAATTTAAGGAGAAATAATATATGAAAAAAGTAATTAGTTTTATACTTGGACTTGCCTTATTCATTGGCTTTGCTAATTCTGTGCAAGCGCATGCTGGTCATGACCATGGTTCAGAAACATCGATTCGTGATTCTATTGGAAAAACTTTTCAGATATTAATTAATAGTGAAAATAAAGGCAACTTCACTATTAATAAAATTAATAGAAGTAAAACTGCCCTAAGACTAAGAACGACTTTTGACCTTGAAGCAGGACCTAAAACATTTACAAGAGTTTTAGCGACTTATGATAATGATAAGTCTCTGTATTATTTTATTGAAGATGGTGATACTAGCTATGTTCTTTGGACCGATTTTAGTAAATTAGACGGCGAAGATAATTCTGGAGTAAGAGTTACTTACTCTACGGGCACGGAAGATAGGACTGTACTTGTTGAAAACATTATCATCAGACAAGTTGATGCAGTAGCTCAAGACTAAGTGACTTTTAAGAGGCATCACACAGGCAGCGGTCTCTAAAAGAAATCAGTCTGAAAGCTGCTTCAGTATGGGACAATTTTTAGTCTGCATTTTACCACTACAAGATTGGTTAAGGCTTGCAAGGTAATTATAGGTATTTTCTAATTCTTTAATTTGCTTTGCAAGCTCTTCCATTTTAAGTTTCACCATATGCTTAACATCTTTCCCTAGAGCATCATTCGAAGACTTCAAGTAAATAAGTTCTTTAATTTCATCAAGACTAAAACCCATATTTTTAGCATTCTTTATAAAATTAATATGCTGTGAATAACTTTCATCATATTTTCGATAACCGCTATCACTACGATCTGGTGCTGGTAAAAGTCCTAAACTTTCATAATATCTAATAGTCTGTATACTAAGGCCTGTCTCTTCCGATAACTGCCCTATATTCTTTTTCACCATGCTGAATTCCATAATAGCTAAAACTAAAACAAAATTAAAAATTTTTTTCAAGAGAAAGCCAGCTCGAAGCTTAATCATGTGTTCACTTGGCATTATTGCAGCCCTTCTTCTACAGCTATACAGCTCTAAAGTCTCAGCCTGTAGCTGTGCTTGTTCTGGAGCCCTTGGTGGAAGTAGCATAGATGGTCCCATTATGACCATGCCAGCTTACACTTTACCTAAAGGTAAATTTGTTTTAAGCACAGGGATTAACTATCAAAACTACGATGAATTTACCATTTCACAAATGAAGGCCATTAATCGTCGTGGAATTCATGCACACTCAAACTCAGCAACCATGCAAGTTTCAGCAAACTTACTCTATGGAATAACTGATGATCTTAGCGTAATAATCAGCTATCCATTTCAAAGCAATTTTAACTCACAATACACCTATGAAGGTTTTACCTATGATGAAGATGATTCAATTGGACTAGGAGACATGAGTATAATGCTCAAGTATCAGTTACCAGAAATAGAAAAGATAAATTTACATACAGCCCTAATCGCTGGACTAGAGTTCCCAACAGGCTTTACTAATGAAAAAGATAAAGATGGCTATAGATTATCTGCTGATCATCAACCGGGGTCTGGGTCTTGGGACCCCTTAATGGGCATTGCCATTAGTAAAAACTTTAAAAGTGAAAAACTAGAAGATCTCAGCTTACATTCAAATATCCTCTACAAACTCTCAAATCAAGGTTCACAAAATACCATAGTGGGCGATATCGTCAACTTCAATCTAGCAGCAAATTACATCATAGATCAAGAACAACCAAATAAATTTCAAAAAATATTTCCTAAAGAAATTCTTGGACAGAAAACTCGCTGGAGCTTAGTTAGTGAGATCAATAGCATGTGGCAAGAGAAAACCGCATACGATGGCATAAAAGATGATGCCCATGGTGGTTTACTTATAAATTGGATGAATGGTGTCAAACTTGCAATTGAAGATAAAATCATCCTTGGATTTTTAGCCGGATTTCCCCTTATTAATGATCTTAACGGTGTTAGACCAGAAGCTGGTTTTAATCTAATAGGTACAATTGGGTTTATATTTTAAACTGAAATCAATAAGATTCAAATACAATAATCTAATACCATGCCTAAAGTCATACTTACTGATATTGAAGGGACTATTAGTTCTATTAGCTTTGTTAAAGAGGTTCTTTTTCCCTATTCCAAAGAAAGATTAGAAGATTTTATATTAACTAACTATGAGCATAGTCCATTTTTACTCTCTATTATTGAGGCTACCTTAGAGGAGATTAAGCAAGGAAATATTACTGGGATTGCTTATAAATCCAATCAAGAATCTGCTATTTTTGAAACGCAAGTATATACAGCCATTGAAGCTTTAAAAATTTGGATTCAGGAAGATAAAAAAATCACTCCATTGAAAGATTTACAGGGATTGATTTGGGAAGAAGGTTTCAGGAATGGCTTATTTAAAGCACCTTTATATCAAGATGCTTTTGAGTTTTTCTTAAGCATGAAAGGCAAAGGCTTACCGATATATGTCTATTCATCTGGCTCTGTTCAAGCACAGAAACTGTTCTTCGAATTTTCTGAATTCGGTGATGTTCGTTATTTATTTTCTGGTTTCTATGATACCAAAATAGGCTCAAAGAAAGATTCTGAATCCTATTTAAAAATAGCTACTGATATTCAAGTAAGCCCTGAGCATATTCTATTTTTAACCGATATTAAAGATGAGTGTAAGGCAAGTGAAGAGGCTGGATTACTAACGGTACAAGTAATAAGAGAGGCTCTCGAAGATGCTGTAAGTTTTGATAATTCAGCACCTAACAGTAGTGCTATTGAGAGAACCAGAAAGGTCATTAATGATTTTGGTGAATTATCTGAGATATTATAAGTTAAAGTCGAAGTGGATATTTTATGAAAAAGCCTTATAGGCATATTTTTAATTACATACCTACCTATCTTTTGGGTACAGTTTTCCTTATAGCAGTAAATGTCCTAGGTGCTTATATTCCACATCTAGTCAAAGATTCCGTAGATTTATTACAAGCTTATTCCACGGGGATACTTAATGCTAAAGGGCTTTCAAGTAAATTAAATTCTATTTTATTCTTAATTGGTGGATCAGCTGTGTTAATGGCACTTTTAAGAGCAAAATCACGTCATATAATTTTTGGGGTAGGTAGGCAAGTCGAATTCGATTTAAAAAAGCAGATCTTTAATCATGTGCTGCATTTAGAACCAGCTTTTTTTGAAAAGAAAAAAGCTGGAGATTTAATCTCTATTATTAGTAATGATGTTCAATCTTTTAGAGCAGTCGCTGGCTTTGCGATACTCAATATTTTAAACAGTGCGATTGCTTTTACCATAATAGTTCCATTGATGTATAAAACTAACAATATACTTACTATCAGCTTTCTTGCTTTAATTCCACTTTTAATAATCTGTGTAACTTTATGTAGCCGAAGTATTAAAGCACATCAAGAAGCAGTCCAAGAGATACTCGCGAAAATAAGTAATTTTATGGAACAGAATTTAAGTGGCATTCATATTATTAAAACCTTTGGGCAGGAAACTGCTGAGATAGAGAGATTTTCACAGGAGAATAACGGCTTACTTAAAGAGTACCTACTTTTAATAAAAGCGAGAAGCTTTATCAGTCCAGTAATGAAGGTGATAGCAAGTATCGGTTTTATTTTACTACTTTGGCTTGGCGGTAAAGCTGTTATAGAAGGGACTTTTAGCTTTGGAGATTTTGCAGCTTTCTCTCTTTATATTGAAAGGCTGATTTGGCCTATTACTACACTCGGTTGGTTAATAACGATAGTCTATAGAGTTCAAGTGAGTGCTGATCGTATCGAAAATATTTTAAATACCGCTCCACGTATTGCAGATACTATAGATACAGTACATAAGATTACTTTTGACTCTGAGATTGATTTTAAAACTTTAGGAGTAAAGATATTAAAAGGTAAAAAGATAGCGATTATCGGCGCTATCGGCTCTGGTAAAAGCCAATTAGCAAGGAAACTAATGCATCTAAGAGAGTTAGAAACGGCTGAAATTTTAATAGATGGTGTGGATCTTAAAAACATTAATCTAGAAGACTTGCGCAGACTGATAAACATGGTGCCACAGGAGAATTTCCTTTTCTCTACGAGCATTAAAGAAAATATATCTTATGCTAAAGACCTTAGTGACTTAGAGATAGAAGCTTTAGCTAAAGCTGTGGGCATACATGATGAAATTATGAAGTTTGAAAATGGCTATGAGACTATAGTAGGTGAGCGCGGCATAACTCTTTCAGGCGGGCAGAGGCAGCGCATAGCGATAGCTAGAGCACTTGCGATTAACCCAGAAATCTTAATCCTAGATGATTCTTTAAGTAGCGTGGATAATGTTATAGCTTCTACTATTCTTACTAATATCAATAAATTAAGAATGGGCAAGACTACTATATTTATTACACATAAGCCACAGATAGCTGAGCTTTGTGATGAGATTTTCGTAATGGAAAATGGGATGATTACGAGTAAGGGAGATAGAGGTAGTTAATGATAAATACAGACCTTGAACTACTGAAATTAATCGCTGAATTCGCTAAGCCTTATAGAAAGGTACTTTTACTCTCTTTAATTTTATTACCATTAAGCTCTATAGCTTTTTCTTTACAACCATATTTAATACAGAGGGCTATAGATGGCCCTTTAAAAGCTGGCAACTATGCTGAATTGCAGATGTATATAGTGGTTTTCTTGGGCGCTATTCTTTTTAATTTTTTTATTCACCTGATGCAAATTTATGTCATCAATAGTACTGCTCAGAAAATTATTACAGATATTAGGCTTAAGCTCTTTGATCATCTAGAAAAGCTACCGATGACTTTTTTTGATAAAAATCCAGTAGGCAGATCTGTTACTAGGCTAACTAGTGATGTGGAACAGCTTTCTGACAGCTTTGCTGGTGGTATGATTTCAGTAATTATAGACTGCCTAAATATAATAACTATCATCGTTTTCATGTTAGTGATTAACTGGAAGCTCTGTCTCTGTGTCGTTTCGTTTTTAGTTCCAGTCGCCTGTCTCGCTAGGCACTTTCAGAATAGTTTTCGTAAATCGAATCATGTAGCTAGGCAAAAGCTTTCTGTTTTAAATTCTTTTTTACAACAAAATATAGTCGGGATCTCAGTCGTGCAGATGCTTAACTGTGCTGATAAAAATAAGCGGATTTTTGATGTTTCTAATCAAGAATATTTTAAAGCAAATGATAAAAGCATTTGGGCAGATGCAAGCTTCTCCGCTGGGATTGAGCTAGTAAGCATACTTAGTGTGCTTGCTCTACTTTTTTTAAGTAAAGAGATCCTTCTGAGCCAAGCTTTAACTATAGGTGTACTAATATCTTTTTTACAATACGCACAGTCCTTATTTGAACCAGTGCGTAATCTTAGTGATAGATTTACTATCATTCAGTCTGGCTTTACTGCTGCGGAAAGAATAAATGAACTGTTAAAAGAAGCTGGAGCCATCCAAGATAATGAAAACGCAGAAAGCAAGATTAATAATTCTAGAGATGTTAAGAGTGAATATTTAATTGAGTTTAACGATGTTTGGTTTCGTTACAGTGATTCAGAAGATAGTCCTTGGATTTTAAAAGGAGTTAATTTTAAAATTAAACCTTCTGAATTTGTGGCGATAGTAGGAGCCACTGGTTCAGGTAAAAGTAGCATAATCAAGCTCTTAACTAGGCTCTATGAGCCGCAGCAAGGTGAAATTAAAATTAATGGTCATAATTTAAAAGATATTCCACTCGCTGATTTAAGAAGACTTACTGGAGTGATTCATCAAGACTCATATATATTTGCAGGTGATCTGCGTTCTAATATAGAACTAGGCCGCAAAGATATTAATTTAGATAGAGCTAAGCCCTTTTTAAATAAATTAAATATGAATTTAGATACTAAGCTTAATGAAAGAGCCACTAATATTTCTTCTGGGGAGGAACAGTTAATTAATTTCGCAAGAGCTATAGTAAGCGAAGCACAGCTTTTAATCTTAGATGAAGCCACAGCGAAGATCGATCTTAATACAGAAGCCTTTATTCAAGAGGAGTTAGAGCATTTTCGTAAAAATAAAACACTGTTAGTAGTAGCTCATAGGCTTGAGACTATTAAAAATGCAGATAAAGTTATTTCTATTCAGGCTGGGGTGGCGAATTTGCAGGTAAATTAGTCAATTATTTTATTTTTAGAGCTTTGTATTTGAATGAGAATTTTTGAATTTGATAATAAAAAGAATCTATTGCTTCAAAATTTGCAGCCTTTGAAGCAAGCAGTTATTAATTTTGCGGGGAGAGTCGATCAAGTTATTAATCAGAGTTTAAATCTTTGTGACCCATTATCAAACAGATATTTAGCACTTTCAACGCTGAACGGAGTGCAGGTTTACATGATGGTATCTGATGATTCTGGAAGGGATAGATTTCCAGATGGAGTAAGATTCAGTGGTGGTGGTGAAGGTAGAGTTGAGGATATTGGAAACCAACAGATAATTAAAAGAGGAGAAGGGGTCGATCCCAATGAAGTCGATATGCTTAATGCATTCAACGATAAAGGCGTAAATGTTCCTAAGGTAATTGATCATGGATACGTAAATGGCGAGTACTGCATCAAAATGGGAAAAATTACTGGTAAAACATTATATGATGTTTTACAAGATCCCAATACCAGTAAAGATTTCTTATTGCAGATAAGAGAGAACATGGCAGAACAGTATGACAAAATGGGGGATCTATACCATGGAGATGCGGGAGGCATAGAAAATTACATTATTCGCAATAATGGAGAAGTATGTATTATCGATGTTTCTCAGGGCGGAAGACAAGAAAATAAATCACAAGAAGAAAAACGTGAGATTTTAGACATTATTGACTTTGAAGCTAAGAAAAGAGGTTGGTGGTAGAAGATTTAACTACTTATCAAATCAGGATTAATTAGATCTTTGTAAGTTTCAATAGACTCTAATTTAAAAAGTAAATGAATTTAAGAGTCTTTGGGAGATATTTTTGGGCATGTTAGATGCTATTAAAAGTTTTTTTAGTTTTATACCAGGTTTAGGTGCTGCGAGAGCAGTTCCAACAAGAAATCCTGCTAGACCTCTTATCTCTGCATCTTCTTCTAGAAAAGAGCTTAAAGGAATATCACAGCCAGTAAATGTGAATGGACATGATGCTATTTCCTTACCAGTCGGTGCGCAAGAATTTAAAAAAGTATTAGATTATATGACCGAAATGAAGAAAAAATTCTTAGGCATAGGGAAAATCCCCCCTGAAATTCGCGCGATAGCCGAAAAAATGGCAAGCGTCAGCGAAGAAGTCGCTAATAAAATGGGAGTGCCAAAAGAAAGATTAATTGAGTTAGGTAATAAGTTTCAGGAAGATATAGGTCCTATGGCGCTTATTAAATTTCAGGGTAGCCTCACTAAAGTTATAAATTTTTACGCACAGAGTTTTAACATGAGTAAAGAAGCCATGGCACTTGCCTAATTTCCATTAATAATTACTAAATGATATTCTTGATGGTCATTCCTTAATAAATTTATTTTTAAAATCTATTCGACTCGTATATTAATAAGCTAAACTAATTCACGTGGTAATTAAAATCGGTATTCTAGGATGTGGTACTGTCGGCTCTGGGCTTCTTGAGCTACTGAAGAATTATCCTGAAATTCAAGTTCAAAAAGTCGCTGTAAGAGACCTGCCCAAGGCTCACAATCTAGGATTACTAGATACAGCATTATTTACTAATAACCCTGAAGAGATAGTCACTGACCCAGATGTAGAAGTAGTCGTCGAATTAATGGGCGGCATAGAGCTTACTAAAAAACTTTTAATACTGGCATTAAATAATAAAAAGCATATTGTTACAGCGAATAAAGATCTTATTGCGACAGCTGGTGAAGAGCTCTTCGTCATAGCTAAATCGAATGGTAAAACTATATTTTATGAAGCTGCCGTGGCGGGTGGTATTCCGATCATCACTAATCTGAAGCAGAGTCTTAAAGGTAATGTGATTAAGAGATTATTTGGGATTATTAATGGAACTACTAATTTTATTCTTGATCAAATGAAAAGAAAGGGGGCTTCTTTCTCTGATGCCTTAGCTCAAGCTCAGGAGCTGGGTTATGCAGAATCCGACCCGACTAATGATGTAGATGGTCATGACGCTGCTTATAAAATAGCTATTTTAGCTTCGATTATTTCAGGTAAGAAAATCGACATGACGAAAATTTATCGTGAAGGAATTCGTAATATATCTCAAGCTGATATTAAGTCAGCTGAAAAAAGAGGTTATGCGATTAAACTTTTGGCTATAGCTCTTAATGAGGGTGATGAACTAGATATTCGAGTTCACCCAGTATTCGTGCCTAAAGAAAAAACTTTAGCTAATGTAAATGCTGAAAATAATGCGGTGATGATAGATGGTTCTGCGGTGGGTGAGCTTACCTTTATCGGTCGTGGTGCAGGTTCGCTTGCCACTGCAAGCTCTGTTCTTGGTGATCTATTGATGTTAATGAATCAGGGAGATAATATTAGCTCACAGTTTATGGTAGCTCCCCATAGCGAAGAAGCTAAATTAAAATCCATCAATGATGTTAAAAACCCTTTCTATATAAGAGTTTCCATGCATGATAAAGTAGGCGTATTGAAAGACTTAGGCTTAATTACTGAGCGTAATAACGCTAATGTGAGGTTTATAGATCAGTATGAAGTTAAGGGAGATTCTGCCCTGGCTGATTTTATGATAGATCCTATTTTCGAGAAGTCGATGAAACAGATGCTTAAAGAGATTCAGGAGTTACCTTCGATTAAGGCTGTGGAGAGTGTTATTCGAGTTTTGGATGTTTAGGTTACCCTAATGTCATGAATTTCTAAACATGATAAAGTAGTATTCGTGGAAACTGTAAGTAAAGTAGAACAAAATTTTAGGTTAACCCGAACACACCTCTGTGGCACCCTAGTAGAAGCTAATGTTAATCAAGAAGTGGTACTCGCTGGTTGGGTAGACACTCGCAGAGATCTAGGTGGCATAGTTTTTCTAGAGCTTAGAGATCATAAAGGGCAGATTCAGTTAGTAGCTGACCCTGATAAAAACCCAGATGTGCATAGAATTTTTCAGCAGGTTAGAGCCGAATATGTAATCGCTGTTAAGGGTGTAGTAAGTGTTAGACCAGATGGTTCAGAGAATACTTCTTTAAAATCGGGTGCTATAGAGATTTATCCTTCTGAAGTAGAAATACTTAAT
The DNA here is from genome assembly GCA_005110385.1 of Candidatus Melainabacteria bacterium. Taxonomy (GTDB): domain Bacteria; phylum Cyanobacteriota; class Vampirovibrionia; order LMEP-6097; family LMEP-6097; genus LMEP-6097. The sequence goes on along the minus strand of DUDT01000014.1, from coordinate 251,069 downwards.
GAATCTAAAGTCTTACCTTTCCCTCTAGATAAGGTAGAAGAGGTTAATGAAGATTTAAGATTAAGATACAGATACCTAGAATTAAGACAGGAACATAAACGTAAGCATTTAGAAAACAGACATAAAGTCGTTCACGCTGTGCGTAATTACCTTAGCGATGAAGGTTTTCTTGAAATAGAGACACCGATTTTATCTAAATCCACTCCAGAAGGAGCTCGTGATTATTTAGTGCCGAGTAGGGTTCACCCGAATAATTTCTACGCTTTACCACAGTCACCGCAGATTTATAAACAGTTACTAATGATGAGCGGAGTTAATAGATACTATCAGATCGCAAGATGCTTTAGAGATGAGGATCTTAGAGCCGATAGGCAGCCAGAGTTCACTCAGATAGACATTGAGATGAGTTTTATTAATCAGGAGCATGTTATCACTGTTACAGAAGGTCTTATTAAAAAGGCTTTCGCGGCTGTTGGAGTAGAGGTAGAGACCCCATTCCCAAGAATAGAATATGATGATGCGATTAATCGCTTCGGTTCTGATGCACCAGATTTAAGATTCGGTATGGAGTTAATAGATTTTACTGAATTTATGTCTAAGTCTGAATTTCAGGCGTTTGCGAGCGTCGCTAATAGTGGTGGTTTAGTCAAAGCTATTAATTATAAAGGTGGAGCGAAGCTGAGTAGAAAAGACTTTGATGATCTAAAAGATTTCGTTACTACTAAAGAGATGGGAGCGAAAGGACTTGCTTGGATAGCTTTTAAAGATATCGGTGAAGGTAAATTTGAAATTAGTTCTCCTATCGCGAAATTCTTTACTGAAGAGCAGATGCAAGAACTTCAAGCGAAGGCAGAAATAGAACCAGGGGATGCATTGCTTTTCGTGGCTGATAAAGCGAAGATTGTTCACTATGTTTTAGCTAAATTAAGAATATTTTTAGCTAAAAAAGATGGACTTATAGACCCTAAAGATAGAAAACTCGTTTGGGTAGTGAATTTCCCGATGTTTGAATATGATGAAAGATCTAATCGCTATAAGGCTAACCATCATCCATTCACGCTTCCACATAATCAAGACGTTGATAAATTAGAGACTGATCCAGCCGCTGTTAAGACTTATGCCTATGACATAGTTTTCAACGGAATAGAGCTCGGGGGCGGGTCTATAAGGGTTCATAATAAAAAAGTCCAAGAGAAAATTTTTAAAGCTTTAAACATAGATGATGAAACGGCTCAAGAGCGTTTCGGCTTTTTATTAGAGGCTTTAGAATTAGGCGCTCCTCCACACGGTGGCATAGCTTTAGGTTTAGATAGGTTTATTATGCTACTTTCTAATACGGATAGCATTAGAGACGTTATCGCTTTCCCTAAAAATCAGTCAGCTTTCTGTCAGCTTACTTCGGCCCCTTCGCACGTAGATCAGGAGCAGTTAGATGAGCTGTATCTCTCCCTTGTTGAGCCTTGTTAATAAGTAAAGCCCCAGTAAGTACTAGTGGCGCTAGAGTATAATCTATCATCTTGATTATGAAGCCTAAGCTTTCTAAATTTAGTTTCGTATTTTGGAGAGTATTTTTGAGAGCAGCTCAAGTGAGAAAAAGAACAGTAAGCGCTTACCTGTGTCCCTCGCGGCGTTTACTGTAGGATATATTACAGTAAGAGGAACATTTGAAAGAAGTCTAGCTGTGACCCTATCAGGTACACCTTTCATACTGTTTGCGACCCTCCCAGGTGCACCCATCGCTTGCTGCAGTAAGCTTTTAGGAATTCTATAGGGGCTAATAGTATTTGCAGGCGTTGATATTGGAATTATTCGTGCTGCAGGCTTTACTGATGCTGGACTTCCTCCTACTACAGACTGTACTGGTCCTAGACTTCCTCCTACAGACTGTGATGATCCACTTTCTCCTTCAGAACTATCGAAAATTAACATACTACCAAAACTACAGCGAATCAGCTTCCACTACCTCATAAATCCTAACAAATTCACTAAAGATAGTCAGCATCTATTAGTAACTTTTTTTAATACTAGAAGCAGATATTATGAGATTCTTTTCATATATTTTGTAAAATCATAGTTATGCGCAGCGATCTAATTAAAAAAGGTTTTGATAAAACTCCACACAGAAGTCTTCTTAAGGCTACTGGAGTAATTAAAGACGATAGTGATTTTAATAAACCTTTCATAGGCGTCTGTAATAGTTATATAGACTTGATTCCAGGGCATGTACATCTTCAAGAATTCGGTAGAGTTGTTAAAGAAGAGATTCGCAAGGCTGGTGGTGTGCCTTTTGAGTTTAATACTATTGGCGTAGATGATGGTATTGCGATGGGGCATATCGGTATGCGTTACAGTCTTGCTAGCCGTGAGTTGATAGCAGACTGCTTAGAGACAGTGGTGGAAGCTCATAGGCTGGATGCTTTAGTCTGTATAATGAACTGCGATAAAATAGTCCCTGGTATGATGCTAGGAGCCGCTCGGGTAAATATTCCTACCATTTTTGTTTCGGGTGGCCCTATGGAAGCTGGCACTCTTAGTGATGGTACTAAAGTCGATTTAGTTTCTGCTTTTGAGGCTGTAGGTGCCTACGCGAAAGGTGATATCGACGCAACAAAACTTAAAGAGATAGAAGACAATGCCTGTCCGACTTGTGGCAGTTGTTCTGGGATGTTTACTGCTAATAGCATGAACTGTCTTTTAGAAGCTATCGGCATGGCATTACCTGGAAATGGTTCTATATTAGCGACAGATAATGGACGCTTAGAATTAGCTCGCAGTGCTGCTCGCCAAATTCTGGAAATTTTTAAAGCAGATTTAAAGCCTAGAGATATTATCACTATGGATAGTATAGATAATGCTTTCACTCTAGATGTAGCTATGGGAGGCTCTTCTAATACAGTTTTACATACCTTAGCGATAGCTCAAGAAGCGGGATTCGACTATCCTATAGAAAGGTTAAATACTATAGCAGCTCGCACACCGTATATCTGTAAAGTAAGTCCTAGTTCACCAGACATTCATATGGCAGATGTACACCGTGCAGGCGGCGTTTCAGCTATCTTAAGTGAGCTTGCTAAGCGTCCAGGCTTATTAAATCTAGATAAACCGACTGTTACCTTAAAAACTCTTGGTGAAAATATAGCCACTGCTGACATTCTCGATGAAAGAATTATTCGCAGATTAGATAACCCTTATTCACAGACTGGTGGCTTAGTCGCTTTATTTGGTAATATCGCTCCAGCTGGTGGAGTCGTTAAATCCGCAGGTGTAGTAGCTGAGATGCTGGTACACAGTGGGCCAGCGAAAGTCTTTACCTCTCAAGATGAATGTTTAAAAGCCATATACGCAAATCAAATAGTCGAGGGCGATGTAGTTGTCATTATCTATGAAGGACCAAAAGGCGGACCTGGTATGCCAGAGATGTTAGCTCCGACTAGTGCGATTATGGGAGCTGGTTTAGGCGGGAAAGTAGCATTAATAACTGATGGACGCTTCAGTGGTGCGACTAGAGGAGCTTGTATCGGGCACATATCACCAGAAGCTGCTTCTGGTGGTCCTATTGGTATTATTCAGAATGGCGATATTATTGATATAGATATTCCTAAACAAAGCATTAGTGTAAGACTATCTGATGAAGAGATTTCTAAGAGACTTGCAGCGAAATTACCTTTTGAAGCTAAAATCAAGCACGGTTGGCTTGCACGTTATACGTATTTCGTAACTAGCGCTGACACTGGAGCAGTATTACGTGTTCCGAATCAAGATTAATGCCCCACTCAGCATCTCTGTGCTTAATCTTTAGGTTAATCCTTTAAGCTGATCTTTTCATAAATTAAACTTTTATTAAATAGCTTAAAGCTTTGCTGGGCTTAGTCCTACTTCTGTAGCGTTTAAATGTAAAGTTTTTTTAATAAATCTTTTCATCTAGATGGGTAAAAAATCATGGGAGACTTATTATGTTTAGAGGGATTTTAAAATTTTCATTAATACTGATTTTATCGTTTTGGATTAGTTTAACACCGGTTAATGCTTTATCATTACCAGCTGATACTTTTCAAGCGGATGCAAAATTTACTTTAACGCCATTTAATAAAGAAATATCACCACGAGTAGATGCTTTTTATAAAGGAAACGATAAAAATCCTAAGCCTTCTAAATTAGTTAGCTTAGAAGCTAGCGTAGTTGGAGAATCTGGCGAGGCTATAACTCTTGAAGAGGACACGGATGAAGAGAAAAAATATTCTTTCTTGTTATCTGGGATACTAACAGATGCCGTTCAGAACCTCTTTAATACAGAGTTTGCTAAAGGACAGAAAAAAATAACAGTAAATCTTAAATCTCTTGATTCAATAGTAGGAGCATTTTCTAGCTCTGTAGTCGAAGCTTTAAAAGCGAAGGGACTCAAAGTCAAGAAAAGTGTAGAAAGTATAGAGAGTATAGAAGATGTAACTCTTAAGTTTAAAACATCTAGGGTAGGAGCGGTAAGAACTCTTCGTACTCCTAATGTTGTTACAGTAAAAGGTGATTTAATTAGAGTTCTAAATGAAGAGGGTTTAGGGACTAAAGCCAATTTAGCTAGAGGAAGATTCACTATTAAATTTACACAAGATACTGCCGCTGACTAGCAGATGCTGAGTTTAGGAATCTTTTTATTGATTTTTGTTATCGGTTCACCAATTGCGATGAGTATCTGGTTCACGCATGCCTTAACTTGTATTTTTACACTTATTCAAGTTTCTAAAATTTCTCAATATTATCTAATCTGGTTTTTATTATTAATTACTTACTTATTTGCAGCTAATTCTAGATTGAGCTTAGAGTATTTATTAATCTCCTCTGCTTGTTTAATTTTTGGTGCATCTAAATTTTGGTTAGATTTAGATACGAGAAAGCGTTTCAGAATATTATTAGTAGTTTTTATCGCTTTAAGTATCTGTGATTTTTTCAAATTCTCACTTTCAGAGCTTGGAAGCTTACTGATGTGGGTACCTGTATTCCTCGTTATTTACCTTAGAGATGATGATAGTCTGGTACCTAAGTTGAAAAGAAAATTTTTGGGCGTGCGCTTAGGTACTTTTATTTACTTAAGTTTTCTTATCATGCTTTTCTTTTTAAATAAAAAAATAACTTTTTTAGCTCAGGTATTGAGCTTTAGAGTATATTTGCGTTCTAGGTTGATTTATATTTTAGCTTTTATTTTAGTTGGGTTAAGTTTCGTATTTAAAGAAAAGTTAATTCACTTTATTGAAAAATCTATTCAACCACGTATATTAATCTGGGAGGGAGCTTTCCATGGTTTTTTGAAAAAACCTTTATTCGGTCATGGTTTCGGAACTTTTGTTTTAGATTTTCCTGTATATCGTCATTTGGAAAAAGTCTTAGGCGCTCATGCTAATGAGCAAGTAAATCACGGGCACAATCTTTTTATCCACTATGCTTTTGAGCTTGGCTTAGTAGGTTTAATATTAGTAACAGCTCTATTTTATCTAGTAGCAGTTAAAGCACCGCAAGCCTTACCCTGCCTAGCTTTGATTGGTGCTGCTGATAGCAACTTACAGTCATTTAATCAATTTCTGCTTATGGGGCTAATCATAATGCCCCTGTGTTATTTACCTAAATCTGATAATATGTTTTTTGAAAGTATTTTTAAAAAATTACCTTTTTATTTACGAAAACCAGCCCAGATAAGTTTTTTATTTTTAAGTTTAATAATTTTAGTACCAAGTGCTGTGGGGCATTATTATTACGACCAAGGCGATTTAGATAAAGCAATAAATATAGATACTAAGCATCCTCTATATTTTCTTATGCGTGGTGTAAAAACCATAGAATCAGATTTACTAAATAGTGAACAGGATTTACTAAAAGCTGTAGAGTTAGCTCCAGCAGTGCCTTATATTCGAGGTGCGTTGGCTGCCGCACAATTAAGTAATATGCATTTAAAAGAAGCAAGGGAATCTGTAGATTTTGCCTTAAAATACACTGGTAATGATGCTTACTGGTTTTTAATTAGTTCTTTAATTTATCAGAACCAAGACTCTAAGAAAGCCAAAGCACATTATATAAAAGCTTTAAAGATAGACCCTCATCTAGAGACTTTTTTAAGCGATCCCTCACTACCATCGTACAAAGTTATAGGCGGGAAATCGGGTGATTCGAGAATTAAGGCTTTTTATCGTAGTGGGGAGAAATTATACTTACCATTGCCTTATGTGGAGATTATACAGAAGCGTCATTAGGACGATGAAAACGCAGAAATTGGAGTTTCTCTACACGCCCTTAACAAAATTATAATTTTGATATACTAGACTTAACTTGCATGAGAGTAAGATTTTTTACTCTATTTTTATTTTTTCTTCTTAGTTGTGGGACGTCTTTTGCCGCTCTGGATCAGCCAGATTATATAGCTCCTAATAGTAAAGTGGATTTTAATTTTAATCTACAGTCTAGCTTTCAGGTTCAAGGCTTATTTGAAGTAGCTGATGATATTGATGTTTACAGAGTCGTTATACCTAGCAATTCTTACCTTGATATAGAAACCTCCGGAGATGTAGATCCTTATTTGAAGCTGTATACCCAGAATGAAAAATTACTAGCTTTTGATAATAATAATGGTGCGAAAGCTAATTCTCATATAGTTTATGAACTTAGCGCAGGGACTTATTTTATTGTGTTAGATAACCGTAGTGATATAGATAGTTTTTATACACTTAAAGTTACTACTCGAGCCTTAGGAACACTCAGTGACGATGTCGCTAATAATATAAATCCGAGCTCAGTTGTTACGCTCAATCCACAGGTTAGCCCAAGTGTGATTGTCAACAAGACTATTAACTATTATGGTGATGCAGATTATTTTAGTTTTGATTTAAAACAAGAAGGTAAAATAAACTTTTCACTTGAAGCTTCTAGTTTTCCTATTAAATTCAGTCTTTATGACATAAATTATAATTTAATTCAAGAAGCTGATGCTTCTGCTGCTAAGCAATATCTTCATGACTTAGCTGCCGGGAAGTATATTATAGTAATTCAGGGTGAAGAGCAAATTTCTGCAAATTACACCCTATCCATTATACATACGGGAGCCATTGTTGATGAAGACTCTGACTCAATCATTAATTTTACGGGAAAAGAAATTATTACCATAAGGAATCCTCAGAAAAATACTTATAAAAAATCTATAAAGTCCAGCATTAATTATCTCGGTGATGTAGATATTATTAAAATCACAGTCGATAAGCCAGGTGAGCTGTTTTTAATGGCAAGACCATCTAAGACACGGGATAAGACTTTACTATCAATACAAGGACGTCTGTATAATTATCAGGGTCGTGAGTTACAGGCAGATTTAGCTCCTTTGAATTTTAATATAGAAAGAAGAGTAGCGGCTGGAACCTATTACCTAGCAGTTTTTACCAATTCTAAAAAATTAGGTAAATATAGAATCACTTCAGTTCTTGTTTATGATAGGAATTAATCTTGACTTAGCAGAGCCATAGCTCATTCTCAGTTGGAAAAATTTTTCATTTCTTGTATCACGGATAATAACTGATTTTTTTGAGGGTATAATTTCTTCGATTACTAAATAATCATTAAGTGGACTACCTGCTGTATAGCTTAAGCCACTTCTATGTAGATCACTTGCTCTGACCTCCTTTGAACGAGATATACTTGCCCAGTTATTATCACCTAAAGAATAAATAGAATCTAAGTAAAACTCATCTTGATCTGGTTTAAATCTTTTATTTACTAATTCATAATATCTTTTATCTGAGTTCAGATCATTTATATCTACTTCGTCATCAAGCTCAGCTTCAAGTTTATAAGCTGGATGATTAAAGTATAGTGAACTAAAGAAGAAGAGACTGAAAAAAACAAAAATAAAAATTCTCATTAGTTATGATTATAGCTGTATCTTCAATATGTCTAAAACAGCAGTAATTATTGGTTCGGGATTTGCAGGCTTAAGTGCGGCTGCTTATCTTGCTAAATATGGCTTTAACGTCAAATTATTTGAGAAAAATGAACAGTTTGGTGGCCGAGCAAGGATTTTAGAGGAAAATGGTTTTAAATTTGATATGGGGCCGAGTTGGTATTGGATGCCAGAAATATTTGATAAATTTTTCGCAGATTTTGGGCAAAAAACCAGTGATTTTTATGAATTAAAAAGATTAGAACCCTCTTATAAAGTTTTCTTTAGTGAAAATGATCAAATCTCCTTGCCTAGTAATCTTGATGATATTTACACTCTTTTTGAGAGTTATGAAACAGGTTCAGCAGATAAGCTTAGGGAATTTTTAGAAGAAGCTCGGTATCGTTATGAAATAGCTCTAAGGAAAATGATTCCGCAACCAAGTCTTAGTATTTTTGAATTTATGGATTTAGAGATAATCGGCGGTTTACTTCAATGTGATTTATTTAATTCCTTTAGATCTTATAGTGAAAAACATTTTAAAAATATTATGCTAAGAAGCATAGTCGAATTCCCTATTCTCTTTTTAGGAGCCACTGCTAAAGAGACTCCAGCTCTTTACAGCATGATGAATCATGCTGATATGGCTTTAGGGACTTGGTATCCGATGGGTGGAATGAATGAGATTATAAAAGGTTTCGTAAAAGTCTGTGAAAGCCTAGGCGTAGAGATGTATTCATCTAGTCCAGTGAAAAAAATTAATGTAATAGATGGTTTAGTCGATACGATTAGCGTGAAAGGATTAGAAGTTAATGCTGATGTGGTTTTAGCTGGAGCTGATTATGCTCATGTTGAAAAAGATTTACTACTAGAAGAATACCAGTCCTATTCTAAAGAGTATTGGAATTCTAGAGTTATGGCACCATCTGGGCTTATCTATTATTTAGGTACTAATGTAAAGATTCCAGCCTTAGAACATCATAATCTTTTCTTTGATGAGTCATTAGATGAACATTCTCGTGAGATTTATAAAGAACCACAGTGGCCGACTAGACCTCTTTTCTATGTATCCTGTACATCAAGAACAGACCCAAGTGTAGCTCCAGAAGGTCATGAAAATTTATTTATATTAATGCCAGTAGCGTCTGGACTGCTAAATGATAATGAAGCTCTTAGAGAATCTTACTTTAATTTAATTATGGATAGACTAGAAAGACTCTGCAAGCAGAATATAAGAGATCATATAGTTTATAAAAAGACTTATGCACACTCTGATTTTATTCAGGACTATAATGCTTTTAAAGGTAATGCTTATGGTCTAGCTAATACTCTTAAGCAGACAGCAGTTTTAAAGCCTAGGGTGAAGAGTAAGCGAGTGCATAATCTTTATTACGCTGGGCAGCTTACTGTCCCTGGTCCAGGAATTCCTCCTTCTATAATTTCTGGTGAAATAGTGGCAAAGGAAATAGCTCATAGATATTCTAAGTAAAATTCACCTAAGCTACTTCTAACTGAGTTATGATTTTAGTCTAGAATAAGGTGCTTAATGTCTACTAATTTAGCTCTATATAATGAGACCTGTCTTAAATGCAGTAAACTTACGACTAATGCTTATAGCAGTTCTTTTTCGCTCGGCATTTATCTTTTAGACAGAAAATACCATGCTGCTATTTATGCCATTTATGGCTTCGTGCGTTTCGCTGATGAGATAGTCGATACTTTTCATGAGCATGATAAAGCAGCTTTATTGAGTGAGTTTAAAGCAGATACCTATAAAGCCATTAAGGATCAAGTTAGTTTAAACCCCATCCTTAATAGTTTTCAGTGGGCTGTAAATAAGTACTACATAGATAATGAGCTTATAGAGTGCTTTTTAGAGAGCATGGCGATGGATTTAGAAAAGAAGGAATATGATTTAAATAGCTTTAAAAAATATATACTTGGTTCAGCAGAAGTAGTCGGACTGATGTGTTTAAGAGTATTCTGTGAAGGTGATGATAGGCTATATCAGAAGCTTAAAAGCCCTGCGATGAGCTTAGGATCAGCTTTTCAAAAAGTAAATTTTTTAAGAGATTTAAAAGCTGATTATGAAGGTATGGGTAGAACTTATTTTCCAGACTTGGATTTAGAAAATTTCAGTACTGAAATTAAAAAAGAATTAGAAGCAGATATTCAAAAAGACTTTAATGCTGCTGCTATAGGCATCAAAGAACTCCCTCAAGGTGTGCGTTTAGGTGTTTACGCTGCCTACTCTTTATATTTAAAGCTGTTTAATAAAATTAAAAAGACCTCAGCTTTTCAGCTAATTGAAAAAAGGATTAGGATTTCTAGTGTAGGAAAAAGCTTAGTCCTACTCGGATCTTTTTACAAAAACTCTGGCAGATAAACACTATAATCAAATTCTTTTAAAGAGCTTAATACTGGCACCATACCTTTAAGTAACTTAGCTATCTCTAGAGCATTTTTAGGAGAACTCGGTAAATGTATAGTCTCGAACTGGATTTTATTCTCGACGCCTTCTTCAGAGACTACTTTAGAATCATAGATAAGCTTTCTTGCTCTATCTGCGATTATATTTATATCTAAATTCCCATCCTTATCATATTCATAAGCTATAGGATGCCCTTCACTATCGTATCTTAAATCCACTCTAGCTTCGTAGCTTACTCTGAGATTAACCCATGAGATAACTTCTTTAAGCACTTTACTAGAAGGTGCTACAACAATTAACCACTGACTAAAGTCTTGTATAGTCTTAGCTACTGTCTCTGCGACAGAGTAATTAGTAAGCATTTGGTGATAAAGATATCCATGAATTCTGACATGATTTAATTCATAGTTAAACTGTTTAGCTAAAGCTGCTAAAGCTCCTAGTTGGGCTAGAATAGTGGCTCTAAGCTCCTCCCTACTGAGCTGAACTTTTCTAATACCGAAGCCAATAACGTCAGGATAAGAGATTAAAGCGCCTATGCTGGTGTTAGGATAGGCTTGGCAAGCTTCTAAGGCAAGATTCGCTTGGAAAATATCTCCAGTATGTGCGCCAGTAGCTATACTTACAGAGCTTGCGAAAGGTAATAAATCTCTTTCTAGAGCTTCTCTACCTAAGCCATAGTGTTCAGCTAGATTTAAGTTAAGGTCTATTTTTTTTCCTGATGTTTCAGAGCCAATCGCCATAATCTTTATATTCTAACTGATTCGCATACTAGATCGCTTATCAAAAAGGTAAATCATTTTAGGATCAAAGAATAATTGTAATTTTACTGGGTTTTCAGGACTTAAGGCGCTGCATTTGCCATTAAGTAATTTAATATACTCTGCATTATCAATTTTAGCTATCAAGTATTCGCTACCATTTAGCTTGCCTGAATTTTCATCTAGCTTTGCATAAACTAGAATCTCTTCACCTAGGTTCTCAATATTAACTAATTCTGCCTCAAGGGTGTGTAGCGGAACTCCAATTTCTGCGTTTTCGTTGTCCTCATGATCTAAATTTTCTGCGGTTAAATAAAAATATTCTGGGCGAATGCCGATGATTAAATCTTCGCGATTGAGTTTAGGGATCAGTTCCTCTTTTAAAGCTTGAAATAGAGTTGAGTTTGGTTCAAATAAATTAGTCGGGGGGGAGCCGATAAAGCTCGCAACAAAAGTATTTGCGGGCTCATGATATATCTTGGATGGAGTATCAAACTGCTGTATCTTACCTTCATGTAATATGGCGATTCTATCGCCAAGGCTCATAGCCTCGATTTGATCATGAGTTACATAAATAAAAGTACTGTTTAATTCCTGATAGAGCTTGCGTATTTCCTGTCTAGTAGAGGTTCTTAACTTCGCATCAAGATTACTTAAGGGTTCATCCATTAAAAAAAGCTGCGGTTCTTTAATTAAAGCTCTAGCCACAGCGACCCTCTGCTTCTGCCCGCCAGAAAGCTGCCCAGGCTTGCGTTCTAGATATTTCATCAAATCAAGCTTCCCGGCTACTTTATGTACTTTTTCTTTAATTAGATTTTTAGGCTCAGATTTAATTACTAAAGGGAAGGCGATATTCTCAAAAACTGTTTTATGGGGATAAAGCGCATAATTCTGGAAAACCATGCTGAGGTTACGATCTTTCGCTGCTAAGTCCTTTACCGTTTCACCAGCGAATTTTAATTCACCTTCAAAATCACCTTCTAAGCCTGCGATTATTCTAATAATCGTACTCTTACCGCTACCACTAGGTCCTACTAAAACTATAAATTCTTTATCTTGAGATTCTAGGCTGATATCTTTGATGATGTAATTCTCATCATATTTTTTAGATATTTTATTTAAAGAAACTTGAACCACTGACTAGTATTATATAAGACTAGGAGTTTCGATGAAAATTTTTATTATAGTCGGTACTAGACCTGAATATATAAAACTAGCACCCGTATATTTGGAATTCCAAAGCTTAAGTAAACTCGTAGAAAATGAAGGCGAGGGAAATGCAGGAAATGGAGTGGTGCAGCGGTCTCCTAAAGCAATCCCTGAGATTAAGTGGGTACACACCAATCAACACAATAAACTCATTCTCAGTGATCTTTTGGAATTTTGGGATATACAGCCAGATTATGAATTTAGCCTAGTAAATCAAGGACTTAGCTTAGCGGAGCTTGCAGCAAAGCTCCTTACTGAGGCAGATCTGCTCTTTCGCAGAGAAAAACCAGATTTAGTTATAGTGCAGGGAGATACTTTAAGTGCTGTGCAGGCTGCTTTAGCAGCCTTTTATAATCATATTAGGGTAGCTCATGTAGAAGCTGGTCTAAGAACGGTTAACCCAAAAAGCCCATTTCCCGAAGAACTCTCTAGGCGTGTTATTAGTCAGATAGCTGACTATCATTTCTGCCCCAGTGAGAAGGTTTACAGAAGGCTTATTCAGGAGAAAATGATTTTAAAGAATATAGCTATATCACAATTGAATATTGATCATCCTAATCTTAAACTTTCGCTAGATTTAAAGGAATTTGCTATTGCTAACAATATATTTAACACTGGAAACACTGGCATAGATGCTCTTTTTAAAGCTCACAGCATAATTGATAATAAGAATTTAAAGCTTGGTAATTCTACTATTGTTGAAAAGAGCTCCAGAAATGAACCTAGGCTAGATGCGAAAAAGTATATTCTAATTACTAGTCATAGACGAGAAAACATCAGCAGTGGATTTCAAGCAACACTCTGTGAAAGTATCTTTCAGATTCTTCAAGAACAAAGTAGGGAGAATCTTAAAAAACCAGAAACTAAGTTTCCCAAACACTGCGAAGAAACTATAGAATTTACTATATGCCTGCATAATAACCCGCATGCAAAAGAAAATTTTTTAAAATTATCTGAAAAGCTATTATCTATGAATATTTCAGGTCTTTGTTTGCTGGAATCGGTGACTTACTGGGAGTTTATACAGTTAATGCAGAATGCATTCTTTATAATTACTGATAGTGGCGGCGTCCAAGAAGAGGCGGCTTATCTAAATAAATATACTCTTGTTATGCGAGAGGAGGCAGAGAGAGAGGAATATTTAGAACAGGGTCTAAGTGAGAGACTAAGTCCTGATTCCAAAAGTATTAAATTTGCGATTAAGAGTCTTATCTCTCAGTTAATGACTAAATCTTTACTTAATAATAGTCAAACAGAAATTGAAAAGGGTAAAAAGTCCCTCTATGGGAATGGGGATGCGGCAAAGAAGATAATTAAAATCATTAAAACTGCCCCAATTAAATGAAATTAGAAAATCAGAAAAAAATCAAAGAAATGCTTATGGATATTAGGAAATACAGAGATAAAAATATTTTATTTTCTTCAGAGCAGGCTACTTGTTATCCAAATATACTGAAGGAGTTATTTTTAAAGTATAAACATTTTGCTTTTAAGGGTAAACGGGGTTGTATAGTAGGTCAGGGCGAACTTAAAGCTTCTGGTGGAGATCTTCTTTGCGCCCTGAATCGTCGCTGTGCCATGATCAGGGATAATATTAAAAGGCTAATCAATGATAGTTTCTAGAATTCAATAACCGTCGCACCCCAAGTCATCCCTGCTCCGAAACCAGCCATCGCGATAGTCTGTTTTTTACCATTTTTAACTATACGCCCTTCTTCTATGGCTTCATGAAAAGCAATAGGAATGCTGGCAGAGCTGGTGTTTCCATATTTTTCAATATTGCAGATGAATTTTTCCATTGGTAGATTGAACCGTTTAGCAGCACTTTCGAGAATTCTGTAATTAGCTTGGTGTGGTACTACCCAGTCTATGGTAGATGGATCTACATTTGCTTTCGCACAAGCTTGCTCAATTGATTCTGGGAGGGCTTTTACTGCGAAATGATAGACGGCTTGACCGTTCATGTTGACCATTTCTGGTTTAGTGTCAATATCTTCAGCTTTTACTGGGTAGTGTGAGCGAGTATTTTTTAGATAAAGAGCCTGATCCTTATCTGCTTTAGCATTTAGATAGAAACCTTTAAATGATGCATCTGCCTCAGGTACAGCAGTTAAGAGTACGGCTCCAGCACCATCTCCGAAGATTACAGCCGTTCTTCTATCTGACCAGTCTACGTACCTAGACATTAGGTCTACAGAAAGAACTAAAACGTTTTTATATTGGCCGCTTTTAATAAAGGTATCAGCGATGTTTAGCGCGTAGATAAAGCCAGTGCAAGCAGCAGAGATATCAAATGCTGCACAGGATTCTATCCCAAGTAATGGCTGCACCATACATGCTGTAGATGGAAAAAGATTATCGCTAGTGGCTGTAGAGCAGATGATTAAATCTATATCGCTAGGCTTAATATCGAATTCAGGGTTTAATTTTTTAGCCTGCTCGAAGCAAGATTTAGCTGCGGCTGCAGCCAAACTAGTCGAATTTTCCCCGATAGATTCATCGGCGACACGACGTTCTTTAATGCCAGTGCGTTGAGTTATCCAATCATCGGAAGTATCCATCAGTGATTCTAAATCAAAGTTAGTTACTACCTTCTTTGGTAGAGCCTTTCCAAAGGCCAGTATTTTTGATCCAATATTCATAATAAGTTCACTAAATATAAATATACCAATAAACTGACATCTCTGTCAGAAAAAGCTGATAATTGTGTCATATTTTTAGACTCCCCAAAGAAATAACTTGATGATACACTGTTTTAAGGTACTTTTTGAACTCAGAGTGTTTATCAATGGAAAAGCAAAAGCAGAAAAAAGAAAAGACTGAAGAAATTCACAAGCTTCTAGCTGATTATGCAAAAACTAAAGACAAGAAGGTTAGAGACAAGCTTGTCAATATTAACTTTATCCTTGTTAAAAAGATCGCCCATGGTCTTGCTCGAAGAAGCACTGACCCTGTAGATGATTTGATACAGATAGGCTCTATCGGTCTTATTAAGGCTATAGATTATTTTAATCCAGACGCTGGAGCAAGATTTACAACTTACGCGACTCACCTTATTACTGGTGAGATTCGTCATTATCTTCGTGATAAAACTTCGATGATTAGAGCTCCAAGAGAGCTTCAGGAATTAAGTTTTAGAATTAATAAAGTAGTCCAAAAGTTAAGAGCTGAATTTGGTAGAGATCCGACTGATTTAGAAATCGCAAGCGTGCTTACTGATGTTAAAGAGACGAAGATAAAAGAAGCCTATGAAGTAGATAGAAGAAAGACTTTGGTATCTCTGGATCAAACTATAAGTCCAAATCCTTCTGAGAATGACACTTCGCTGGTTGATACCTTAGCTGATATGCGTGAGTATCGCAGAAATGATGTCCGTGAGGACTTTATGACTGTTAAGGAGATGATTACTAAGCTAAAAGAGCCTTTAGCTGAAATTATAGACTTAATATATTTCCAAGATACGCCACAGTCTGATGTCGCTAATATTCTAGGTATCTCTCAGATGCAGGTTTCTAGGAGATTAAAAAAGGCTACAGCTGCTCTCCAAGAATTATTTAATGGCTCTATGAATCCAGAAAGATTAGCTGATACGACTATAATTCCAGAGGAAAGGAAAGCTGCCGCTCAAGTCGTGACTACCGCTAACAGTCCTTTAAATACTAATATTACAGGTAATCGCGGTTCTGCTGGTAGAAAGGTCTCTAGATCAAGTTTAGGGGCTAAGTTAAGAGCTAAGAGTCAGCCTAGTCAAGAATAATTTTGTAGGATTATATATATGTCTATTGATAATGCAGTTAAAGAGAATAGTGCAGAGAGTTTACTTGCTGATATAGCTATTAAGGCTGAGCTTGCCGATTACAGCCCCGTTAAAGGCTGTATGGTTATTAGACCTTATGGTTATGCCATCTGGGAAAATATTCAGAGAATACTCGATAAGATGATTAAAGATACTGGTCATGAAAATGCTTATTTCCCGTTATTAGTTCCAGAAAGCTTTTTACAGAAGGAAGCAGAGCATGTAGAAGGCTTCGCACCAGAGTGTGCTGTAGTGACCCATGCTGGTGGGAAAGAACTCTCCGAGAGATATGTAATTAGACCAACTTCTGAAACGATTATTAATCACATGTTTTCTAAATGGATTAATTCCTATCGTGATCTTCCTCTGAAACTGAATCAGTGGGCGAATGTTATGCGTTGGGAGATGCGTACCCGTTTATTTTTAAGGACTTCAGAGTTTCTATGGCAAGAAGGCCATACTTGTCATGCGACTCACGAAGAAGCTAAAGAAGAAGTAATTAAGATGATCCATGTTTATGAAGACCTTTTGCATAATTACCTAGCCCTGCCGATACATATAGGTGAAAAAACTGAGTCTGAGAGGTTTGCTGGAGCTGTTTCTACATTTTCGATAGAAGCTTTAATGCGTGATGGTAAGGCTCTACAGGCTGGAACTTCACATGATTTGGGTCAGAATTTTGCTAAAGCCTTTGACACTACTTTTACAGATTCAGAGAATAAATTAGCTCATGTCTGGCAGACTTCTTGGGGAGTGAGTACTAGACTTATTGGTGCTGTGATTATGGGTCACCATGATGAAGTTGGGCTGATATTACCTCCGAAAATAGCTCCTTATCAGGTAGTTATAATCCCTATTCTGAAAAAGAATCTTGATAATACGAAAGTACTTAATCAAGCTAAATTATTCCATAAGGAGCTTGCTGATTTAGGTCTAAGAGTGAAGCTAGACGACAGGGAGCAGATTAGCCAAGGGATTAAATTTAATGAATATGAACAGAAGGGTGTGCCACTAAGATTAGTAATCGGCGAGCGAGATCTAGAGAATGGCTGCGTAGAACTCCATCGCCGTGATATTCGTAGTAAAGAGAAGGATATTCAGATAGCAGGTCTAATAGAAAGAATAATTAGGCTTTTAGATGAAATCCAGTCTGGGCTTCTCACTCGTGCATTAGAATACAGAAAAGAGAATACGAAAATAGTAAAAAATATCGCTGAATTAGATTCAGTTTTAGATTCTAAATCATTAGGTTTTGCTAGAGCGATGTGGAACGGTGATCTAGAGTTAGAGAAAATTTTAAAAGAAAAATTTAGTGCAAGTATTCGCTGTATGCCACTCAGACCGGAGTTGCCAAGTGATCATCCTTGTATTATTTCAGGTACAGTTTCTCCTCAGAATCGTGAAATACTTATAGCTAAAGCTTATTAAGGTTTATGCAGAGGCCAGATCCAGAAGAATTAAGAGAGTGGCGGATTAATGCAGAGCAGCGTAGGGCTATATTGCCGTCACAGTTTGGGATTCGCGGGCATTATGTGCAATTAATTTGCGGGCATTGTGAAGGTGATTTTACTCGAAAGATGTTACCACAGCGAAATGATCCAGTTTATGTCTGCCCTGAATGTAGTTCTCGAAATTATGTGCCTATACAGTGGTGATTTTATGCTACCCGCTAACAAGTGAGCCTTGTTACGCTATCGCTAGAAGGTAAACTTCATAGATCTCTCCATCTATAAGCATGGTGCGGGGAGCACCTTTACGGTTTTTCTTTTTCTTATCTATAATCTTCATTAATTTAGCACCAGAAAGTGCAGAATTAGCTTTATCTTGTGCGGCTTGGGCTTGAGCTAAATTAGACTTCTGTTGTTCAAGTGAAAACTCTGCTCCACCTTTGTTTTGGGAAGGACCATTATTACCTGGACCTATATTTGGTCCTTGTCCGCCAATTGAAGGTAATCCTCCTAAACCCATATACTCTTTATCTAGATTAGCAGTTAAGAATCAGTTAAGAATACCTATTTTTTTACTTAATTTAAAGGATATAGGTTAAATGACTGAAGTTAAACATCTAATACCGCAAGCCCAGAATATTCTTCAATAAACTTCTTGCGTGGTGGAACTATATCTCCCATTAGTACATCAAATATTCTACTAGCTTCTTCAGCATCTTCTACTAAAACCTTTTTCAGGATTCTAGTTTCAGGGTTCATCGTAGTTTCCCAGAGTTGATCTGGCATCATCTCACCTAGACCTTTAAATCTCTGTATGCTGGGCTTACCACCTAATTCAGCTAAAGCAAGCTCTAACTCAGCATCATTGTAAGCATATCTAACTTTGTTTTTATACTCCACTTTATAGAGAGGCGGTTGAGCGACATAGATATTACCATTATCAACTAATTGTCTTGAATATCTGAAGAAGAAAGTTAGTAAGAGGGTTCTAATATGCGCGCCATCAACGTCCGCATCGGTCATTATTATAATTCGCTTGTAGCGAAGTTTTTTAAGATCAAGATTCGTACCATCAATTTTTAAAACAGCTTCTGATTTTTTACCATCGATTTCTTCTTCTGAAGGAACTAATCCTATCGCTTGAATCATCGCTTGGATTTCATTATTATCATAAAGCTTATCTATAGTAGCTCTTTCGACGTTTAGAATCTTACCTCTAAGTGGCAGTATGGCTTGATAATTCCTGTCTCTACCCTGCTTAGCTGAACCACCCGCAGAATCACCCTCTACTAGATATATTTCACATAAATCTCCGTCAGTATTAGAGCAGTCAGATAGCTTTCCTGGAATACCAGTGCTGCCCTCTAGAGCAGACTGTCTTCTTACAGCATTTCTAGCTTTCTTTGCAGCTTCTCTTGCCTTGCGAGCCATTAAAGACTTATTTACTATCGCTTTGGCATCTTTAGGGTTCTTATCGAACCAGTCTTCTAGTGCGTCTCCAAGTACAGTCTGAACAGCTGATACCACTTCGTTATTTAATAGCTTAACTTTAGTTTGAGACTCAAATTGAGGATCCCTTACTTTAACCGAGATAATGGCAGTGATGCCTTCACGAATATCATCACCAGTAAGATTTTCCTCTTTCTCTTTGATCATCGATACCTTACGTGCATAGTCGTTAAGGACTCTTGTCATAACATTCTTAAAGCCAGTCATGTGAGTACCACCATCTGGGTTGTTTATGTTATTTGCAAAAGTTAAAATAGTCTCGTGATAACTATCTGTATATTGAAGAGCAACTTCTACCTCTACTTCATTAGCAGAAGCATGGCAGTCAAAAATTTCTTTATGTAGTGGATGCTTAGGCTCATTTAAATACTTAACATAGCTAATCAGACCTTCAGGATTATGATATACCTGAAATCTTCTCTCATCATCTTCAGCGAGCCTCAGATCTGTAAATGTGATTTTCAGTCCTTTATTAAGGAAAGTCATTTCTCTAAAGGTTTTCGCTAAAGTTTCTCTATTAAACTCTGGAGTAAAGCTAAGACCACTAGAATTAGTTTCGATAAAAATATCTTTATCTGGCCAGAATCTAACTTTAGTACCTCTTCTATCAGTGGTTCCAGTTACTTTTATCGGTTCGACTGGATCGCCCACTTTAAGACCGTTTTCTGATCTACCTCGAAACTCAACAAAGTTAATAACACCATTACGATAAACTTCAACTTGAAGCTTTTCGGAAACAGCGTTTACGCAGCTAGCTCCAACACCATGTAACCCACCAGACACTTTATAGCTAGAATTATCACCGCCGAATTTACCACCAGCGTGAAGCACGGTAAAAACAGTCTCTACACCAGAGAGACCAGTCTTTGCGACTATGTCAGTTGGAATACCTCTACCATTATCTTCTACGGACAGTGAACCATCAGGGTAAACAAAAATTTCTATGGTATCACAGTAACCAGCTAGAGCCTCATCCACTGAATTATTAACTATCTCATAGACGCAGTGATGCAGTGCTTTATGGTCTGTACCACCTATGTACATCCCTGGGCGCTTTCGAACGGCTTCTAGCCCTTCTAAAACTTCAATATTCTGAGCAGAATAATTATTCTTTGTATCTGGAGCTGTCATTACCACGGTGTTTTATAATTCTAGCATTTTTTATCGAATTCTCCCATAACGAATTGTTATGAGATCATCACCATAAACTAAGCTAATTGAGCTGCTATCCGCACTGAAAGCCTCTGCTTCGCTAGGGTCTATAAATACAGAGGCGTTACCGCTATCGCTCACGAAGCTATAGGTTTTCCCACCCAATGCTTCGACTTTAACGGCAAAGGATATCCTATAGCCGACATTAAATCTAGAACTTAGTTCTACTCTGACTTCTTTGCCTTGAAGGCGATTTAAAAAATGAGTGAGTTCGGTTTTTTCCTCGGGGCTTAACATGCAGGCTGGAGTTGAGGAATTTTTGATTGAGTAGCAATTTGTAATTGTTGAGCTGCTCTTTTTTTAGTCATAGCTGAGCGTTTTCTTTCAATAAGATTATCGCTAACTCTTTTTAGATCATAAGTCCAGCCGATAAGGGATAAGCTATAAATAAGCCACTTGCTTGGATCGTATTGATAGTACCTAACCCCATTTCTATAATCGGAAGGAAACTCATGGTGGAAGTTATGATAACCTTCTCCAAAAGTTAGTAAAGCTGTAAACCAATTATCTCTTGCACTGTGAGTGTCAGAATAAGTCTGTTTCCCAATACAATGTGAAACAGAATTAATGAGGAAAGTCGCATGGTGATTCACTACTGATCTGAATACGCCAGCTACGAAAAAACCACCGAAAGCATCGCCCCAAGCGAAATGTGCGATTAATGTAGGTAAAATGAATCCAGATAAAACTGCTATATATCCCCAATATTTATCTTGGAAAACAACCAATTTATCTTGATAAAGATCCGCTGGTTTAATATCCTTAACTTGATCATCGAATTTATAAAACAACCAAGTAATATGAGCCCACATGAACCCTCTACTGATACTGTATGGATCTTTATCCTTGTGATCTACGAATTGATGATGAACTCTGTGATCTAATGACCATAGGAGGGCAGAGCTTTGAAGTGCTCCAGCTCCGAAAAACAAGAAAAACATACTAACGATAGGATTTGCTTTATAAGTTCTGTGTGAAAATAGTCGATGATAGCCAGCGGTAATGCTTATTTCTATTAGTGAAGTTAAGACTAGGAATAGGATTACAGTCTTCCAGTTAAACCATCCTTTGTAGAACCAATAGCTGACAGCTAAAGCTGAAATGATAGGGCTGATTATTAGATAAATGGTATTACCCCAATTTATCTTTTCTCTTGAAACTCGATTTGTCATACTTATAAAGTCATTATCTCATAAAAAAAATAAGCCAAGATTAAAATGTTTAATTTTAGCTGCTATTATATTTTTTAGTAATTGACAACAGGCTTTTAGCTAATGTCGATAAAGGAAATTGCTGTGCGAGTTGCATTTACGGGAGGAGGCACTGGGGGACATATTTATCCTTGCCTTGCTGTTGCTGAGTTATTTGAAGATTGCGAGCAGTCCCTCGGAGCTGAAAAAAATGCTTTATATTATATCGGTGGTGAAGGAAAACTTGAGCAGGAATTGTGTGTGCGTAAAGAATATATTAAGTTTCTCCCGATTAATTCCCCTAAGCTTCCTTCTCGAAATAATTCTTTGAAAGAAAATCTAGAATGGTTTAGCATTTTTTTTAAAGCTTATAAATGCTCAGTGAATTATCTAAGAGAGAATAAAATCGACGTAGTTATGGGTACTGGTGGCTATGTGGCAGCGCCAGTATTTCTTGCCTGCGTAACAACAAAAACTAAATTCTTAATTCATAATCTTGATAGTAATTTTGGTTTAGTAAACAAATTATTTAGAATATTTGCGAGTTGTGTGAGCTTAGGCTTTCCGATAAATATAAGTTTTAATGATAAATATCGTTACACGGGTAATCCAGTTTCGCAGGACTTTATTAATATTTATAGGGAAGCCGCTTATGGGGCTGCTGCCAAGCGTGAACCCCGTGATGAAAATCATTTGAGGGTCTTAGTAACTGGTGGTAGTCAGGGTTCCCAGTTCGTTAATGATAGTATAGGCATTTTACTTAAAGATTTTGAGGATTTTAATAAAAGACTTGCGATTGAAGGCAAAGAAATATCTATTACGCACATTACCGGCTCTAAGCTTTTTAATGAACACGTAAATAAATATTTAAATGGTGATCCTCAGAAATATTCTAATTATAAGGTTTTAAGTTATACCCATGAAATGGCGAATATTTCTAAAACTATTGACGTCGCTATTTGTAGGTCTGGTGCTATGACTTGTGCTGAAATGGCAGTGTCGCTTATAGTACCGATACTAATTCCTTTACCTTGGGCTGCTCATGATCATCAGACTAAAAATGCAGAGGCTTTAGTTAAGGCGGATTGCGGTTTTATGATTCGGCAAGATAATTTTTCTGGTGGTGAAAATGCAGAAAATGGAATTCCGCGATACTCTCCGCAAAAGGAGATTGCTGATTTGCTTTTAGACTTAGCTAAGAACCCTGAGAAAATATCGGCGATGAAGAAAAATTTGTATCGATTTGCAAGACCTGAAAGCAGCAGAGATATCTTTGCCTTAATAAAAAAACTCTAAGAGTCATTAGTGAGGCAGGGGGCTTAGAAACTATTTATTAGATCAACGATTTCTGCATAAACCGTAGGGTATTCATCTTTAAACCCTTTGTAGAAAACGAAAACTTGTGGCACTGAAATTAATTTAGATGTTGAGCTCGTTGAATCAGTTACTGGGAGATACTCTTGCAGGCTGTGGATGTAATAGATATCACCCCTTTTATTAAAGTTTTCTTTCCAAGGAAAGGTGTTTTTAAATTTCAAAACCTTTAATTGGTCATGAATCTTGCTTACAGCAGCGATTTGATTTTTATCAAGACTGATTATCTTGGAAGAGAAGCTAGTAAATTTAGGATTATTTTTTCCTGGATCATGAAGGACGGTGATGTTTACAAAAGGCTGATCATAAAAGCGAAACTCTAGAATTCTATCTTTATCGAATTCACGAAAGTCAACTTTGAACAGCATATTCATCTGCCCATTTTTAAGTTCGATGGCTTTATTTTTTTTAACAGAAATTAGATCGGCTTGAACCGATGTCTGCATAAGGATTAAAGCCGAAAGAATGTAGAGTAATCGATGGAACATTATTAGCTCACTTTTTTCGCTACTGGCAAACCCCTAATCTCTTGTCTAGGTCTTGCAATACCTAGCATTTGGGCTGGAATATCTTGGGTGACTACGGAACCTGCTGCCACAGAGGCTCCTTCGTGTATGGTTATCGGAGCTACCAAGACGGAGTTCGCTCCGGTACTGGCTCCTTGGCAGATGACAGTGGTGGATTTTTCACCAGTAAAGGAATTGTAGTTAGCCGTAATAGTACCCGCTCCAATATTTACATTAGATTTAATCTGGGCATCGCCAAGATAGCTTAAGTGGGCTGCCGAAGAGGCTTCACCCATAGTGCTGTTTTTTACTTCAACAAAACACCCTACGCGTGCTTTATTGTAGACGTCGCTGCCATCTCTAATGTGTGCAAAAGGACCAATATTACAGTGTTCACCGATGGAGCTTCTATTTATATGAGACTGAATTATTGTACTATGAGAGCCTATTTCTGCTGGCCCAAATATAGAGGTATTCGGACCAATAGAACAGTTTGAACCTATAGTTACGCGACGATGTATGTAAGTACCAGGATATATGACAGTGTCTGGTCCGATATCTACTTCTGGACTAATGACAGTACTGTTAGTATCTATAATGGTCACACCTGCATCCATAAGAGATTCTAGTGCTTCTTGATTTTTTAATCTTGAAACTTCTGCTAGATCAGCACGGCTATTAATACCTAAGGCTTCATTCGGATTCTGTAAAATAAAATTACCGATACTAAGACCTTGACTGTAAGCCCAAGCTACTAAATCAGTTAAGTAAAATTCTTCTTGAGCATTATTGCTTTTAAGTTTACCTAAGCCTTCTTTAATAAATTGCCATTCAAAGCAGTAAACACCAGCATTGACCTCTTTAATCGTTTTCTCTGCTTCAGAGCAGTCCTTGTCCTCTTTGATACCGATTATCGTATTATTTCTTCTTACTATACGCCCATAGCCATCTGCACAATTCACTTGACTGGTTAGTAAAGTAATCTGGTGTTCTCGTTGCTCGTGATAATTAAGCATGTCATTTAAGGTTTCTGAGCGAATGAGTGGAGAGTCACCATTTACTACTAAAACAGTTCCTTCAAAATCATCAAGTTCATCTTGGACACACATGAGTGCATGTCCAGTACCCATCTGTACAGCTTGATCTACAATTGTGACGGGATATGCATGTAAAAAACTTCTTACTTTTTCTGCTTGGTGACCACAAACTACTATGATTTCATCTTGGTCAACTTCTGCAAGTGAATCCAGAACCCAAGCTAGGATTGGCTTATCGAATATTCGATGCAGGACTTTAGCGTTGCTAGACTTTAATCTAGAACCCTTGCCTGCTGCAAGTACAACAGATTTAATCATTGTTTTATAATAGCAAAAAAATATTTACTGGCGAGCTTATTCATCGGAATTAGCTTTCCTAAGATAATGTCCATTTTTTTTGTCGAAGAAAACCTCTACTAAAGGATGATTGATAATGAAATCATCTTCTATCGGGAGCATAAACTCTTCCGGCACATAAAGCATTAAATCTGTATCATGCACTAAAACATAGTACCAAGGCTTGTTTTCAAAATTTTTATCAAATTTACTTGTGTCTAGATCGGCATTGCTTAGAAAATACATGTCGAAGTCAACAACTAGTCCATAATATTCTTCTTCTTTATGTTTAAGCACTTGACCTTTATTGAAGCGATTTTTAGGAAATTCATTAAGGTTTATGGATAGATAGAATCTTGGGATCTCAACATTAAAGCTATTACCATCTTGGTCAACAAAGCCGTAAGTACCTTCCATTGTTCCGAAATTAGTTTTAAGGTTAGAAAAACTAAAATATACATGCGTTTCTCCAGGAGCAAGAGTAGGTTTTTTGCCTACGACACCCTCTCCAGAAACTTCAGACTTATCTGAATCAGAATCAATAATGAGCCAGTATCTGTTAAGTAATTGCACTTCTTTAGGGCTTTTATTTTGAATTTCGATTCTGTAGCAAAAAAGAAAATTATTGTTAGCTGGAGCAGAATAGTCATCTAGGTAAATAGAAGCTGCTTTGACTTCGATGTCGGAGCTAGTGGCTATACTAGGCATTGGAACACAAATGAGATATCCTTATCTCTATACTAAGAACTATAACTTAAATTAATGAATGTATTATACCAATTTTCAAAAAAAAGAATTTGACTCTTACCTAGAGTATTTGCAGCTGCCTCAAACAACAAAATTGCAGGGTGCTAAAAATATTTATATTGACTTGGACACATTGTTGTTTTCAAGTAATTTGAAGCTTAATCAAAGTAATCACCCTTACCCAATCCAAGATTTAATGTTTAAACTAAATGAATTGCTGAAAACTTTAGGCGATATAGATGCTAAGCCCAATCGAGAAAAGCAATATAGAATTTTGCGAATTAATTTGGTAGATATAAAATCGACAGTAGATGAGGATTTATTTTATTGGTCATATTATAGTCATAAATATACGGCTTCTAAAGGTACTGACATTAAAGCACTAGATGAGTGGCATAAATTTGAAGATAAATTAGATGTGAATAAACTAGCAGAGTTTAAGGCGCGTCGTGAAATTAATTTATCTGTTTATCTCAATATTATTAAAAATCATACATATTTTAATCGTATTATTTTTGCAAGT
The DNA here is from genome assembly GCA_005110385.1 of Candidatus Melainabacteria bacterium. GTDB lineage: Bacteria > Cyanobacteriota > Vampirovibrionia > LMEP-6097 > LMEP-6097 > LMEP-6097. Next base: position 225,081 of record DUDT01000014.1, on the reverse strand, counting down.
AATCGTAAGGATAATCCTTTGATTGGTGAATTTGGCTTTGATGTTGCGGAGGAGATTTACTTAAATAAAGTTATCAAAGATCATCATGCACACAATATTTGCTCAATTTCACCTTCTTGCCTAACTAGTGCTTTATTCTTTCTCGCGAAAGATATTATCTCTGACTATAAGCTTAAAAACCTTAGGGGAAGTATAATCTCTAATTCAAAAAAACTGAGCTCGGAAGTCCAATTAGATGTCAAATCAATATTACATCACTTAGATATTACTGAAACAGATTCGAATAATTCTGATTTTATAATCCTAATTAATGACTTGGATCTTTTAACGCATATACCAGAGTTTGAAAAAAATAAACCTCTTTTCGTTGTTGACCTAAGTGTTTCGGAGTCGCCGAATTTTAGCTACATGCTTTTGAAAAATAATAGTTTTTCTGAAGTCTTTGCCTATGCGAAGAAGAGACATAAAGAAGCTGATCATTCTGCTATTATTAGAGCCTTGAGTGCGGGACTATTATCTTTTGCGAGAGGATCTAGATTCGTTGATCAAATAGCTGTAAACTATATGGATGATTATTTCAGTCCATTGTCTATTGCTCTTAATCAGCCTTTAAAATCCTTCGTAAATCCGATCAGTGTTCTCGCTCAAAAATTAGAAGATTATAATGTTAAGCAGCAAGATTCGTAATTTATTCCAAATAGCTATAAATAAAGCTATTGCGGCATCTGACTTAGGTGAGCTGAAAAGTTTTTCTGATTATATAGATGTGGAGAGATGTAAAAACCCTGATCATGGCGATATCGCCGTAAGTATAGCCCTCAAATTGTCTCGTGAGGCGAAACTACCACCAGTAAAGATAGCTCAAAGTATAGTTAAGCATTTGGATGTAGTTGCCATTGGTGATATATCTATCGCGGGTCCTGGATTTATTAATATTCGTTTGAATTGGGATTTTCTGGAATCTGCTCTGATAGAGATTCATCAAGAGAAAGATAATTATGGTCGTTTATCTAAAGAAGCTCGGGCTAATATGGAGCCGCATCGCTTTCTTATAGAGTATGTTTCAGCGAACCCTACTGGTAATCTACATTTAGGTCATGGCAGGCAAGCAGTTCTGGGTAATTCTCTTGCAAGATTACTTGACTGGGCTGGTTACGATGTATCTAGTGAATTTTATATTAATGATGCTGGTGTGCAGATAGAAAAGCTTTCACTCTCTGCTCAAGCTGCAATTCAAATTCAAGAGGGTCACATCACTAAGGAAAATTATCCAGTGGATGCTTATCCACTGGATTCTATGCTAGATGTTTTAAAGCCGGAGATTTATAAATCTAAGCTAGAAGGCTATTTGGATGCGGCTTCCCTTGCTGGTGATCAAGCAAAAGAAATAGCTGGTAAATTAGCGAAAAGTCTTTTTCTTGATTTACAGAAGAAAGTTTTAGCTGACATAGAAGTTCATTTCGATACGTGGTACTCGGAGAACGAGAATCTACATCAAGTAAAAATTAATGATAAAAATAAAATTGAGTTAATCTGTGAAACACTTAAAGCAGCAAAAGTAAAGCAAGAAGATGTGACGGAGGATCATGAGGCGGGCGAAAACGCAGAAATTGGAGTTCCGCTGCACGCCCATGAGGTCTCTGCTGTGTATGAAGAAGACTCGGCTCTATGGTTTAGAGCGAAATCCTTTGGTGATGAGCGAGATAGAGTCCTTAGGAAATCTCAAGGCATGTTCACTTATTTAGCTGGTGATATCGCTTATCATAAAGATAAATTTGACAGAGGCTTTGATAAGTTAATTAATGTTTGGGGCAGTGATCATCACGGACAAGAGCTTGGTATCAGGGGGGCGATTCACGCTATTGGCTATAATTCAGATCAGTTAGAGTTGATTTTTATTCAATTGGTTTCCGTTAAAGAAGATGGCGTTGAGAAAAAAATGTCTAAGCGCAAAGGCACTATAGTTAACGTTGATGAGCTTTTAGCTGAAGTCGGTAAAGATGCTCTGAGATTCTTTCTCGTGGATAGCCAAGCCAATAATCGCATGGTTTTTGATTTAGCTTTAGCGCAAAAACATGATAAAGATAATCCAGTTTACTACATACAGTATGCACATGCCCGCTCGGCAAGTATATTTCGTAATTTAGTAAGCCCTCGTATCAATATAGTTGATAATACGGAAGAAGCTGCTATTTTTGAAGTAGATGAGCTGGAACGTTTATTAAATGAAGAGTTTAAAACATTTTCTGCAAATTTCAAGAAACTCTTTTCTGATGAATATCATAGTGAAGAGCAGTTGAAAACTATCAGAAGCTTAGTTTTAGAATTGATTGAATTACCTAAGCTTGTTATTGATGCTGCTGATATCAGGGCACCTTATAAAATCTCAGTCTACTTAAAGAATTTAGCTAGCTTATTTCATCAGTTCTATAATGAAAATCGTATTATAGGTGAAAACGAAGAGGTTATGAAGGCTAGGCTATCTCTGGTGGCAGCTTCTAAGATAGTTATAAAAAATGCTCTTAGTATACTTGCCATTTCTGCACCAGAGAAAATGTAACAGGGGCGTGTAGCGAAACTCCAATTTCTGCGTTTTCGCCCGCCTCATGATCCTCATGTATGCTTGATACATTGCGGTCATTCATCCTCCTCAGACCTTGAACTTGTTCGTTTGGCTACACGCCCAAAAGAGACCGCTGCACAACTCCAATTTCTGCGTTTTCGCCCGCCTCATTGAATATAATATCTATCATTATTCAGGCTTACTGTTTTTTGATAAGTTTTAAATTCTGATAGCTCAAAGCCTTCATTCATGCCGCTTTTCAGTATGTCGAAAATTTTAAAGCCATCAATTAGATCTTTAGCGAATAAAACGAGTTGCCTATCACTTATTCTCTGTGACTGTGGCATATGCTCACTGATAATTCCTCTAATTCTAGAGATGTGCGATTCTACGGTTCTTACAGAGAGGAAAAGATTTTCGGCTATTTCTGTATTCGTCTGCCCCTGTGCTAAAAACTCTAGAACTGCGATTTGCTTTTCAGTAAGCCTCTTTCCTTTAAAGGTAATGCGTGGAAGATTCTCTGTATCGTACTTGAACATTTAATTTTACTCCTTGTTTTAATAGAGGACTCAGTCTTAATTCCGAAGTCCTTTATTAAATTTATCTAGTAGGAATAAAAATTATAAGGGGTCATTTTTCCCCAAAATTTTAGTCTATCTTGCGAAAGTTAATCTTTCGCCTCTAAAATCCTCATTAAATACACCGTTATCATAAACTAAAACACCGTTAATAAAAGTCTGATGAATTTTAGAGTGAAATTTAGTTCCTTCAAGCGGTGACCAGCCACATTTATAGAGGATGTTAGATTTATCTACAGTCCAACTCGGAGCTCTTTCTGATTTATCTAAGCTAAACACGGTTAAGTCTGCTTTATAACCCTTCCTAATAAAGCCTCGATTTTCAACCTGAAAGCAATGAGCTGGACTGTGAGCAACTTTCTCTACTATTTTTTCAAGACTTAATTTACCTTGTATATGTAATTCGAATAGTACATTCAGAGCGTGTTGCACCATTGGTGCTCCAGCTGGGGATTTAAAATAAGGATTATTTTTCTCTTCTAATGTATGTGGTGAATGATCTGTAGCTATTATATCTAGAATGTTTTCTCTGACAGCTTTCTGTAATGCTTCCCTGTCCCCTTTTGTTTTAACTGCAGGGTTCCATTTAATTAAAGCACCTTTGGATTCATAATCTTCATCTGAAAACCAGAGATGATGGCAGCAGACTTCTGCTGTTATTCTTTTTTCTTTAACTGGTAATTTATTGTCAAACAACTTTAATTCATCTGCTGTTGTGAGATGTAGGACATGAAGGCGAGTGCCATATTTCTTAGCTAAATTAACAGCCTTCTCGGATGAACGAAAACAGGCTTCATGATTGCGGATTAATGGATGATAATCTACTGAGAGATCTTCACCGTGCAACTCTATAAATTTTTTGGCATTTGCATTAATAACTGATTCTTCTTCGCAGTGAGTTGCTATTAACATTGGGCTTTGAGAAAAAACATCATTTAAAGTTTTATCGTTATCTACGAGCATATTTCCAGTAGAGGCTCCCATAAATATTTTAACGCCACACACAGTTTTAGGATCTGTCTTTAAAACTTCTGCTAGATTGTCATTCGAAGTCCCCATGTAGAAAGAGTAGTTGGCGTGTGACTTCTGACTAGCTAGTTCAAACTTCTCAGCTAAAAGTTCCTGTGTAAGAGCTCGTGGGTGCGTATTCGGCATTTCCATAAATGAGGTTATACCGCCAGCGACAGCAGCCCTAGATTCAGTTTCTAAGTCACCTTTATGAGTAAGACCTGGTTCTCTGAAATGCACTTGCCCATCTATCATTCCAGGCATCACGTACTTAAATTTCAGATCATGAATCTCCATTTGGTCTTTCATCGCATGATTACGAAATTCTTGATAATCCTTAGAGTCGTGCCTGATGATGTTTTTAATTAAATCTCCCTCGATAATAATTTCCCCTGAATAAATTTCCCCTTCATTAATAATTTTTGCATTAGAGAGAAGAGTATTTCTAGCCATATTTTAATTATATTTGAAATATGGTGAATGGGGGGGCTAAATATGGAGTTGTAATTTAGGGTTTGTCGTTATAATGGGGATTTTTTAATCAGTGAATAACTGCGTGGGTAAACCTTTTTCGTACTCTGATTTTTCTTAAAAACTAGTATTTCTCTCTCGTTATTAAAATAAATAATTCTGTCCATTAGCTCAACTCCTAATTCTTGCATGGCTGAAGCTGCTCTCTCGGACTCTGTTCCACGTTGCTTGTAAGCAAGGAAATAGCCCCCAAGTTTGATTAGTGGGGTGCAGATTTCTAAAATTATTGGTAAGCTTGCTACTGAACGGCATAGAGCTATGTCATAAGATTCTCTTTTATTTTCTGCGATTTCTTCGGCTCTAGCAGCAAGGGTATCTAAATTTTTTAAAGCTAAGTTTTCTTTGACTATTTCAATAAATTTAAGCTTTTTAGCTGTAGAGTCTAAAGCCGTAAAATGAAGATTTAACTGTTCTCGCTCTGCGACTAAAGCTAAAGGTAAGGTTGGGAAACCCCCTCCAGTACCGATATCAATAATTTCTAGAGATGGATTTACTTTTAATTGAGCTGCAATAAATGGATAAGTGATTAATGAGTCTTCAAAGTGTTTATGATAGACATCTCCTTCATTGGTAATTGCAGAGATGTTTGTGTGTGAAATAAAGTCACTGTAAAGCTTGTAAAGCTTTTGGAAATCATTAGAGTATTTATTTATAAGTTTTAAATTATTCAAGATAAACCATCGTGCAAATTAAATCACAAATTATAACGGTAATGAAGCCAGCTATAACCGTAGTAGTAGTAGCGGTTCCAACTTCTCTTGCTCCACCCTTGCCAACATTCATTCCGATGGTCGCAGATAGAATAACTAGAAGAACTGTAAATAGGCAAGCTTTTATTAAGCAAAGTAGTAAGTCACTTATATGAAAAAAACTCATTATGCCAGATTGAAAGCTGCTCCACACAAGTCCTTCATTAATCCAGACTGTAAGGAAGGTACTATAAGTTCCGAATATTACTGCAAGCCAAAAAACCAATGGTGCTAAAACTAGTCCAGCTAGCATTGCGGGTAAAACTAAATAATAGATAGGGTTGATTTTTAAAATTTTCAGAGCATCTAACTGTTCAGTAATTTGCATATTTGCAATTTCTGCAGTAATGGCAGTGCCGTATTGAGTTGCTATCATAAAACCACCCATGATCGGTACTAATTCACGACTCATAGTTAAAAGCGCAAGTATACCAAGTTTAGAACCGACGCCTTTACTAACGAATTGTGGTCCTAGTTGTACACCGATTACCACGCCTAGTGCGATAGCGATTACTATGGTTGGCAGGGTTACAGAGCTAATGAATCTTGCTCCATAACTAACTAAGTTAGGCTGGAAAATTTTGTTTTTAAAAAGATAGCTTAGAGTTTCAAAAAAATTTAAAACAAATTTAGTGATAAGTCCTAATACTTGCGATATTTCAGCAAATGCTCGTTTTAAATTAGCTTGCATCAATGCTTGATTATAGCTAGGAAAGCTGTAAACTTAAAGCATATTTATTTAATTTAAGCTCAACCTGTTGATTCGACTCTGTTTTAAAGTTAATAAAGCTAGTATCTTTACTGTTTGTTCTAATGGAAATATTTTTTAAGAAATCTTTGTGTAAAAATTTCCAATATTTATTATCCCTACTATTAACCAATTTAACGAAATCTTCAAAGTTAATGTGGTTTCTTTCAAGGCAGTCCATGACCATGTCATATTGACTTGGTTCTATCTTTCCTTGGATAAAACCTTTCCAGACCTCAGCATCAAAAGCTATCGATTTTAGTGAATTCCTAACTGCTTTATTAGTATTTTTTAGTGAACGATTAATGATTAATTTTTTAGACTTTTCATTTTGGGTGACAGTATGAAGTCTTTCATGACTATCTTTAGGCTTACTTAAATCGAAAACAAAAAACTGCTTTATTTCTTCCATCATTGGTCTGAAAAATTGTAATTTAAACTTAGCGGAGTTGTTCTTATCGCAAAAGAAGTTAATTATAACTTTTCCATATTGATCACCACTAGCAGTCGATTTATCTAATTCTTCGCGTAAAAATTCAACATCTTTTGATATGTTTTCGATGTTATCAAAAAAATCTAAAAAGATTTTTTTTGCTTTAGGGAAATTTTTCAAATGTGCAAAGGGATTCTTCCTAAAATATTCAGAAATCATTTTTGCTTTTTTTTCTTTGGATATATCAGTCCAAGGTTCAAGGAAATTATCTGCACTAGGTCTCGGAATTACTTGATTGATTCGAGTTAAAGTAAAATCAGCGCCATCGCTATAAGTTCCCACTTTAGCTGAACTTGAAGAAACCTCATCAAAGAAAGACTTTTTCTCAGTATGAGTATCAAGAGCAAGAATGCTATCAAGGCTAAGTTTTAGGGTCCTTTCTTTCATGTATAAACCCATTAGAGACAAACAAAATTAATATCAAGTTAAGATCTCATTAATTCATGAGAAAATATTAATTTCAAGATAAGTCACTAGGCTAAAAGCCTTGCCGCTTGGAGCTTCAAGCCAGAGAGGGATACTATTTAGAGGTTTACCTTGAGTTGTTCATAACGAATAGGTTCACCAAATGTCATATTAACGCCGAAGCCGACTTGATTTCTTACGGTGTCATAACTCGCTCTGAACTTAAAATCAGGTGGTCCAACTTCAGCTCTTATTTGATTCCTTGTAATTTCACTATCATTAATATTGAAATTTACGAAAGTGCCTACGGAAAGCCACTTGTTAATTGCTAAATCACCGTCAAAGACTATAGCACTAGAGCCATCTATAAACTGGTCAAAGACAAATGGTGATTCACCGCTTATTAAAGCATATAAATAATCTACCTCAAAGCTAAGCCTATCAAAAGTCGCCTCTATAGCTGGACCTATGCGATTAACAAGATAGGAATCGCCAGTACCATAAAAAGCAAATGAACCAGCTTCTCTGAATCTTAGAGTTAGATTATAGGCTTCATTTCCAACTCGATATAAGGGCTTTGTATAGAAAGATATGTTTTCTTCAAATCTAAAACCGCTATGCTCATCAGTACTATTGTCGCCTCTATCTCTTCTCGCTTGAAAAAGAAGTTCTTTATTCCTTGCTGTAAACAGATCTAAATTATCCGCAGCGTATCCCATAATAGTTCTAAACTGTATGCCGCGTCTATCGAACCATTCATGTTTAAGTCTGAATTTGTGAGCTATTTCGTAATTTTGACCAACTTGGCTCGAACCAAATAAGAGATTACGGTTGAATTGATTAACCAGTGCATTCGCTTCGAAATTATATGGCAGTTCTTGATGGGCATTTAATATAAATCTATTATAGAGAGAGCCGTAGCCTGCCATAACGGCAGTGGTGTCACCTGGTGTATTGTAGCTGACAATAGAACCTGCTCCGAAGCCACCATCATTACCGATTTGGATTATAGGAGCTAATGCAAAAGTCGAATTTTTATAGGATTTAAAGAATCTAGGACCAACAGCAAAACCACCGATTCTTTCCTGCTGACCTAAAACTGGTCCCCTGAATCTAGTGTTTGCAGCCTCTCCTACACTAGTAGTGAGTTCTATTGGAGAAGGGATACTTAATTTATCATTTAGCCAGAGCCTTGCTCCCTGAATTTTCAGGTTGTTCATTCTTTTGTTTTGGTCGTAGGTAATGCGTTTGGCGCTATATTTAATATCGCTCTGTAAAGGTGGAATATCCTTCCATCTGAGTTCACGGTTCTGATAGTAGAGTTTACGCTCACGAGTATATCTGGTCCATTCATGATTCCCTGAAAAGTAAACACCAACTGGTTTATCTAATGCGATAAAACCATCTTTGAAATTTACAGTGACTTTATCCTTTTCATCTGGCTTTTTTCGTTCTTCAAATTCAGAAGTACTGCTACGGGCTTTAAGGCGTATTCCGGGGCTGAATATTTTTGGTTCTTCCATGCTATAGGTTTTCGTATCAGTATGAAAGACTACATACTCACCAAAGGCAGTAGTATCATTCTGGGTGACTTTTACATTTCCCTCTGCGATTAAAAGTTTTTTTAGCCCATCAAAATTCATTTGATCAGCAGTGACTATTATATTTTTTTCTGGGAAAGTGGCTATAGCCTCTCCAACTGCTTCGTAAAAATCTTGAGTTTCGTTATAGCGTAGTTCATCTGCGATTATCTCTACAAATGTTTCATTCTCTGGATGATTCCCGACTTCTTCAAGTACCTCTTCGCTGAGTGAGGATGCTTCTGTGAAAATGGAGGGATTAGTTGGATTTACTATTAAATCAGACTTAGGGCTAGAATCCGTAGCAGATTCATCTGGATTAACTTCTAAGAGTTTAACTTCGTGATTTTTTTTATCTTTTCTATTGACAGACTCGTCAGATTTTTTTTTCGCCTCGATTTCTAAAATACAAAAATTTACTGCAATAAATAGCAAAAAAATTTTTTTAAAAAGATCTTTTAATTGCAGGTTCACTAGCTAGAATAATCATATACTAAAAAAATCCCGCTATACTTATAAAATTCTAGACCTTTAAATCCTATGTTCTTGAAAACCATAAATTTAATAAATTTTAGAAATTATCAGGAACTCTTTTTAAATATTGAGCGTCCTAAGCTTATTATTCTTGGGGATAATTCGCAAGGTAAAACTAGTTTATTAGAAGTGGTGCAGATATTCAGTACGGGTAAATCTAAAAGAGCTGCTAAAGACGCTCAATTAGTCAATTTTAATGCTGAAAATGCTGTTATACACGCTAAGATTTTACGCGAAAATGCTAATGATTTAAATATAGCGATGATGATAAGGCGTTCTGGTAGAAGGACTCTGAAAATTAATGAAGTTAATATGAAGCCCAAAGATATCAATCATAAGCTTTATTCTGTATCTTTTATGGTAGATGATTTAAATATCGTTTCTGGCAGCCCCAGTTCTCGTCGAGACTGGTTAGATACTATCTTGGAACAGCTTTATTTACCTTATGCTGAGATCTTAACTAAATTTGAGAAAGCTTTAAGTCAGCGTAATAGCTTCATTAAGTCATGTTTAGAGAAAGATTTTTTTTATAATAATCTAGCAGCAGCTTTCCAAGAGCAGCTTTCTATATGGGATGAGCTGTTTATAAATGCGGCAAATGAGCTTACTAAATATAGACATGAACTAGTTACTAAAATTAGCCCTTTGGTAGAAAAATATTACCAAAATATCGCAGGGGAGGCACTTTCATTAAGATTAGAATATTTAGGTAAAGTGCTAAGTCCTGAAGATTTAAAAGCAGATCATAAATTAGATTTTATTAGAGCCTGTACTAGTCATGGACCGCAGCGAGATGATATTAATTTTATGCTTAAAGAACAGTTAGCTAGTGATTTTGCAAGCCAAGGAGAAAAAAGGAGTATAGTGCTAGCCCTTAAGCTTACAGAAATAGAGTTATTAAAGGAAGAGCATAGATTAAAGCCCATTCTTTTATTGGATGATGTTTTAGCGGAATTAGATGAAGCGAGGCAGGATCACTTGCTAGAAGCGATTTCAGATGATACACAGGTCATAATTACTACGACCCATTTAGGTAAGCATTTGCAAAAATGGAGCGAAAATGCTCAAATTATAAATATTAAAGCTGGAGCCTTAGTCGAATATGCAAAGAGCTAAACAAGAAGATCTTTTACCAATAAAAAAACTTTTTGATAGTGTTGCGCGCAATATTGATAAGCAGAGACATTACTCTATTTTTCAGCTTTGGCAAGAATTAGAAATGCCAGATTCTATTAAAAAAAGAACTTTCGCTCACAGAGTTACTAAAGATATGAAATTAATAGTTGGGGTGAAACATTCTGCTTTAGCAAATGAATTACAGTTTCGTAAAATAGAGTTACTGAATCTTTTAAATCAAGCTATTAGTTCTGCTAATAGTGATATGCATGGGCGTAAGGATTTCGCGCAAGATTATATAAAAGAAGTTAAGGGTTTAGTTTTTGAGCTCAGATAAATTAATTCCGAATTAAAGTCCCAGCCCCCTCATTAGTAAAGGTCTCTAAAAGTAAACTGTGTTCTTTTAAGCCATTAAGAATAATCGCTTCTTTAACTCCATGCTCTATAGCTTTAATGCAACAGTCGGTCTTCGGAATCATGCCACCTTGAATAATTCCCTTAGACTCTAATCTCCTAGCTGTTTCTAGATTCATCTCTTTTATTAAAGACTCTGGATCATTTTTATCTGCAAGTATACCCTGTATATCTGTCATAAGAATTAATTTATCAGCTTGAAGCCCTATAGCAAGCTCAGCTGCCATCGTATCAGCGTTAATATTAAAAGCCTCACCAGCTTCATTAGGTGCAATAGAACTGATTACTGGAATTAAACCTAATTTAAAAACTTCATGAATTAAAGCTAGATTAGTAGTTTTAATTTCACCTACCATATTGCCTTCGGCAATACGTGAATCTCTCTCAGCCACCATGATTCTGCCATCACGACCAGAAAGTCCTATAGCTCTTGCTCCCGCACAGTTGATAGAACTTACTATACGCCTTTGTATTTTACCGTGTAAAACCATTTCGACTATTTCCATCGTCTCTGTATCAGTGTGTCTGAGTCCATTCTCGAATTTAATTTCTTTACCTATCTTAGTGAGCATTTGATTGATTTCAGGGCCGCCACCATGGGTCAGCACGACTTTTATACCGACACTATTTAAAAGCACCAAATCCTTAATGGTACTCTTCTCTATATCAGGGTTAGTTAGAGCTGAACCGCCATATTTAATAACAAATATTTTGGAGTGAAATTTTTGAATATAAGGCAGAGCTTCAGAAAGAATTTTTACTCTGTCGGTGTTAGCATAATCGGGCATGACTTAAAATGATAACCTGTCTAAAGCGGCTTTGGCCGCGTTTTGTCCAGCTTCTTTTTTAGATTTACCAGTACCTTTACTCAGCTCTTTGCCATCGAAGAGTACAGCTATTTCAAAACTTCTTTCGTGAGCTTCTCCACTTGTCATAACTGTTTCAAAGACTGGTGCTTTAGAATATTTAGCTTGAAATTTTTCTATTAACAAGGCTTTATAGTTATGAGCGATGGATTCAGTGATAGCTCTTTCGATATGATTCTCCCAAGCATTTAAAATAAATTCACGAGCCTTATCATAACCAGCTTCTTTGTATATAACTGCTATTAAGGCTTCTAAGGCATTTCCGTAAATAGAATTGGGTAGCTTTTTTTGTCCTTTTAACATTCTGCCTATGCGTATAAGTTTCCTGAAGTCCATTTCTAAAGCAAGTTCCGCAAGCAAGTCATCCGAAATGAGTCTAGCTCTGAATTTAGATAAATTTCCTTCATCTTCCTCTGGGAAATTATCGGAAAGGTATTCACTGAAGACGAGTTTTAAGACGGCATCACCGAGAAATTCTAATCTTTCATTATTTAGAAGATTAGGATCGTCTTTAGAACAGGATTTATGAGTGAAGGCCTGCTCTAAAAGTCTATTAGATGGTAAATTTAAATGATTTAAGAAAGAAGTTAAGGAGAAAATCCGCTTAGGCATCTTTTTCGATTTTAATAATTACTTCGCCAAAAGATATAGCTTGAGAATTATCTACTGAAATCTCTCTTACTATGCCTGAAACTTCGGAAGGAAGCTCATTCATCAGTTTCATAGCTTCGATAATACAGAGGGTATCACCCTTCTTAACTCTATCTCCGACTTTTACAAATGCATCAGCATCTGGAGATGGAGATGCATAGTAGGTACCAACCATTGGTGATTTTACTTCAAAAAGGTTTTTGTTGGGTGCAGTAACCTTTACAGGAGCTGTTTCAGAAACAGCATTTACAGTGGAGTGCATTGCTGGTGCAGATACACTACTAAACACAGTTCCAGTAATTTCTTTTTTTACCTTAATACGGTACTGTCCTTCAAATTCAAGCTCTATCTCGCTCAATTCTTGAGTTTTAAGAATTTCAGCTAATTGATTTATAGCTGTTAAAGGAACTTCTACATTATTCATACTCTTTTCTGCCTTATCAATGGTTTTCATTATACTTTCACCCTGTCTTGATATTCTCTCGTTTGAGGATTTAATCGAATTTTATCCCCGATATTAACAAAGAAAGGTATATCAATAGTAGCACCAGTTTCAAGAACCGCTGGTTTAGAACCACCAGATGAGGTATTTCCTTTTTCATTCGGTGCCGTATCTTGTACTATGAGCTCAATGGAGTTAGGCAATTCTGCACTTAAGATTTTTCCATCACAAGACATAATTGAACAGACCATTTCTTCTTTTAGGAAATCAGTAACGTTATCACCTAAATCATCTTTAGACAATTCAACTTGTTCATAGGATTTCATATCCATAAAAGCATAATTATCACCACTCTGGTAAAGATACTGCATTTCTTTTCTTTCTACATGAGCTGGTTTAAATTGTTCATTCATTCTGAAAGATTCTTCTAAAATTTTTTTAGTCGTCAAATTTCTGAATTTAGTTCTAACGAAAGCTGCTCCCTTACCAGGTTTAACGTGAAGAAATTCCACGACTTGGTATAAATTCCCCTTCCATTCTAGGGTTAAGCCATTTTTGAAATCAGTAGGTGTGTACATAAACTAGAGTTATTCTAACACTTTATGGCGAGGTTTCTAAAACCTTAAAACTAAATTATTAAAAAATTTTTGATATGTTTTAGTCTCTTTAAATCTGTATAGGCACATAATATAAATGCTTTGCAGTTACAGGATCTAAAATTCTTAAATTGTAATTATCTAAATTAGAAAATTTACCGAGCGAATAGCAGAGCTTAAGTGTGCGTGTCGTATCTGAATTAATCTCAGAAAGCTCTTCAGAATTAAAATTAAATAAAAATGGATTTGGTAAAAATTCCTGAGAATTAGTTTTATCTACTAAAATAAAATCTTGCAAATCAAAGTCTTTCTCTGAAGCATTTTCTATTTTTAATTCCAGAAATATAGAATCACCAAAATTATAAGAATAAAACTTTTTCGACTGAGTAATTTTTACCTCAAGATTAATATCGTCAACTGGTAGAGGCTGAGGAAACTCAGGCGCAGATTTTATAAAAGAATACAGGTCAGCTTTTATCGGTTCTATAAATTTCACCTTAAGTTGTGAACCACTCGGCTCTGAATAAAATGGCTGTGGGGCAGCCACAAAAGAATTTACTATCCCATAAACAGCTCCTAGACCAGCTCCAGTTACTACTGAAAATCCATCAGTTAACATAATTAATGGTAAACCACCATATTTTAAAGTTTTCAAACTACCACTTAAGCTTCCAAGAACCATATTAGAGCTAGTTCTAAGAAAAGCATTTTCACTAATTTTATTTTCTAAGCTTTTATCCTGTTCTTTAGTATCTATTTTAAAAAGCCCTGAAGCTGCCGTGCTAGAACCATTTTCAGAAATAAGATCGGTAATTCTAAAAAGAAAATTCCTATTATTCGTAGAGTCCCCTTCTATTGACGCTTTTATATAAGTGTTCACTGGAATTTTAAAAAGTTCCCCTACTTCAGGCGTAGCTCTGAAAATTAAACTATCACCACTTAAAATTAAGCGTGGATCGAAGCTTTCAAGGCTAATTAAATGTAAGGTTTCATCTTCAAGTTTAGATTCCTCTTCAATAGAGGCGTAGCCTTTTAATACAGAAGATCCCTGCGGGTACTGTGAGTAAGATCCAGTCTCAGTGAGCTTAACAGCAGAATGTAAAACACCAATGGGCTGAGCATAAACATTAGCGAAAGATAAGCCCTGTAATAATAGAAGCGAAGGAAGGAATCTTAAATTATTTGTGAAATTGATTCGCAAGCTAGTCTAATCTTGGCACGAATTTAGATTTTTTATGCTAGGATTTTTAAACGCATTGGATGTGTAAGAGGTGATCTCTCTTTAAAAAGTCGACTCGCGGAGGCGTAGCTCAGTTGGTTAGAGCACCTGTCTGTCACGCAGGGGGTCGAGGGTTCAAGTCCCTTCGTCTCCGCCATTTTTTAATAAATTAAAATAATGTCGACTACGGGACTTGAACCCTAGGGTTGCCTTTTTCATTGTAAAAGCTGGCGCTTTTACAGATCTTCGTCTCCGCCATTTTTTTAAATTAAATTAGGGACTGCTCACAAACGCACAAGTTCAAGGCTGAGGAGGACGAATGACCGCAGTGTACTAAAGGTACATGAGGATCATGAGGACGACGAAAACGCAGAAATTGAAGATTGCGAGCAGTCCCAATTAGCGTCGACGAAGGGACTTGAACCTGGGGTTGATTTTTTATATTGTAAAAGCTGGCGCTTTTACAGATCTTCGTCTCCGCCATTTTTTTAAATTAAATTAGGGACTTGATATCGAATCATGCAGATGCCGAGAATCATATCAAAATGATACGATTCTCCGGCTTTGAATGATATGATTTTAGCTATGTCTCTAGGACTGAATAATAGGCAAAATAAAATAATATTAGAGCTTCAAAAACAAAGCCAGTCCATTGCTGATTTACAGCTAATTTTCAGTGATGTTAAAAAAATCACTTTAAATAGAGATTTAAAACTCCTTTTAGAACTTGGCTTGATTGAAAAGACGGGTCAAGCTAGAGCCACTAAATATCAGATAGCTAAAGTATCAAATTTATTAATACCCATCAATGTTATAGAGTATTTTAAAAATGATATTGATGAAAGAAAAATCAAAGCAAGCTTTAACTTAGAAATTTTTCAGATTTTTAAAGAGGCAAAATCCTTATTCACAGAAGCAGAGAGGAAAAACTTAGAACAGCTCAACTCTGCCTATAAACAAAGGTATTTAAAAGCAAGTAAAATTACCAGAGATAAAGAGCTTGAAAGGTTCACGATAGAACTGAGCTGGAAATCGTCTAAGATAGAGGGGAATACCTATAGTATTCTTGATACTGAAGCTTTAATCAAATCAGCTCAGAGAGCTGATGATAAAAGTGAAGAAGAAGCGCTTATGATACTAAATCATAAAGAAGCTTTTGATTATATATTGCAAGAACCTGCTCACTATAATGAATGGAGTTTACAAAAAATATTAGAATTACATTCGTTCTTAATGAAAGGCTTAGGAATAGAAAATAAACCACGCCCTCATCAAATCGCTATTACTGGTACGAATTACAAACCTTTAGATAATCAATGGCAAATAGAAGAGGTCCTTAATAAATTTATTGAGCTGATTAATGAATTCAAATCAGGCTTGGACAGATCTTTGGCGACCTTGGCACTTTTATCATACATCCAAGCTTTTGAAGACGGTAATAAGAGAACTAGTAGGCTTGCTGCAAACGCATGTCTGCTTGCTGATGGTTACTGCCCTCTTTCTTTTAGGAGTATTGATGAAAATGAATATAAGAAAGCCGTTTTACTTTTCTATGAGCAGAATAATTTAAGTTATTTAAAACAGCTCTTTATTGAACAGTTTGAGTTTGCTGCAAGTAACTACTTACCAAGGAAAAATATGTGATATTTTTCTGTTATTACCGAGATGTATCATCCCTCACAATGGCAAAGCCTCCGCAAGCACATTCTCTCTATATCATGCCGCAACCGCAGCATAATCTTTAAAAGTCTTATCAGTAGTAGCTTTAGTCGTATTCACATAATAATAATTAGCAAAATTATTCATAGCCATACTGAAATGTGAAAGTATGTGTGAGACATGCTTTGGTGTAAATGACTTAGCTACATCACATATAGAGACGACACCATAGAAAATAGCTGAGAGCTTATTGTTAATGTCGGGATGAATAAATTTAGCCCAGTCACAGCCTATTCCCCCTACATTACGTATTATTGAAGAGGCTTTTCCAAGAGGACTGTGATGATTAGAGCCAGCTAGCATGCCACCTATAGCACCGAGAAAATTCCCCCAAGCGCATAGAAACATTGTATGCCCTTGTTCTTTATCTGGATGAATGAAAACCTTTCTGTTAGCCCCGAATAAATTACCGAAAGTCTCTTGGCACATGCTTAAAAAGGCTTTGCCGTTTTCTTGTAAATCTTCTAGAGCTGAACTTGGTGTACCCTGTGGATTTTCTTTTGTCGCATTAGAAAATTTAACTTTATGTCTCTGAGCTTGCTCAAACATGGTAGGACCACTGCTAATACCAGATGCAGTGAACACAGATTCTAGTGGCATAAATGGCACTACTGCTGAATAAGCTAGTCTAGATAAACCTTCCCAAGCACGTTTGTCAGCTACGGCTTCTATGCCTTTATGGGTATAATTTGCGACGTTAACTAATTTAGAAAAGCTAAGTATATTTTGATCTAGGAACTTTGCAAGTGGTTCAGGAATGAATTTTGACACCCCTCCAGCTCCAGCAGTTAAATGACCTAGTGAAGCTGCCGCATAGCCGATTACGGGCAGCGTATTGCGAATGAAATCTGAAATTGAATCTTTGGAATCACTTGCTGGAATTACTTCTAGCGGAACACCTTCGAATCCATCAAAAGATTGTGAGGCTCTATAATTGTTCTCAAGTTTAGCTAAAAGAGAGCTTTGAGTACGGTTAGTTTCTTGAATATTTTCTTTAGCTGAAGACTGTTCAAGATCTGAATTTATAGATGAATTTTTTTTCTCATCAACAACAAAGACGGTTCTGCTGAGCAGCCTCAATCGAATCTGAAGAAGGTTCTGAAACTTTTATTTTTTTTTGCAGAACTTGCATGAAAAAAAATTGTAACACATAATTTGTGAATTATTCAAGATTCTTTGGTCACGGTCTAGAAGTGTTATTTCAAGCATTTCCCAGTGGGTTTTGAATATAATTTCTAGTTCCGATACTGATTTCGCAAATTCTTTCTGAGATGCCATTAATAGACTTGAGGGTGTCTAAAACTTCGAGGTTGAGCCTATCTCTTTCTTGTTCATTGATTTGGCAAATATCCTCAATTGCACGCATTCGAAATTTTTCATAAAAAGAACTTGCTTCTTCAAGTTTTTGTTTCACTATTTGGGCATTGCATTGAGTATCTTTAATAAAAGAGCCTAAGGATGCATTGAATGACCTTATAGTGCCAACTAAATACTTATCTAAATCTTTAAAACCTTCATCAAAATCAGGTGTTTTACCATCCATATGATCAAGTCCAACTTTGAGAGTGTGGACTACTTGTTCACATTCATTTATGATCAAAAGTATATCTAAAAGTTCAGTGACTTCATCTACGGTGAAAGTCTTACGGTGAGAAGATTTCAATTGACGTAAAAACTTAACTAAGCCTAAACGTAAATCATGGTGATCCTCGATTAATTTTCTGATTTTCTTTTCATCTAAGCTTTGTCTTTTAATAAAATACTTACCAGCGACTAAAAGCATTTCTCTGATTATATTTCGCATAGATTTCAATGCACTTCTAGCTTCGGCTAGAGCGACGTCTATATCTTTAGAGAATTTTTCTATTTCAGGAATAGTATATTTTTGATATTTTCCTTTGTTGGAATCGGGCACGCAAAGACAAGAAAGCCAAGCGAGCTGTTTTACAAAAGGAATGGCAATCAATACTGTGATGATATTAAAGATGGTCTGAGCATTAGCGATGAACTGTGGTACATTATCCTGCGGTGTAAACTGTTCTACGAAATTAGTAAATTCTGGGATGAAGAATACAAAAGGTAAGACACCTAAAATATTGAAAAGTATATGAGAAGCAGCCACTCTGCGAGCTTGGAATGAGGTATTAAGCGAAACTATAACGGCTGTAAAACAAGTGCCGATATTAGCTCCTAGCATCAGTGGTATAACAGCCATTGGTGTGATTAGACCCTGTAGAGCAAGACCTATCATTACACCTAAAGCACCACTGCTTGAATGAATTATTGCGGTAAAGAGAGTTCCTACTAATATTCCAATAAGAGGATCTTGGAAATTTCGCATCATATCTAAGAACATTTCAGAGTGCTGTAAAGGTTTCATGGATTCAGACATAAGCTGTAAGCCAAAAAGCATAATTCCTGATCCAAGAATAGAGTTTCCTATGTAAAGAACTTTATCTTTAGCTGCGGTGACTTGTATTAAAAAACCTATGCAGACTATTGCTAGAGACCATTTAATAATATTAAAAGCCATAATATGGGCTGTGACAGTAGTTCCAATATTAGCTCCTAACATTACACCTATGGTTCTTTCAAAACTCACAATGTTGGCTTGCACAAGTGAGACTAGGATTGATGTTACAGCAGTGCTGCTTTGCACTAAGCCCGTAAGGGCTGTCCCTAAGAAAATTCCATGAAAAGTGGTTTTTGTAGCTTTTTCTACTGTGGTTTTGAAAATAGGCCCAGCTAAGCTTTTTAAATTTAGGCAGATTAAATCTAAGCCAAAGAGTAGTAACGATGCACCTCCAAGCAAAGTGATCACGGACAATATATTAAATTCGCTTTGAGCCATGGTTCTATCCAAGAAAGAATTGTAGCCTTAAAGTAAGTTTAAGAAATATTTAATCTTTCTGGGCTTTTTCGTGAAGTTTTTTTTGCTTTTTTTTTTTATGATTTAGAGTTGCAAAGGTTTGTAAATTAATTAACTTTGTAAAAGGAAAATATCAAATGAAAAAAATATCTGCATTGTTTGCTTTACTAGTTGTAGCTACTCTATCTGCTAATGCTAACTTAGCTGAGCAAAAACCAGCTAAAGCTGAAAAACCAGCTAAAGCTGAACAAAAAACAGAAGCTAAAGCTCCTGCTGCTAAAGCTAACACAGCTGCTCCAGCTGCTAAAGCTCCTGCTGCAACTACAACTCAAAAGTAATTTTTGAAAATTTAGAGAGGGGAAATAAAAAAGAGGGCTTTAAAGCCCTCTTTTTTATTTAATGAATTCACTATCTTTTAGCTAGGATAGTTTGGGGAGTTCATTAGTCTAAGTTTAATAACCGTGGAATTCTATCAAAAGAAAAACGCTCTGATTTTTTTCTTTCCATTGCTTCTTTTTCCAACATTTCTAAACGAGAATCTACTCTTTGAGACAGTTCTTTTTTGTTAATTTTGTGCTTAATTGAATTTGACTGTGGTTGATTTCGTTCATGTTTTTCGATAATTTTACTGTTTCTATAGTTAGGATAAAACCTCTCTGCAACCTCTTTTTCGTCATAGCTTAAAAGCTGATCGACATGACCGCGAGAAAGTTTTCCTTCATCGCCTAAATCTAGTTTTTTGCCAAATAGCATATCAGTCGCGTCTTCGTGTGTTATTTCAACTGAATCTATGACTTGCCCCATTTGACTTGAGCTTTCACGAACTTTTCTGAGTTGCTTCACTATATCTCTTTGATCAATTTGTAGAATTTTTATGTTTTGCTCATTATCTCTGCCGAGGCTTCTCAATTTTTTTACTTCCTGCTCAAGCATTTGTATAGTATCCACTTGCCTATTTAAAATTTCTCTAATCTCTATAATTTGAGAGCCTATAAGTTTAATGGTGTCTAAAGCTCTTTTACTAGTACTGGTAGGGTTGGTATTTTGCATTTTTTTCTCCATGGTAACTGGAACTCAATTATTTAATTTAATTTGTATGATTTATATATTTGACGTATCTCGATTAAATTAACTCAATCATTGAGTTGACACTTACTGAAAAGTGAATTGCTACAATAAATAATTGATGGCATTTTTTGATTTAAACAATGATCTCCAAACTTCAGACCAAGAAGTCTATAACTCTATTCAGAAGGAATTAGAAAGACAATCTGAGAACATTGAGCTTATTGCAAGTGAAAACTTCACTAGTAAGGCTGTTATGCAAGCTATGAGCTCCTGCTTTACTAATAAATATGCAGAAGGTTACCCTGGTAAGAGATACTATAATGGCTGTGAAAACTGTGATGATGTAGAAATCCTTGCTATTGAAAGAGTTAAAAAACTCTTCTCCGCTAAATATGCTAATGTACAAGCTCATTCTGGCGCTAATGCTAATATTGCTGCTTTCATGGCGATGTTAAAACCAGGTGACAAGATTCTTGGCATGAGCCTTAAAGAAGGTGGGCACCTTACTCACGGAACTTCTGTAAATTTTTCAGGTAAGTTTTATCAAGCCTTTGAGTATGGTGTTGATGACAATGGTTTTCTTGATTATGATGCAGTTGAAAGAATAGCTAAACAAGAAAAGCCACAGTTGATTATCGCAGGAGCATCTGCCTATCCTCGAATTATTGACTTTAAAAGATTTCGTGAGATAGCTGATAGTGTGGGCGCTTATCTTCTTGTAGACATGGCTCACATTGCGGGTTTGATAGCAGCTGGTTTGCACCCTAATCCTCTACCCTATGCAGACATAGTAACTTCTACGACTCATAAAACGCTCGGTGGTCCAAGAGGCGGCATAATTTTATCTAATAATGAAGATCTTTTTAAAAAAATAGATTCTGCTATTTTTCCAGGTTCTCAAGGCGGACCTTTAATGCACGTGATTGCAGCTAAGGCTGTTTGTTTTGGAGAGGCTTTAAGTCAAGAATTTAAAAAATATCAAACTCAAGTCATAAAAAATTCAAGTATATTTGCTGATAGTCTAGTTAAAGAAGGGATAGAGATAGTAAGCGGTGGTAGTGATAATCATTTAGTTTTAATTAGCTTGGTTAAGTATGGTATTACTGGTAAAGATTTAGCAAATCTTTTAGATCAGTACAAGATTACTGTTAATAAGAATGGTATCCCAAAAGATCCTCAGAGTCCTTTCGTTACTAGTGGAATTAGGGTTGGTACTCCAGCTATGACTCGTAGAGGTTTTAAAGAGAAAGATTTCGAGGATTTAGCTCTTTTGATTGCAAGATTTATTAAGTCGATGGCCGTAAATAATCTTGCTTTGGATTGTGAAACTGAGAGCTTTGTTAAAGCTGAAGTGAAGAGGCTTACCGCGGGGTTGAATTTTTATACCGATGATCGTGCAGGTTCTTTGACTACTTAATAAAAAAATCGACATTTTGGACTTGTTTATGTTAGTTAGAGCCCCCCAAATATTGGGATTTAGGCTATTATGTGATAGTTGGCCCTCCCAACTTTAAAAGGAAACACGATTGCCTCAAGAAAAATTAAAAATCAAAGGTTCAAATGCTCTCCATGGTGAGGTTTTAGTCTCTGGTGCAAAAAATGCTGTACTGAAACAAATGGCCGCAGCCTTAATTTTACCGAAAGGAAAAGTTAGATTATCGAACGTCCCAGAATTATCAGATGTCTACGCGATGATAGATATACTCGCACTACTCGGAGCGGAGATTAGTTTTAAAGATAAAGTGTTAGAAATAGATAGTACTAATTTGTCTAGTGATATGGTGCCTATTGAATTGGCGCGTAAGTTAAGAGCGAGTTTTGTTTGTTTAGGGGCTTTGGTTGCAAGGTTTAAAAATGCCCAAGTCGCTCTTCCAGGTGGTTGTGACTTAGGTGCAAGAAAAGTTGACTTACACCTTAAAGGATTAAAAGCCTTAGGAGTGAAGATTACAGAAGAGCATGGCTACGTTTTTGCTAGTGCTGATAAGCTTGTTGGTACTAAAATTTATTTGGATTTGCCAAGTAACGGAGCTACAGAAAATATTATGATAGCTGCAGTTATGGCAGAGGGTGACACTATTATAGAAAATGCTGCTAGAGACCCAGAGATAGTTGATCTTGCTAAGTTTTTAAATTCACTTGGTTGTAAGATCGCGGGCGCTGGTACTAGTAATATTCATATACAGGGGGTCGCTCCAGATGAATTACATGGCTCAGATTTCAGGTGCTTACCAGACCGAATAGAGGCTGCGACTTACTTAATTGCAGGAGCGATGACGAAGGGTCGAGTTAGAGCTAATTCTGTGGTTGAGGAAGATTTACAAGCACTGCTAAGTAAGCTTGAGGATATTGGAGTTGATATAACTATTTTTAAATCAGAGATAGAGGGCTTGGTGGATATAGAGGTATCTGCTGAAAATAGAATCTTGAAAGCTACGGATGTGAAAACTATGTGGTATCCAGGTTTCTCTACTGATATTCAGCCAATTTTTTCAGTTTTGCTTGCATTATGTGATGGTACTAGTACTGTAGTTGAGAATATTTATAATTCAAGATTTCAACACATTGAAGAATTGCAAAAGATGGGTTCTAGGGCTGATGTAAATGGTGAAGTAGCGGTAATTACTGGTGTAGATAAATTAAAAGCTACTCAAGTAGAGGGTCGTGATCTGAGGGCTACTGCTGCATTGGTTGTCGCAGCTCTTGCTGCTGAAGGTACTAGTGAAGTTAGAGGGCTTATACACCTAGATAGGGGTTATGAAGAGTTAGAAGATAAACTTAGGTCGCTTGGAGCGACTATTGAAAGGGTTTCTGATAATTCTATTAATTCGGAACCTAAGGCTGCGGCCAAGATTTAAGCTTGTCATCTTAAAGTGATTTAGAAAAAAGCTTATGGGCATTTTTTTGGTTTAGGTAATAATCAAAAACACTTGCGATATTACGCACGAACAGGCGTCCAAGCTCAGTTACGGTGATGGAAAACTTTTTATTACCAAGATGATTTTTGTTAGGTGTGACATGATTAAGTTCAATTAATCCATCTTGAGTAAAAGATTCTAATAAATAATATTCTTTTTTGTATTTTTTATAATCTAACTCAGTATAGAAATGGCACATTATCTCTTTAATAATTTCTTTGCGTTCAATATCTTGCATATCGGAAATGAAAAATTTTTCTGCGGCAAAAGGCTCTTCTTCATTATAATATTCACTCAATTTTTTTTTATTTTGCTTGTAAGTCCCTTGGACAGAGGATATCGCGGTTAGTCCTATCCCGAATAGATCGCAGCCGTCATGAGTGGTGTAACCCTGGAAATTACGATAAAGTTTTTTGCTCTTGTGAGCTTTAGAGAGTTCATCTTCGGGTCTTGCAAAATGATCTAAGCCTATGAATTCGTAACCTTCTGCAATAAAAGATCTCATTGCAAATTCAAATATCTCTAACTTGGTTTTTTGGTCTGGTAGTGTCTCTTCTTCAATGTATTTTTTCTGAAAAGGGAAAAAATCTGGTATGTGAGCATAATTAAAGAGCGCAATTCTTTCTGGTGATAGTTTTATGACTTGCTCAATAGTTTTTTTAAATGTTTCTAAATTCTGATGCGGTAAGCCATAAATTAAATCAAAATTAACGCTACTGAAATTATTATCACGAGCAATTTTTAGTATATTTTCTACTGATTCATATGTCTGAATACGATTGATAGCTTCTTGAGTTTTTTCATTAAAATCTTGCACTCCCATACTGAGTCGATTAAAACCTAACCTAGATAAGGTTTTTAGATGCTCTGTGCTTGTGACTCTTGGGTCTATCTCGATAGAATATTCGTGATTGAAAAATGGCTCATCGGCTCTATCTAAAAGATTAAAATATTTAGCAAGGTGTTCGTAAATTTCTTCTAGCTCATCAGGGTGCAGAAATGTTGGAGTACCCCCGCCCCAAGCCATTTGTATGACTTTTCTGTTGGGGGAGATTTTTTCGCCTATATACTCAATCTCTTCTTTGATACGCTTTATGTAAGATTTACTAATTTCGTGCTTCTTGCTTATGATGATATTGCAAGCACAGTAGTAACACTGACTTTCACAGAAAGGTAGGTGAAGGTATAGAGAATAATTATTTCCTTCAAGATTTGAAGCTTCAATGGCAGCTTCAAAGGCAGTTTCACTATAAGGCGTTTTCCACTCTGGGGCAGTAGGATAGCTAGTATAGCGAGGCACCGCCCCGCCATACTTTTTCAGTAACTCTTGTAAATTAATATCTACTTGTTGCAATGCTTACATTAAATCTTAACATTTATTGATATTCGTATGCTATCATATTACTTCGTCTATTTTAAAAATAGGGATCGTTTCATATAATGTCTAACAAAGAAGAAAAGAAAAATATTGTAGTAAAGTTTGGTCTTAATGAGACTGACACTGGTAGAGATGCCGTGCAGGTAGCTTTACTAACGACAAGAATCATCGGTCTTACAGAACACTTGAAGGCTAATAAAAAAGATTATTCTACGAAAAGAGGTCTATTAAAGCTTGTTGGGCGTAGAAAGAGACTTCTTTCATATATAGAGAGAAGAGATGTTAAGAGATATCGTGAATTAATCACTGAGCTTAATTTGCGTAAGTAAATAATTTATTTGTTTAATATTCTATTTTTAGTTTGAAAATATAGAGTTTAGAAAATCTCCTTAATGTGCGAGATACTTATAGGTTATTATTTAATAAGGCTTTAGTCTAAAGCCACTGCTTTTCTTGATTCCTAGTTTCTGGGCTTGCTGTGGTTTTTGCGAATACCTGTTTTGAAGATAGATAAATTAAAAGAGATAATTAAGAGAAGGAATAATATATGTTTAATGAGAAGAAGAAAAAATTTACTATAGCTGGAAAAGAGATAGAGGTCTCTACTGGTAAGCTTGCTCGCCAAGCAACAGCATCAGTACAAATCAAATCTGGAAATACTATTCTTCTTGTTACTGTAACTAAGTCTGAGAAAGCAAAAAAAGAATTAGACTACTTTCCTTTAATGGTTGATTTTGAAGAAAAAATTTATTCAGTAGGTAGAATACCTGGTAGTTATAACAGAAGAGAAGGAAGAGCTAGTGATAAAGCTGTCCTTACCTCTCGTTTAATAGATAGACCTATAAGACCACTCTTCCCAGATGCTTATAGAAATGAAGTTCAGGTAAATGTAATGACTTTATCCGTGGATCAGCTATGTCCGCCAGATACTCTGGGGATGTTAGGAGTGGGCTTTGCACTTGAATTATCTGGTTTGCCTGTTGCTGGTGAAGTTGGTGCTGTAAGAATATCTCTAGATGCGGATGCTAATTTTATTGTGAATCCATCTGAGGAAGAGATTCTTAGTTCTCCTTTGGATATAGTTGTAGCTGGTACAGAGGATTCGGTCATGATGGTAGAGGCTGGTGCTAATTTTGTTGAAGACGACAAAGTAGTTGATGCTATAGCTTATGCTCATGCCCGTATTCAGGAACAAGTTGCCGTAATTAGAGAATTTGCCAAAGAAGTTGGTGTGACTAAAGAAGAATTTATTAATCCAGAACCTAATTCTAAATTGATAGAGATACTCGAAACGCATGCTAAAAAAGATTTAATTGAGTCTATGCAGAACGCGAATAAAGAATCTAGAAGAGCGTGGGTGGCAAAAGCTCAAGAGAAGGTGGACGCAGCATTAGATGCGTTAGCAGAAGACGATGAGCTACATGAATATCTTTTAGATAATCCACATGAGCTATCTGCACAATTGAAAAAATTAGAGAAAAAACTTTTACGTAAGCAGATTACAGAGACTGGTGTGAGAGCTGATTCAAGAAAAAATACTGAGATTAGACAACTCGACATCGAGGTGGGTTCTTATCCAGGAGTTCATGGTGACGGTCTTTTCACAAGAGGTAATACTCAAGTTCTGGCTTTACTTGTTTTAGGTACAGAAAAACTAGCGAGATCATTAGATGGTATAGATTCAGAGACACAGAAATTCTATATGCATAACTATAATTTCCCAGGTTGGTCTGTAGGAGAGGCTAAGCCAAACAGAGGACCTGGTCGTAGAGAAATAGGTCATGGTGCTCTTGCTGAAAGAGCTGTACAGCCTTCACTACCAAAGAGAGAAGATTTCCCTTATGCGATGAGAGTCGTTTCAGAAGTCCTTGAATCTAGTGGATCTACTTCTATGGCAGCTACCTGCGCAAGTTCACTTGCTTTAATGGATGCGGGTGTTCCAGTAACTACTCCAGTAGCTGGTATCGCGATGGGTCTTATTAAAGAGGAAGCGAGTACTGTGGTTCTTACTGATATTCATGAATTAGAGGACTTCCTTGGGGATATGGACTTTAAAGTAGCGGGTAACGATAAGGGTATCTCAGCTTTACAAATGGATATTAAGATTAAAGGAATATCACTAGAAATCATTAGAACCGCTATTAAACAAGCAAGAGAAGGTAGATTGCATATTTTATCTGCGATGACAGCGGTGATAGCAGCTCCAAGAGATGTTCTTAGAGCAAATGCTCCGAGAATCGTTTCATTTAAAATCGATCCAGATAAAATTGGTGCAGTTATCGGCTCTGGTGGTAAAAACATTAAGTGGATTACAGAAGTTACTGGTACTGAGATCAATATCACTGATGATGGTACTGTCTGTGTGTACTGTGTATCTGAAGAAGCTGCGAATCTTGCGAAAAAGTACGTTACTGTAAATGCTGAAGGTGCTAAGCAGGGCGAGATATGGGAAGGTGAGGTCGTTAAAGTCTTAGACGGTGTTGGTGTTATCGTTGAATTAATACCAGGCGTTAGCGGCTTAGTTCATATTTCTCAGATCGCACTTGAGAGAGTTGATGATGTTCATGAATTCTTCAAGGTCGGAGATAAGACTAAAGTTCTAGTTCAAGGTCTAGATTTTAAAGGTAGAATGTCTTTATCGATCAAGGCTTTACTGGAAAATACTCAGAGGGCTGAAGAGCCAGTGGCGTAGATTAATAATCTTATATTTTTGAGAAAGGAGGCTGTTTTAAGGAATAGTCTCCTTTCTCATTGTTAATTTAATTCATAGTGCCTATAAAAGAGATATGGTTTCTGTGATGAAGCTAATTGTGATTACGAAAAAAAAGGAAGCAACAGTGCTTCCTTTTTTAATTAAAATAGAGTCTAGCGTTTAGCTATCTTTCCAGGCCGTCTCCAGCCAAGTATTGTTACCGCAAACTGCCTTAACTGTCGTGTTCGGGATGGGAACGAGTGTGATTCAGTCGCTTGGAACGCTAGATTTAATATCTTAGCAAGCCGCCTATGGTTCTGCAAGGGTCTTAAAGGAGTTTAATTTTTTTCTTATTATTTTGTAGATAGTGGACTTGAAACGCAGATGTTAGAATGTTTCTTTATGGCAGACACTCTTGAAAAAGATAATATTGTTATTATTGAAGATAAAGCTGATTTAGGCTCTCTTGGCTATATGGAGCTTATGGATTCGATGGGTGGTGATTTATCTATCGTGAATTCAGCAAGAGTCTCTTACAATAAATATTCTGCGGAGTTTGAGGAGAAAGATAAAAAGCTAATAAAGTTTTTAGCTAAGCATAGGCATTGGACGCCTTTTGAACAAAATTCTATTACTTTTAGAGTTAAGTGTCCGATCTATATTGCACGTCAATGGATGAAGCATAGATGCTGGGTTTTTAATGAAATTAGTGCTAGATATACGAAATTTGATAACACTATTTATCGACCAGATGAGTTTAGAGAGCAGGCCGAGACTAATAAACAAGCGAGTGTAAAAGCTGGTGAGAGTCTAGATCAGGCTATTGCGGGTGAAATATATGATAACGCTGCTAAAACAGCTATAGAGGCATATAATAAACTAATAGAGCTAGGAGTATGCAGGGAGCAGGCTCGTGGAGTACTTCCCGTAGGCTCGCATACAGAATTTATTACTACAGTTAATTTAAGAAATTTTATGCACTGGTATAATCTTAGAGCTCCGAAAGAAGCTCAGTGGGAGATACAGCAGTATGCTAAGGCTGGAATACAGTTAGTTAAAAGAGTTTTTCCAGTGGCGGTGGAATGCTTTGAAGAATTAGAGAAAGAGTCTCTGTTAGAGGTTTCTGAGAAAGGTAACTAAATATGATCATTGTTATTGGAAAAATTATTCTGCTGCTTGCAGCTATTTTATTTGTCTGCCTCTGGTTTACGAATGCAGTAGAAAATATTGGAGTACGCCTGAAATTAGGTGAACAAGTTGTTGGAAGTTTACTCGCGGCTATAGGAACGGCTTTGCCGGAAACTCTTTTACCTATTATCGCTATATTTTTAGCAGGGTCTGCCCATGGGGATCCGAAGACTGATATCGCGATAGGATCTATTGTTGGTGCACCTTTTCTCTTATCTACCTTAGCTATGGCTCTTTTAGGTTTAGCGATATTAGTAAATTATAAAAAAAGACAAGACTTGAATTTAAGAGCAGCTCATGGCCATGTTAGTAAAGATCTGACATATTTTATAGTGGCTCTCTCCGTAGCTATGTTCGCTACCCTTTTCCCGGATGCTATATCTAAAATAGTTTTTACGGTAATACTTCTAGGAATTTACGTGACATATTTTGTGACTACTTTAAGAGAGGGGTCTGATCATAATCACACTGAGGAGGATGCAGAGGGGGTTGATGCACTTTATATATCTAGTGTTGCGGTAGCTGGTTTCCGTTTACCCTCAAATTTATTCTGGATGATTGCTCAGGTTTTACTTTCATTACTCGGGATTATTTATTTCGCTCATAGGTTTATTATTTCTATAGAGGAAGCTTCGGTGATGATGAATGTAAGTCCACTTGTTTTAAGTTTAATTATTGCCCCTATAGCGACCGAGCTTCCTGAAAAAGTGAATAGTTGGTTCTGGGCAAGTTCTGGTAAAGATGGACTTGCGATGGGAAATATCACTGGAGCTATGGTTTTTCAGTCGGCTATTCCTTGTGCAGTAGGTGTAAGTTTGACTCCCTGGAATTTGGATTCACATACTATGTTTTGTTTTGTTTTAGCTTTACTTTCAGCTTTTATTCTTCTGCTTTCTTTGAAAGTATTTAAGCGTGTTCATGCTGCGACACTTACTTTTCTTGGCTTTTTATATTTACTGTATCTAGTTGCTATAATCTTATTCTGATTTCGGGGTTTTCAGGCATCTTGAATTAACCCTCGCTTTAAACTATTATGACTCAACATATAACAGGTGAAATATTCGGGCAGCAGGTCAATCTAGACACTCTCTATTATGCTTGGGGAACCATGGCTTTGGTTTTAGTAATAGCAGCTTATCTAGGATCTTCTTTGCAGAAGGAAGTTTCGAAATATGGTATGAAAGAGCATCTTGCAGAGTCGGTTGTGTCTTTTTTTAGAATTTTAACTACTGGTCAAATTGGTAAACGAGGCGATCAGTTCGTACCTTTGATCGGGAGTATTTTTATTTTCATTCTGGTAAATTATTATGCTGGTTTACTACCATGGCAGCTAGGTAAGTTTTTCCATTGGTGGCCTACTTTGCCAAGCCATGGTGAAGAGCATGCTCATATTTGGCATGGAGCTAGTACTTGTGCTGATATTAATGTTCCTGCTGCGATTTCTATTTTAGTAGTCCTTATCTATCTTGCTGCCGGAGCCATGATCGGTGGTTGGAAGTATATTCAAATGTTCTTGCCGATTAACTTTTCTAAAGAAAAAGGTTTGAGTTTAAATTTAATGTGTTTGATTGAGCTTATGGATCTTTTGATTCGCCCGCTTACTTTAACATTGCGACTTTTTGCAAACACTGTTGCTGGTGAGACTTTGCTTGCTACTTTTATTGGTTTAGTGGCGTTAATTATTCCTGTAGTTGTTCTTGGTTTTGAAATGTTTGTCGGATTATTACAAGCTTTTCTATTCGCTATTCTTACTTGTGTTTATATCGGTGGCGCAGTGCAGCATGCTGAGCATCTTGTGCATGATGCCGAACATCATTAATTCGTGTTTATAGAGCATTTTAGCCATATACTATTTGAAATACTACCTGTATTTTTCATTGCGGTTATTTGCTCATCTTTAATAGAAGTTTATTTACCAGATGGTTATTTTGAAAAAATAGGATTAGTGGCTTTAGCTAGAGTTAATCCTTCCTGGAAATTTTCAGAGTTCTTAAGCTATCAATTACGTCTTTTTTTGATGATATTAGTTTCAGCTTTTCTTGGTGCATTAATTCCTATTTGTACCTGTGGGATGATTCCACTTGCTCTAGGACTGTATCGTAAGCAGCTTGACTGGAAAATAATTTTAGCTTTTCTTCTTGCTGGAAATGCTTGTAGTGTCCCAGCTTTAATCCTTAATTATGGAATTTTTGGTTTAGAGATTACGGCTTATCGTTTATTAATGGCGATAGCTTTTGCTGTTTTAGTTACCTATGTTTTTATCTTCTCTGGAGAAGCGAAAATTGCAGATTTTATTGCGTTGAAATTAGCTCCAGGTGGATCATCTAAGGAATCTTGTTGCGAAGCTGATCATCATCATGGAAATGATAATCACGCTGCTGTGCATGAGCATAGTGGCGAAGATCATCATCATGATAATGAAAATCACGCTGCTGTGCATGAGCATAATGATGAAGATCATCAGCATAAATTAGGGACTAATGAAGTTTTGGCACATATAAGAGAGGATCTTATCGCTGCGATAAAACAGTTTTTACCGTGGGTACTTTTGTCTGTAGCTCTTGCAAGCTTGCTTCATTTTAATTATGAATCCCTGACTGCTTTCCAAGCTGTGCTAACTAATAAATATTTGGCACCTTGGATTTTCTCACTTATAGCATTTCCTTTTTATTTTTGTGCAGGAGCCGATATTCCTATGAGCCAAGAATTTTTAAATATGGGAGTGCCTATAGGAGCTGTGCTTGCTTTTATGACGGCTAGTCCATCGGTGAATTTAACTACGGTTTTTGTTTATAAGCAGGCATTTGGCTTAAAGGTGGCTATTTACTTGACAGTTATTTCTGTTGTGGTTATTGCTTTGCTTTCGGTCTTAACTGACTTATGGCTATAATATTTTCTTGTGCTCAAAGAAACATACAAGGAAGCTGAGGCTAAATACCAAGATCTTCAAATCAAGCTCAAACATTGGAGCCATCAGTATTATATAGAAAATAATAGCGAAGTTGCTGATGCTGTTTATGATGCTCATTTACAAGAGCTGATAGCTTTAGAGGCTGCTTATCCAGATTTAATGGAAGCTGACAGTATTACGCAGACTGTAGGAACGGGAGTATATAAAACATCTTTTAATAAAATTGCACATGCAATTCCGATGATGAGCCTTGCTAATGCTTTTGGGGAGCAGGATATACGTGCTTGGGAAGAAAGAATTAATCGAATAATAGGGGCTGAAACAGTAAGGACTTATGTATTTGAGCTGAAGATAGATGGTTTGAGTATAACGATAGATTATAAGAATGGTAACTTATACAGGGCGGCTACTCGTGGTGATGGAAGAGTAGGTGAAGATGTTACCCCTAATATTTTTACTATAAAGTCTTTGCCTAAAGATGTTCAAGGTTTGGGTGACTTTACTGTTCGTGGAGAAGTTTACCTACCTAAAGCTGAATTTATAAAGGTAAATGAAGCTAGGGCTAATCAAGGATTAGATCTTTACGCAAATCCTCGCAATACGGCTTCTGGAGCACTTAGGCAGCTTGACCCTAAAATTACAGCTGAGAGAAATTTAGATATTATTTGTTATGGTTTACATTTAGCCAAGGATACAGGTGCTGAGGTATCTGAGAATTCCACTGCTGACTCTGATGATAAGGTGTTCACGCACTGGCATGCATTAAAGCAGCTTGAGGATTGGGGCTTTCATGTAAATAAAGGGGGTAATCATCTCTGTACTAGTATTGAAGAGGTGATTAATTTATACCATGAATGGCAAGAGAAGAAAGACAGCTTAGATCTAGAGATAGATGGAGCTGTCGTTAAAATTAATGAAACTCACTTGCAGAAAACACTTGGGGTGACTAGTAAGTTCCCACGTTGGGCAATGGCTTTAAAGTTTACAGCTGAAGAGGCTATAACTAAAGTGATTTCAGTGGATTATGAAGTTGGCCGTACTGGCATAATCACTCCAGTAGCTAATTTAGAGCCAGTACTTTTAGCAGGTACTACTGTGAAGCGTGCAACTTTGCATAACTTTGATCAGATAGCTAGGCTCGGAGTTGGGCTTGGAGATAAGGTTTCTGTACGTAAGGCTGGTGAGATAATCCCAGAGATAGTTTCTGTAATTAGAGATGATGTGAACGCAGAAAATGGAGTTGTGCAGCGGTCTTTTTTAGAAAATGAAATTCGCAGCCAAATACAGAAGCCTAGTAAATGCCCTATCTGTGACAGTGTCTTGGAACAGGAGGATGTCGCGTTAAGATGTCCTAATATAGTGGGCTGTGCTGCTCAGATACAGAGGCGTATTGAACATTGGGTTTCTAGAAACGCTCTAGATATCTCTGGTCTAGGGCCTTCTATTATAGAGCAGCTGTTAGAAGTAAAATTAATTTCTAATCCGCTAGACCTTTATAGGCTGAGATATGAGCAATTAATAGATTTAGAAAGAATGGCTGATAAGTCCGTTAATAATTTACTTGCAGCGATTCAAGCTAGTCGAGGAAAGGCTTTTCACCGATTCCTTCACGCTTTAGGTATTAAACATGTAGGTTTAAATGTAGCTCAATTAATAGCTTCTTTAATTCCTAATTTATCTGAGCTTGAACATGAAGTTTTAGTAAATAATGGGCAAGAGCTTTTAAAGCTAGATGGTCTTGGGGAGAAGATTCTAGCTTCTTTAATTCAGTTTTTCCAGTCTGAGATTTATGCCCAAATAAAAAAAGACTATTATGAACTTGGTTTTAATTTTACAGAAGTAACGCAGCGTAAGCTCTCTGATAGATTTTCAGGGATGACTTTCGTTATCACGGGAACTCTGTCTGAGAGTAGATCCTATTTCGAGAAACTAATTAAGGATAATGGTGGTAAAACTAGTTCAAGTGTCTCTAAAAGCACATCTTATTTATTGTGTGGTGATGAAGCTGGTTCTAAGTTGGAGAAGGCTAATTCACTTGGCGTGAGGGTTTTAGATGAGGGGGGATTTAGGCGGATGCTGGATTTAAAGATTCTTGAGTAATGCGCTGGAAAGGGATAATATGATGATTGCGAAGTTTTAATTTTAATTGTTTGGTTTTATTTTCCTTACTTAGGTCTATGGGTGCAGTTTCAAATTTGGTTTTGAAGTTTTTAGGAAATTCATCAAGGCAGCGCAGAATATCATCCTTGGTTTTAATTTCTGGACTACTGATTCTATGAAAGAAAGCTGGATTAAAGGCGATTTTGTTATTTATTAAAATCTTTAAAACACTTTGTCTATCAGTTTGAGTTAATTGAGGATTTGAAGTCTCTAGCATTTTGCTTAAATATAGTTTAAGTAGTTTCTTAACTCCCCCTAGCCTATGACCAAGAATCTTTTTCTGTTCCCTTGCTTCGTTTGCGTAAGGTTTTAAGATTTCATCTAAATTTATTTCAGCCCAGTTTGCTTTAGCTTGGTATTCTCTGAGAGCTTTGTAGAGTATTGGTTTTAGATAACTCATCTCAATTTTTTGCTCATTCATGCTGTTGAACAAATCGCTTTTGAATGCCTGTGACACTGTAATGCTTGGCAAGTTAAGCCTAGAAGCTAAACTTTTTACTAATTTATTTACTTCTGAGCTGAAGTATTCAATAGGTATTTGATTGCTAAGTGCAGAAGCTTGTGCGAAATGATGGGGTAGTTCGTTAATTAATTTCCGTTGAAGAGTATAGGGGTATTTTTGATAGGCTAGGCATAGAGATGATAAGAAGCCTTGTGCTGCAAGGGCATTCATTAATTGAATTTCAGCTGTATCATCTACGGGTACTGTATTTTTACCTTGGTTTTTGAAAAGAGTCTCATCATTGAAAAGCTTCTCTAGTTCTTGATATTGCTCTTCTTCTATGGTTAAAAAATTTCTTTGTCTATCTTTATTAATACCAGTGAGAAGTTTTAAAGGGAGATCAGGGTCAATAGCTCTCCTGGTCAGTTTCGCAGATTCTACGTTGGGGTAAGTTAGCTCTTCTCCACTTGTGTAAAGTGAGGTAACCCTGTCCCCTAAAGGGATTCTTGTTTTAGGATTTAATTTGTGTTGAGTGCCTGAGATAGCGTGTATATCTGGATATTTACTACCCATTGACTTAGCTGCTGCTCGCTCTGAGCTTTTAACTTGTATTCTGATGAATTTATAGCTGTATGGCTTGGAATTCTCTTCTTGAGACCCAGTTCGCAGACCTTTTCTTTTTTCTTTAATTAAGAAGCCTATATCTGAGCCGCTTATATCAAAAGGTCCCCGTGGCGAAAAGTGTATTATTCTTTCGATGCTAAAGTTTGTATTGAAGTTAAGGTCTTTCTCTATTTCTAGTCCTATTTGTTCGTATTGATTCTTTTTTATTGTTAAGTAATTCTTTATGCCACCAGTTTCAAGAAGTTGATTTAGAAACTGAGCTGCTATGGAAACACGTGTTTCGTTAATACTACCGATTGTAAATCTAAGACCCAGTGCGTGAACATGTTTTTCTCTGAGCGCAGCATTGCTAAAGCCAAGAACGGCTAGGTCACGGGGACCTATAGCACCATCTGGCATCAATTCTCGATGATTTATCTTGGATTCATTTTTAAAAGAGTTTTCTACATAGGATCTTATGATATTTACTGTTTCTCGAAAATCATTTTTATAAAGGGCATTAAGATTTTTAATTAAAGCTTTTCTCCTGCCTACAGCGTAGAATGAATCTTTTCTTTTTAAATTCAATTTATTCTTTTCTACTGGATCTGTGCTTGTATCGATTTGTCTATTGAGAGAAGCTTTTCCAGAAGGGTCAAGGTCGTGATAATTCGATTGATAGATTTCTTTTTCAATTAAGCCATCATTAAAATTTCTTTGTTCGAAAGGGTTAGGTATTTCTCCTTTGGTCGGTATATGGTTTTCATAAATATCTAGTATCTGATGATAGAGACCTTTAAATCTCTTTTCTTGAAGGATTTTAGTCATGCGTTCATCTTCTGAAGAAATAGATGATGAGAATATCTTTGCTAAATTTTTTAAAACTCGGTGCTTTTGCTCAGCGATAATTTCGGTAAATAGTCCAGTGCTAGTGGGTTCTAGCTTAAATACTTTGCCTAGAGAGGTTCTTCTTAAAAATTCTGTTTCCTCTGCTGTTAAGCTTAAATCACTGAAATTCTTTTCTAGTTTTTCAATATTATCAATTAGAGAATTATTTATATTTTCTAATATGGTGATTTGATTTTTAAACTGCTGGATAGGCTTGTTATTTGCCTCTTGGCGCCTCTCTCGTGCCCTTGGTATATCAATATCTTCTCTTAACCTATCTAAGTGTTCTCTAGTAAGTGTTTTGTAGCTTTGAATGAGCTGCTTTTCGATTTGTTCGAATTCGCTTTGATTAAAAATAGGGCTTTGAATAAGTTGTTTTAAGCTATCATATTTTTCTCGAATTAAGTTTATCGTTCCCTCAAATGACGGTGCTTGCTCCACTTGATGTAACTCCAGTCTTTGACTAGAAGGAGACCTATTAAAATCCGGAAGAGGATTTCCTGAAGTGAGAGGGCTTTGTTTTATTCCTACTGGTGGCTCATCAGAGTAAGCTGCTCTTGCGATTAGGTCTATTACAGTGGGTGCGCGCGCTGTGGAGACCATTGTAGAGCCTCTTAACTCATAGTCTGCTTTTTAAAAGCTTTCTTGTCTAAAACCTGTTTACGGAAACGAATATTTAGAGGAGTAATTTCGACTAACTCTTCATCATTTATATAAACTAGAGCATCTTCTAAGCCTATATCACGAGTGGATTTAAGCTGTACTAAAACATCTGCCCCTGCTGAACGCATGTTAGTAAGAGCTTTTTCCTTAGTAAGGTTAAGTTCTATATCCTGAGCACGATTCGCTTCGCCGACTATCATGCCTTTATAAACTTTAGTACCAGGTTTTATAAAGAAAACGCCTCTATCGGAGAAGTTTTCTAGTGAATAAGAGGTAGCCACGCCTTCTTCTAAATTAACTAATACGCCAGGTCTTACTTTGTCTATGTCACCAGCATATTCTCTGTATTCTATAAATGAATGACTCATGATACCAGTACCTTTGGTTATTCTCACAAATTCAGTCGCAAAGCCGATTAAGCCTCTAGTAGGGATCATAAATTTAAGTGTGGTTCTGCCATGAAGAGTGTTCATGTAGGTCATTTCAGCTCTTCTTTTTCCTAGTCTCTCGATACAAGCACCAGAGAACTCATCTTCTACGTCTAAAATTAATTCTTCAAAAGGTTCATGTACTTTTGAGTTTACTATTTTTTGAATTACTCTTGGTTTGCCAACCTGAAATTCAAAGCCTTCACGTCTCATAGTCTCGATAAGTATACCTAAATGCAATTCACCTCTTCCTGCGACCAAGAAAGCATCAGTGCTGTCAGTAGCAGTGACACGCATCGCTACGTTAGTTTCTAATTCTTTTTCTAGTCTTGCTTTTACTTGTCTAGAAGTAACAAATTTACCTTCTTGACCAGCAAATGGACTTGAGTTTACTGAGAAAATCATTTCTAGAGTAGGTTCATCTACTTTTATTGCTGGAAGAGCATCTGTAAGAGTAGGTACACAGACCGTATCTCCGATATTACCTTCAACCATACCAGCTAGCATGACTATCATTCCGGCTGAAGCAGATTCTAATTCCACTTTCTCTAAACCATTAAAACCAAAAATCTTAGCGATTTTCTTTTTCATAATTTGTTTTTCACCATTTTCAATTTTGATAAGGTTTACTTGATCATTAACTTTGACACTACCATTGAGGATTCTGCCCACAAGCATTCTACCTAAATATTCATTTGAATCTAAGCTCACTGTTTGGAATAAGAATGGTGCTTCTATATCTCCAGCCGGTGCAGGTACTTCTTTGAGAATGGTCTCTAGAATCACTTCCATGCCAGCATCTTTATCTTCAAGGCTAGCTTTAGCCATGCCATTTACGCCAGAAGCATAGATGATAGGGAATTCGATTTGACTATCATCAGCGCCTAGATCTATAAATAACTCGAGAACTTCATCTATAACTCTTGCTGGATCAGCGTTTAATTTATCTATTTTGTTAATAACAAGAATAGGCTTGAGACCTTTCTCAAAAGCTTTCTTTAAAACGAATCTAGTCTGAGGCATTGGTCCTTCAAAAGCGTCTACGAGTAAAAGACAGCCCTGAACCATACCTAGAACCCTTTCCACTTCACCACCAAAGTCTGAGTGACCTGGTGTGTCTACGATGTTTATTGTTTTATCACCAAATTTTACGGAAGTATTTTTACTAAATATCGTAATCCCGCGCTCTTTCTCTAAAGGATTACTGTCCATGACACAGATTACTCTTTCTTTATGATCTGCAAAGCAGTTGGTTTGATCTAAGATTGCATCTAGAAGCGTGGTTTTACCGTGGTCAACGTGAGCTATGATAGCGATATTACGTATGTTAGTGATATTGGTAGACATGTCAAGGAATAAATGTATCACGATTTGTGAGGCTTTAGCCTAGTATCTAAGTTTTTGTTAAGTAAATTTAAGTTAAACTTTAAATTCCAGTAATAACTTTATTCTCTCTGAGCTCTTTCCCTAATATTTTCATTAAGTATATTAATGGCACTGTGGGCATTTTCTATAATGGATCCAGAGATTTCTTGACTTGAATCTTTATCTTTACCTAAGTCATCAGTTTTCTTTTGGGAGCTGTTTGTCTCGCTGCGAATTTCTTCTTCGACTTTTTCTGGATCAAGAATTTCGTTTTGTATACCATTAAAAACTTCAACAACGGAATTGCTGCTTTCGAGTAAATTTAACTCTTGAGTTTTCTCGTCTAATTTTCCTGTTAGATGAGATATAGCAGCATCTATCTTAGTATTATCCGTTTCTAAGGAACCTTTAAACACAAGATTAGGTTCTTTAGCAAAAGTTTCTTTAATATCAGCTGTATATTGAGGATTTTTTATTTCATTTTCTTGCCCCAATATTGTCATGGTAATTTCGTCTCGAAGTGCAGATCTGTTTGCATTTTGCCCAGTATTTTCTTGGTAAATAACTTGAGTTTTATCTGTTAAAGAGTCTATGCTGCCAGATGCTGAATCTATTTTTGAACTTTCTAAGTCGCCAATGCTCGCTCTTAACTCATTGATTTTACCTCTGGTTGTATTTTTTGACTATCTGCTTGTTGAGTTGCTTCTGTTTTTAATCCGTCAACTGCTGATTTTACGCCTAAGTTTTTATCTATACCAGTATCTTTCTTGTTGCTAATTTCCATATATATTTGCCTTGCAAATTTTCTAGTTTGTAGTATATGAAATTCTTATTAAGTTTTAATTAATAATCTGTGCGGAAAATAAAAATTGCTATACTTACATAAATAAGGTGTGAGTTTGAATTTCATTATGACATCGAAATATTATTTTTCCATTTTTTTGTTTTTTTTGCTAAATGCGGCTTGCTCTAATCTTGCTGTTAACGAAATGACTAAATACGATACTCGGCATTTAGCGAAGGGAGCTATCTCTTATAAAGTCTTTAACACTTGGATTAAAGAACCAGTTTCTAACTCTATGCGCCTAGAGCAGTACAAGATAGCTGATAATTCTAATCTTTCAGTTTCGTTTTTGCCAGGTAATGCTGGTGGTTTGGAGGCAAATATAGAGCGCTGGAAAAATCAGTTTTCTCAAGATGAAGAGTTTAAAATCTTAGAAAACACGCAGTTTAATTATCGTTTTATTCCAGTAACTAAAATATATTTAAATGGTAATTATTTGGAATCTCAAGATCCATTTAATCCATCTGCCCAAAAGCTTTTACGTGAAAATTGGGCTGCTTATATTATCGTGGCTGAAACGGAGCTTGGTACTTGGTTTTTTAAAGTATTGGGACCAGCTCAAGAGCTTAAGCGCGAGGAGAATAATTTAGATGATTTTATTAGAAGCTTTGCTATTAAAGAACCACAGTAAACTTTAGATGATTTTTCAGCTGTATATTTAATTTTATGCCTATGACTCTTGATTTTATTATTCTGATTTTTTCTTTTGTATCCATAATTCTATCTATCTATGTTTTAGTGGAATTATCTAGGTTCTCTAATGGCTTTTCTCTTAATCATAAGCAGCTTTCATTATTTCAAGAGGGATTAGAAAATCGTTTTAGATCTTTAGATAGTGGTAGTCGTCAAGATTTTCAAGCTTTGAAATTTACTCTTGAGTCACGTTTAATGGCAATGCAAGAGGATAATAATTTAAAGCTTGAACAGATGAGATTAACTGTTGATGAACGCTTGCAGGGAACTCTGGATAAACGCCTTGGAGAATCATTTAAGCGAGTTGATGAACGATTAGAGCAAGTCTATAAGGGCTTGGGTGAAATGCAGAATCTTGCTGTCGGAGTCGGTGATTTAAAGCGTTTATTAAATAATGTAAAAACTCGCGGTGTGTGGGGTGAAATACAGTTAGGTAGTTTACTTGAGCAGATCTTAGCTCCAGAGCAGTTCGAGAAAAATGTGAAGGTTAGACCAAAATCTGCTGAAATTGTAGATTTTGCAATTAAGTTCCCAGGTCAAGGAGATAGTCCAGAACCGCTATGGCTGCCTTTAGATGCAAAGTTTCCTCAAGAAGATTATTTAAGATTAATAGAAGCAGGTGAGCAAGGCGATTTAATATCTTCTGACAAAGCTTTAAAGCAGCTTGAGACTAGGATTAAAATTGAGGCGAGATCGATTCGTGATAAATATATTCATCCGCCACATACCACTGATTTTGCTATTCTCTTTTTGCCGATTGAAGGTTTGTATGCTGAAGTCGCTCGCAAACCTGAGTTGCTTGAAATTTTGCAGCGTGATTGTCGAGTGATCGTAGCTGGACCTTCTGTCCTAGCGGCTTTATTGAATAGTCTGCAAATGGGTTTCAGAACTCTTGCTATACAGAAGCACTCTAGTGAAGTTTGGAAGCTTTTAGCTAGTATAAAAAAAGAATTCTTTAATTTTGTCACTCTTCTGGAGAAAACAGAAAAGAAACTAGATGAAGCTAGCCAGTCCATTAAGGATGTTAGTGATAAAAGTTTGCGTATTGGTACTAAATTAAAGCGGGTTGATCTTCCTCAGAGTGAATCAGTAGACTTAGAGCCTCAAGAAGTTTAAGCTCGCCAGTTTTAATTTTTTTTTCATATCCAAATAGTTG
This sequence comes from Candidatus Melainabacteria bacterium, assembly GCA_005110385.1. GTDB lineage: Bacteria > Cyanobacteriota > Vampirovibrionia > LMEP-6097 > LMEP-6097 > LMEP-6097. Next base: position 184,606 of record DUDT01000014.1, on the reverse strand, counting down.
CTCCGATAATTTTTCTAATCTAGTTAATTTGATGTTTTTAGAATTCAGTTTGAGGTGATACACTCTGCCAGACTTAATTCCAAGCTTCTCGGCTATTTGATCGTTGTTGAATTTGTCGATCTCTAGTAATTTGATACTTTGATATAGATTTAGTTGATTATGTAATAAACCAATTATGCCTAGGTTGTTTTTCTGTTCAGGATCTGCTTTAATTTTTCTTAATTCCTGAATGGCTTCAGCTTTTTTGCCCGATACTAAAACCTCAGCGAAGTTAAACAAGTCATATTTAGGCTGGGAATATTTTTTCAGTAAATTAAAATCTATTTTATCGAAAGACTGTGACAAGGTTTCTAATGTTTGAAATATTTCACCAAGATTTTCAGTGCCAAGATATTTAATAAATTGCCCTAAATCTTTATCTGAAATCTTAATCTCTGGACATTTTTTAATTAATTTCTTTAAATAAATTAGGCAGGGTTCTAAATCCCAGTTTTTAAATTTGTTTAATTCTAAGTGTTTGCAGTTATCAATTTTCTTTAATTCTTTAACGAATTTCAATGTCCCCTTGATACTGTTACTTATAAATATCACCAAGCTCTCTTGCTGAGTGTTTTTGATGATATTTAAGCAAAACTCAATTAACTTTTCGTCATCTTTGCTTTTAGCAGACTGCTCGTTGTCCTCTTCTTTATCTTTTGGCTTTAATAGATAGAAATTTTTAATAAGGTAAGCTTTCTTAGTAGTTTCGTTATTAAAACTGAAAAGACTTTGAGGGCGATTTAGGAAATTAATTAACTCAGAAAAGCTAGGATCTTCTATGGTTTTAAGTTGATTTAAATCAGAGCAATAGCCATAAATTAGCTCGTCTAGCTGAATCTGTTTTTTAAATTCATCATCTCCAGAAAGGAGTATAAGCATGTTTTTAGCCTATCATTTTTGATATAGATACAGGCTTAAATAAATTTGTTCTCTTGTTTTTTATTTCTTCTTTTGGTTCAGAAGCTTTTTTCAGATTGCTTTCTAATCTAAGGTTAGTTTCTCTTGCGTCTTCTTCTCCAAGATCAAATCTTTGCTGAGGGAATGGATTGATTTTTTTTGTAAATATCGGAACGGTAGTATCTCTTTCTTTTCTTCCTTGTTCTATTGCAGATTTCAGTAAGGTTGGTTGCCTTAGGTCGTCTCTTAACCTCGTAACTATAATTTCTCTAACTTTGTTTAGCTTAATTTTTTTATTAGGGTTTGCTGACATTTTTTCTCCTTGATGCGTAAAGGTGCTGATCCTATTTTTGCTTCTACTACCTAAGCTGATATTAAGCTCAAAACTTTAAAAAATGGTTAAGAGCTTATCGTAAAGCTAAAATTTTAGTATTTTTTTCTCTTCCATCTCAGAAAAGCCATAAATACTTTGCTATCATATTAGTTCGTTGTTTTTACGGCTAATAGTCGTAATTAATATACGCTCAAGAATAATCATGGCCCTAAAGAAAAAAAATCCAAGAACACCAGGCACAAGAGGTTGTATTACTCTTGACAGGCAAGATATAACTAAGTCTAAGCCTGAAAAGGCCTTGCTGTCTAAGTTGAAGAAATCTACTGGCCGTAATAACGCTGGTAAGATCACTTGCAGGCATAAGGGTGGCGGTGTTAAAAAGAAATATAGAGTTATTGATTGGAAAAGAGAGAAGTTTGGTGTACCAGCTACTGTTAAGGCTATAGAATACGATCCGAATAGAAATGTACATTTAGCTCTTTTGTTTTATAAAGACGGAGATAAGCGCTACATTCTCGCTCCTAAGGGTTTGACTATCGGTTCATCAGTTGAGTCTGGTCCAGCTTCTGAAATTGCTGTCGGGAATGCGCTTCCTTTAAGAGATATTCCTCAAGGTACTAATATCCATAATATCGAGCTTACTAAAGGTAAGGGAGCCCAGATGGTTAGGACAGCTGGTTCTTCTGCGATGCTTTCTGCTAAGGATGGTGATTATGCGATTCTGAAGTTGCCTTCTGGTGAGCTTAGAAGAGTTCATATGGATTGTATCGCTACGATTGGTGAGCTTGGTAACGCTGATCAAAAAAATACTGTTATAGGTAAAGCTGGTATTAATAGACTTAAGGGTATCAGACCTACTGTTAGAGGTTCTGCGATGAACCCTGTAGATCACCCTCATGGTGGTGGTGAAGGTAAGTGTCCTATCGGTGGTATTCCTAAGACGTTTACTGGCAAGAGAGTTGGTCGTAAGACTAGAAAAGATAAAAAACTTTCTGCTAAGTACATCATTACGAATAGAAAAGGTAAGAAGGTTTCGGCTCTCTAATTTATAAAGGTTTATCATATGTCACGTTCAACGAAAAAAGGTCCTTATATCCATCATTCTCTCAAGAAGAAAGTAGATGCATCTAAGCTTAAAGGCGATAAGAAAGTTATTAAAACATGGAAGAGGGCTTCTATGATACTCCCTGATATGGTTGGTCTCACTATTGCTGTTTATAATGGTCAGAAATTTATCCCTGTGTATTGCTCAGAATCTATGGTAGGGCATCGTTTAGGTGAGTTCTCTTTAACTAGAACGTTTAGAGGACATGCAGGGGCTAAGAAGGCAAAAGTTGGCAGATAATGACAGAAAAAAATATAATTACAGCGAGGCTTGGATTTATCAGACAGACAGCGAGAAAGCTGCGTAGAACTGTTAATCTTATTAGAAAAATGAAAGCTGGTGAGGCTCGTGAAGCGCTTAACTTCATGTCTTATGCTGCTGCTGATCCAGTGAAAAAGCTTTTATTGAGTGCGATGGCGAACGCTAAGGCTAATCATGGGGTTGAGAATCCTGATGATTTGTATGTTTCTCAGTTTTTGGTAGATGATAAGTCTATTTTAAAAAGATTTAGAGCAAGATCAAAGGGGAGAGCTTTCTCTATTTATAAGAGATGCTCTCAAATGAGTGTTGTATTGAGCGATTTAAAACCAGCTGAATATGCAGCTCACGTGTGGGATGTTTCTCCACGTAATAAGAAAAATAGGAAGAAAGAGGAGTCCAATAAATAATGGGACAAAAAGTACCACCACGTGCAAATAGGCTTGGAATAATTGAAACTGCGGATTCAGTTACTTTCGTTGATTTTAGAGCTGGGCAATTTGCAGCTGTTCTACAAGAAGATACTCTTATTCGTAAGTATATTAAGAAAAAACTTAAGAATGCAGGTATCAGTAAAGTAATTCTGCAAAGAAAGCCTGGGCAACTTCAAGTAAACATCATTACGGCAAGACCTGGTCTTGTTTTTGGTAAAGCTAACGAAGGTTTAGATGCTTTGAGATCGGAATTACAGTCTTTAATTAACAGACCAGATGTAGTTTTGCAAGTTAATCTTTTTGAAGTTAATAAGATTGATATTGATGCTCAGTTAATCGCTGAAAGTATTGGTCAACAGCTTGAGAGACGTATAGCATTTAGAAGAGCGGTTAAGCAGTCTATCCAAAGAGCTATGAGGGCTGGTGCTGTTGGTATAAAGGTTGAAGTTTCTGGAAGACTTGGCGGTATCGAGATCGCTAGATCGGAAAGAGCTCAAGAGGGAAGCGTTCCTTGTCATACTTTCAGGGCTAATATTGATTATGGTTTTTCGGTGTCTTTGACTACTTATGGAAACATCGGTATAAAAGTTTGGGTTAATAAAGGGATTTTAAGACCGGGTGAGAAAGCGAAGCTTAATATTAAAGCTGCTGCTGGAGGTAATATCGGAGGGGCTAATTCTAATGCTACAACCTAAGAGAACTAAATATAGAAAACAGCAAAGAGGTCGTATGACCGGTAAAGAAACTCGTGGTGCTTCTGTGAGTTTTGGTGAAGTTGCTCTTCAGGCACTTGAGCCAAAATGGATTAATTCTAGACAGATAGAAGCTGCTAGGCGTGCTCTTACTCGTCATATTAAGAGAGGTGGACGTATTTGGATTAGAGTTTTCCCAGATAAGCCTGTTACTCAGAGACCAGCTGAAACCAGGATGGGTGCTGGTAAGGGTAGTCCAGAGTTTTGGGTAGCTGTTATTAAGCCAGGTAGGATCTTATTTGAGATTGCTGGTGTTGATATTGCTTTAGCGAAGAGAGCTTTGGAGCTTGCTGCTTCTAAGTTCCCTTGTAAATGCAAGGTAATTGTTAAGGAAGGTTTACAATCATGATTCTTAAAGCAAAGAAACTAATTGAAATGACAGTCGAAGAGCTAAACGTAGAGCTTAATTCTCTTTACACTAATTTATTTGATGTGAAGATGGCTCTTCATTCAAGAAAGCTTGAAAATATTTCTTCTTTAAGAGAGTTAAAGAAGTCTATAGCTAGGATAAAAACTATATTAAAGCAAAAGGAAGCGAACGCTAATGCCTAAGAGAACCTTAATCGGAGTTGTAAAGAGTGCTAAATGTGATAAGACCATAAGTGTCCTTGTTACTAGCAGAAAGAAACACAAGAGATATCATAAAATTATCAATACCTCTAAAACTTTTGTGGCTCATGACGAAGAAAATATTGCTACAGAGGGTGATAAAGTTACTATCGAAGAATCGCGTCCTATTTCTAGAACTAAGAAATGGACTCTATTAAATGTTCTTCAGAAGGCAATTTAAGGATATAGAAAGATGTTACAACAAGAAAGTGAATTAATAGTTGCAGACAATACCGGTGCTAAAAGAGTAAGGATCATAAGAGTTCTTAAGTCTAATGGCATGGTAGCTGAATTAGGCGATATTTTCGTTGCTACTGTTAAAGATGCTACTCCTAATATGGCTGTTAAGAAGTCTGCTATTGTGCGTGGCGTTGTTGCTCGTATGAGAAAACGTAAGAGAAGACCGGATGGTAGTTGGATTCAGTTTGATGATAACGCTTGTGTTCTGATTGATAAACAAAATAATCCAATAGGTTCTCGTGTTTTTGGTCCTATAGCAAGAGAGCTTAGAGAGCATGGATTTATGAAGATTGTATCCCTTGCGCCGGAGGTAGTTTAATGAGTAATTCACCAAAAAAATTAAAAAGATATACTAAAGCAGCGATAAAACCTTTTGTTAAAAAGGGTTCTAAGCTTGTTCTTTCAAGAGCATTAAATAAAGTTGGTGCTTCTAATCCAAGAGTTAAATCCCATGTTAAGACTGGTGATGAGGTTGTGGTGATTAGTGGTTCTGATAAAGGTAAGATCACGAAAGTTCTTGAGGTATTTCAAGATGGAAAAATCCTCGTAGAGGGAGTTAATATCAAGATCAAGCATAAAAAAGCGGCAGGTCCTGGTAGCGAAGGTGAGATTATCAAATTAGAAACTCCTATATTTGCATCTAAGGTTATGGTGTGGGATGAAAAAGCAAAGAAAGCTACAAGAATTGCAAAGAAAATCCAAGCAGATGGTGTTAAGGTAAGAGTTTCAAAAGTAAGCGGAGATAATTTAGACTAATGACTAGCAGTTTAAAAGAAAAATATAATACAGAGCTAAAGCAGGACCTTCAAAAGTCGATTGGCTGTGCAAATGTACATGAGATACCTAAACTTATCAAGATTGTTATCAATTTTGGTTTGGGTGAATCTGGTTCTAATTCGAAGACGCTTGAGAAAGCGATTGAAGATTTAACTAATATCTCTGGTCAAAAGCCAATTATTACTCGCGCAAAAAAATCTATCGCAGGTTTTAAGCTTAGGGAAGATGTGCCAGTTGGACTTAAAGTTACTCTTAGACAAGAGAAAATGTATAATTTCTTGAGTAAATTGGTTAACGTCGCTATGCCAAGAATTAGAGATTTTCAGGGTGTTTCTAGAAAGGCGTTTGATGGTAGAGGTAATTATTCTTTGGGAATTAAGGAGCAGATTATATTTCCAGAGATTAAATATGATCAAGTTGATGCTATCAGAGGTATGGATATCATTATCTGTACTACGGCAAAGAATGATGCTGATGCATTAGAACTTTTAACTAAATTAGGAATGCCTTTTAAAAAGCAAGCAGGAGCAAAACAGTAATATCATGGCAAAAAAGTCTTGTATTCAAAAAACTAAAAAGAAAAAATCACTTATTGAGAAGTACGCTAAGAAGCGTGCTGAACTTAAGGATAAGATGTCTAACCCAAGTTTAGATTTAGAGGAAAGAATGGTTCTTCAAGAAAAATTAGAGAATTTACCTTTGAATTCAGCTAAGATAAGACACAGAAATAGATGCTGGCTTACTGGCCGTCCGCGTGGTTATCACCGGGATCTTGGAATATGTCGTAACTCTCTCAGAGAGATGGCCCACCAAGGTTTGATCCCTGGTTTAACAAAGGCTAGTTGGTAGTTAGGAATTTAGAATAATATGTCATTAAAAACAGAAATTAAAACTAATAAGAATAATAGAGTGACGAGTGATCCGTTAGCGGATTGCTTGACTAGAATTCGTAATGCCATCACTGTCAATAAGACAGCGGTCTTGGTGCCATACAGCAGACTAAAAGCTGAGCTTATTGAATTGCTTCAGAAAGAGGGTTTCATTAAATCATACGAGATTATTAACAATGATAATCCAGCTATGAAGTCTATTGTTATTGAACTTAAGTATTATCAAGGTCAATCAGTTATTAAAGGTATCAAGAGAGTATCTAAACCAGGTCTCAGAAAGTATGTTAAGTCTAAGTATGTTCCGAGAGTATTAAATGGTCTTGGGATCTGTGTTTTAAGTACTAATATTGGTTTAGTTACTGATAGAAAGGCAAGAGCGGAGAAAGTAGGCGGCGAAATGCTTTGCCTAGTTTGGTAATAGAGAGATAGAAACATGTCAAGAATTGGAAAGAAAGAAATTATAATCCCAGAGAATGTTCAGTTAACGGTTCAGGAGAATGATCTTGGAACATTTGTAAAGGTCGTTGGTCCTAAGGGCGAGCTTAAAAGAACTTTAAGATCTGACATTAAGGTACTTGTTGAAGATAAAACAGTTAAACTTTCTGTTGCCAAGCAAACTAAGCAGGCTGCTGCATTATTTGGATTGTATAGAACCCTTATCAATAATATGGTTGTTGGAGTTACTATTGGATTTACCAAGCGTTTAGAAATTCAAGGTATTGGTTATAAAGTTTTACAACAAGGTGCTAATCTTAATTTTCAATTAGGTAAATCTCACCCAGAGGTTTTTGAACCACCACAAGGTATCAGCTTTAAAGTTGAAGGTAATGGTCTTGAGATTATTGTTGAAGGTTCTGATAAAGAATTAGTAGGGCAGGTAGCTGCGGTAATCAGATCGTTAAGACCAGTAGAGGTTTATAAAGGTAAAGGCGTTAGATACAAGGGCGAACTTGTTCGTAAGAAAGCTGGTAAGTCTGGTGGTAAATAATTGAGGTGATTTTATGGCTGTAGTTTCAAGAAATATACAAAGAAAGAAAAGACATTTTAGAGCGAGAAAGAAAATCGTTGGTACTGAACTTAGACCAAGATTGAGTGTTTTCAGATCTAATAAACATATATCTGCACAGGTTATAATTGATGTTGATCCCTCTAGCTCAGAGCCGATTGGTTCTAAGACTATTTGTGGGATCGCGACTTATTCACCTATTCTTAAAGGCGAGCTAGGTACTGGTTCGGATATTCCAGCTGCTGAGCTTGTTGGCAAAAAAATTGCTGAATTGGCGAAAGCACAAGGTGTAACTAAGGTTGTTTTTGATAAGGGTGGTAATCTTTATCATGGTCGTATTAAAGCTCTTGCTGATGCTGCTAGAGAAGCAGGTTTAGAGTTTTAATCGTAGGAGTTTTATAGAATGTCAGAAGAAAAAAATATAGATCCAGTTGAGAATAGTGAAGTAGAAGTTGTGGTGGATGTTGATGATAGCAAAGCTGAACAGCTTGCTTCTGAAGTGGCAGTTGTGGCTGATATTGATGCTGGAGCTAAACCTAAATTTAAAAAATTCGCTGGAAATAATAATAGCGGTGCTAGTAATAATGGTAAAAGAAGAGAAGGTTCTGGTGGACCTCGCAGACAGAAACGTACTGAAGTTACTGAATCTGAATATACAGAAAAAGTAGTTCAAGTTAGAAGAGTAACGAAAGTTGTTAAAGGTGGTAAGAAACTGTCTTTTAGAGTAGTTGTCATTATTGGTAATGAAAAAGGTAAAGTTGGCGTTGGTGTTGGTAAAGCTTCGGAAGTATTGAATGCTATTAAAAAAGCTTTAGTGGATGCTCGTAAAAACTTAGTGGATGTTCCTATGGTAGGCAGTACTATCTCTCATAGAGTTCATGGTTTTGCTGGTGGTTCTGAAGTTATGTTGAAACCTGCTTCTGATGGTACTGGTATCATCGCTGGTGGTACAGCAAGGATAGTTTTAGAATTATCTGGTTTAGGAGATATTCTCTCTAAGTCTATGGGTTCTAAATCTCCATTAAACGTTGCTAGAGCTACGATTAATGCTATCCAATCAATAAGAAGCTTTAGAGAAGTCGCTAAAATGAGAAACTTAACAGTTAAGCAAATGTTGTTTGCTTAATCGAGGTAATAAAAATGGTAGAAACGAAAAGAAAAAAAATATCTATAAAGTTAGTTAGAGGTATCTCTGCTGCGAGTGGTAAACAAGCTAAAGTTCTTGAAGCCTTAGGTTTGAGAAGAACTAATGCAGTTGTAGAACATTTTGATTCTCCTACTATTTTAGGAATGATAAAGAAAGTTAGTCACTTGGTCCAAGTACAGGACGCAGAATAATTATATAGGAGTTAGAACCATGGCAGATAACATGAAAAATCTTGAAAGCGCAGAGGGTGCTATAAAATCTAAAGACAGAAAGGGTCGCGGTATAGCTACTGGTGCTGGTAAGACTTGTGGACGTGGTCACAGAGGGCAGAAATGTAGATCTGGTTGGGCTAAGACTTTTAAAGAAGGTGGACAAACTCCTCTATATAGAAGATTACCTAAAAGACAGGTTAACACGAGAGTTAATAGAAAAGAGTATTCTATTGTTAATTTAGATGTGATTCAAGAGCTTGCTGAGAAGGGTCTTTCTGAAATTAATTTAGTGATTCTTGAGCAGAATGATGTTATAAAGAAAGCTCAGCCTTATGGTTTGAAAATTCTTGCTTCAGGTAAACTGTCTAAGGCAGTTACGGTGAAAGCTAATTTGTTTAGTGCTTCTGCAAAGGAAGCAATTGAGAAAGCGGGTGGAAAGGTAATTGAAGTCTGAGAACAGTACTCTTAGCTTTCAAGAAATAAGCAAATCTTCTGGTTTAATACAGAAGATTTTGTATACTGCTCTTCTCCTTGCGGTATACAGGTTTGGGGTTCATATACCACTTTATGGTGTTGACCAAAATGCTCTAAAATCAAGCACCGTGCTCTCTTCGGGTTTACTTGGCTTAGTCGATATGTTCGCTGGTGGAGCTTTAAGTGCTTTATCGATTTTTGCTTTAGGTATCGGACCTTATATTACCGCTAGTATTATCATGCAGCTTTTGGTGGAAATCATTCCTAATCTAAAAGAGATGCAACGAAATCAAGGTGATGACGGCAGAAAGAAATTTCAACGCATAACTAGATTTTTTACTATTTTACTTGCTTTATTTCAAAGCTTTGCTTTAGCAAGATTCTTGGATGTTGCTCAGTTAGCTGTTAAAGCGGATTCTGTGTTTTACGTTAGGACTGTAGTGGTTCTGACTATAACCTCTCTATTCATTATGTGGTTAGGTGAAGTTATTACTGAAAAAGGTGTCGGTAATGGTGCGAGCTTACTTATTTTCGTAGGTATCGCTTCTAAGATGCCGATTATGATTAAAGATACCGCCACTGCTGTGAGAGTCGGTTCTAGTCCTCAGTGGGGAGTCATATCTCTTGTGCTTTTATTTTTAGCTTTAACCGTTTTGATCATATATATTCAGGAAGGTTCTAGGAATCTTATGATATATGGTGCGAAGAGAAATAATATGATGAATAAAGATCATACTCTTCCTCTTAAAATCAATCCAGCTGGTGTCTTACCTATTATTTTTGCAAGTGCTCTTTTGTTTATGCCTGTTCAGATTCTTACATTTGCTGGTATTCAGAATCAATCTATCTCTATGTTAATAAGAGAAACCTTTGCTAAGTTTCCTGGTGTGACTGCTCTTTCTGGCACTTTTCTTGCTACTTTCGGTAATTGGCTCGCTGAAAGAATAGAGTTTATTTTCCAGTATTCTAAAGTAGAGCATTCTATAGCTTATTTACTCATGATAATAGCTTTTACTTTTTTCTATTCTTCTATAGTCTTGAATCCAAGAGAGATCGCAGAGAATTTAAAGAAATCAGGCAGCACTCTTGAAGGAGTTAAGCCTGGAAGACCAACTTCTGAATATCTTGAGAAGATTATTTCGAGGATAGTTTTAATAGGTGCTTTAGCTATTGGTCTTATAGCTGTGCTTCCTACTCACGCTGAGCAGTGGTTTCAAGTGAATACACTTGGTGGTTTAGGTTCTACTAGTTTGATTATCTTGGTTGGTGTTGCTGTTGATGTGAGAAACCAGCTTCTAGCTTATATACAGAGTCACAGATATCAGACTAAATCACTTCTTGATTAAATTAGCCTGATATGTACTTTAATATCTGTTCTTTCATTAATATTAGTTGCTTCAATAATTTCATACTGGCTTAGATAGCATTTTTGAGACTTCTTTGAAATTTCATTAGAACGAGGAAAACATAAATCGGTATTGAGAGGAGACTCTTTGAGTAAATTTTGGTATCTCTCCAGAATATTATTTAGAGATCGACTTAAAGCTGAATCTAGTGAATCATTTTCATTTAACGCAGCATTGAAAGATTCAGCTTGAATCTCTAATGGTTCATAGTGAATAATTTCATCGACTAACCCCTCTCTTAAAAAGCTTTTCATTAAATTAGGACCAGCTTCTATCATTATTCTTAGTTTTTTTTCAGAACTTAAGTGATTTAGTAGAGAGCTAAGGTTATGGAAGACATTCGCTGATTGAAGAGATTCATCTAGTCTTGAACCAGTATTTACCCCATCAATATTTTTACTTAAAGGTCTGATAATGTATTCTGTGACTTTTTGCTGATAAGTAGAATCAAAAATCTTCAAGCTCTGCCTCTCTATAGCATTAAAATCTTGACTCGATTTAAGGATTACAATTTCTCTATCACAGATATCACTCAAATTAAGCTCTGAAGCTGAAAGACGCACATTTAATAGAGGATTATCATTTTTTATAGTATTAATCCCAGTGATTAAAATTTCATGTGTAGCACGAAGTCTCTGTACGTCTTTTCTGGAATTAGAATTGGTTATCCAAGAACTTGTTCGTTCGGCTACACGCCCCTCATGGGATTGCTTGCAATCTGCCACCTCGGTTGTTTCCATACTGCCATCAGGATATGAAGCAACTTTCAGCGCTAGCCAGTAATTTTTCGATATTTTTTCAGAGTCAGTTTTATTTTTTCTATCTATAAATTCAAAGAAAATACGATTATCAAATTTAATATAATCAGCGTAATCTTCTAAACACAAGACATCCATGCCTGATTTCTTGAGATCATCTAAGTAAAAACGCTTAACCGCAGGGGCTTTGATTTCAGAGGAATTTAATGGAATCGAACACTTGTTGTGTGCTGTTAGTAAAGGGTTTGGGTCAGGGCAGGCATAAACTAATCTCTTGAAAGCTAGGCGGTGAATTAATTCTGTGCAGGGAGCTGTCTTGCCATAATGATTACAAGGTTCAAGGCTTACATAAATAGTGGCTTTACGGCAAATATTTAAAACCAGTTCATCTATAATATCTTCAATATTTTTGCTTTCGTCTACTGGACAGTTTTCTAGAGTTTTTCTGAAAAGAATATTTAATTCCTCAGCCTTGCCAAGATAGCTAAATTCAGGATTGACTTCAAAATACTTTTCTGTTTTCATCTCTGCTTTAAGAAATATAAGAATATTTCTTTTTAGATTGGAGATGGCATTAGGCTCAGCATGAGCTTCGCCGTACTTTTGATGAAAGCCCTCCCCGATTATAGTATCGTTACAAACTATAACTGCACCGACTATAGGATTAGGAAAGGCTTTAGCTTCACCAAGTTTAGCGAGTTTAGCTGCGATAGCTAAGTAGAAAGTGTCTTCTGCTTCCATAGCTCATTTTGTTTATGTTTAGCTTCTTTCCAGAAGGCTTCTAATTCTTCTGGGCTAAAACCCTTCAAACTATCTGCACCGCGAGCTTTTACTATTTCCAACATAAGATCAAATCTTTCAGTGAACTTATTATTAGTTTTTCTCAAAGCATCTTCTGGATCAATTTTAAACCATCTAGCTACATTTACTGCAGTGAATAATATGTCACCAAGCTCTAATTCAGCATCAGCTCTTTCAGTATCATTTAAAGACTCTTTATTTAAGACTATCTCCTGTAATTCAGTAATTTCACTCTGTAGCTGTTCCCAAAGTTTAGATTCTTCATCCCATTCAAAGCTTTCTCTGACAGCTTTCTTGGAAATTAACCACGCTCTAGCTAAAGCTGGCAGCTCTTTAGGAATACCTTCAAAAATAGATTTTCTGTGACTCTTTTCGGCTTTTTTGATTTTTTCCCAGTGTGTATCTACTTCACTTGCATTTGCAGCTTTAGCGTCTTTAAAGACATGAGGATGTCTCCTGATCATTTTTTCATTTACGTATTCCACTACGTCATTAAAAGTGAAGGCACCACGCTCTTCTGCGATTTGAGAATGTAAGGCGACTTGTAAAAGTACGTCACCAAGCTCTTCCTTGAGCATTAAGTTGGAGTTATTATTTGCTAAGGCTTTATCTGAGCTGTTCTCTACTAAATCTATTGCCTCTAGGCACTCGTAGAGTTCTTCTAGGAGATATCTTTTCAATGAAGCATGAGTTTGTTCACGATTCCAAGGGCAGCCAGTAACTGGATCTCGCAAGGCTTTAATCGTTTCTATAAATTTATCTATAGCCATCTTGATAATAATAACAGGGCACTCTCGCTAGGCGTATAAAAGTACCAAGCAGGCTTTAAATTATGAAGGATACTAAAACTAGAATGAGTGCTGAAAGTATAGTGCAGGTGATTGGGCGGCGAAGTATAAAATTGCACAGGAATTGAAAAGGGATTTTAAAGAATGTAAACAGGAATTTAAAAGACTCAAAGAACATTTCCCAGAGATTTTTATGTTTAGTTGCTTGGTGAGAAGGTTTATCACCAAAATGTTTTTTAAAAGATTCATTCTCAACTAAAAGAAGTTTCTTTTTAACCTTAATTAAGTCTTTGTTGATCAGCTCTAGGGCTGGAAGGCTTTTGAAAAGTACTCCATTGTCATCTTTTAAGGCAGCTTCATAAGCATCATAGGGTGCAGGTGGCATGCCATGCATGATGCTAGGTTTATCACCTAATTCAAAAATTATTTTCTGTAATACTTGATAGGGGCTTTTTAGTTTTTCTCTAAGCTCATTTATTAATTCATGGTTAGTCACGACTTTTGACATAGTGGGATGTTTAGAACTAATAAGTAATTTTTTAAATTCTTGTAAATTATTTTTAAAGCTATTTAAAAGTTCAGCAGCCTCGTTTTTTTCCATGAATAAAATTAATTTCTTGCTAATCTCCTAAAGAAGATAAGCCCTCAGTGTTTATATGGATAACTGCTGTTTATAAAAATAAGCTATTCCTATGAGCAAAAAAAATACTGAGCGGGTCTATTTATTAAGAATTATAAAGTTGAATCATTTTACTTGTTCTTAATTTATAAACAGTAGTAAATCTATAGGAGTCGAAAGACATTATGAATATTAGAGGCCCAGGTTGGGGCGGCGATGTACCTTCTAGATCTATACCACCTAAATCAGTACCACTGGATATGGAAACATCGGGTGCTACTCCTCCTACTCTTCCTGATAAGAAGCCTCTTATTAAAGAGGATGGATTCTTTAAAAGTACTGAGAATCCTGCTGTTGCTAATTTAGGTCTTACATCACCGAAAAGTAATGATGTTGCTGGTGCTGCTGATGGTGCTGCTGATGGTTGGATGTCTTTGGGGACTGTTGTGAAGTCTGATGCAGTGACTTCTCGTCAGCCAACAGAAGCAACTAAAGAACAAAAACAGGATATAACGACTGTTCTTGCGAAACATATGGGACCAGACACTTCGAGACTTTTGGGAATTATGGGTAATTTTGCTTAAAATCTAAAAATTATGACTGGTAAATTTAAACTCTATCAACAAAATAATGCAAAAGGCGATCTGGTCGGCTATACCGTTATAGATCCGAGTGAAGGTGGTCGAGTTTTAGCAGCTTTAGATAAACAGTCTGATGGCTCTTTAAAATTAACTTTTTTAGACGGAGCTAAAGATCCAGAATTATGGGAAAACGAATATTTTTCACAGAGTCCGGCTTTCGTTAAATTTAATGCTCTTGAAGATCAGCTAATAATGACTAGTGGTGATGTTTTTGAGACTAGTTTAGGTAAATTATCTTTCACCTATTTTTTAACCGAAGTAAATGGTATGGAGTTTGAGCTACCAGCTAAGCTTGATCTTGAGAAATACTGTGCTGCGGGTAAAATAAGCTTTTTCGAAGCAGATAAGCCTAGGGTTGAGATGTTACTAGTTCAAGAGGTTTTTAATGGTAAATCTTACTTGATTAAGCCAAATGGTAATGCGGTGGAAACGCTGATTATCGCAAAATTCAAAAAGGTTTTCGGTATTGAGTTGCCAGTTACAGTCCCGCATGAATTATTGACTTAAAGTGTTTTTTATAGGAATATCTGTAGCCTTGCGATTAAGCCATGATTAATAAGATCACGGTCAAGGAAAAAATGCTGAATTTGATAGCCAGTACTAAGTGATAAGTGCTTATTAAAGTCTTTTCGAAGAACAAGCATTATGCGATTTTGCTCTAATCCTTCGTTGCGTAAAAAATTATAGAAAAGCTCATCACTGATATCTAAGCTTAAGGTTTTTCCTATGGGGTGAATATAGCCTAATCTGCCTCTTAATCTTAGGGTGAGTTCAGTATCGTCAATAAATCTTTGCTCAAACCTAAATCTACTGTAGCCTTCAGCTTTTTTATCATTAATCTCATTATGGTTATTCTGTATCTTTAAAATGTTTACATTTTTTCTGAGTAAAACTTGCTGCCATAATCTGTTTTCAAAATTACTATCTCGATTGTAAATTATGAAATGATCATAACCAAAAGAACTCTGTAGGTTTTTATTCCAGTTGTAAGAAAGCTCGGAGCGAAATAGTGTGACATCTAATTCTTGAAACTCATTATTGAAGCGATGGCTCAGAGTTTCTGTTAATTGTAAACCTGGGCGTATTTTATCAAGAGGTATAGCTAAGTCAATAAATCCCCAAGCCATTAGCTCATTATCAGTAGAAGCTTTTAGGGTGTTAAGCGATGATAAGGCTATTAAGCATATCAGGATTAGCAACTTTTGGTATATTGCTACGGACATTAATTCTCCTTAACTTGAAACTATCTTGAGCATTGGTCTTTATTGTAAATATATTAATATTAAAAACAAAAAAGACCTGTGAATTTTTACAAGTCCCTTTGTTTTTAATATCAATTAGTTAATCTGTTTTAGATATATTTAGACTTTACCTTCCCAGTATCCACCATGACGATCCACTAGTGCATCGTAAGCAGACCAGAATCTAAATGGGGGTATTAATCCCACTACTGCATGAGTCACCACTTTTTTACCTGGTTCGTCATTTACAGCTTGTCCGATGCCAGGCCAAATAATTAGTGAAAGAACGCTAGCTAATACGCTTTTTCCACTGATTCCAGTTTTATTGATCTGAGCAGCGTTTACCGGGCTATAAAGCAAGGTTAAAACAGTGACCAAAGAAAATATAGATATGATTTTATTCATAATTAAGAACTCCTTATTTAATAATATCTTAGAAATATGTAAGCCATTAAAGCAAAAATCGAGCTTTGCGCTCGACTCAAAAGATTTAATTTAAGCTTGATTTTTAACATTATAGCAAATTTTCTTGCTCTCTGCAAGCTTTACCGCCAAGTATTTTAGAGAGCATGGAAAAAGAAATTAATTTTCTAGTTTTTGCCTCTAGTCTTAAAGCCTCTGCTTCGAGGGCCTCTATTTTAACTAAATTTAAATCCAATTCCGAAATAATACCCTGTTTATTTTTATCAAGATTTAGTGAAAGTCTATCCTGGACGAGTTTTTCTTTTTCTTGATTTAACGCAAGTATGCTCTGTGATTTATCTAAGTTTTTTAGCTCAAGTTCAGCCTCTTTTAAAGCATTTAGAATAGTTTTACTATGTGAATTTAAAAGTTCTTTATTTTTAGCTTGAGTGTAGTTTAATTCAGCTTCTCGAGCCCCAGCCGTAAATAGTGTTTGAGTCATGCCTGCAACTACTGCTACAAGTAAGCTTTCGGGGCTTACTAAATTACTGATATTGACGGAGCTTAAACTATTTTGTAAAGTTAGGCTAAAGCTTGGTAGATAAGCTTTTCTAGCGACCTGAATATCTATATCTGAGGCTGCTAGAATCTTTTCTGAAATTTTAATGTCGGGTCTGTTATAAAGTAGCTCTGAGCTGAGATTCTCTGGGTTTAATATTGGTTCCTTTATAAGTTCAAGGTCGCTTGTCATATTCGTAATATAAGGCTTTTCACCCATAAGAAAAGCCAGATCACTAAGTAAAATATCTCTAGTATTTCTTAAAGCTCTATATTTTATTTCTTGATTTTTAATATTCTCATTGATTATGTTTAATGAAATCCTGTCTTTGAGACCGCTATCCACTAAGTTTTTAGTTAGTGAGGCGTTTCTTTTAGTTAATTTGATGATGTCTGATTGAAGTTGTATCTGTTTTTCGATGTTGCTTAAATTGAAATAGAGTTCTGTGGCTTTATATCTAATATTAAGGTTATTGAGTTCTGCTTCATACTGAGTGGCTTCTGTTTGAAGCTGTTTCGACTTAGTTTTAAGATGATTCTTTAAGAAAAAGTCTGGTTCGTAACTAAGGTTGATAGGTAAGCTATAGATATTGACCCATTCTCCTGGTGCAAAAATTCTCGGCCCGGCTCTATTAAGATTGCCGACAGGAAATGCTGTTAGATTTTCTGGATTTTTTTGACCATTATATTGGCTGCCGATACTAATATTCGGAAACTCTCTTCCGAGGCTAGCTCTAGCCTGAAAATAACTGGCTTCGAGTCTATTTAAAGCTATTTTCTGGTCAAGATTATTCTGGCTAACCTTTTCTATTAAATTATTTAGATTTTCATCTGCATATAATAACCACCAGTCTTGAGTCTCTAACTCTTCATCACTTACAAAGCTTACTAGGCTTAAGTTATAGATAGTATTTGGTTCGGGCTTTTCTATAAAGCTTGATTCATGAACTCGTACCTGTCTTACGTCATCCGTTTTAATGCGAGTTAAGGTGCGGGCTGTAAGGGCGTTACAGTTTAGTGTAATTAGTAGAAATGAAATTATCAGTATGGGTATTTTTTTCATATTTCCTCTTTGCTTGCGTCCTACTCAGTCTTGCACGTTTGCGAGCAGTTCCTTCTAACTTTTTTCTAGATAAATTTCTAACTGCTGACCTATATAAATAGGGAATTCAGGTTTTTTACAGTAATATATGATCTGTAATACTCTAATATCGTGCCTTTCAGCGGTATTTCCAGTTAGGTCTTTTTTAGGAACCATATAAGGCTCTATGCGAACGAATTCTAGAGGAAATTTTTTAGAAGTATCACCTTTTAAAAAGGCATAGGCTTTTTGATTAGGTCTTATCTGTGATGAATTGATTTCGTCGATATCTACCCTTACTTGATATTGCTTGTCTTCTGCTAATACTACGGGTGCTGGGTTTGAGCTTGGAATTATGTATTCACCAGCTCGGATATTTACTTGTAAGACCTTGCCAGTTACTGTAGATTTTATAATAGAATGCTCTAAAAGTATTTCCTGTTCTCTTATTCGTGCTTCTAGCTTTCTGAAATCAGCATTGCCCTTTTCTAATTCAAGCGCCTTGCTGCTTATGTCCTGTTCTGAGACTGCGGATTTATTTTCTAAGTTTTCTAATCGTGAATATTGTTGTTGAATGTTTTTCAATACAGCATTTTGAGCATCTAATTCAGCTTTGATGGATGCTAATCCAGCTCTGGTTTCAAGGTCGTTTAATTTAAATAGTGGACTGTTAATGTTTACGCTGTCACCTTCTTTTACAAAAACCTCTGCTACTCTGCCTGCGTAATAAGGGGCGATGTCTATATTTTTTCCGACTGATTCTATGATGCCAGTGCCGCTGATGCTTGAGGTGAAGGGTTTATTTGCCGCAGCTGTAATTGGGGCTTTGGCTTTAATTTTAAATTCCTTAGTGCTTATGTAAAAAAGTGCAAGCAGTACTCCTAGAACGGCAAATAGCGTAGAAACTGGGAGTTTCAGATGTTTAAAATCCCTAAAAAAGTTAACTAGTTTATCCATTAATTTCTCGAACATTTTTAATTCTCCCGTCTTCCATCTCTATGATTCTGTCTGCGTAATTGTAAATTCTATTGTCGTGAGTAACGATAATTACAGTAGTGGCTGTTTCTTTCGCTATGCTTGAAAGTAGTTCCATTACAGTAGTTCCAGTTTGACCATCTAGCGAGGCCGTTGGCTCATCGCAGATAATAATTTTAGGCTTATTAATTAAAGCTCTTGCGATAGCGACTCTTTGCTGTTGACCACTAGATAGATTTTTTTGGCAGTGATTTCTCTTTATCCTTTAAACCAACTTTATTTAGAATCTTACTTGCTCTTTTTAGCGCTTCACTGAAACCCTTTCCCTGAATTAATAATGGTATAGCAACATTTTCTATAACTGAAATAGTCGGTACTAGATTGAATTGTTGAAAAATAAAGCCGATATTTTCTTTTCTAAATGAACTTTTAGCTTTCTCTGTAAGATCTTTTTGATCTTTATCTAGGAGCTTAACTTTCCCAGAGTCCTGATTTAATATGCCTGCGATTATGCTGATAAGCGTGGTTTTACCGCAGCCAGAGGGTCCTACTATAAAATTTATTTTCCCCAAAGGAATATTTAGATTAATATCGAAAAGCACCTGATTCTTGTATTCGGCTTCACCAAAGGATTTGTTGATTGAATTTAGGATAACTGCATTGTTCATAGTTATTTTTCTCTCTATTTCTATCCTTTAAATACTATTGCTGGTTCTATTTTTAATACTTGCCTGATGCTGACAAGGCTAGCCGCTGTACAGAAAAAGAAAACTAAGACGATGATTAAAAGCTGCTAAGGGGTATAGAAGGCTAGTTCGCCATTGCGAGGAACATTTAAACCCATTATCGCCATTAAACCCACTCCTATGCCGTAGCCGATGACAGCGACAAAGCTACTTTGTAAAAATATCATCATGGCAAGTTCACCATTACTAATACCTATGGCTTTAAAAGTACCAAACTGCTTCATATTCTCAACCATAAATGTGTAGAGGGTTTGAATTGAAATAGCTATGCCAATAATTATTCCAAGAATTACAGTGATGCCAAAGTTTATTGGGATACCAGTATTCTGTGCCCAGTAAGCCATGGTCTTGAGGAAGAAATCTTTCTGGGTAAAAGCTTTTAACCCAGTTTCGTTTTCTATTTTTTTGCATAATTCATTTTCAAAGTAATGATATTCAATTCGATTTTTCAGAGGCGTTAATTAGGTTATGAATAAATAGGTGTGAAAATTACCTTGCAGTTTGTCCCTGTGGAGGATAAACTGTTAGGTAATTATGACTTATATCCATAGGCATCTTGAAGATAAATTATTAAAGCTAAGCAAAAATTTTAAGATAGTTTTGCTGAAAGGAGCTCGGCAAGTAGGTAAATCGACTTTAATAGAAAAGGTTTTCAAGAATTTAAAATCTATTACCTTTGATCCAGTGCAAGATTTATTTGAGGCAAGAAAAGACCCCGACCGCTTTTTAGATAATTTCCCTGCTCCACTTATTCTAGATGAAATTCAATATGTACCGGAATTAATCCCAGCGATTAAAAGAAAAGTTGATAAGTCATCTCAAAAGGGGCAGTACATTATAACGGGCTCACAGAATATATCTATCATTCGAAATATCTCTGAAAGCCTTGCTGGTAGGGTTGGTATTCTTGAGTTGGAGGGTATGACTGCTTATGAAATAGCTGATCAAGGGGAAAGGCATTGGCTGAAAGCTTATTTAAAAAGCCCGAATAGTCTTCAAAATAAAGTAAGTAGCACACTAAAACTAAATACAACTTTATATCAAACAGTCTGGCAGGGCAGCTTTCCTGCTACTTTAGGCTTTGAAGAAGAATTTATTTCAGATTACTTCAAATCTTATATGCAAACTTATATAGAAAGAGACGTTCGTATGTTTGCAGACATCAGTGATCTAAGTTTATTCTCGCGCTTCGTCTCTTTAATAGCAGCGTATAGCGCGCAGGAAATAAATAAATCACGGTTGGGAAGAGATTTAGGTCTCTCTCCCAAACAGGCTTCTAAGTGGCTAGACATATTAATCTGTGGTTATCAATGGCGTGAAGTAATAGCTTACTCTAATAATCTCACTAAGCGAGTTTCTAAAAAACCTAAAGGATACTTTATGGATACTGGTTTACTATGTTACTTGCAAAGAATCTCTTCAGCAGAAGTCCTCGCGGCTCATCCACTTTGGGGAGCTTTATTTGAAACTTTTTGCGTAAATATGATTTTCAGATTAGCTCAATCATTAAAAATAGCACCTTCTTTTTATCACTGGCGTTCTAACGGTGGTGCAGAGATAGATCTATTACTGGAAATAGATGCTAAATTCTACCCAATAGAAATTAAAGCTAAATCTAATCTCACAAAACATGACGCGAGAGGCATTTTAGCCTTTAAGGAATCCTATCCCAAGGCTAATATAGAAAAAGGACTTATTTTATATACTGGTGAGGAAGCTTACAGTATTAATGATGAAGTGCTGGCTTTGCCTTGGAAGGCTTTGATGGCGCGGGACTAGTAAAGAAGGGACCGCTGCACAACGTGTAATTTTAAGGCTGATTAGGATGAATGATTGTACTCAAACTCGCTTCGTACTTGAGTTTGAAGCCTAGTCCTTCTCTGCGGTTAAGGAAGCATCTTTGGTGGTGGAGTGCAGAAGACTTAGAAAGTTCTCCTTTGCTAGTCATAGTAAAGCTTTTAGATAAGCTGTCAAAATCACTAATTATCTGTTCAAGTTCTTTTTTCTCAGAAAACACTTTCTTAATATTCTCTAGAATATCTTCTATCTTTTTAATGGATTCAATATAATTAGGAGTTTTAATAAAAATCTCAAAACTATTTGAAATTAATTCATCTTCTTTATATAAAAACTGACTTAAATATTCTTCATTAAAGATAAAGACTGTTTTGATTTCTTGAGGTATGCATACTTTTGGTTTTAGATCTGTTTGTTTTTGTAATCGAAAAGGTGTCAGTTCAGTTAATTTATCTGGAGACTCCAATTCATATCTGATTGCTTTAGCTATTGTACTTTTACCTGTTCCATTAATTCCAAATTTGATATTAAGTTTTGATTCAGAAATATGAATTGATCCGCTCTGGATATTATTACAGTTTTCAATGCTTATATCCATTTTATAACAATAACTAATCTCTCAAACATTATTGTACTTTATAAAATTACTGGTACGCTGGCGATAAAAACCTTTCAATTAAGATTATCTCTGAACTAGCTCCATGAGTAGAATTCCACTAGGACAATACCTCCCAATCAGCTCCTAAACCTTATTCATGCAGCTTATCCTTGTTCTCAAGTATCTTCATCGTCCTATCAAAATCAGAAACAATTTTCTGCGTTTTATTAAATGCCTCATATTCTGTCTCTGCATGTGCTTCTGCCTGCTGTTTAGAAATTTTACCTTTATCATTTAGAATCGTATATTTTCTAAACACTAAAAATTCATTTATACTATTTGCAAAATCCTGCATGGTGAAAGTGTTTTCACGCTCTATTAAATCTTCAATATAATCAAAATATCCTGAGACTGCTCGCTCTAAGCGTTTTATATCTTTTTCAGAAAGGTAATTTTTAGCGATAGTAACATCTGATTTTAGGATACGCCCATCTGGTGAATTCTTCCATGTGCTTAATCCCATATTCTCCAGTCTTCTATCTGCTTTCGTAAAAATGATTTCAGCAGCAGTTTGCCCCACAATAGCAAAGTGAAACTTGTTTTGAATCATGGCGTAAAAGTCTTTTGTAGTGGTTGAATGTGGGTCATAATCAAAGCTACATTCTGCAAAAATATCTGTGATTTGTTGCCAAATTCGCCGTTCACTTGCACGGATAGAGCGAACACGCTCTAATAATTCACGAAAATAATCTTTGCCAAAGACATTAGTGCCTTGCTTTAATCGCTCATCATCAATCACAAAGCCTTTTTGAATAAATTCTTTCAAGGTTTTAGTAGCCCAGATTCTAAACTGCGTCGCCTTAGCAGAATTTACCCGATACCCAACTGAGATGACAGCATCAAGATTATAGAAATTAATACTGCGGCGAACCTCCCGTGTTCCCTCTTTTTGAAGTACCGAGATTTTCTCGGTACTTGCCTCTTCGATTAACTCACCATCTGTATAAATATTTTTGAGATGAAGACCTATATTATCAGTAGATGTGCCAAACAATGCCGCCATAGCTTTCTGTGTAAGCCAAATAGTCTCATCTTGCACAAGCACATCGACCTTAACATCTTCCTGTGGAGTGTTATAAATTAAAAATAGAAGTTCTTTGCTCATAAGGCTTTTTTATTAATATAAAATTTCAATACTTTCATTTAGCTCACCTTATCCATTTTGCTTTTCCTCTAATTCACGCTCAATGTCTTCAATACTCGGCAATTGAGTTTGCAGAGAAACGGGTAGCGATTCCAATAATTTAAATTCCGCTATGCCCATAGGTTGGGTTTTATCGCTGAGAGCATATTCTGCTACGATTTTATTTTTGTTCTTACACAATAAGAGTCCGATGGTGGCAGAGTCGTGATCGTTTTTTATTTGTTTATCTACCGCAGTGAGGTAAAAGCCCAGTTGCCCTAAATGTTCTGGCTTGAAGTCACCCGTTTTAAGCTCGATAACGATGTAACAGCGCAGTTTAAGATGGTAAAACAGCAAATCAATAAAAAAATCATCGCCACCTACTTCGATATGAACCTGTTTACCAACATAAGCAAAGCCAGCACCAAGCTCTAATAAAAATTCAGTAACCTGTTTAACTAGTGCGTCTTCTATTTCTCGCTCTTGAGCTTCTTCCGTCAATCCTAGAAAATCAAAACGGTAAGGGTCTTTAAGGCTTTCAATCGCTAAGTCAGATTGAGGTTTTGGTAATCGCAATTCAAAATTAGTAACTGCTTTGCCTTGTCTCTCAATGAGCTTGCTTTCAATTTGCATAACTAGTACATTACGAGACCAGTTATTTTCTATGGTTTTTTTTGCATACCAAATACGTGCTTCCTGCGTACTCAGCTTGTCTAGTAAAACCAAATTATGTCCCCACGGTAATTGTCCAACAGCCTGTTGGACAATTTGCTTATCAGCCCAAGATTCAGCGAAAGAACGCATGTAAAGTAGATTAGTACGGGAAAATCCCTTCATATTCGGGAATAAATTGCGTAAATCATGAGCGAGCCTTTCTATAACCTTTGCACCCCAACCTTGTTCTGCTTGCCTGCTTAGAATATCACGCCCAATCTGCCAGTATAACAAGATTAATTCATGGTTCACCGCCAGTGTTGCACGTTGTTGTGCATTGTGAATTTTCACTTTCAGCTCTGCCAGCCAATCAGAGTAACCGTCTGGGGCTTGTATCAGTGAGGTGGATTTACTATTTTCAAGTGTCAAACTGCTTCTCCCTCAATCTTCGCAACGATGGCATCAATATCCATTACTTCCATTGTAAAACATCCTCCCCCAAACAACTTAGAGCCAAAGGCTCTAAGCAAACAAAAGAACAAAGAAGAGAGGTTTAGGGGATGCTCTCACAGACAGAATTATAAGCTCATCGCACCCACCCCGGAGGAACGTAAAAAAACGATTTCAGAGTATCGTTTTTTTACCAATGGATGCTCCCTTCTCCCCCCTAGTAAATAAAAAGAGATGGGGTTTTATGCCCCATCTCTTTTTCTTTTATTACTGGCGGAGAAGAGAGGATTCGAACCTCCGGTACCGTTACCAGTACACAGTCTTTCCAGGACTGCACCATCAACCACTCGGTCACTTCTCCATCGTTAATAGATTCTATCATTTTCATAAGCTTGCTAAAACGCAAATAGGGCATATAATATTTACATGTCAATAAAAGTACAGACATTGCCAGATATATCTGTATTTATGATTACGCGTGATGACGCTAAGCATCTTGAGCAAGCTATTAGGCAAGCAAAGAAAATTGCTAAAGAAATTATTGTAATTGATTATGGAAGTGTAGATAACACCATGAAAATTGCAGAAAGGCATGCCGATAAGGTTTATCAGAAGCAATGGCTGGGTGTAAGTCGCATGAAGAGCTTTGCTGTATCTATCTGTTCTTATTCATGGGTTATGCATTTATCTGCAAATGAAGTCTTAACTAGCGCTTTGATTGAAGAAATGAATAAAAAATTTGTAAAGCAAATGGTAAAAGGTGCAATCGGCTTTAAAATAGCTCGAAAATATTATGTAGGTGGAAATTTTGTGCGTTGGGGTGGGTTTTATCCAGATAGACAGCTGCGAATTTTCCAAAAATCGCTTGCACATTTTAAAACAGGCACTCTTGAGGAATCCGTAGAAGTCTGGGATGCGAAGAAAGGATTATATCTCACTGAATCACCTCGTATATTTTCTTTTAAGGGGGCTGTAGATTATTATGCTTTTGAGACTATTAATGACATGAAGAATTATTATCGTTTTAATGCTGAGATCGGTAGAAAAAAAATATCTTATTTATCAGCACTTGTTGGTTCGGTGGCTTGTTTCGTTGAGCGTTTTATTTTTCAATTAGGTTTTCTTGACGGAGCTCTAGGTTATAAGATGGCGATGATATTATCTATGTATATCTGGAGGCAGTATAAGGAAAGCCGTCTAGAGGATGAATATTAGAGCTTTGTGAAAAATAATTTACTACCTTTATCCATTTTTATTATCTGTAAAAATGAAGCTCATATTATTGAGGATACCTTAAGGCAGGCAGCTAAATTGGCTGATGAAATTATTTTGGTAGATTCTGGAAGTGTTGATGCGACTATTGATATAGCGAAGCGATATCCCACTAAAATTTATACACAAGAGTGGCTTGGCTACGCAAAACAGAAGAACTATGCCCTATCTCTTTGTAAGCACAAATGGGTACTTAGTTTGGACGCTGATGAAGTTTTAACGGATAGATTAATTGAGGAAATAAACAATTTATTTGAATCAGGGCAGCATAAAAAGAGCTTAGCTTTTAAAATTCCACGTAGGTTATTTATTGGTAAGCAGTTAGTTAAGTATGGTGGTTTTTATCCAGACTATCAGTTGAGGCTCTTTGAGAAAAGCTTTGGGCGTTTTCAGGATTTACCCGTGCATGAAAGTGTTGAGCTGTGGGATGAAACTCGTCAAAATTATGTCACTAAAAATTCTTTTGCTGATATTTTAAGTAAATTTTTCAATCCGAAGCTTAAAAGGAAAATTATCAAGAATTTAAATTATCCACTGGATCATTATTCTTATAATTCTATTGAGGAATTAGAAGCTGCTTTTATGAATTATGCTCGTTTGAGTAGTAAGAAAGCGAGTTCTATATTTGCCTCTCTGAAAGCAGTTTACGCATTTTTCTATAAATATTTTATTCGCGCAGGAATCTTAGATGGAAGTCTAGGAGTTCAACTCGCATTTATAAATGCGAAATATACTTATTTAAAATATAGCGGAAGTTATTAGAACGCAGAAAATCGAGTTGTGCAGCGGTCTCTTAAAATGTATTGGTGATAACTACTTCAGATAAGGGTAACTGCCCTGCTCTTTCACGTGCTGGCTCTTTGGCTTTGCCGATAGGCAGTAGCATGCTGATGATGTGATCTTCAGGTAGTTTGATAATTTCAGCTACTTTCTTGGGATCGAAGCCGACCATCGGACAAGAATCATAGCCCATCGCTTTAGCTGCAAGCATAAGAGTTTGAGAGGCTATGCCAGTTGAGCGCATAGCTTCGTCTCTTTGTAATTGAGCGTTATCTTTATAGAAGCCTTTTATCATAGGAACTATCGCAGCACTAACCTGCTCTGGTGCGTTTGCCCAGTAGCGTTCAGGATTTCTTTCATGAGCGTTTAAATCTGCGCAGATAACTAATAGTAAAGAAGCATCTTTTACCTGATTCTGCTTCCACGATGCCAGCCAGATTTCCTCTTTAAGAGCTTGGTCTTGAACGACGACGAAGCGCCAGTTTTGCATGTTAAAAGAGGTTGGTGAAAGTAAAGCTAATTCCAAAAGCTTATTTACTTCAGCTTCACTCATCTTGTAGTCTGGATCGTAGTATTTAACTGAACGTCTTTGCGTGATTGCCGAAAAAGTATCTAAAGTCTGAGTAGTCGTCATGGGAAAGATTTTAGCAGTTTTTTTATTTTACGTAAGTTTTGATCTTATCAAAAAGATCTTCAATTGCTGCGAACAATATTTAAAATCTGATTTTTAACTTCATCTATAGTGAAGTTATCAGTATTTATTTCTAATGCATCATGAGCTTTAAGGAGTGGAGCTTCTTCTCTGGTGCTATCCAAGTGATCTCTACGTTTCAAGTCTGCACAGAGCTCTTCTAGGCTTATTTCTTCACCTGTTTTTTTCATATCTTCTAAACGCCTTTTAGCACGTACTTCTATAGAGGCTGTGAGGAAAAACTTATAATCAGCGAAAGGAAAGACCACTGTCCCTATATCCCGGCCATCTAAGATTACGTTAGTGCCTTGGGAAATTCGGCGTTGCTCATCTACGAGGAAAGTTCTCACTTCTTTGTAACTTGCTATGTGACTGACATTCTGAGTAACTAAAGTCGTGCGAATATATTCACTGATATCTATATCATTAAGAAAGGTTTTTAAGCCAGAGTCAGAAGTTTCTAATTTGATTTTTATATTGTCGCAGATTATTTGTAGAGCTTTTTCGTGATGTTTATAAAGGATTTCTTTTTTAATAGCTTTTCTTACGTCATTGTCTGTGATTAGCTTCTCTTCCAAGTATGGTCTGCCGAGCAGTTGAGTTTGCAGCCACATAAAAGTAACTGCTCGGTACATGGCTCCAGTATCTATATATAGAAGGTTTAGCTCTTTAGCTACTAATTTAGAGATAGTGCTTTTGCCGCTGCCTGCTGGTCCGTCTACTGCGATGATCATATATGATCATTTTTACATGGTTTTGGGAAATTAGGCGAATGAGTCTATGGGGTATTGATACCATCGTTAATCAAATCTACCCAAGGTGCTAAAATTTCACCGTTCTCTTGTAATGCACGGATAAGAGCTCTGCCATCATTATTTTCAGATTTTGTTATATAGGTTATAAGAGCTTTATATCTAAGGTTATTTATCTCTGGAGTATACTTAGTGTCTATTAACTGACCTCGTGTAATTGCACTATTGAGCAAAATATCGGAGAGTTTACCACCATTGTTTAAGTGAGTTATTACAGGTTCATACATTGGTTGCTTTAATTCTTTATTGATTGTTGCTAAATCATGCTTGGAGATGGCATAAGGTTCATCTTTGTTTTCTGTAAATGCTCTACGCATACTAGTGCTACGGAGTAATTTAAGCTGTTCGTCTGTAGGGTTAATTTCATAGGCGATAAAGCTTTGACGTTCGCTTCCTTTTTGCTGACCTTTGCTAATCTTTATGTTTTTCAATGCAAAGCCTTGGGTCGCTTCTGTTTCTGTCACAGTGTAGTTTTTCGCAATAATACTACTTAAATTATTCTCTGCTGTATATTTTTTCCAAAACTCATTACCCTCCAAAGATTCCACGGTCATGCCTGTATCTCCTTTAGATAACTGAAGAGTTTTGAATTGACCATCTGGGATACTGCCATAGACATCACTGTACTTGTCTCCAATTCTGTTTTGAGCAGATGGTGGAATTACTGCTTTGTCGCCATTAAATTGCACGGATGAAAGATATAGATTTTTTAGATCTTGGTTATTATTGAAATTACCTATAATTTTTTCTAAAGGTTTATTACTCTCGGAAGGTAATTCCTCTGCTTGAATAGTTCCATCATTATTTAAGTCCTGAGCATCTGTTGTGATGTTGGTTACTCTTGTATTATTCTCTAGCTTGCTATTTACTAAATGCTGCTTGATAATAGCTTTTCCATCTTTATTTTTGCTTTCATATTCGATAAAAGCATTATCTTTGCCGAGTAATTTCTCTGGATCTTTAATTCCTTTTGCTTTTAATTCTTCGCTGTTTAACTGTCTAATGCCTTTACCATTGTCTTCTACTCCATCATTGGTTAACTTCGCCCCATTGGTGAGGTTTACTGTAGAGCCGACGCTTTGGCGAAGATTTTCTTGAAGTTTTTGTATTTCTGCTAGCTCCTTGTCCACTTCAGTTTCTTGAGCTGTAATATCTGTAAGCTCGTCCTTATCTTTAGTCAAAGAGTCTCTGTATTCTTGCATCATTTTGCGATTTGCTTCTAAATTTGCCCAAGCTTGTTTAATTTCTTCATTACGTTGTTTAACTTTTGTATCATCAGAGCTTAAGTCTATATTTGATTCATAGCTAGGTTTCCCAGTAGTTTTAGATTTATCAGCTTCTGTCTGAAGTTCAGATTGTAACTCCGCATAAGTTCTTTGCTTTTGTTCTACTGCTTTGTTGTTTGCAGTTGCATGGCTTAGAATGGTGTTTGCATTTCTGCTAACCTCTGCCCGAACTGCTTCTATTTGTTCTGCTGAAGCTACTTCGTTTATAGTTGTATCTGTTCCATCTGCATTTTTTACGGTGGAAGTATTTCCTAGCTTTAATTTAATATCTTCTGTTTTGAGCTTACCATCTGTTTCTAAGCCAGTGATTTTCTTAACGGTAGTTTCTATAGGTTTCACTACGTCTTCTTTGATAACTTTTACGGCTTTATTCCATAATTCTTTAACAGTACTAGTATCTGCTGGTTTGTCTGCGGGAGCTTGGTTCGCTTGTTCTGGTTTAATATAAGCATCTGGATTCTCTGCTTTAATGTTGCTTTTAATTTGCGTCGTAGCAGGTTCTACTTTTGCTTTCGCTGTTGCGTCTGTTCTTTCACCAGTAATTACTGTTTTTGCTTTGTCTAGAGCCTGTTCAAAAATATTTTTTTTAATACCTTGGTCTTTAGCTATCGGAGTTACTGTAGTCATATTTTCCCACCTGTAATGATTGTTTAATTACACCTATAAATAGCCCTAAAAAACCCATAATTGACAAGAAATCCCTTAACAGAGCCTTAAATAGGTATTTCGAGATTTGGTATTCGCTGAAGATTGCGTCGGTGAGTGGTTTTCGTATTGTTGATACGCTAGCTTATTTTAGAGGCTCCATGTTCATAAGACTTCTAAGCCAGTTGAGATCAGCTTTGTTTAAAGCTTCACCATTGCTGATCTTGTCGAGCTTTGCTTTATTTTCATCATAATCCTCTGAGTTAGGATTTGATAGTAAATATTGATTAATAATTCTGAATCTAAGATTATCTGCTTCTGCTTTATACTCTGGGCTTGCATTGAATTTTTCTTCTGATGAAAAGCTATCTAGGTCAGTGTTTGAGCTTTCTTCTTTGGTGCCAATCGGTTTTATATCTTCAGGTTTAAAAGCTGAATTTTCTTTCTTCCCGCTTTTGTAGACGCTTATTATATCTTTTAAATATTTATTCTCATCTATATTATTATTCATTACAGCGATGTCTTCTCTTTTATTAACGAAGATTTCGTAAGAGCCGTCTTGATTCTTCTGTGCTGATTTAATTTTTTGATCTGGTTTAGGATTAGCTTCATTTAGAGTTTTCTTATCAGAGTCTAGAATTTCTTTTAAAAAATCATAGTAATCTTCTTTGCGAGAGGATTCTAGATAAAGTTTAAAAGCGTCTTTATCTTTTAAATTAATTCTGTAATTACCATTATCTTCTAAAACTTCAGCTCCTGGTATTCCTAGATTAACGAAAAACTCTTTAGCTAGGCTGTAGCCAAGTGAGGCTGTATATTTAGAGCCGACACCTGTCTCGCCATCACTTTTTCCAGCTTTGGTATCATCGAAACTAAATTTTCTAACTTCGATATTTCCTTGATCTTTAATGCCACTTAAGCCTTCTACTTCTTTATCAGTGCCATTCTTCTTAGCTTTAGCTTCTTTAATTTCATTACTTATAACGGTAGTACGATTATTTTTATCATCTAGGCTAGATTCTATAATCTGATAAATAACATCATCTGCTCGTTTATACATTACTAGTCTTTGATTTTCTTTAAGCTCTAGCTCTTTGCCTGTCTGTGCTTTATATCTAGCTTTAAATTCTTTGTAAGCATCTGCACGAGTAGCTTCTGTCTCTGTGTCGGTGCTAAGAGTCCCATCGTCTTTTACTTTTCTAACGTTATTTTTATAGTTAGCACTAAGTTTCTGTTCGTACGCTTGAGCGTCTCCAGAGCCTATTTCAACAAGGTCAGAACCTTTATATTTAATCATGGCACCATTTGAGAGCTGTACGATTTTAGTCTCTTTATCTATGCGATTCCTCTCTGTTTGCAGAGCTGTAATTTCTTTTTGAATTTTAGCTTTTTGTGCGGCATTGAAAGTTTCACTATCATCTTTTGTCGCTTTTTCTAGCTTTAAAATTCTTTCATTAAGAGCTGCTCTGCTGGTGTCAAGTTTTTGCACGCTAGTGTTAGAACTAGTTTCCACATCTCTTTCTTGATTCTGTTCAGCTTCGGGTACTGTATTTTCTCTTACCTCTTTACGCATTTTATCTATGCGGGCTTGAACTGCTGGAATTGCTTTTCCTGTTGAGTCCTGAGTGCGAGCTATATTCCTAGTTTCCTCGCTGATGCCTCTTTGTAACTCTGTAATTTCTCGTTCAGTCGTTAGGGAATTAATTTTAATATCGGTTTTATTTGAACCACTGCCAGTTGTAGCTATCGTTTCTTCGCTACCTAATGTTACGGTTTGTTTTCCTATTTTGATTTCTTCTTGTTCTGGAATAAGCTCATCTGAAGCTTTAGCGACCTCTTGCCAAGTGGAGTTAACTATTTTTGCTTGCTGGGTTTCGTTAATCGGCTTGGGATTGGCATCAGCTGTTTTAAAGGTGCTGACTTTATTTTTTAATTCTTCTGCTGAGACAAAAGAGTCTTTATTTTCATCAAGAGGCTTTTTCTGAGCTTCAACTGAAGTTTGTGGCGACACATCGGTCTGAGCCGCTATGCTAGCTTCTAGTGTTTTTTCGGTTAAGGTGCTGCTCGCACCGATAGTATTTACTTCACCCATTTATTTTACCTTCCTGTGATTCTGTAATATCAAAATCACTAAATTAAGAATATCTCCATATAATTTAAATGAAAAAACTAAAAACTTTTTGATCGAAAGTTCTTTAACCTATATTTAATCTGAAAGCTATGCTTAATCTCAGCGAATGTGAACTTCGCGAGAAAGCTATTATATAACAGCCTTCTCTTCTTCAGCTTCATTAGAAGTCTGTGGATTAAATTTCATATCACCTTTTTTCGCAAAATATTTATTCACCGCATCTACATAAGCATGAGCTGAAGCGACTAAAATATCAGTCTTCGCTGAATGCCCTGTAAATAACTGACCTGAATCGTTATCCATAATCCTGATGGTAACTTCACCTAGTGAATCGATACCTTCAGTAACGGCTTTAATGCTGAATTCAGTAAGCGTACAGTTAGCCTTAGTAAGTTCACGAATACATTTACAAGCTGCATCTACCGGACCAGTTCCTAGAGCTGCTCCTTTAAGGATATTCGTTTTGTCGCGTTGATCTTGCAGGCAGATGCTAGCTGTAGGTAAGCCTGAAGTGCCGCAGGTAACTTGAACGTGTAATAGATTAAAGGTGTTCTGAGAATCTTTCATCGTAATAGATAAATCAGTCGCTAAACTAATTAGATCTCGGTCATCAACACGTTTTTTCTTGTCAGCCAGTCTGATGAATCGTTCATAGATTTTCTGTAAATCATCACCCTCTATAGTTTTAAAACCTAATTGCTCTAATCTACTCTTGATAGCGTGTTTGCCAGAACGTGGGCCTAGCGGTAACTGTGTACTTTTTAGACCGATATCACCTAAGTCGATAATTTCATATGTCTTTTTATTTTTCAGCATGCCATCTTGGTGTATGCCAGATTCATGAGCGAAAGCATTAGACCCTACTATAGCTTTATTAGGCTGAACCATAATTCCAGTAATGCTGCTGACAAGCTTACTGCTGCGGATAATTTGTGGCGTTGCCACGTCAGTGTAATAACCAAACTCACTTCTAGTCTTAAGTATCATGACTATCTCTTCTAGGCTTGCGTTTCCAGCTCTTTCACCGATACCATTTATGGTACATTCCACTTGCTCCGCACCATTCTTCACAGCAGCCAAGCTGTTAGCTACAGCTAGTCCTAAGTCGTTATGGCAGTGAACAGATATTTTAGCTTTAGCGATATTCGTTACATTTGCTTTAATGCCTGCGATTAAAGCTCCGAATTCTTCTGGAGTAGTGTACCCAACTGTATCTGGGATATTAATAATGCTGGCACCAGCATCTATAGCTGTTTCTATAATTTTAAATAAAAAATCTTTTTCACTGCGACAGGCATCTTCTGCTGAAAATTCTACTTCGTCTACTAATTTCCTTGCATATTTAATCATCGCAGCAGCTTTTTCTAAAACCTGTTCTGGATTCATTTTCAGCTTAAATTCCATGTGAATAGGTGAGGTGGCGATAAAGGTATGAATTCTTTTTTTCTTGGCTGGAGCTAAAGCTTTAGCAGCGGCTTCTATATCTTTTTCTAAGGCTCTAGCTAGAGCACAGATAGTTGGTCCCTGTACCTGTTCTGCGATAGCATATACTGAATCGAAATCACCTTGACTAGATACTGGAAAACCAGCTTCGATAACATCTACATTCAGTTGAGCTAACTGTTTCGCTATCTCTAGTTTTTCCTCTTGATTCATAGAGGCACCAGGCGACTGTTCGCCATCTCTTAAAGTGGTGTCGAATATGTCTATCTTTTTTTTTGTTGAATTATCTGACATTTTCCATAATGATACAATTTTTCCTCTGCTATTTCTTCAATTCTTGATTATGATTAAGGGAGTTGTAGAAAATTTGCAGCCTATTAATACTAAATTTCATGCAGACTGCTCGCAAAAATAATAAATCTTTCAGTGCGACTCGCCATTACTACCGCCTTCTACCTTTTTTATACTTGATTTCTGGTTTACTGTTTTTATTACCGATTAAAGCAGAGAGCTTTGTTGGCACTGCTTCAGTGACCCCTAAAATATTGAAAGTGGGTATTGAGGGTAATCGCCTTATATCAGAAGCTGAAATATTAGAACTAATAAAATCAAGATCTGGTAATGACTTCGTTCGAGAGAATATAGTAGCTGACCTTGAAGCTCTTTATAAGACTGGTTATTTCGTTAAATCCTCTATTGAAGCTTTGCCTGTATTAGTTAAAGATGGAGTTGAAATAAACTATTTTCTCAAAGAAAACCCTATGGTCAAAGACATTTATGTCTATGGTAATGAATCCGAGACTGTGACCGTTGATGTTTACGCCATTCTAAAAGATCTTTTAGGAAGACCTCAGAGTGTGGTGGTAACTTCTCAGAAATTGCGTGAAATTGAAGAGAAGTATGCTACTGAAGGCTTTGTGTTAGCTAGAGTCGTAGACGTTAAATGGAATGAACAAGAGGGAATCTTAAGTGTTTATGTCGCAGAGGGTGAACTCTCGGATATTGTCTTTGAAGGCAACCGTAAAACTAAAGAAACATATTTAAGAAGGTTAGTTGCTAGAACTAAACCGGGTGAGCCTTATAACGAAAAGAAATTCATGAAAGATTTCCGCCGCGTTAAGGGGACTGGTTATTTTAAAAATGTTCAAAGAGAAATCGAAGCGGTAGAAGGCAGCGAAAAATATAAATTAAAAGTTCTTTTAGAAGAAAACCGTAATACTAAGCTTGGCATGGGTGGTGGTGTTAATTCAGGTTCTGGTGTATTTGGAAATGCTTCAGTGAAGGTGGGCAATATTAATGGTGATGGTCAGAACTTTGATGTTAATGCTACTTTTGGTACAGGTATTGGTTCTAACTCATCCTTTAATGATACAGATTTCTTTAGGCAGGGTACTCAGACAAGAATTGCAGCTAATTACTCTATTCCATATTTTATGAGAAGTGAAAATACTTTTAAAGCTTACGCGAATTATACTCAGGGTAATAGTTTTCAAGTTGACTTTGCAGAGCAGCTCTCTTACGGAGCGGGATTAGGGCTGTCGAGATTCTATGGAGCGCAGGATGAACATGATTTATCTACTAGTACTGGTTTTAATGTTATTGATTTACAGGGGATTGATGATAAGAAATATATTCCGAATTTAGTTGAAAATTTGATTAAAGAAGAGGGTATTAGTAGAAAAAATGCTCTTAAAACAGCTCGTCTGATTCGTCAGCAGCAGCTTATATCAGGTAGTTTCTGGAATTTCAGGGGTTCTTATTCTTACCAAGAATTAGATTCTCGTATTAATCCTCGTGATGGTTGGAAATTTAATACTATCCTCGAACCAGTCTTAGGTTTCTCTGAAGTCACTTCTTATACGAAGCTCAGGGCGAATGTTTCACGTTATATTCCTCTTGTAAAAGACAGTAGTTTACTTGTAAATGCAAGGGTGGGTCATGAATTATTTGGCAGTATTCCACGTTTTGATCTTTATCGTTTAGGCGGCATAGGTGGAGTTAGAGGCTATAGAACTCTTTCTCAGCTTGGTTTTGGTAATACTATTGCACTCACCACTATAGAAGCTAGAACACCTATCTATAATATAGTTCCACCACTAAAAAATATTAAGATATTTAGGAAGATCGATTTTGCCGTATTTACGGATGCTGGTTTAGCGAGTGGTCAGGTGACTTTCAACAAGATTACAGAAAGGCTCAGCCGTGCTTGTGCTGTTGGTTTTGGAGTTCGGGTTGCCTTACCTTTTGTCGGTAGAGTAAGAGTTGATGTTGGTTTCCCTTTAGTTAAAGCTTTAACTCAGTCCAGATTCTTTATGTTTAACTTTGGCCCAGCGGATATGTTCTAAAAAGTTGAGCAATCAGTTATTTCCTGTGCTATCATAGTCCCAAAATGTCTGAAACTATTGATAATGCAGTAATTGATTTGAGCGAAGAAGCACGGGTAGCACTTGCACTTTATTTAGACGTAATGCAAAAAGGTGTAGTTACTAAAAAAGGTACTAAAGTTCCTCTTTTAAGCACTAAGAAGATTTCTAAAATGGCAGAAGTTAATGCTAAGCAGGTTTCTAAGAGCTTCGATCGTATGAGAACTAAAGGTTTTATCGTTAATGATGATAGTGGTGATTTATACATCCCTGATATTATCGCTTTTGAAGATTGGTTACGTACTGAAGGAGCTGTGATTGACTAGCCCTGTGCTTGTTCATCACCATGCTTTAAATTCTTCTATAGAATTACTTCATTATTATGGTGAAGCTTTTCATATAGTTGATGATGTTTATTCCCGTTCACGCTTAGCGTGGTTATCTCAGGCAGAATGTAAACAGCCAGAATTTAATCAGATAGTTTCGGAACTGTATTATCAGTTAGTACGTTATGTTATAGCCCATGAATTTCCGACTATTAGCACTAAGGTGAAAACGCGAATGGCAGCCTTAAGCCCTTTTGGGGAGTGGGAGGGGACTGTTATAGACCCAGATACTAAATTAGTTTCTGTTAATATCGCAAGGGCTGGTTCTTTACCTAGTCAGATTTGTTTTGATGCTTGTAACTTTATTCTTAATCCAGATCTTGTGAGGCAAGATCATATGTACATGGCTCGTAAAACCGACGCTGAGGGGAAGGTGATCGGGGTGGATTTTAGTGGTAATAAAGTTGGTGGTTCTGTGGAAGATGCTATAGTGCTTTTTCCTGATCCAATGGGGGCTACAGGAAGTTCACTTTTAGAAGCGATTAATTTTTATAAACGAGAGGCTAAGGCTCGTAAACTGATTAGTCTGCACCTTGTTGTTAGTCCAGAGTTTATTAAAAAGATGAAGGCAGAAGCTCCAGATCTTATTGTTTATGCTTTTAGGGTGGATAGAGGGGCGTCTTCTGCGAAGGCTAAAGCTGCGATTCCTGGTGAATTTTTAGATGAAGAAAGTGGGCTTACTGATATTCAGTATATAGTTCCTGGTCTTGGTGGTCTTGGTGAGCTTATCAATAATTCTTATTGCTAAAGTAGTTGTGGTAATTAATTTTCTGTTTTAAATTTTTATTCATTAACCAAAAATTAACTTAGATCTTGTATACCTCCTTCAGAAGATAAGGGTAACCAAAAGAGTTTTAAAAGACCAGAAATCAAATGGTCCGGTTTTTCGTAAAAAAAGGAGAATATAATGGCAACATTTTCATCAGTACCATTTGTTAATGCATCAGAGCGGATGACTGAGGCTAATTCACTAGTCACTCAAACAGCTTCTGATAACGCTTTCGCTGAGCAATTAATGCAACAGGCTATACTCGGGAACGGTGACTCTGAAGCTGCAAGACAGCTCATGGGTACTACTCGTGAGTTAATGGGTCTTGCTCGTATTAATCAGCAGTTCTGGTTAGAAGTCGCTAAGGGTGACAAAGATCAGTACAAAAAAGAAATGGAATTAATCAAAAAATCTTAATAAATTTGTTTTTTGACTTAAAAATATCTAGGAATTAAATCGATGACGATAGAAGCACCAAATATTATTAACTGGCGTATTCAGCATATGAATAACGATAATGCACATAAGTATATTATGGCGGCCAATTTCCAAGATATTTTCCAGCTAACTCGTAGAGTTGGTGAAGTTAGATTACAGATGGATAAGATTAGATTTAGGGCTCAGGGCATTGGTGGTATGTTAGGTATTGCTGGCGGTGCCCTTGGTGGCCCCTTAGGATCTGTCGTTGGTTTCGGGGTCGGTCGTTCTATTGGTGGTTATATCGGTAACGTTATGGCTAAACGTTATTATGGACAGGATCATGCTGTAATTAATGAGCAGTTAACGACAGCTCAACAGAGAAATTCTCAGTTAAATTACCAGTATGCAGTGCATAATGCACTGGGTGAGGTTTTAGACACTCTTGCCCAAAATGAAGGCAAGGAGCAAGAAAAAATCATTCAAGACGTTCTTGTATTATAAAGTTACAGTATTGAGATTGATGCATATTGTACAGTGTATTTTTAAAAATATTCTACATTTGGCCTGTTTCAGAGCTTAAAGGATTATCTACTAATTTAAGCAGATCTGAGACATTTATGCTTCCCATAAAATAGGCGATTTCCGCTTGGGAACTGTTGTAGGCGTTTATACTATCTATATATTTACTTTGGGCATTGAAATAGCTGCTCTCTTTTTGAATTAAATTAGCGAAAACTTCGATTCCATTTCTGTAACGCAATTTAGCTAATCTAAGAGCTTCTTCTGAGGCTTCAAGCTCTTTGTTAATCGCATCTATGGAAGATTTGGCTTGCTGGAATTTTATATAAGATTTTCTAAGTTCTTTTTCTATTCTGGTCTGTTCTTGTTCTAGAACGAGCTTAGCCTTCTTTATATCTAATTTAGCTTTAGCTATATCACTGAAATTACCTAAGCCGAGATTTTCTCCTACTTTTACATTTACGTTAAAAGCAAGTGTAGTAGTGTGAAAGAGGTTATTAAACTCACCACCATTTCCACTCCTATCAGCATAAATATCTAGTTTTGGTAATAAATTCCCGACTTTAGATAGACCTTCTTTCACAGCGGCTTCTTTTATAGCAAGGCTTTTGAGAATCTGTGGATTCTTTTTTAAAGCTGTCTCGAGAAATTCCTCTATGCTTAAATTTTCTTGGACTAAATTAAAGACACGGATTTTCTCATTTCTGATTTGTAAAGCACTATCTAAATTTATTCTGAGATGTTGAGCTAAATCAATTTCAGAAGTCCTGAAAGCAGCTTCACTGTCTATTAGGTTCTTTTGGAATTTGGCTAATTCTGCCGCAGCTATCATCTGATCGAGTTTAGTACCGGTACCAGCATTAAAAAATTTAGAACTTAAATCTAAATTAGCTTTCATGCTTTCAAGGGCTTTGGCTCCAGTTGCAAGCTTCAATTGAGAACTAAGCAAATTATTGTAAAAATGTATTGAATCTAAAAGTGTTTTGTTATAGGTTTCTTGTTCCTGCAATTCGGTGGCTTGTTTATAGAATTTTTCAGCAAGGGTTAAAAACAGTGTGGTTCCCCCATTAAATACCCGATAGTCTAGTCTCATGGAGGTATTCGCGATATTTTCATTAATTTGTCCCTGAACTCTAGAGTTAAGATAAAAGGTTCCATCTAAATTTCTGTTACCAAGTCCTACTGTAAAATCAGGTAAGTTGTCAGAGAACTGTTTCCAGAACTGCCATTTAGCGATTTTACTGTCTAGCCTTGCGATATTAAGATTGATATTGTTTGCTATGGACTGTTCTAATATTTCTTCTAGCCCAATCTCTATCGGGCTTTTAAAAGAAGTATCAAGTTTAATCGGATAGAAATTAGTTTCTATGTGAGCTTTATAGAAAAAATCATCTATTCCTATATTGTCTAAAACATATTCAGATTTGAGATTGACACTAGGAGTTTCTGGTTCCGAGTATAGCTCGGCTTTAAGACTTAACTCTGGAACTATTTCTTGATAATCATCTTTGTAAGATTTGACGAAGTTTTCTGCTACTACAGGATGGCAGTGTAAAAGTATTAAGCCTAAGTATATTGCAGCTTTAGAGAGGCGAGGGTTGATGGATACTGATTTCAGTTTTTGATTAATTTTAGATTTTTTATATGAATTAAGCATAAAAGGCTTTAACAGCTCTATTATAGATTAAGTATGTTGAGGCTTGTATTTTTTGGTACTCCAGAATTTGCGGTTCCTGCTTTGAATTTGCTTATAAACTCTAATGATATTGAGGTACTTGCTGTAATTACTCAGCCAGATAAGCCAGTAGGACGCAAGCAGATATTAACAGCTCCGCCAGTAAAGGATATAGCTTTAAAGTATGGTATTCCTGTTTTCCAGCCCGAGAAATTAAATCTAGATGAGCTTTTATTTAAGACGCTAAGTGATTTAAAGCCAGACGCCTTAGTCACCGTGGCTTACGGGCAGATTTTAAAAGAAAATTATTTGAATTTAAGCCCTCTCGGGGTAATTAACTTACACGCTAGTTTATTACCTAAATATAGAGGGCCTGCTCCTATAAACTGGATGCTAATTAACGGAGAAAAGGAGATCGGGGTCTCCACTATGCTCAGTGATGCTGGAGTAGATACTGGTCCAGTTTTGCTTTCTTCTGAGATGCTGTATGTGGAGAATGAAACCGCTCAAGAATTAACTTTAAGGATGTCACACTTCGGTGCAGATTTACTTTTAAGCACTCTTCTAAAGTTGAATTTTAATAAGCAGAATAATAAAAATGTAGAAAGTGGGATTGGAGGGCAGCCCTCTAATGAAGGACAAGGATTCTCTAAAGGCTACGTTCAGCAAGGCTTTGCGGAGCTAGCTGTCTTTGAGCAATTAGCTCCATTTATGACTAAGGATTTAGGATTAATAGATTTCTTCTCTCCAGAGTTGCATTTCAGCTCACCTAATTCTAAACAAGCCTTTTTTAAATTCTCGAAACCCAATTCAGCAGAGAATATCCATAATTTAGTTAGAGGTACTTATCCTTGGCCTGGGGCTTACTTTATGTTTAGGGGCGAAAAGGTCGCTATTTTAGAGACTACTGTTGCAGGCGAAGAACTCAAGTCTCCAGATCCGGGGATTATAGTGAAAGTGAATCATAAAGAGGGTTTTATCTGGGTGCAGACTTTTGATGGAATTTTACAGATTGATAAACTTAAGCCTAGTGGTAAAGCAGAGATGAAGGCAAGTGACTGCTTGAATGGTTTTAGGCTTAAGGAAGGGGATTTGTTGATTTAGCCGTGGTCTCTCAAATCTTAAAAATCTTAACGGTAAGCACGGTAGAAAAATAAAGCCCTAAAATAGCAAAAGCTAAAATCGACATAGTAAAAGGATCTGGTGTGGGTGTTAGGAATGCTGAAAGCACGAAAGCTCCCACTGTAACATAACGCCAGATAGATAAAAGTTGTTTGATTGTAATTAGTTTAAAGAAGCTAAGAACTAGGATTAAAATGGGAATTTGAAAACTGATCCCAGTGATCATCAGTAGTGATAAGCAGAGGTTTACGAAATGTTCTATACCATAGCGGCTTTCTATCACTGTGCTGTTAAAACCGAGTAGGAAGCTTAGAAGAGGAGGCAGTATGAAATAATACGCAAAGCTAATCCCAGACACTAAAAGTAAGGGTATGCTTAAGAAAATAATTTTTAATATTTTATATTCTTTTTCTTTAAGACCAGATCTGATAAAGGCTAAGATTTGCTGGCAGATAATTGGGCTGATTAATATTAAACTCACAAAGCCAGAGGCTTTAAAACTACTAAAGAGTAATTCACCTGGCTTTAATTGGAAAAAACTCGATCCTTGTGGGGCTTGCTTTTCAAGCAGGCTTATAAAGAATTCTGAATAATTGAAGCAGATAATGAAAATTAATACTCCAAGACCAAGAACTAGGAAAAGTCTATTCCTTATTTCTTCAAGATGTTCTGTAATATCTTTTGGGGTTGGGTCATATATGGCATCTGTTGTACCGCTTGATTCTTGGGCGTGTAGCTGAACTCCAATTTCCGCGTTT
Organism: Candidatus Melainabacteria bacterium; assembly: GCA_005110385.1. Lineage (GTDB taxonomy): Bacteria > Cyanobacteriota > Vampirovibrionia > LMEP-6097 > LMEP-6097 > LMEP-6097. The sequence goes on along the minus strand of DUDT01000014.1, from coordinate 143,662 downwards.
TCGTCTTCCTCTATTGAGGGTTTATCTTGTAAATAATCTTCACGGTTTTTTTTTGGTTCTGGCATTAAGTTTAATCTTCTCATAGTATTTCTTTAGGTATTAGCTGAAAAATGCTTAAATTGGCATTTTTCGACTGTTTGTTATAAAAAATTGAAACTTCTCCTAGCGCTGCGAAGTTAGAACTCATCTAGCACAGCGTCTTCAAGAATCAAGCTTTGAGATTATACTGAAGTTATATGGTAGATGAAATTAAATTAAAAGCAGCTATAAAGAAAATAGATGGTTGGTGGGCAAGTATCTTCTCGGGTCCTGTCGCAAATTATCTTTTAAGGTACATCGCTGATATAAATTGGATAACTCCGAACCACGTTACTTTATTTGCTCTTTTTCTTGGCGTCTTAGCCTCTGCTTGTTTTGTTGTTGCAAGCCCTTTATTCATGACACTTGGAGCATTGTTGGTTCAGTTATCTTTTATTGTTGACTGTATGGACGGGCAGCTTGCTCGTTACAGGCAGCAGTTCTCTGTTTTAGGAGCATGGCTAGATCGAATCGCAGATAGGGTTAAAGACTTTCTTTATTTTTTTTCCTTGGCTTTAGGTTTTTTCTTAAAGCATAGATATGCTTTAAATTTTAGAGATTTATCTAATCTTTCTGGCTCATCGACGATAAATTATATTAATTATCATTTTGGGGGTATTAATCTAAGTTTTGAACTTTGGCTAATTTGGCCTGTGGCGATGCTTGCTCTTTTTACTGTTCTATTAATAGATTATTACGTGAATCAGGATATGAAACTGTCTCCAGAAGTGGTTTCTTTACCAGCGGATAATTCAGGTTCAGAATATTCTTCTAATAATATGCTTTCTGGAAATACTTTAAAAATAGGATCTGAATCAGAGCCGAATGTGAAAGATCAGTCTCAGTTACCGCTAATTACACTTATATTGTCTTTTGGAAAACAGGTCTATCAGAGGGTTCCGATTCTCAGGTTTAATATAGGAGAGCAGGCTCTTCTAATTACTATTTTTGCAGCCTTTAACGCAGTCTTTTTAATGTTTATATTTTTTGCAAGCTTAGGTACTTTTTATGTTTTTTATTGGCCAGTAGCTCGTTTAAGAGGCTTTACGCAGCAGAAAAGTTAGTATCTTCTCAGTATTTATTTTCTTTGGAGGGGGAATCTTAAGATTTTTTTAGCAAAGGGTACTGCAAGTTCTAGGTTCTTTTGCTAAGATAGTAATTCCTGATGACGAGGTCAGCAGGAAGTAAACTGAAAACTGAATAATACCAACAAGAATCTCGTTAATATCCAAAAATTGAGTTTTGCAGGACACTTTAAGACGTAGTATATTACTATATCAAAAGTCATGGAGAGTTTGATCCTGGCTCAGGACTAACGCTGACGGTATGCCTTACACATGCAAGTCGAACGGAAAGGTCTCTTCGGAGATACTCAAGTGGCGGACGGGTGAGTAACACGTAGGAATCTGCCCCAGAGTGGGGGACAACCAAGGGAAACTTTGGCTAATACCCCATATGGCGTGAGCTGAAAGTTTTTTCGCTCTGGGAGGAGCCTGCGCTTGATTAGCTAGTTGGTGAGGTAATAGCTCACCAAGGCGACGATCAATAGCTGGTCTGAGAAGATGACCAGCCACAATGGGACTGAGATACGGCCCATACTCCTACGGGAGGCAGCAGTGGGGAATTTTGCGCAATGGACGAAAGTCTGACGCAGCAATACCGTGTGTGGGATGACGCCTCGTGGGGTGTAAACCACTGTCAGAATGGAAAAATTTGATTGTACATTCAAAGGAAGCACCGGCTAATTCCGTGCCAGCAGCCGCGGTAATACGGAAGGTGCAAGCGTTGTCCGGATTTATTGGGCGTAAAGAGTTTGTAGGCGGTTTTGTAAGTCTGAAGTGAAATAATGGAGCTCAACTCCATACACGCTTTTGAAACTACAGAACTAGAGAATGTTAGGGGTGAGTGGAATTTCCAGTGTAGCGGTGAAATGCGTAGATATTGGAAAGAACACCGGAGGCGAAGGCGGCTCACTGGGACATTTCTGACGCTGAGAAACGAAAGCTAGGGGAGCGAAAGGGATTAGATACCCCTGTAGTCCTAGCCGTAAACGATGAATACTAGATGTCATGGGAATCGACCCCTGTGGTATCGTAGCTAACGCATTAAGTATTCCGCCTGGGAAGTATGCACGCAAGTGTGAAACTCAAAGGAATTGACGGGGACCCGCACAAGCGGTGGAACATGTGGTTTAATTCGATGCAACGCGAAAAACCTTACCAGGCCTTGACATCTGTAGAATCGAGTGGAGACACTCGAGTGCCTTCGGGAGCTACAAGACAGGTGCTGCACGGCTGTCGTCAGCTCGTGTCGTGAGATGTTGGGTTAAGTCCCGCAACGAGCGCAACCCACGTTGTTAGTTGCCATCATTTAGTTGGGCACTCTAGCAAGACTGCCGGTGTTAAACCGGAGGAAGGTGTGGACGACGTCAAGTCATCATGGCCCTTATGGCCTGGGCTACACACGTGTTACAATGGCCATTACAACGAGTCGCTACTTAGTGATAAGATGCTAATCTCTCAAAAATGGTCTCAGTTCGGATTGCAGGCTGCAACTCGCCTGCATGAAGTCGGAATCGCTAGTAAACGCAGATCAGCACGCTGCGTTGAATGTGTTCCCGGGTCTTGTACACACCGCCCGTCACACCACGGAAGATTGTAACACCCGAAGTCGGTGCTCTAACCCATTTGGGAGGAAGCCGCCTAAGGTGGTGCCATTGACTGGGGTGAAGTCGTAACAAGGTAGCCGTACCGGAAGGTGTGGCTGGATCACCTCCTTTTAAGGAGTAGGACACCAGTCCTATGGTCGATCACTGTGAAGCTAACAAGTTTTCAATTAAAACTCAGTTCTTGTTAGTGGAGTGTTCATTAATGAGGTTTAGGTATTATTCAGTTTTCAGTTTGTTTAAAATTTTCTAGTCTTCAAGAGGTTTGTATATGATTTGTAATTGTCTCTTAAAGTTTTTAGCTGAAAACTACCCTTAAAGTATGATTTCAAAGTGATCCTTTGTATTTTATGTTTGCTTTTTAATATAAAACGTCCATAATATTAGAAGTGATAATAAAGACCGTTTACCAAGAAAAAGCTCCAGCTAAGATTAATTTATATCTTGATGTCCTTGATCGTAAGTTTTATCCACGCGAGGATGGTTTTCATAATATCAAGACCCTGTTTCAATCTATCGATTTGGCAGATCAATTAAATGTCGAGATAGAGTCTCTAGTTGCTAAATCCGATGAAATTAGCTATGAAGTGATCATTAAATCGAATGTGCCTGAAATAGATAAGCTTGGAGAAAAGAATATAGTATATAAAGCTTTGATGCTTTATTTTACTGCTTTGGACCCAAAAGTTTTAGAACAAATTCAGAAAATCAAACTAAGCATCTATATAGATAAAAAAATCCCCATTTCAGCTGGCTTAGCTGGCGGAAGTGCTGACGCTGCTGCGATTTTAAGAGTAATTAATAGATATTTTTTTGAGAATTTTAATGCTGGGCTTTCTTCGAATTTTCTTTTCGAGTTAGCTGCAAAAATAGGTGCAGACGTACCATTTTGCTTAAATTCACTTCTTCAGCCTCGTGTTTATGCTGAAGGAATTGGGGACGATTTTAAGGATAGAAAATCAAATATTAATTATAATGAGATCTCTAATTTAATTATGGTTAGACCTAATTTCGGCATCGTTACATCAGATGCTTATAGAGCTGTTGATAGATTCGCGGAGAAAAAACGTTTAAAGAAAATTACAGGTTTAGTTTTTAATCGAGAGGGACCTTTACTATCTGCTCAGAAAGAAGATGTTATCGAAGATCTTTATAATAGCTTTGAGGAAGCGATTAAAGATGACTATCCGGAATTGATTCAAATTAAAGATACTTTGTATTCTAAATTTGCAGCCAAGAAGGTTTTATTAGCAGGTTCTGGCTCGACTATGGTGGCATTTTACCCCAAGGATGTTGGTAATTTAAATCAAATATTTGCGAAAGTTAAGGAAACCTACGAATCTAAAAATTATTCTGTATTTAAAAGTAAGTTTTTAGATCCCATGCTAAATTAACTAGAGCATGGAATTTGTAAAACGTAATTTTAGGCTTATTGTAATAGGTGTAATGATGCTTTGGGCGCTCTTTTCGGTCTTTAGTTTTCAGTTAATTAATCAGCCTACTGCCAAGCTTGGAGCTCAAAAACAGTTAGTTAATGCTCCTTTAGAGTCTCCCCGAAAGCCATTTTGCACAGTCGCAAATTTTAATGTCTACAGTAATATAAAACTGGGTTTGGATTTAATCGGTGGTTCGCAGTTTGAGTTTAAGGCACTGCCCTCAGAAGCTGTTCCTGTAATAAATCCAGAGACTATGGCTGGTTTAGTGAAGGTTTTTGAAAATAGGGTTAATGCTTCAGGTACTACAGAAGCTGTTGTACAGCAGGTCGGTAAGGATAGAGTCTTAGTGGAAGTTCCAGGAGCTAATCCACAAGCGGTCAAAAGAAGACTGCTGGCTACTGCTTTTCTTGAATTTGCTCAAATGAATGAAAAGGGAGAGTGGGTTTCTACTGGTATTACTGGGGCTGATTTTAAAAAAGCACAGGCGATGTCTGATGGTGGCATGGGCTGGGCTGTTAATTTTGATTTAAAACCAGATTCAGCTAGGAAGTTTTCGGAGCTTACAGCTAAGTTAATAGGCAAGCCGCTTGCGATCTTTTTAGATGGAAATTTAATTTCTGCACCTACTGTAAAAAGTGTTATCTCTGGAGGTTCTGGACAGATTTCTGGTGATTTTTCAGTAGAAGATGCTCAGGATCTAGCTGTACAGTTAAACGCTGGTGCTTTACCCGTACCGGTTAAAATTCTTACAGAACGCTCTATTAGTGCTACTTTGGGGCAGGAGTCAATCAACAAGAGCCTTTGGGCTGGAATTTTAGGCTTCGCTTTAGTCGTTATTTTTATGATCTCTATGTATAGATTTTCTGGTGCAGTAGCTAGTTTAGCTCTACTCATTTATGTATTCCTCACTCTTGCAGTGTTTAAAGATACAGTAACCTTAACTCTTGCTGGGGTGGCTGGTTTCATTTTAAGTATCGGTATGGCTGTCGACGCTAATATATTAATTTTCGAGCGTGCTAAAGAAGAGATGGCGACTGGTAAGTCTGTTCTTATTGGGATGAGAGATGGTTTTGATAAGGCTTATAGCAGTATTTTTGATAGTAATATGAATACCTCTATCGTTAGTTTGGTTTTAATTATATTTGGAACTGGGATAGTGAAAGGCTTTGCCGTGACACTGCTTCTTGGTGTTTTGATTAGTTTGTTTAGTTCGTTGTTCGTGACTAAGACTCTGCTGTTTTTCTTTGTGGATCTGTTTAAGATTAAGGAAGCTAAGTTTTTTGCTTAAGTTTTTAGGGACGGCTGTCGAAAAGAGGGCGGCTTTTAGCTTATAGTTAAGCCTATAAAATTATTTACATCATTTGACCTGGTGTTTGGGGTTGCGACATTTAAACCCGCTAAGTTTAAATATTTGGAAGCTACCTCAATTGGCATATCTTGGGCTTGGGCTTGTAGAAATGAGATATTATTCGTTACTATAGCAATTGCAATATTTCTAGGAACTCCCCAAGATGTGAGTTCTTCTACTGCGCTCTTCTGTGCAATTTCTGTATTTAATTGACCTAGTCTTGAGCGTTGCTCTTCCTTCGGTAATGCATCAAACTCAGGACTTCCTGGACGTATTTCATCTTCGTGGTTTGAGTAATAACTGCTTGTTGTGTCATATCGACTATAAGTACTTTGATCATTTATATAAAACTCATGCATTTCACTGTCTATGCTATCCATCACATCATTACTTATATTATATTCATGCTGAACCTTATTTGATCCACCTTTTTGTGCTATCCAGCTAGCTAATTCCTGTGTATCTATTTTATTTTTTGCACGTAAGACTTTATCAGATAAAAGTATGTTTGTATAAATATTTGCGGATTCTCTTTGTTCTTCTGTTGTGGCCATTCTTTCTTGCATGTTTGCGACATCAGTAGCGGTAACTGTACCATTTGCCATGTTAGCTGCTTTTTGATAATCACCAGATTCAGCATAAGCGATCATTAATTCTTGATAATATTTATAAGCTTCTTCTGGATTCTTCTTAATTTTTTCTTGCAATTCTAAGATGTTCTTTTTCTGTTCTTCCATTTTTTGTAAAATTTCTCTATCTGCAGCTGAAATATTGCCACTTCTTTCGAGCTCTTTTAATTCTTTATATCGATCAAGGAAGTTTTTTTGAGATTCATCAATAATGTTTTTAATAGCAGTTTGAATCTCCGCTTTATTCATAATTTTCTCAAAAATACCACTGTCCTTCATTTTTGACTTCTCTGCTTTGCCTAGCTCAGTGTAGAGTTTCAGAAATTCTTCTAGATCTTTTTGTTTCGCTTCTTTGCTGGAATAATCATTCTTGATTAGTTTATCTGCAAGTTCATTAATTCTTGTCTCTGATTTGTTTTCCTTAGCGAACGTGTCTCTAATGAAAATATTTTCATTGGATATTTTAGCTGCTGAGTTCCTAGCCTCTTGCTCCTTAACGGTGTTTGATAATTTAGTAAGATTATCATAGAAGCCTTGTCCTCCATTCTTGAGTCTTGAGTCTATAATGCTGTTGGGGTCAATATTTGAGCCTGATCTTACTGTGGCTTCTATTTGGGATGATTCTTTCCTTAGTGATTCTAAGCCCTTCTTTTGTTCAGGTGTTAACTGACCTTTAGTGTCAAGATCAGTTAATTTTTTCTCGAAGTCTTTTAACTCACTGTATGACCATTTACCATCATCAATTATGTAGCCTTGAAAATTATCAGAGTTAAAAATACTTGTGAAATTTTTGCTTGGGTCTGCGAAAGCTAATTTCAAAGCAGCATCATGCTCTATAAACTTTGCACTATAAGTGGTATCAGTTTTAAATGCATCTATAGATATATCAGACACTTCCCATGTAACTTTAGTCCAGTCAAAAGTAGATTGCTGAGTGAATATCGTTGGGGTGATTGGATTACTTGGGCTAAATTTAAAAGTATCAGTAATAGGCGTTGTGCAAGTTTCTGGCTGTTTCGGCTTTACTGTTGTAGAATTTGCGGCTGGGGGAGGGGGCAGTTGATCAGAAGATGAAAAAGTATCTTCAATAACAACTGGAGCTGGAATCTCAAGCTTGGGTGGTTCTACTACTGTAGGTATCTGAATATCATCAATCTTAACCTCAGGTACTACTTCGTCAGGACCAAACAAGTTTAGATTAAAGCTGAAAAGATCCATGTTAATTAGCCTTTACCCATTAATATTCACTATAATAAATAAGTTAAATGACGGTAAAGAAACTTTATAGAAACATCAATGCGTTAATTATTCCTACTGGAATTGGGGCGAAAATTGGTGGTTATGCTGGTGATGGCACGCCTGTGGCTAAGCTTTTAGCGAAAGCATCTGATCTGCTTATCACTCACCCAAATGTTATAAATGCTGCTGCACTTACGGATATTCCACAGAATGTGACGGTTCTGGAAGGATATCTTTTAGATAGATTTTTTGCTAACCAAATATGCCTGCGCCTGAACGTGAAGCATAAAATAGCAGTAGTTATGGATTCTGGAGCGGCTTTAAGAGAGAAAGAAGTTACTGAAAATGCTATCCATGCGGCAGAGAATGTTTACGGATTGGATGTGCTAGAAAATATTTTTTATACGGAGATTCCTCTAAATGTTAGCCTAGAAGGGCTCGGGAATATAGTTCCACTGCTAAATGCCTGCAAGCAGGCTGTAGAAGCTGGGGCGACAGCTTTAGCTTTATTAGTTAAATTACCTTTAGCCTTAGATTCAGAAAATTCTAAAGAATATTTAGATGGAGCTGGCGTAGATCCTATCGGTTCTATAGAAGCGAAAATCTCACATATGGTCTCTAAGCAATTTCTAATTCCTTCTGCCCATGCACCAGTCTTCGATTATCCTATTCAGCATGAAGGGGTAGTTCACCCACGGGTAGCAGCTGAGCAGCTCGCACATACCTTTCTGCCATCAGTGTTTAAGTGTCTTCAGTTTTCGCCGAGAATTATTCCCCTGAAACACTCTTATAAACTGCTTCAGTCTGAATATGTAAATCCAGCTGATTGGGATTTAAATCCTAAAGAGGATGATATTAGGGTGGCTGATTTATCTAATTTGGTTGTGCCTTATGATTGCTGTAATGGTGTTCCAATGATAGAAGCTCATAAGTCTGAAATTCAATTGCTGACGGTACTTAATAATCAGACTGTCGTTGATGATCCTGCCGATTTTTATGCTATACCGCATAAGGTTGTTAATAATTATTTGGAAGCAGCTGGATATCTTTTAGCTAATACTAAGGATAAGGAATTTATAAATCCTAAGCTGTTTTATGTGTAACAGGGAAGTTTTTAATGCGATTTGATGTTCTGACTTTATTTCCAGAATTAATTCAGTCTTACTGTAACGCTAGTATTTTGGCGAATGCCCAGAAATCTAATGCCTGTGAGGTTCTCGTGCATAACCCTAGAGACTTCTCTGCGAATAAGCATAAAAAAGTTGATGATACGCCTTATGGAGGCGGTGCTGGGATGCTGCTTTCGCCGCAGCCTTTTTATGACTGTCTTGAATCTGTTATATCGTCTAGTTCCTCAGAGGGGCGTGTGGCTGAGCGAACAAGTTCAAGGCTGAGGAGGACGAATGACCGCAGTGTATCACGAATACATGAGGATCATGAGGACGACAAAAACGCAGAAATTGGAGTTCAGCTACACGCCCCAGAGGTGATAATTTTTTCACCACGAGGTGAAGTCTTAAATCAGCAGCTCGTTTCAGAGCTAGCACGGAAAAAACAAATCATCATGCTTTGCGGTCACTATGAGGGTTTCGATGAGAGGATTTATTCTTTAGCGACTAAAGTTATTTCTTTGGGGGATTTTATTTTAACGGGTGGTGAGCTTGCTGCTATGGCGGTGATAGACTCGGTTTCGCGTTTGCTGCCTAATGTCTTAGGTTCTACTGAAAGCCATGCGGCTGACAGCTTTAGCACGGCTCAAGAGCTTTTTCATTTTAAGGATTATGATCTTACTAAAGCTGAGCTGAAACGCCTTCAGGATTTGCTTTTGGACTATGATGTTAAATCCCTAGAAAGCTTTCTGGCTTTACGTCTTTTAGAGTATCCACATTACACTCGCCCTAAAGATTTTCATGGAAAGACTGTCCCAGAGCTCTTGCAGTCTGGTGATCATAAGAAAATTCTTTTCTGGAGAATTGAAGAGGCTTTAAAAATGACTAAAAAATATCGCCCTGATTTGCTGTAATATTTTATTTATGGATATTTTCCAGATCTTTATTCTCGGCTTAGTTCAGGGTGTAACTGAAATGCTTCCGATTAGCAGTTCTGCTCATTTAATTCTTTTCCCCAAGCTGCTTCACTGGCAGGACCCAGGGCTTAATGTTGATGCTTTTTTACATTTAGGAACTTTATTTGCGATTTTAATTTATTTTAGAAAAGATCTTCTAGGTTTGATTCTAGATAAATCACAGCGAAAATTATTACTTGCTATTGTTGTGGCTACTTTACCAGTTGTGATAATAGGTTTTACTTGTAAGCCATTCTTTGAACATTCATTATTGCTGCGCTCTACGAAATTTATAGCTTTTACTTTATTTATTGTGGCGGTATTACTTTTTATCGCTGATAAAGTTTTTCCTCAGAAAAAAGAAATTTCGGATATCTCTTTTAAAGATACTCTCTTGATCGGTCTTGCACAGTGCCTTGCATTATTTCCTGGAGTATCTCGCTCGGGGATTTGTTCTTTGGCGGGTTTGAGTCTTGGTCTGAATCGTGCTGCTGCTGTACGCTTTGCTTTTTTATTGGGTAGCCCAGCCATTGCGGGTGCTGGTTTGCTTGCGACTAAAGATCTGTTTGAAATATATACCGCTGCTGGTGCGAGTTTTGATTTAATGAACGAGGGCTTATATTTCGCTGTAGGCTTCTTTACTAGCTTCCTTGCTGGTTTAATTTCTATAGATTTTTTAATTAAGTTTTTAAGTAAGAATACTTTTACTTTATTTGTGGTTTATCGAATTATTTTGGGTGTGATTTTATTGGTGATTTAGGGATTATATTATCGAGTCTATTGCTTTGAGTTGAAATTGAAAAAAACCTAAAAAACCTGTGTCACTGTTTCAACTTTACCAGGTAGCTCAGAGAGTAAAGCTCTTTCTACGCCCATTTTCATCGTCATTAAAGAGCTAGGACAGGTTCCACAGGCTCCGACCATTCTTAATCTTGCATCTGTGCCGATTACGTCTACGAGTTCTATATTTCCGCCATCGGCCATTAAAGAAGGTCTGATTTTATCAAGTACTCTTTCTATTTCTAATCTAAGACCGCCTTCACTACCATCACTTTCGGGGATGGCTGGAGCATTTTCTTCAGCCCATTTTTTAAAGGAAGATAAATGATCCTTAATAACTTCTTTTACTTCTAGGTGAATATCCTTCCAATTTATATGGTCTTCTTTATCAATAGTGACAAAGTTTGACATAATAAATATTTTATTTAAACCTTCTATGTCGAAAAGTCTTATAGCAACTGGATTTTTAGCTGCTTCAGCTGTAATCTTGGAATCATACGAAAGCGATCCTCCGTATGGGTAAAGGGTTTCGCTGCAAATGAATTTTAAACTATTAGGGTTGGGTGTATACTCAGCTCTTACCGTAACATTTAATGTACTCATAAAGTTAATTATATAGTTTTCTCTAAAGATTTGCTATTTAAGGGAAAATGCTACTTTAAGCATTTTTTAGTGGATCTTTAGTAATCTGGGAAGCGAGGGTCCTTGCCTTCGCTGTAATCATCATCGTAAGCTTCATCGAATTCTTCAAATACTGGCTCTTTTTTCGGATTTTCACTGAAGTCTATTTCTTCTTCATCGGTAAGATTTGTTATTGCTTCATCATCATCATCAAGTTCGTCAATGACAATCTTTGGCAAGTCTTCATCGTCATCTTCTTCAAAATCATCAATAGAAATTTCTGCTAAATTCTCTTCTTTGTTATCATCTGAGAAATCAAGCTTGATACTACTTGAACCAAGTAAAGCTTCGAGCTCATCCGTGTCTTCACCCTCAACTTCTGTCAATAGTGCGTCCATGCTTTCTTCTAAAGCATCTAAATCCTTTTCGTCAGGTGACTCAAGGTCGAAGTTTAAATCTAATTTACTTAAATCTGATTTGTCCATGATTTTATCTAATTCATCAGTCTCCTTTATTACTTTACTCTCATTAGACCCATCATTTTCTAGATCAATTGGTGTATTTTCTTTAAGCTGATCTAGGATAAAATCAAGGTCGGCATTAGTTTCTTCATCAAAGCTTGCTTCATTATCCCCTGCAAATAATGCTTGCAAGTCTTCTAAGTTAATATCCTCGGTTTCATTAGGGTTTTTAATCTCATTATCGTTTTCAATTTCTCTGTTTTCATTAATCTCACTAGAGCTTTCAGTTTTATTGAGATCTTCTGTCGCTTTTATTTCAGTATGATTAACATCTTCATTTAACACTGATTCTAATTCGGCGTCTAATGTCTCAAGGTCGATGTATTCATCTGTAGAATTGTTAACATGTTTCTGGCTAAAAGCTGAATCGAGTTCATTCATTAAGGCTAAGGCATCAGCTGAAAAGGCTTCATTTAAAGTCAGTTGACTTTGTGCATCTGCTGTACTTTCGAAAAAGAAATGATTATCTGCTAATTCAGGCGTGAGCTCTAAGACGCTTTCACTTTCTTGGTTTGAGATGAATTCTAAATCTAGGGTGGCAGTTTCAAGCTCTACGATCTTTTCTGTTTCTAAGTTGTTAATTTCAATGTTACTATCTGGATTTGTTGTATTTTCTATTGCAGACTCTAGCTTGACTTCAAGTCCTAGTGCTTCTTCTGCTTCTGTGCCCGTATTTAGCGGCAGTGCCTCAATTAGAGTTTCTAATTCATGTAACTCTATTTCTGGTTTTACTTCTTGTAACTCTATTTCATTATTAGAGGTGATTTCTTCCTCTTCATCGGGAGCGTCTATTAAAATTATTTCCTTGCCGAAGTACTTTTCAAAAGCTAACTTAATAGATTCTATCTGAATCTTAAAATTTGCATTTAATTGACCGCCTTGGGTGTCAATGATGCAAGAACCTAGAGATACTTGAGGATCTTCTTTGAAAATTAATCGAACTTCTTTATCAAGCATTTTGTCTAAAACACTTTCTAGCTCAGTTTGATGCAGGGTATCGTCTGGATTGATGCTGACTTCTAAGAGACCGCCTCTAATCGTAACTTTTCTAACAGCACTTTTAACTTGTTCTAGAATCAGGTTGCTATCTAGTTTACTTTCTCTTTGTAAAATTTTTCTAGCTACCTCTAGGGCTATGCTTGTGATTTGTGGTTCTATCTCTAGAAGAAGTTCTTCTTTGGAACGATGTATATTGTGAATAATTTCTTCAAATTCATTGCTGACTTTGTCTAAATTTGTTTTGGCTTCTTGGTAGCCTTGCTCAAAGCCCTGCTGAATAGCTGTTTCAAACTGACTTTGAAGTTGTTGTTCTATAGTCTGAATTCTTTCCTGTTCCGCAGCTTTCTCAGCTTCTAGATTTTGTTTTTCCGTGGCTAAAATATTCTCAATCTCGTGCTCACGTCTCTGTATATTTGTTAAATTAATTTCTATTTCTTCAAGCTTACTCTGTATTTCTGCTTCAGCGGCTCTTCTTTTTTCTGCTACTTCTGCTTCAAAGCGTTGTAGTATGGCTTGTTTTTCTATTTCTACTATCTTTTGGATTTCAGCTCGGTCAATTTGAATAACAGGAGTTTGTAACTGTTGAGGGATTTGAACTTCTTGTAATGGCAACGCCGATTGCTCAGGTTGCTCAAATCTAGCTGCTGATTGGTTTTGGAAACTTGTTGGGGCTGTGGCTTTTCTTTTTTGTGCTTTAATTAGCATTTTGGGCTATGAAGTTATCTATTATTCGGGTAATTGAGCTACTTAAATTAGGTCTCCCTTTCTTATTCCCCATTCTATAGTCTAGATACTCCTGTACTTTTGGTCTTTCTTTGTTTTTAAATTTTGCGCAGTGTTCATATTGAGTTTCTTGTACTACGCCACTGATTAAATGTGAAAATTCTGGCCAAGAATGGGTGAAAATCTCCCAGTCTTCTTTAGTTAATTCTTTATCTATATCTAGGCTTACTTGAGTTATTCTTCTGACTAATTCATCTGGAAGCTGTTTGTAAATAGCTCTTTGAGATTCAGGGGCAAGCGATCTAAGAATTAAAGCTAAGGATTTTAATTTTTTGTTTTTCTTTTCTTCTGTCGCTGTCATTATTCTTTTTCATCTAACCAAACTTCAATCTTTTTAGCAAGCAGATCTGGTTTTCTATTTGCTACGCTCTCAAAATTATTTAATAATGACTCAAATTTAATCTCTTCATTGTTTGAATTACCAACGCTGCCACTCAATGAAAGCGGAGAATTTTGTCTGGTATCACTGCGTTCAAAACCAGGGTTGCTCATACTACCTTTATCATAAATATTACTTTGTTCTTGTTCAAAGTATTTTGGTGGAGCACTTTGGCTCATCATTTCTTTTAATAGTGCTTCTTGTTGTCTTAAGGCTTCTTTCTCGCCGTAATCCTCACCATCATTATCTGCTTCTATATCGTTGTTTGGGACATCATCTTCAAACTCATTACCTAAGTCTGGATAAATATCTGTTTCTGCTTGACTATCTTTGTTCGCAAAGGAACTCAGGAAGCTTAATCCAAATAAACTTGCAATTAATGCAAGAGCTATAAAGCCAATTATGGTCATCGCTTTACCCCAGAATCCCATACTGTCAAACCATCCCTGAGGAGTCTCGACGGCTTTTACTGGTGCTTCTAGTTGATCTTTGGCATGTAAATCTGCGATAGTAATTTTTACATTTTCGGGATCGATGTCTGGCCCAATAATGGCAGCTACACTTTCTTGAAGTTGCTTTAACGAGACCATAGAAGGTACAGATTTATCTAAAGCTAAGGCTACAGTTACGTCAGTGACCCTGCCTGGTAGATACGTCGTATGTTTTTGTTCGAAGCTTGGTAAAAGACTTTCATTGACTGATTGGTGAGAATAGTTTTTACCATTCGCAGCACCAGCTGCTGGTATTGCTGCATTCTCACCTTGATTAAGATACTCTGTTCCTGTCTGTCTTGAGCCTACAGCTCCTTCGGTGTATGTGGTTTCTTGCTGTTCTATCTTTTCCCTACTAACAGAAGCACTTACGCTGACTTTGTAATCTTCTGCACCAAGAATAGCGTCAAGATACTTGCTGATTCTCTCTTTCATCTTGGTATTTATTTTTTCTACTTCATCTATGTAATCTTCGACATCTGATTCAGTTTCTTCTTTATAGGCACTGTAGTTATTACCTTGCGTGTCTACTATGGAGATATGATCTTCTTTGATGTTTTGAATATAACCACGAAGTACATTGACGATACTCTGTATCTGAGTTTTAGATAATTTTTCTGCATCATTTTCTAACTCTAGTTGTACTGTTGCAGTGGTTGGAGCTTGTTGTTCTGTAAATAACTGCTGTTCTGGTATGTTCACTCTAACGATAGCTGTTCTTAAGCCATCAAGTCTGCTGATGATTTTAGATAAATCACCATTGATAGCTCTTGTGAGCTTTATTCTTTTATCATAATCACTAGCAGCCCAGTCATTTTGGTCGAAAAGGCCATAGCCTTCATCCTCTAGTAAATTAGTTCTGGAAAGTGCTAGGTATGCAGTCTCTATGGCTTTTTCATAGACTTGAACTACGTATTCACCTGGTTTTTCACCATTTACTACTTTTGCTTCGATATTGACTGATTTTAATTTAGCAATAATTTCAAAAGCTCTTGATTGATTTAATTCTTGAACTAAAGGTACTAATTTACCTCGATTTTCATTTTTAGGCTGAGCTCCTATATAAATAAAAGTTACTAATAAAACTGCGACCACAGAGACCCCGATGATGGCGTAAAGCCGCTTCTGTGGATCTGAGATTATGTCATTGATAAAGCCTTGGCTTGACTGAGCATTAGCATAGCTAACAGGTGCATTTCCAGCACCGATTCCTTCGTTCATTCCGTTATCAGCTACTACTTCGCTTGCCATTACTACTAAACCATTATCTCATTCAGGTATAGGTACACTAAGATATACCCGCACTAAGATGTAAGATAACAAATGCGTACGATTAATTAAAGATAAGGCTAAACTTGCATACTGACAAGTTTCTCAAAGCCTCCAATTACTTTTTGAGATAGGGATGAAATTAATTTAAAGGCTACTTCTGATTTACCTAGTGCCACCATTACTTCGTGTATATCTACATTTCCTTTGGTTACTGCATCTATAGTCAATTGTTGCGGTGCTCCTATTGTTTCATTAGCCTTACCTATAATATTGGTTAATGTTTGACCAAAGCTCTGTCCCTCTACTAGGTTATACTCTGCCGCACCATGAATAGTAGGTTTAGGAACTTTGATTCCCTCTGTAGGCATTGGTATGTATCCGTAATTATGTCCTTGCATATATTTTTCCTTTTTACACTCTCATACATATATGTTTAAACCGAGAAACTTTAAACTGTGGTTAAGCTTTTCAATTATTCTGTTTTAAGTTTGTTATAATTTCTTGAGTTAATTCTTAAAAAGGATGGTTATAAGGTTATGGCAGAAATTGAAACTCTAGGTTTAGCTCTAAGTGCAGGTATTGCAGCTTTAGGCGTTACAGGTCCAGCGATTGCAGTAAGTAATGTTGCAGCTAAGATGCTTGAAGGTTCAGCAAGGCAACCAGATCACACTCCAGCTCTTTTTACCAACGCAATTATTTTCGCTGGTATGGCTGAGGCTCTTGGTATTCTTGCGTGGTTAGTTTCGTTCTTGATTTTCAGCAAGATTTAATAATTTAAAGAGGATTTTCATTAGTGATCTCCATAGACTTCACCGCTTTTCTTTTTCTAGTTAGCTTTATCGCTTTCTTATTCTTGTTTGATTTGCTTTTTTTTAAGCCAGTCTTCAACAATATTAAAACTAGAGAAGAGAAGTCTGGTGGAGTTAGAGGGGCCATTAATGAACTTCAGGCTAAAATTGCAGTTAGGTTTAAGGTTTTAGAAGAAGATAAAACCATTGCTGAAGCTAAAATTAAGGCGAATGCTCTTATGCTGGAGGCGAGGGTTAAAGCTGGCCATGCAAAAGAGGCTTTAATTCAGAATTCGGCCAAAGATCTTAGTGTAAAGGTTGAAGAGCTTCTTAATGCTGTAGAAGATGACAGACTAGAAATAATGAATTCATCTACTGAATATATTCAGCAGATTACTGCTTCGCTATCAGAGAAGTTAAATTTAGTAATTAAGACTCGAGATTCTCTTGCAGCATCTCGAAATCAGGATCATAGTTTGGTATAAGCTTATGTTAGAAAATGACTATCTGAAGATAATATTAGAAAGTAATTTAATTAACTTTTTGGTGGTTTTGTTTTTAGTACTTTATTTCTTACCTAGAGCTTTAAAAAAATCTCTTGAGGATAAGAAAATCTTATTAAATAAAGAGACCGTTGAACTAGAAAATCAGAAATTAGGTTATCAAGAAAAATTATCAAAGATAGAAGCAAGAATAGATTCTATAAAAAATGATGCTGAGGCAATTGTTAACTCTGCGGAGCAATCAGCTGAGATTTTAAAGAAACAGATTATTGAGTCAGCTGAGCTTGAGATAGAAAAGATGAAATCACTTGCATATAGAGAAATAGAGGATAAAAAAAAGAAGGCTTATCAAGAGGTGGAAGCCTATTTTATAGAAAAAGCAGCAGCTTCAGTTCAATCTAGTTTTCTTGAAAGAATTGAAAAGGGTGAAGACAGTAAGCATTTAGCCGCATTTGCGAATTTAAAAAATATTGATTACAAATGAACATAATTCAGCTAAAAAAAATAGCCCAAAAATATGCGAGTGCTCTTGCTGAGATTTCTCTTGACGAGTCAGTAATTTCTGAATTGAGCTTTATCGAAAATTTAGTGAGTCAAGGCACGATAGCAGCGTTTTTAAGAGACCCTAATATAGAGCTTAAACAAAAGGAAGAGAAATTATTAGATGCTATTGTCGATTATGTATCGAAGCCTGTTCAGAGCTTGGTTTTATTACTGCTTAAAAAAAATAGAGCAAATATTCTTCCATTTTTGTGTCAAGTTTATACAAAAATATATTATCAAGCTAAGGGTATTGTTATTGTGAATGTTTCCGCACCAACACCATTAGATTCTGGTGAGCTTGTTTTTTTAAAGACTGAACTTGAGAGATTAACTTCTAAGATGGTTCAATTCGGAGAAGTCTTGCATGATAGAACTTTACTCGCTGGTTTAAGTGTTACTATCGATGATAGAAGAATAGATTTTTCAATAAAAACTGCTCTTCAAGCAATAAAAAAAGATTTATTAGCAAATTTATGAGCATATTTATTGCATCTGATCACGCAGGTTACGGACTTAAACAGGTTCTTCTTAAATTCTTAAAAGATGAGCTTTTACTCGATGTTATTGATCTTGGTTGTAATTCGAGTCGAGCTGTTGATTATCCTGATTTTGCAAAATTATTAGTGCGTAATGTTAAGTCTGATAAAGAAAACCGTGGAATACTGCTTTGTGGTACGGGAATTGGTATGTCTATTACTGCTAATCGCACTAAAGGTATTAGATGTGCACTTTGTCATAATGCTGAGTATGCGAAACTCAGTAAGGAGCATAATAATTCTAATGTTATTGCCATCGGAGCTAGATTTATTGATGAAGATTCAGCTAAAGGAATGGTTAAAGCTTGGCTGGATGCTGATTTTACAGCTGGAAGACATAAGAAAAGGGTAGATTTAATAGATGCTGATTGAGAACCTATTAAATATTTAAATCATGAAAAAGAGTGTGCTCTCAGTTCTAGTTGAAAATGAATCAGGGGTTCTCGCTCGAATATCGGGTCTTTTTAGTCGCCGTGGCTATAATATAGAAAGTTTAACTGTCGGTCCAAGTGAACAAGAAGGTTTGAGCCGCATGATTATTGTCACTCAGGATGATGTTGAACAGGTTAAAAAACAACTTAATAAGTTGATTAATGTTATTAAGATAACTGATTTAAGTGAAATGCCTTATGTTGATAGAGAGCTTGCTTTAATAAAAGTCTCTTCTAAACAAAATAGAGCTGAGATTATTGAAATTGCAGATCTTTTTCGTAGTCGCATTATTGATGTCGCAGAAGATTCATTAGTCGTAGAGGTTACTGGTGATTCAGAGAAGATTAATGCTGTTATACAATTAATTTCACCTTTCGGAATTAAGGAAGTAGCAAGAACTGGTTCTGTTGCTCTTTTACGTGGTAAAAAGTTTAACTAATTCATATTTGTCACTAAGTTATGATTTAGCTTAACTAAATCATAATTCTTTTGTGATTTATTACTCATAGTCTTAAGAAGAGGAAATCTGAGGGAAAGCTATGAGTGAAATTAATATAGATGCTTTAAGAGAAATAACCTTTTCAAGGCTCAAGGATGAGAATTTTGATAATTTTCTGGATGAAAAGAATAAAGATGCGAGTATAAAACAGTATAAGTCTTTAGAGTCATCGCATGTAGCTCTTAAAACAGATGTTGAATCATCACTTCAGTTTATCTCTGCTTTAAACCAGCTTGCCGTTCTTGCAGATAATATGGCTGATGCTAAAAAAAGGGAATTAGACAAGGGCAAGCAAGATGAGTATAAAGAAAAATTTGA
Organism: Candidatus Melainabacteria bacterium; assembly: GCA_005110385.1. Taxonomy (GTDB): domain Bacteria; phylum Cyanobacteriota; class Vampirovibrionia; order LMEP-6097; family LMEP-6097; genus LMEP-6097. Next base: position 124,737 of record DUDT01000014.1, on the reverse strand, counting down.
GAAAATACAGAAAACAATTTTAAATCAAATCGATATACCAGATGATTTTGTTCAATTAATTCAAGTTGCTTCTGCTGGTGGTATTGATGCCTTACGTGATGTCGCTTCTTGGGCTAGAAAAACCGCAAAAGATATGCGTAATGATCAGGAATTGAATGAAAAGATTGAAAAACTTCAAGATCAACAGAAAAAATTAGAGGGTCTTGGCAGGGCAATTTTCAAGGATGCTTCTTCAAGTGAAGAAAGATTTGATCATTATGCACTTGTAAAGAAAGCTTTTAGAACTAATTCATCAGAGGAGGAGTATAGAATGCAGTTAGTCAGGTTAGAGAGAATGAGAAAACAGGAGGGAATGTAAATGGCGTTAAATGCAGTGAATCCATCGGTTAGGCATGCACAGTGCGAGTTTTTCGTAGAATTGAATCAGGATATACTCACCGATTTAGAGAATCAGATGTCAGAGGCTTTAGCTATCGATACTGATGCTGGAAGAGTATCAGCGGCGGCTTTAAGGACAGAGCTTACAACGACTAAGTCTTTACTTGGTTTTTGGAGAAACGAAGCATCTTTCTGGAAGTCGGAGATTGATGAGAATAAGAAAGACATTCAAGCAACAAATAAACTAGCGAGTGGTTCAGGCTAAGGGCCGATTAACTAATCGTTCTAATTAGGTAGGTAAATTATGAGTTCTATTGATCCGACAATAAGATTATCGCAGACTAGGTCACTGATCGACTCGGTACAGCAGGAAATAACCCAGCTAGAAGGTCTTATGTCGGATTTTTTAGAATTGGAAGGGGCTGAAGCGAAAAAGAAAGCTAATGCTGGTGATTTTAGTACGACTAAGAATACCGCTAAAAGTGTTAGCGAGCTTCGTGAAGATTTTAATGAATACTTGGATAGTAAGGATGAGTTAAGTCCTGCTGATCAGCATGAAGTTATTAGAGCTATCGCTTACGACGCTGGATTGATTAAGGAAACGCATGGTGCTTGGACGGAGTTCGCTAATGACTCGAAGAGTTCTGCTGTTACTAGGCAGGCCATCGCTGTTTTAAAAGCATCTTTAGGTGCTTTAAGAGTAGAGGAATCTTACTGGAATAAAGAACAGGAAGAACAGCAGAAAATGCAAAAAGACACAAATAAGATAGCTTCACTTTAATTATTAATTTAGCTATACTCTGATTTGTGCTGAAAGTAAATAAAGTTTTTTTGGTTACTGGTGCAACTGGTTATCTGGCTGCTAATTTTTTAAATTTTATTCAAGCGTCTCGTCCTGATTTTTTTGAAGTTTATGATCAGATCTTTTTGTTTGATAGGCACTTAAAGCTTTCAAGGTTGGATCTTGGCATTTTAGAAAATAATAAGATCAAAAAAATCGCTTTTGACTTGTCTCAGGTGGAAGAATTCACTTGCTCACTAGAGAGCCTGCTTATCAGTGCTAAGAGCGATTCATTGACTTTGGGTAAAGCTCTTGATGAGACTTCGGTATTTAATTTAGAAATTTTACATTTCGCATCATTGAATAATTTAGAAGCAGAAAAGCTTTTCATTAAAGGATTTCAAGAATTCGCTTTAAAAACTAATTCTCTAATTAAGTTTATATATTTATCTTCCTCGGCTGTTTATGGCGAAAATGACTCAGAGCCATTAATTCCGAATGATGAAAATGATTTTTTAAAACCAATAAGTGCTTACGGTATTTATAAAATGCAAATTGAAAAATTTATTCAAGAATTATTTCAAAAATCTGAAATGGTAAGGACTGATGGTATGGAGATGATTTTAAGGCAATCTTTTTTAATAATCAGGTTGGCTAATCCTTATGGAGGTGAGTTTGAATGTAGAGGAGTATATCAAAATTTCAAGCAACAGCTTTTGAGTAGTGCAAAAGATGAACAATTTACTGTGAAAATTAATGCGGAAGCTGAAAGGCAGATAATTCGCGATTTCATTCATATAAGTGATTTTTGTTTAATTTTATTACGCCTTGTAGAAGCTAATGCCAGTGGCATTTATAATGTCGCTAGTGAAAAAGTCACATATTTAGAAGACTTCGCAGAAGAGGTGAAGAATGATTTATTTAGCAATTCTTTATTAAAGTGCGAGCAGTCTCTCGCTTGGCAAACGCCCTTAGATTTAAGATTATCTAAAAAGAGAATTTATATAACATATCAAGGCTTTAAAACTGCTGATATAAAAGTTTCTTATCTTTCAACCAAGAAATTAAGAGGGATTCTAGCCTTGAATTTAACGCATGACCAGCAGGTCAATTAAAGATACTGCTTAATTTTTAAAGGCTTTATGAGGCTGTCCTTCAATATGGCCACTCTGAGTGACTTTTACGAATTCAGCTACTTCTTGTAAAGTTTTAATGTCTCGAGCTCCGCTGTAGCTCATACCACTTCTTAAACCCTTTGCGAGTCTTTCGATAATGTGTTTTATATTACCCCTATATTTAACCGTAAGTGAAATACCTTCTTCGTTAAAATCTTCTATCCCAAAATCGCTTTGAGCTGGAATAGAGGCCATGCCTCTATAGCTTTTTACCATTTCTTCATTTTCATTTCTGAAAACAGTTCCAGGAGTTTGTTTACAGCCAGCGAATAAAGATCCCATCATCACAGCATCACCACCAGCTGCTATCGCTTTGGTTAAGTCACCGTAGTATTTAATACCGCCATCAGCAATTATAAATTTTTGACTATTAGGATTTACCTGCTGAAAATCTTTCTTCGCCTGAAAAGCCAGTTTAATAGCTGAGAGCTGAGGATAACCAGAGCCAGTTTTAATTCTAGTAGTACATACTGAACCGGGACCGACACCGACTTTTACGCAGTCTGCTCCCCATTTAAATAAATCATAAGCACCTTGGTAGGTACAGACGTTACCTGCAATAATTCCGATATCTGAATAAATTTCTTTTAATTTTTGGATGCATCTCTCAACGAGCAGATGGTGACCATGAGCTACATCTATGCAAAAATTTTTAATACCCACTGCATAAGCAGCTTTTACTCTTTCAAAATCATTAGCACCAATAGAGACAATAAAAGGAACATTAGTCTCAATTTTATGAATTTTAACTTCAGTGTTGTAAAGTTCAATCTGTTCAAGCATACTTTCGATACTAAGGTAGCGATGAAGTATACCGACTCCACCATGTTCCATCATGCTAAAAGCCATCTTATACTCAGTTACCGTATCCATATTCGCAGAAACGAAAGGAATGTCGAGCGTAAAGCTAGGTAGTATCTGTGTTTTAGTGCTAACTTCAGCCCGATGCTCAATATTAGAGTATTTCGGGATTAAGAAAACGTCGTCAAAAGTTAAGCCTTCAATTATATTCATTGCAGTACCAAATTGCTATGTTAGCAGAAGTATGACTAGCTGTTCAAGCTAAGGAGGAATTCACTTTCTTTAATTTTTATAAAGCCTTTTTCCGTGTTGATTTCCTCAATGAATTGCTGTACAAAAGGAATTATTAAAGAATTACGCTTTTGAAAACTTTCATTAAGTTTTACGAAAATTTTTATCTGTGCACCTTCACTAATGTTTTCAACTATGCCAAGTTCTTCTTCTTCTTCATTTAATACTTTAAGCTTAAAAAGGTCTTGAATAAAGAATTCATCAGCCTCTAAATTATTTTTAATTTCCGCAAATACATAGCCTGATAGTGCTTCTGCACTATTCCTGTCTCTAATTTCTTTGAGTTTTACTATGAGAAATTGTTTTGCTGGTCTAAAACTCTCTAGATGAAAGTCTTGGTCGTTGATGGTGATCATCTTGATATCTTCTAGTGCTTCAAATGAATCAAGCAAAGGGAAGATTTTTATTTCCCCTTTAATTCCATGTGCAGAAGAGACTTTTGCTATAATTCTTTTTTCTAAATCATTTGACCCCATGGCTTATAACATCTTACCGCCTTTGTGTTTCTCAGATTCGCTTATCTCTTGATCACTACGTAAAATAGAGTTAACAAGCGTGCAGCAGGTTTTTAAAAAGACGGGACTAGCTTTACCTTCAATAAAAGTTTGAATTTTCCGTTGCTCATTTTCAGCTATATGACCATAAGCTTTATCCTTCCATGTTCTGAAGCGTTTTTCTTTTATGCGGGTGTCTGAACTTAAGGTGAATTCTATACTTGAATTAATGGCAATCGCTAGTTCCTCACCATTAATGTCGCCCTTGAAACTTAATTCGAATTTATTTAAGTCTTTAGAGTATTTAACTAAGGCCAGTATTTTGCCGAAATTATAAGTTTCTAGGGATAGAGCAGCTATAGAATCTGGAACGAATTCTTCGTCATCATCTTCCTCCGCGTCATTCTCGTCTTCGCTTTCATTATCGTAGGTATCTTGGTTCTTTTCCTGTTTTTCATTTTCGTCTTCAAGCTCATCTAGAATATCTTCAAACTCTGCGTCTACTGCTTTAAAGTAAAGGGGAAACGGATATGGGAAATTTAATAGTAGGAAATTCTGTAAAGGATTATCTTCACTTAGGTCATTGTGAACATTTTCTATTTGTGTTTTAACTTTATCCTCAAGCTCGCTATCGGATAAAGCTGCAAGTGAATACTGTAAATCGTTGTAATTGAAGTTTTTCAATAATTCATTAAAATCAAAGAGCTCCGTAAGAGGGGGATTTATAGATTCTTCTTTTCTTGCAGATTTCTTTTCTAGAGCGGTTTCTTTTAGGTTATACTGCATTTCTCCTTCCATGGTTTTAACTAGTTCTTTCATGTTATCTATCTGAACACTGGAAACTTTCTTTAATTGAGGATTGAGATTGATGAGTTCTTCATAATTCATTTTTCTATCTACATTTCCTTTTGGTGCAAGTAGCGACTTTAATGAAGGTTTAGGAGGTTTTGATTTGTTGTGATCTTGATGGTCATTTAGGTCTGATTTATTTGATTTAGAGACTAGGTCAAGTTTACTTTTTAGTAGAGGGTTTTTAATTAAAGCTTTTTCTTTTTCTTCTTTCGCTTTAAATGGTGTAATTAAATCAGTATCATCGTCTTGTGTGAGTTCTGGTGAAAATTCATCTAAATGTGTTTCTCGTGAAGCGCGGGGGACGAATTTTTGGGCATCACTTGCATTTAAATAGCGGCCATGATTTTCGTGACGAATTTTTTTTAAGTGGGTCTCTCGGTGGTTATTCTCTACTTCATTTGCGGAAGGTTTAGTCTCTTTTTTATTAGTAGATTTTGCTCCTGAGATTTTTTTTGCTTTAGGGTCAAAATTACCAGTACCGCCAATATCCGCCATTAGAGTGCCCTGCCACAGGTTTTACCTTCTTCGTTCCGTTCTATAAAAATTTTATGTTTTCTGTCTGTACTTAGATACCCTTCGTAAATGCCTTCATCTTTTGCATTCTGCAGGTTTATAAATCGTACTTTTAGATTACGTCGCATCTGTTTATCTATTTCTACTTTATCTTTTACTGAATAAGTTAGCCAAGCTTTACCGTCTTTTCTGATCTGAAATAGATAGTTATCAAAGCTCATGTCAAGCTTTTGCTCTATTGCATCTTGATCGGTAAATATTCGAGTAGTTTCTTTTACACCTAGCTCGATGATAAGGTCATAAGCCCTTTTATTTGGTGTGGACATCTTACTTGTTTCTTCGTTTACTTGAAGCTTTTTGGTTTCTTTTAGTCTCTTTATATGTGCCTTGGTTAAGTCTTCTTGAACGGAAGCCTGGTTTTCTAAAGTTTCATAGAAAATATTAAAAGCTTTTTCTTTATTATCCCTTTCAAGTTCAGGATCTTTCAGTATATCTTTTGTCGCGCCATCTGTAGTTTGAAGTTTTAAAGCTATATTGTCTGAAATGCAGTAGCAGTAAGCTAAGCAAGCTTTAATGTCTTCTAGTCTTAAGCTGCGATAAGCTCTAACTATGTCTGGAGGTTCTTTCCCCTCGATAATTTGTAAGATAAGTTCAGCTACACTGACTTTTGTGCCCTTAATTTGAGGTTTGCCATTAGAACCGTCAATAATAATTCTTGATTCGGTTAAATTTTTCAAGCTCATAAATTTACTTGTCGAAACAATTATACTAGAATGTAATTTGATGCAGTTTCTAGCTACTATTTCATCCTTACCCTTCTATATTCTTGCCACAATTTCTATAGTTTGTGCTTTGGGTATGATACTTAATCCTAACTTAGTTAGGGCGGGCTTTACTTTAATAGGAACTTTTATCGGGATAGCGGGTCTTTATTTTCTTTTGAATGCTAATTTTGTGGCAGTTTCACAAGTCTTAATATATGCAGTGGGTATAGTTTTGGTCATAGTTTTTGCGGTTATGCTCTGCTCCTTAAAGGAAGAGGCTCATAATATTAAAGAATCAGTATTTTCTTCTAAAGCAAGAGTTACATTTGCGATGTTAATATCTTCTCTTGTGTTTGCGGTTTTAAGTTTTGTTATTCGTTCTCAAGATTGGCAAGCTATTGCGAAATTAACTGGTGCAGAAAGGCAATCATCTTTAGTGCAACTTGTTGATGATAAGTACCTCTCACAGATTGGTTTCTTGATGCTAAATAAATATATTTTGCCTTTTGAATTAATTTCTGTTCTTCTCTTAATAGTGCTGGTTGGTACTATTCTTCTAAGTAAAAAGGATATTAAATAAATCATGACGGTCACTCTGGTTCACTATCTTACATTTTCAGCATTGTTATTCTCTGTAGGTCTTTTTGGGCTTTTAATTTCAAGAAATGCTTTTAGAGTTCTTATGAGTATTGAAATTATGCTTAACGCGGTTAATATAAACTTTGTGGCCTTTGCTCATTTTTTAGATCCGCTTGCCGTTAAGGGGCAGGCTTTTAGTTTATTTGTAATGGCGATTGCTGCTGCTGAAGTGGCTATTGGTTTATCTTTATTGCTACTGATTTATCGTAATCGTATAAATATTGATATGGATTCTTTCGCGACGATTAAGTGGTAAGCTTAATTCTTCTTCATAGCTTTAAAGTTATGCTTTGATTGCTTAGGCTAGTTTTAAGAAAGTATATTTTTCTGTTCTTCTCAATATTCTATTAATTCTAATTAGCTTAGTCGAAATGTTTTTAAATTCAGTATTTTTTACTATTAGATAAACAGGTCTATGAGAGGTTCTTGGCGAAACCAAGAACTTATTTAAAGAGTTTATGTCATTTAGATTATTGAGTGAATCATGACAATAAAAGCCTATACTCGCTCTATTTAATTTATAGCTAGCAAGCTTCGCTATTTTTATTTTATGCTTTCCTGCATGTTCTTTTGCTGGGACATAGATCTCGGTGCAAAAGCTTTTGATACCACCATCTAAGCTTCTTATTAGTGGTTTAGCTATTAATTCCATAGAAAATAAATACAGGCCTAGTGAAAAAATAAGAATTAGCCCAAAGGATAATTTGAGATTCGTTTTAACAGAGGTCATCGTAATAATCAGGGTGCAGGAAAAAAATATTCCTATCACGACTAGGAAAAACTGTAATTCTCCGACTAATTGAGTATTTAATGAGTCACTTAATTTATCTAAAATAATTAATAGGCAGATCGGGAAAGCAATAAATAAAGCTAGAAAACCCCCTAAGATATCGTAATTTCTGTTTTGAAAACCTCGTCCTGCATTCATTTTAGTTGACCAGTATTTAGCGATAGTTAGGATGAGTGGTAAGGATATCGGTAGAATATAGGTGATTAATTTAGTTTGAGAAAGGCTAAAGAAAATAAAAGTCACGGCAATCCAGATTAAGTTAAACCTTCTTAAGGTATTGGTATTATCAATAATATTAATCCTAGATACCTTGCTTGAGTTTTGATCGTTGAATAATGCTTGGATCAAGAAGAATGACCAAGGGAAAAATCCGATAAGAATTACGGGTATGTAGAACCAAATCGCCCCACCATGATTACTAGTAGTTTCTAGAAAACGTCCTAGATTATCTCCAAGGAAAAAGCTTTTAGTAAATTCGCCGTTAGTTCTTATATGAGCAAAAAGATACCAAGGAATATTTATCAAGAAAAACATTCCAACACAAATTAATGAATCATATTTTTTTTGAGCAAAGAATATGATCAATTCTTTTTCTTTTAATAAAAAAATGAATATGATTATACTCGGTAAAACTAAAGCTATAGGACCTTTACAGAGAAAGCCAAGAGCGGCACTGAAACTAGCTAGATAAAAATATATTCTAGTATCGGAATTTTGCCGGTTGAAAATATTATTAGTTTTGGTTTTAAAGAAATAAGATAGAAAGAAAAAACTCAGTGTCGCAGAGATTAGTAAACATAGGCTCATATCGATCATAGCTATTTTAGCGAAGATGTTTATGAATAAGGTGCTTAAGCAAATTAATCCAGCGATTAAAGGTGTACCCTGTATGCCACCCATAAAATAAGCTAGTGCAACTAAACCTATAGCAGATAAAACCGAAGGTAAGCGAGCAGCAAATTCAGTAGTACCGAAGATTAAAAATGAAACAGCTTGTTCCCAGTAAAATAATATGGGTTTTTCTAGCCTTAAAATACCATCGACTTGTGGAATAAACCAGTCTCCTGTAGTAAGCATATTAAGAGAGGCCTGAGTAAATCTGCCTTCATCAACTCCAGCAATAGGCACAGAAGCGACTCCAAACGAGAAAATTAAGAGTGCTGCTAGTAAAATTAGAAAAAGCTGGAAATTGAGCATTCAGTTTAATTTATAACATTGAGGCATCAAAAAAATGTGGTTTTTGATCAAGACTTCTATAAATTAAAAAAGCAGCTCTGCCTATAACCCTATCTTTAGGAAGGAAGCCCCAGTAATGGCTGTCATAACTAAAGTTACGATTATCACCCAAAACCAGATAATTATTGGCTGGAACCGTGACAGAGCCATAACTATAGGCTGCAATAAATTCAGGGCTACCTTCGTGGTAAGGTTCTAAAAGTTTTTTATCGTTAATGTATATGCCATCGCCTTTTATTATTTCAACTTTATCCCCAGGTAGGCCGATAAGCCTTTTGATATAAGCCTCTGGCTGAGGTAGAAACGGTAGGCCAGTTAAGCGAATTAATAAACTGATTGGATCTTTTAATATACTTTCTTTGCCTTCACTTGCTGAAGCTGGTGGAAAAAAAATAATAATATCTCCACGCTGATATTCTTTTCTAAAAAGTCTGCTTATTTTTTCTACGAAAAGTTTATCACCGATTTTTAAGGTCGGTAACATGCTTTCGCTGGGTATGTATCTGAATTCACCAACAGTGGTTCTCACGATGACAAGTAAAACTAAGACTATAACTATTTGAGCGGTTATTTCTCGTACTATAAAATATCTCCATTCTGGCACTTTATAATATTTTTTCCAGCTACTGTCATGCAGCTCTATAGGCTCATTTCGTGGTGTTTTTTTTATCGGAATTAAATCATAGAAGCCGTAGGCTATTCCCACGAAAAAGGCTTTGATGATATTTAGTAGACTTGGTAAAAAATCGTTTTTCATTGCTTAATTTAGTTAATTTTTACATTATAGTATTTCGCAGCAGGATGATGAATAACTATCGCAGATGTACTGTGTTCTGGGTGAATCTGCCACTCTTCAGATAATTTCATGCCGATTCTATCTGGTTTAAATAGCTTAAATAGTTTGAGTTGGTCTTCTAGTCTAGGGCAGGCGGGATAGCCAAAGCTAAAGCGCATTCCATGATAAGAGCCGCGTAGTAATTTTTTCGTGTCTTTATCATCTTCAGCACTAAAGCCTAGTTCTTTTCTGATGCGAGCATGAGCATATTCGGCAAGTGCTTCGGTACTCTCTGTTGCGAGGCCGTAGTAATAGAGGTATTCAGAAAATTCTCCAGCTTGGTAAAGTTTATTTACGAATTCAGCTGCTGAAACACCGATGGTAACTAGCTGGAAGGGAACGATATTGAAAGAGTTTTTATCCTCTAGGCGAAAGTAATCGCTCAGGCAGAGATATTCATCTTTATTCTGTCTTGGAAAGATGAAGGAGTCTATAATTTTAGTTTTATTTTCAGAGTAAATGTTGAGCTGGTTTGGGTTTGTATCATCTATCTTGCAGTAGTAGTAACCATAGATGATTTGAGGTTTAAACCAGGGATTTTTCTTGGTTTCTGCTTTTAGTCTTTTAAGTACTGGGTAGACTTCAGTATCTAAGAATGTTTTATATTCCTCGTCTGACCGCTTCCCTTTTCCCATGCGCCATTGACCGATTATCATCGCATCTAAATTTAAATAGCTCCACATTTCATCAAGATCTATTTCTGTAGAGTCTATGATTTTATCTCCATAAAAGGGGATTACAGGGACGTCATCATTTTTTAAAGCTGGGACTGAAGATAAATTTTCAGTGTAACTTAATAACGGTGCGTAACTGTCTTCATCAGACTCTCCTACCTCTTGATAAGCACTGTTATTATTCTCTGCACTAGGCTTGGTTTTATAAAATTCTTTTTTAATCTCGTCAAGTGGGATATTACTACTGAGCCTTTCCATTATATCTAAGTCAGTAAAAGCATCATAGCCATAAAAGACAGTACCTTTGTAAATATTTGCACAGTCTTGTTCGACAAAGCGCCTAGTAAGAGCTGCCCCGCCTAATATAACGGGCAGGTCTATGCTTCTATCATTTAAAACTTCTAAGTTCTGCTTCATTATTAGAGTTGATTTAACGAGTAAGCCTGAAAGCGCTAGTAGGTCTGGCTTATGCTCTTCGATGGCTTTAATAATTTCTTCTATTGGTTGTTTTATACCTAAGTTATAAACTTTATAGCCATTGTTTGAAAGTATTATATCAACTAGGTTCTTACCGATGTCATGAACGTCACCTTTTACGGTAGCTAATACTAGAGAGCCTTTATGGGTATTAGCTGAAATTTTATCCATAAACTGCTCTAAGTGAGACACTGCTGCCTTCATCGTCGTCGCAGATTGTAATACGAAAGGTAGTTGCATTTCACCGGCTCCGAATCTCTCACCTACTATTTTCATGCCGTCCATGAGAAATTGATTAATAATATCTAATGGCTTATGTCCCTTTTCTCTTGCTAGGTCTAAATCCTTATCTATATTAGTTTTATTACCATCTATAATTCTTTGAGAGAGTATTTGCTCTACAGTTAAACCTTCATAAGGATTGGTTTTAGCACTATCATCTAATTTAATATCTTCGACTAAAGCTAATAACTCCATAAGTGGATCAAAGCTGCACTCACCATTATCTTTGAAAATTCTTCTATCGTAGATTAAATCTAGACATAGCTCTTTGAGTCGATTTTCTATTTTATGCAGAGGGATGATTTTTTTGTTATTAACGATAGCCATATCTAGACCAGCTTTAGTGGCTTCATGCATAAATACAGAGTTTAAGGCTGTTCTTAATTTAGGATCTAAGCCAAATGAAATATTACTAACACCAAGTATGCTCTTTACCCCAGGCATCTTTTCTTTTATTGAGCGAATCGCTTCGATAGTCTCTATGCCAGCTTTTCTAAATTCTTCATCCCCAGAGCCTAAAGTGAAAGTTAGAGTATCAAAAATAATGTCATTAGCATTCATGCCATGCTGATTTACTAGTAAATCATATAGTCGCTCAGCGACTTTCACTTTTTTCTCAGCAGTTTTTGCCATGCCACTTTCATCAATAGTAAGCACTACTAATGCGGCACCGTATCTGTTGCAGAGCTTAGCTATAAGCTCAACTCTATCTTCGCCATCTTCTAGGTTGACAGAATTTACGACTGCTTTGCCCGAGATCAATTTAAGTGATTCTTCTAAAACATCTGCCTCAGTGCTGTCTATCATTATTGGTATGCTGATTGCGGTATTGAGCTTGAAGAGTATTTCCTTCATGTCTCGTATTTCATTTCGTCCGACGTAAGCTGCACAGAGATCTAAAATTTGAGCACCTTCTTCGACTTGTTCTTTAGCTAAGTCTATAATTGCGTCATAGTCTTCGTTTGCAAGTAAGTCTTTGAAAAGCTTACTGCCATTAGCGTTAGTCCTTTCTCCTACTATTATAGGCTTAGTGTCTAAGTCCATATTAATCGCCGAATATAGTGAGGAAAGGGAATTTCGTGCTTCTTGGGTTTTAGCTTTAGTATCATTTGGTGGTGCTGGTAAGTCTTTCACTGCATCAGCTAACTGTTTAATATGTTGATAACTAGTGCCGCAGCAGCCACCTACTATGCTCACTTGATATTCAGTAATAAATTTAGAAAGATAGTTAGTAAATTCATCTGGTCCTAAGGGGAAATGGGCGTGCCCGCAGACGTTCTCTGGGATACCAGCATTTGGTAAACAGCTGATTTTTACTGGGCAGTTATCTTTTAGGTACTGAATATGCTCCTGCATTTCTTTTGGTCCAGTAGCGCAGTTCATACCGAATATATCTATTGGATAAGCTGCTATGGTCGTAAGTGCAGCATTTAAATCTGTACCGACTAGCATCGTGCCAGTTTGTTCTATCGTGATTTGCACTTGTAATGGAAGTCTAAATCTCTTTGATAGACCAGTTTTAGTGCGATTTTGATTTTTTATAACAACTGCCTTATTTGAAAATGTCTCGAAATTTGAAGATGCCTCGAATTCTTGAATTGGAGTGATTTCTCCTCTTGGGTAAGCTTCTAATAATTCCGCATCAGTTTTATCTTTAAATTCCTCTTCTATTTTAGAGAATATTTCATAGCAAGCTACAAGTACAGCCTTTATCTGTAGAGGATCTTGGCAAGTTTCAATCAGAATAACATCTACGCCGCCGTCAATTAGTCCTTGGACTTGGTCTAGGTAAGAGTTTTTAAGTTCATCGAAGTGAACATTACCTAAAGTTGCAAGTTTGGTCCCTGGTCCAATAGAGCCGGCTACAAATCTCGGTTTTTCTGGTTCTTTAATAGTGAATTCATCAGCGACCTCTCTTGCTAGTCTAGCTGCAAGTTTGCTGATTTCATAGCTCTCTTCGCTGATACCATATTCGCCAAGAACGAGTCTACTAGAGCCGAAGCTATTAGTCTCAACAATATCAGCTCCGGCATTGAAAAAATTACGATGAATTTCTTGAATAATTTCAGGCTTAGTTTTATTCAGCATTTCTGGGCAGCCTTCAAAAGCAGCTCCACCGTAGTCATCCGCTGTCAGGCTGTAATTAAAGAGATTAGTTCCCATCGCACCATCGTAGACAATAATTTTTTGGGCCAGTATTTCAAGAAATTTAGGTTTTGGCTTTAATGACAAGTGCATATTTCTAGGATATATTATAGTTTAATGGAATCTGCACTTATAGTTCCAAACGCTGTTATCTTAGAAACCCGCCAACTCTGGTGGAATATTGATGCGCCTTTTGCGAAAATTTTATTTTATTTTTTAATCCTTGTTTCTACAGGAATTCTTATACATGGAGTTTATAAGAAAATATCGATTATTACCGCTGGTAAGTTTCCTAAGGGTGAGAATCGTTTTAGTGATGTCTGGAATAGACTGGTTTATGTTTTCACCTATGCTTTCTTACATAAGAAAACCTCTCAGAAGAAGACTCCTGGTCTTGCTCATGCTGGTGTGTTTATTGGTTTTATGACCCTCTGGATAGTCACGAATATCGTAGGTTTTCAGGATCATTCACCCGTGTATTTTTTTCAAGGTAGCTTTTATAAGTTGGTCAGCTTCGCAGCGGAGCTTGGGGGCTTGTTTTTATTTCTGGGCATCACGATATTTGCTCTGCGTCGTTATCTTTTTACTAGTAAAAAACTTGATAATACTCAGAGGGATTGGATTCAGCCAGTATTTCTATTGAGTTTAGTGGTAACTGGTTTTATGGTGGAGGGGCTGAGAATCGCCGCTACTCCAGCGGACGAGTCCTATGCTTTTATTGGTAATGCTTTAGCTCAAGTTTTTCAATTTATGACTGATGCTGATTTAAGAGGGGCTCATGTGACGCTTTGGTGGACTCATGCTCTGCTAACTTGTGCTTTTATTGCTTTAATACCCTATTCTAAGTTTATTCATATCTTCATGGCGCCACTTTCTATGTTCTTTCATTCGAAGAGGGCTAGGGGACAGCTTTATACTCCATTTAAGCTGTCAGATATGCTCGAAGCTGAGGAAAAGGGCTTAGAAATTAATGAAGAAGATTTTAATGCTGGTGTTTTTGAATATAAAGATTTTTCATGGAAAACCCTTTTAGACAGTGAGGCTTGTACGGCTTGTGGGCGCTGTCATGTTGTCTGCCCAGCTCAAAATACTGATAAGCCACTGTCGCCAAAACATCTTTTCTTGGATATAAAAAAATTATCTCAAAGCCACGTTAGTGGTTTTAATAGTAAATCTGCTGAACACGAAGATCACTCTCCGAGTTTGTATGAATTTATTAATCCAGACGTACTCTGGTCATGTACTTCTTGTAACGCCTGCGTAGAAGAATGCCCAGTATTAATAGAGCATGTGGATACTATTATAGATATGAGGCGTGGACTGCTTGCGATGAATCAAGCTCCAGCTAATTTACAGTCTACACTTAAAAATGTACGTACTAAATCTAATCCTTGGGGACTGGCTCCTCGCGATAGAGAGAAGTGGGTAGATACTCTTAAGTCTGAATATGATATAGAACTTAAAGTCTTAAGCCGTGGGGAAGCTGAGTTTGAATATTTATATTGGGTGGGTAGTCCAGGTTCCTATGATACTCGTAATATAGAGGTATCTAAAGCTAATGCAAGGTTGTTTGAGGCTGCTGGCCTTAGTTTCGCTATTTTAGGTAATGAGGAAAAAAGTTCTGGAGATATCGCTCGTAGAGCTGGTGATGAAGCCATGTTTCAAGAAATAGTCATGGAAAATATTGAAATTTTTAAAGCCTTTGGGGTTAAAAAGATTATTACTCAGTGTCCGCATGTCTATAATACTTTTAAGAATGAGTATGCCGAGTTTGGTTTAGAAGATATCGAAATTTATCACCATACTGAGATTTTAGCTAAATTAATTCAGGAGTCTCGCTTGATACCTAAGAATTCGGTTGATATATCCGTTACTTATCATGATCCATGCTATTTAGGTAGATATAATCGTGTGTTTAATCCTCCTAGATTTATTCTTGAGAGTATACCTGGCTTGCAGTTGAAGAGCATCATTAATGAAAGAGAGAAAAGCACTTGCTGTGGTGGCGGTGGTGCTCAGATTTGGTATGAAATGCCTGGTAGCCATATTAATGTAATGCGCTTTGAGGAATTAAATGAACACAAGCCAGATAAAGTCAGCGTGGCTTGTCCTTACTGTAGTATTATGGTGGACTCTGCTACGAAAACGGCTTTCCCGGGTACCCATATCCCTGAGATAGAAGATGTGGCTGTGACGCTTGCAGCGTCAGTATTTTAGTTAACTGTAGTTTTTAAGCTTGAAGCTGAAAGTGCCTCTATTCCAATAACTTCGATTTTGTTATCCAACCTATAAGTATCTTTACCTGGGTAAAGTACAAATAGCTTTTCTAGATTCAGTTCTGCTAGGGCTGAGTGCATGGACTTAGTCATTTTAGGAGCATCACTATATTTAACTTCTAAGCCATATAATTTACCTGATTTTTGAAAAACCAAATCCAGCTCAGCTCCAGTATGCAATCCCCAGAAAAAACACTCTTGTTCACTTAATTGATGAAAAGATATAAATTCTTCTAAAGCGAAGCCTTCCCACGAAGCACCTAGCTTGGGATGACCATTTAAAGATGTTTTAGAGTCTATGCTTAGGAAAACATGTAGTAGACCAGAGTCTCTGAAGTATATTTTAGGGCTTTTGACTATGCGTTTTTTTGCGTTATAAAACCAAGGCTGTAACTGTCTAATAATAAATGTTCCACTTAATATATCTAAATATCTTTGAATAGTAGGGCTGCTTAAATTCATGCTGCGAGCTAATTCAGAGGCATTGAATACTTGTCCATGATAATGTGAAAGCATAGTCCAGAACTGTCTGAGAGTTCTGGATGGGATATTAATCCCTAAATTTGGTATGTCTCTTTCAAGAAAAGTCTCTATA
The DNA here is from genome assembly GCA_005110385.1 of Candidatus Melainabacteria bacterium. Lineage (GTDB taxonomy): Bacteria > Cyanobacteriota > Vampirovibrionia > LMEP-6097 > LMEP-6097 > LMEP-6097. The sequence goes on along the minus strand of DUDT01000014.1, from coordinate 108,739 downwards.
AAGTTTTCTCGCCATTCATAAGAATCCTTTATGCTTGAAGATAGATAAGAACGTGGGAAACCTCCTCTCAGCCAGAGTTTATTGATATCTAGCTGCTCAGATTTATGGCTAGTTTTTTTTAATTTAGTGAAAGTCTCTATGCCAAAGCCTCTTAATCCTATAAAGGCTATTCTTCCAGCGAGCGTCTCGGAGGAATTTTTAATTAATAATGGTGAGGCACTACCAAGTAGAATAAATTTAGTTTTCTTTGAAACTCTGTCTGCGAGGACTCTTAATATAGGAAATAATTCAGGTAAACGTTGAACTTCGTCGATGATGACATATCCTTCTAGGTTTTCAAGATTAAGAAGTGGATTTTCTAGTTTAGATAAATCTCGTGGATTTTCTAAATCAAAAAAATATGTTTTCTTTTTGCTTTGATTATCAATAAACTGCTTTGATAGAATTCATGCTTTTATTTACCCTGAAATTTTAATATTCGATTTTAAAATTTCAGGGTAAAGATATGATGTTCATCTGAAGCTTAAGGCATTAACAAGTTTTCATTTCGTAGACTTTCTCTAACACTAAGCGCTGAATAAACTGTAGAAACTAATCCTTGCCCAGGAAATCCGGTATCACCCACCAAGTAGATATTTTCATTAGGAACTTTCTTTGGCATTAATTCAAAAAAACTATAATCGGTTGAATGGGGCAGCCCACCAACCACGCCATTCTTACGTTTCGTATAGTGCAGAAAAGTTTTAGCAGTTCCTGAAATTAAAGATTTGATTTTAGGTCTAACTTCATCCAGGCACTGTTGCGGAACTCCACTTTCTGTGTTTTCGCCTTCTTTTACTAATTCAGGAATAGTATTAAATAATTCTTCTAAAATATATGACTCAGTCTCTGCCTTCTTCTTGCGATATTCCTCTTCTGGTAAATTAAGCCATTCTTCAGCTTTAGTATGAGTGGAGATAATGATATTTAGCCCTCCCTCAGAGGCTTTTGTGTGATCATCAGGACGTGAATAGCTTATATAGAAAGAATGGGAACAGCAGTGCTGAATCTGCTTATTTAGATTTATCTGTGCATAGTCAGTGGAAGGGATGTAATTAGTATTTAAGCCAAGGTAGATAGTAAAGGCACTGATATCATAATTAAACTTATTAACAAAGCCCTGAAAGAATTTCTGAGTCTCACCTTTAGTTAGTTTAGCCATGCTCCAGAATGTAAGATTAGAGATGATCCTCTGACTTAGATGTTCTTCACCGGTTTTATCTTTTATTAAATAAGTTTTACTGGATAGATGCTTGATCTCTATAACTTCTCGCCTCATAATAATCTCTGCGCCTAGCTCTTCTGCACGTTTCTGTAAGGCTACAGCAAGCTGATTCACGCCGCCATAGACGTAGTAGATACTAGAGCCGTAAGTTAATCCTAGAGCGGCAGTGAATATCGGTGTTTTTTCTGTATTATTCTGAGTGCTGATTATAAGCTGCTCATCAAGGAATTTTATAAAAGCAGTTTCATCGCTTAAGAAATATTTTTTCAGTAAATATTTAAGTGGTAAATAGAGCTGCGGAAGATGAGTTAAGCCAGATAGGCTTGCTAAAAGCTTATCTGGTCTAAGGCAGCTTAGGTAATCTTGAAAGCTATTTGGTAAAAGGTTTTTATGTGTTTTAAGAATTTTAAAAGCACTTTTTTCTATGCGGTAGAGTTCATTCCAGAAGGCACGATGATTTTTTTCTGTGTCTATATTTTTATTTGAAATTAATTTCTCATAAGATTCATTTATCCACTGTTCTTTATCTGTGTAACGGTGAATGATTTTACCGTCTTGGAATATCTGAGTGCCTCTTTCAGAGTGGCTTAATTTAAGTGAAGTTTCTTTATCCTCAGTGCCGATTTTATTTTTATAAATTACTTTATCTAATTCTAATTCTTGAATTAGCTCGGCGATTGGCTGCCCTTCTTCTAAGCCACTTAAGGTGGTAGCACCGACATCATAGCGAAAGCCTTCGTTTCTAAAAAAACTAGCGCAGCCACCTGGTTTGCTGTGAGACTCGATTAGTTTTACTTTAAAGCCATCTTTAGCGAGTAAAGCTGCTACTGCAAGTCCTGCGACACCTGCGCCGATAATGGTATAGTCGTAGACTTTTTGAGGTTGGGGCATAGTTCTATTCTACTTTGTGCTAATCAGTAAAAACCACAGGCTTGAAAAATTTTCTATTTAATTCTTCTATGATTTTTTTTGTGGGTACTATAAAAGAAATTGAAATAAATTTTTCTGATTCGATAATTCTTATCATCTTTTCTGCTATGACTAGACCACTTGGGGAGCTTATTCTCAGATATATTTTAAAAGAGCCTATCCGTGCTGATAGTCTGGGATGGAATATTAGTATAATTAGCTTTATTGCAGCTTTTCTTTTAATTATGATGAGAAGGCTATATAAAAATAAAAGGAAAATTAAATGACTTATCCTGATTTTTGTGTTCTAGCGGCTTACTTAATTGCTGTTCCTGTTGCATTTTGGTTTGTATTTCAAGATTAGGAACTGTTGTATAAATTTTATGGCGTAAGGCAGTTATAGCAGGAATTTTAGCAAATTACGAATTGAGTTCTATAAGAAACACTAGATAGCCAAGACTAAAAGAACCTATCCTAACTGATAGCCGAGGATAGATATTAGTATAATGATCTCTGTCTATGTCCATAGCCATAATCCTCTTCCGTAACGACCTAAGATTAGCTGACAACCCAGCTCTACACCATGCCATATCACACGGAAAAAAAATACTTCCCGTTTTTATCTATGAAGATCATTTCGATAGCGGTAATGAAGCGAATTTCGAAAGATTAGGAGCTGCAACTAAGCTATGGTTACACTATTCTTTAAAAAGTCTTTCTGAGTCTATCTCTGAATATGGTTCTAAATTACTAGTCCTGAAAGGTAATCAAAGAGTGGTTTTAAATGCCCTAATCGATAAATTCGAAAATTCCATAAGCTCAGTCTACTGGAACCGTCGCTATGAACCACATCATATTAAACTAGACACTGAACTAAAGGAGTTTTTAACTTACAAGGCGGACGGAAACGCCGAAATTGAAGCCCGAGGGCAGCTTAAAGATGGTACTGTTGCGGGGCGTACAAGTTCAAGGCTGAGGAGGACGAATGACCGCAGTGTACTATCGGTACATGAGGATCATGAGGACGACGAAAACGCTGAAATTGAAGCTCCACGACAGCTTAAAGATGGTACTGTTGCGGGGCGTACAAGTTCAAGGCTGAGGAGGACGAATGACCGCAGTGTACTGAGGGTACATGAGGATCAAGAGGACGACGAAAACGCCGAAATTGAAGCCCCACGACAGTACCTAGAGGTGAAAAGTTTTGGAGGAAACTTACTGATAGAACCCTGGGAGCTTTTAAATAAACAGTCCAAGCCTTATCAAGTCTACACTCCTTTCTCCAAGCAGTATTTCCATCTTTTTGAAGGCTCTATGGCAGATAGGATTAGACCTCTAGAGTATAAACTAAGTGCAGATAACTTTTTAAGTAAAGAAGATATTTCTAAAATTATAGAAAATGCAGGAAATGGAGTTGAGCTACAGTCTCTTGAAAGTTTGTGTAGTATTGAAGATCTTAATCTGAGAGATCGTGGTGAGGAAAATAAAAACACAAAAAACATAATTCCAGAGCAGTATCACCCTTGGGTAGATAAAATGACTAAATACATTAAGGCTGGTGAAACTAAAGCTAGAGAGGCTTTAGACGAATTTATTCAGACTAATTCTGCTTTAAGTTATGGTGAAAAACGAAATAGCCCTTTCCTGAAAGGAACTTCACAGCTTTCGACTAATTTACATTTTGGGGAGATCTCAGTGAGGCAGGTCTACGCTGCTGTAAATAATTTAGATTCAGGAAAAGAAATCTCTGAAAATAAGGCTGCTATCGGTGCTGTAGATTTTCCGCTATCAAAAGCAAAAAAATATGATTATTTAAAACAGCTTATCTGGAGAGAGTTTGCTCATTATCTGATGTATCATTTTCCACATACTGTAAATCAGCCTCTGCGAGAAGAGTTTAAATATTTTAATTGGCGAAAATTAGATGATATTCAAGCTGGAAGTGAGAATCAAAATGCTAATAAATTAACTGCCCATCAAATGTTAAAGAAGTGGCAGCAAGGTGAAACTGGTTATCCTATAGTAGATGCTGGGATGAAGGAGCTTTGGGAAACTGGTTGGATGCATAATCGTGTCAGAATGATAGCAGCATCTTTTTTGGTGAAAGATTTGAGAATCCACTGGATTGAAGGTGCTAAGTGGTTTTGGGATACACTGTTTGACGCTGATCTAGCTAATAATACTATGGGCTGGCAGTGGGTAGCTGGTTCTGGAGCTGATGCTGCACCTTATTTTAGAATATTTAATCCTACTACTCAGTCAGAGAGGTTTGACCCAGATGGCATATATATTAAGCGTTGGGTAAAGTCTTTAGGAGGGTGTTCTTCTAAAGACATTCATGCACCTTTTATAGCTGGAGCTTTAAGGCTTATGAAGCTAGGCGAAAATTATCCTTATCCAGTAGTCGACCATGATATAGAAAGAAAAGTAGCCTTAGATGAATTCAAAAAACTGCGAAAATAAACTCTTTAAACCAGAATATATATTTGTTTTTCTTATATTATTCCAAATCATTATTGGTCTTCTTTCTTGGCTAGCGTTTTCTAAAGCGGCAAATGACCCTGACGTAATTTATCATTCTCTTAAGAGTTATTTTCTTCCTGTTGAAATTACTAGAGGAATGAGAAAATCTCTCGCTGACATCTTTGATGTTTCTATAAGCTCTCTCAATCTTGAGTATTTTCATATAAGTTTTAGTCAATTGAAATTAAAAACATCTTATAAGGTAATAGAAGAATTAAGTCGCTGGTTCATAATTATCGTCTATGGGGTTTCTTGGTTTTTTATTATTCGGCTTAAAGCATTTAGGGAATTAAGTTCTCGGAAAATATTTTTTTACTCAGCTGTATTATTCTCTGTTGCTGGATTCTGTTTGCCTAATGATTCTTCTGATGTTTATGGCTATATTGCAAGGGGAGCGCAGCAGGTCTTTTTTAATCAAAACCCTTATCAAGAAGTCGTTTCTAGTGTAGAAGGCTGGAGGCAGAATATATTTTTTACGAATATGCTTTGGGAAAATAATCCAGCACCTTATGGTCCTTTATTTATGCTGCTTTGCAGGGGAATAGTATTCATCTCTTTTAATAATTTTTGGATAAGTCTCTTTTTATTTAAGTTCATTAATATAATTAGTTTTTTTATTTTAGTAAAGGTTTTAATGATTCTATTCAAGAATAGGAATCTAGATTCAGCAGCGGAGACTAATGCTTCAAGTCATTTCGGCTCAAAACAACTCCTATTAGTATTACTTTTCAATCCATTATTTCTTATGGAAATTGCTTGGAATGCTCACAATGACATACTTATGTGTTTGTTTATTTGTATTAGTTTTTTATACATGCAGAAGAATAAATTTGGTTTAGCTTTATTGATGATACTTATAGCTACTTTACTAAAGTATTTATCAATAGTTTTAATCCCTTTGATTTTCATAGCGGCTTTTAAACATTCATCAAATATAAGAAAGCTCTTTAGTTCTTTATTTTATGCGGGTTTAATTTCTTTATTAATAACGGCTTTTAGTATTATTCATTATAGGCTCTTAGAGGTAGATCATTCTAGGTTTCAAGAAAACCTTACCTTAAGCCATAAATCTCTATTTAGTTTACTGAATGCTATTAGCCAAGGGCTTTTTAGATTTTCTTTTCCAAGTGAGGCTAAATATATTTTCTTTGCTGTTTTTATAGTTTTTGCTGCGTATTTGTACGTGAAATTTCTATTTATTCATTCTGATATTTCTCAAGAATCCCCTAGTGTAGATAAATATTCAGAAACCTTATTTCAAGAACTACTTAATAACACTTTCTTGCTTATGGTGGGCTTAATTTTATTCACTAGTCCGAAATTTCATTCTTGGTATTTATTAGGCTTTTTACCATTTGGTTTTATTAGTTTTCCAGATATTAGCTTAGCTTTAAGCTTTACACATTTACTGTCTTTTACTGTTATAGATCAAGCAAAGATTCTTAATTTTGCTCTAATGACTGCTTCTGTATTTGTTTTAAGAAAATTTAAAATTTTTCATAAATCTCCTTTTTGAATTTTGGCATTATATAGGACATGAGCAAGGGTGTAAGTTTTGTGTTGCCATTGCATAGACCGTTAGGCAGAGTTCCCGTTTCACGTTTACCAAAGCCTCTTCAAGAAAATATTAGTCTGGTTCGCGATGTTAATTCAACTCCTTTACAGACATTACAAAGAGATCATATTAAATTAAAATTCTTGACGCATAACGTCGCTGGTCCTATGGTGCCATTAAAAGCTGTATTAGATCTCAAATCTTTAAAGAATGGCTTACTAGATTCTATTTTAAGTCTTCAAGAGGTGCATAAAGACGATTTAGATGCTTTAGTGAAAGACTTATCACCAAATGTCGCTCTTGTAGAGAATGTAGATTCGCATAATCCCGTAGGTATTTTTTCTAATGAAAATTTAACGCTAGTTTGGGCTAAAGATTTTACTCTGCAAGAAAAAGACGGATGCCTTTTTAATTTTAAAGGTTTAGCGCGCGCTGGTGAGCATTACTTGCTTACGGTAATTCCGCGCCGAGTCGGTGATTTAGAGTTAGATTTAGCTTATAAATTAAAAGAAAAAGATGGTGACCCAAGCCTAAAGCCGAATGTTAAAATTTACGAGTCTTTCATTAAAGTTCCATTGAAGCAAGCGATAATTCAGCAGCTTTTTGGCTGCTCGGATCGAGAGAACCCAGCTCTAATGACGACTATTGATATCCATAATGATTCAGGTGATATAGTACATCGACTGAAGCATGTTAATATGCATACTCCAGCTTTTGGTGTGGGCTGGGAGAGATTACTAGACTTTGCTAAGTTTCTAGATAAGCTTGTCAGCAAGCAATTTAATAAAGAAGGAAATCAAAAAAATACTATCGTTTTGGCTGGTGATATGAATAATATTTTCCCTGGTGAGGATAAAAATCTTTTTAAATTATTGCTGAAATATGGCTTTGAAACACTTTTCCCTTTTCATGAGGGAACTTATGGGAAGGATAAGCAGGGTAATAGTGTTTATAAGCATGATGTTGTTGCTGTCTCTTCTTCTAATTCAGAACCATGGTCAGCATTTGAGAAATATGAAATTGGCTCTAAAGATACTGCTTCAGATCATCGTTCTGTTGCCGCGACATTGGCTTTGCCGAAGCTTCTTAAACTTTGCTAAAATCTAAACCATGTCTTCAAACTCGAATACTATATACGACACTATAATCATCGGTGCTGGACCTGCTGGTCTCTCTGCGGGGCTTTATGCTTCTAGAGGGAACCTTAAGACTCTTATCCTTGAAAAAGGTATAGTAGGCGGGCAGCTTCAGGTTACTCATGAAATTGAAAATTATCCAGGAATGGATCATATGACAGGTCCGCAGATTTCAGATGCCATGGAAACGCAGACTAAAAGATTTGGCTGTGAGATTATTACTGGTGACCCAGTCGTTTCAGTAAATTTAGAATCTTCGCCTAAAGTGGTTAAGACCGCTAAAGGTGAATTTAAAGGTCATACACTGATTATTGCTAGTGGCTCAGAACATAAACAGTTGGGCGTGCCTGGGGAAAAAGAAAACTGGGGTAAGGGTGTCTCTTACTGTGCGGTCTGTGATGGAGCCTTTTTTAAAGATAGAGAAGTCGTTGTTGTAGGTGGTGGTTCTTCTGCGGTAGAGGAAGGTAATTTTTTAACCAAGTTCGCGAAGAAGGTTACTTTGATTCATAGGCGTGACGAGCTCCGTGCTGAAAGGATTTTACAGAATCGTTTTAAAGCTAATCCTAAGACTGATATAGTTTGGGACAGTGTCGTAACTAAAATCAATGGTGGTGTTTTAGGCGTAGAATCCGTCACTGTAAAGAATCTCAAGACTAATGAAGAATATGATTTTCCGTGTGAAGGGGTTTTTATTTATGTTGGCTTGATTCCAAATGTAGACTTTTTAGAGTCTAAAATCGAGACAGATGAAGCCGGTAAAATAAAGTCGACGATTAAGATGGAAACGAATTTACCTGGTGTTTTTGTGGCTGGGGATGTTAGAGATACTGTTTTAAAGCAAGCTGTAACAGCTGCTTCTGATGGATCTTTAGCTGCTACTATGGCGATAGCTTATGTAGAGTCTTTAGAAGATCAGCATCTAGTCGCTGCATCATAATCATTTAAGAGATTTTTTTTTTCGAGTCTTCTGTTTAGGATAATTTCCCTAAGCTCTTTGCCTGCACGCTCGGCTGAATCGTTAATCACTGAAAAATCAAAGTCATTTATATATTTCATTTCATCTCTAGCTTTAGCTAGTCTAAGTAAAATCTTTTCTTCAGGCTCTGTCGCTCTTTTTCTAAGCCTTGCTTCTAGTTCATCAAGGCTTGGAGGTAAAAGAAATATCATCAACGCTTCTGGGAATTTTTCTTTTACTTGTAAAGCACCTTGCACTTCTATTTCTAAAAAAACATCAGTACCATTTTTTAATTTTTCAAAGACGAAATCTTTAGGTGTGCCATATTTATTACCGACGAATTCTGCCCATTCTAGTAATTTATCAGTTTGGATTAACTCATCAAATTCTACATGTGTTCTGAAAAAATAGTTTTTACCCTCTTCTTCGCCGCTTCTTTTATCACGTGTCGTTACGGACACTGAAAATATAAGATTATCTAAATTCTGGAAAAGCTCTTTAACTACAGTACCTTTACCGACCCCAGAAGGGCCTGTAAAAACTATTAGATTACCCATTTTTGAGTTCATTCCAGGCACTCAACTATAGCAATATCACCATCTTTTTGGATGATTTTAACCGTAGTCCCTTGTCCTATAAATTCCCCTTTTAAGCTCTTCGCTAACAGAACGGCATCAAAATCAAAAACTTTTATAGTCCCAAGTTCAGTTTCTGTAATTGGTTTAAAGACCATAGCTTCTTTACCAATGAGATCAGTGCTGGAATTTTTATTTTCTGGTATTTTAACGATAAATTTAAGAGCTGGTCTGAGAGTAAAAACAAGAGTCGTAGTGATTGCGATAAAAATTAATAGCAGTACATAAAAGTTCATGCCGCTGAGTTGATCTATGATCCCGATTGCTAGGCTTGAAACTGCAAGGCAAATAAAAATAAATAAGCGGGGGGTGAAAGCCTCCGCAAGCATGAGTAAACCAGCTACAATATACCAAATAGAGGTGGAATCCATTATCTAAGGAATTTTAACAAACTTTTGATAATCACTTCTTAAAAAACATAAAGCAATTGCTACAGCATCTACTGCATCATCGGGGCGAATCTTTTCTGTAAGCCCCAAATCAGCCATCACAAAGCTTTCTACTTCATTTTTCTCGGCTCTGCCTTTACCAGTAATTATTTGTTTAACCTGTAAAGGCGTATATTCAAAAATCTGCATCTTTGATTCATGAGCTAGTTGTAAAACAACTCCACGAGCCTGTGCCACTGGAATGACAGTTTTCAGGTTTTTAAAGAAGAAAAGTTGCTCTATCGCAAGTACATCGGGCTTAAAGTTATTTATTAAATCTAAAAGATCTAGGCGAATCTCAGTAAGCCTTTTAGCCTCACTATCGAATTTACTCGTTTCGATAATGCCACACTGTAATAGTTTATATAAATTATTAGAATTATAAGATTCGAGAAGTGCAAAGCCAAGCCGAGCCGTGCCAGGATCTATGCCAAGTATTTTCATAAATATGGGCTTCCTTATCGTAAGTTTTAGCAAAGATTTCGCAAAGCTGAATCTCTAATACTATAATTATATGGCAAGACTTTACTTACATTAATGATTCGACCGATAAATATACCTCTATCCCAAATTTTGACTAATCCCCTTTATCGGATGGTGGTATCAATAATAGCTGCTTTTTTATTGAGTTTGAATTTAGCTTGTTTTAATTTTCCGATAATGGCTTGGATCGGTTTAATACCGCTAGTTTTATTAAATAAAAGCTGTCAAAGAATAGAAAGATTATTTTTTGAAAGTTTTATTTTTTTCTTGATTTATAATTTGTTGTCATTTGCTTGGCTCTTTAGTATTCATCCTTTAAAGTGGCTTGGTATAGAGAGTTTCCCTAGTATTATCATTGCAAGTTTAGCGTGGCTAGTCCCGAGTCTCTATCACAGTGTGTTTTTGCTTATATTTTCTTTTTCGATTTGGATTTTTTATAGGCTTAAGGATAGGACTAAGCTTGAGGAACTAAGTATCGTAGAGATACTCATCTTAGCTTTTATTTGGTCTCTGGTTCAATATAAGATACTTGCTAGCACTAGTTTCTTGTCGCTTTTTGCGGTGCCAATAAATCAGCTAGCCTATGGTCAGTATTTAAGTGCTGATTTAAGTAAGCTCGTAAGAGTTACTGGGGCAGTGGGACTTGAGATTATTATTGTTACATTTAATTTACTTATCGCTAATTTAATTCATATTTATGATTTTAAAAATACTAAGACTAGAATGTTTTACCAAAGCAGCACGGGGTTTATCGAAAATTTATCTATAAATAGTCACATTAAAACGATGCTCGGCATTGTTATTCTATTCATTTTTACTGGGGCTTATATTAATTTTATTGCAGATGCTCGAAAGCCTGTTAAAGCCTTATCTTTTACTTTGGTTCAAGCGAATCTGAATCGTAAAGATACTAGAGTGAATCTTGATAATTTAGATAAGATCTTGGAGCTTCAAGAAAAGCTCTCTCAGATTCAGAAAAAGAGCCATTTGTTGATTTGGACTGAAGCTAGCATCCCTACGAATGTTACGAATATGAATCACAGCGCTAAGGTGATGAAATTGATTTCAAGAATACAGAAGGAGTATGAATATTTTATTTTTGGGACTTACTCCAATATAGATGGTGAGCTGTTTAATAGCTTAAAGCTTATAGATATTAAAGAAGAGAAGGTAAGAACTTATAATAAGGCTCAGTTAGTTCCTTTTGGTGAATATACTCCATTCATTAATCTTTTACCTGAAACTATTAGTAAACTAGCTACTTCGACCATTGGCACAGGGTTCTCTGCGGGTAAAGAGCATCAGAAGCTGCTTGAATTTAATGGTGTTAAAGTCGGTAGTTCTATCTGTTTTGAGTTACTTTTTCCTGAAATTATTCGCAGGCAAACTCGTGATGGAGCGAATTTCCTTGTTAATGTAAATGATCTTTCTTGGTTTCAAAATGACAATATGAAGAAGCTCTTCCTAGCAGTAGCGGTTATTAGAGCTGCTGAAAACTCTAAAGATTTAGTTCTTGTCGGTAATACTGGTTATTCAGCTTTAATTAAGCGAGATGGTCAGATTCATGATTTAACTAAAATGAATCATGCTCAAGCCGTACATTCAGCTGTGGGATTGGATTATGCTAAGAGCTTTTATAGTGAATTTGGTTGGTAGCCGAACGAACCAGGCTGAGAAGGACGAAAACGTAGAAACTGGAGTTCCGCTACACATTAACCTTGTCAATTGGAAATCTTGCTGCCATGTAAATGGGGTAACGGTTTAACTTCTTTTCATCATTTGATCCAAAATTGTTAGCACGAAAAATAACTTTATACGATGAATTATATTTATTTTGAAAAATTTGAATACTTCGTGATCGAGTATTGTTTCCTGATTTGACTTCAATAGGAATCACTTCTCCAGAGACTTCTTTGAGAAATTCGACTTCAGATTCCCCTTCTTTCCAAGCAAATAATCTGTCTCTGCGTCCTTCTGCGCAAGAAAATTCTTGAGCTATAAAGTTCTCTGCATAAAAACCTTTATAGGTACCGTAATCATAGTTGAGAATTAATTGAGGATTAAGGTCGCTTAATGCTCCTAAAATTCCTACGTCATAGACAAAAAGTTTAAAACGATTCTCTTCAGTATAAGCTTTGAATGGCAGTTGACCACAGTTTACTATCGGAACTTTTAGAATTAATCCAGCTGCTTCTAACCAATCTATAGTCCCAGACATTCTTTCATAACTATTGAGATTTGAGATTACTCCTTTAAACTTAAATTTAGGGGCTGAGCCATTTTGCTCTTTAGCTAGTTGAGCTGGGATATTACTCCATAATCTTTCGAGATGCATGGAATTCTCTTTACCGCTGTGTCTTGCGATATCAGCAAGGTGAGTCTGGATAAGAGTTTCTTGGCATTTACGAACTTCATGTAACGCTGTAATTAAGTTTTTTTTATATTCTTTATAGGCTAAGATCGCCTCTGGTAAACCGCCTACGATTAAGTATATTTTCCAGAGTTCCCAAGTTTTTTGGTGAATTGCTTCTGAAAAATCTTCTTTGTTTGACCACTCTGTAAGATATTCGAATAAAAAATTCTCCCCAATGGCTTGAAGAAATTCAAAAAAACTCAGGGGATACATATTGATAGAGTTGATTTTCCCAACAGGAAAGGAGCCTTGGCTGAGATTTACTCCTAGTAAAGAGCCAGCTGCACAGATAGCTAGCTTAGGTACTTCTTCGCAGAAGTATTTAAGGCTGGTAATCGCCTTTGGGCAGTCTTGAATTTCATCAAATATTATTAAATCTGTTTTTATGTCTATCTTCTGATTAAATAATATTTCCAGTTCACTAATTATTCTTTGAGGCTTTAAATCTTTTTCAAAGATTTGTTGATATTCTTTTTGCCTCTCAAAATTAATATAGAAATGATTTTTGAAATTATCATCCCCAAACTGCTTTAGGCTATGTGTTTTACCAATTTGTCTTGCACCAAGCAGCACAAGAGGTTTGCGCTTCTCTTTTTTTTGCCACTGTTTTAATTGCTTGTCAATATTTCTTTCCATTAGTGGTTAGTCTTAAACTTGTAGGTTTGGGAGCAGTCTCTTGTTCGGCGATAGTGCCAATATATAAAAGAATTATGCCACAAAAATGGCAGTTCTGTTAAAAATAAAGCCCTTAAAATTACATTTTGGTAATTTTAAGGGCTTTATTTTTTTCTATTTGTAATTTTTAAGGGCTTTGTTGTGGAAAATTACACAGCCGTAAGCTGGCTCATATTGTTAATAATCGCATCACCAAATTCTGAACACTTAAGTAAAGTAGCACCATCCATCAGTCTTTCAAAATCATAAGTTACAGTTTTATCTGCAATAGCTTTTTCTAAGCCTTTTTCAATAAGCTCAGCTGCTTCATTCCAACCCATAAATTCAAACATCATTACGCCTGAAAGGATTACAGATCCTGGATTTACTTTATCAAGTCCAGCATATTTAGGAGCTGTACCATGAGTCGCCTCGAATACAGCTTGGTTCTCTCCGATATTCGCTCCAGGAGCTATACCTAGACCACCTACTTGTGCTGCTGCCGCATCTGATAAATAATCACCATTTAAGTTCATCGTCGCAATAACTTGATATTCGTCTGGTCTTAAAAGTAGCTGTTGGAAAGTACTGTCAGCAATACGGTTTCCTAGGACTATCTTGTCGCCAGCATTTGCGCCATCCCAGATTTCTTCTTCAGTAATAACTTCATTCGCAAATTCTCTTTTGACTAGTTCATAACCCCAGTCTCTGAAAGCACCTTCAGTATATTTCATAATGTTTCCTTTATGAACTAAATGAACTTTTTTAAGTCCTTTCTGAATAGCATATTCTACTGCTGCGCGAATCAGTCTCTCTGAGCCAGATTTAGAGATAGGTTTTACACCTATGCCTGAAAAATCCCTAATCTGTTTTTTAGGATTAAAAGAATTAATCAATTCTATAACCTTTAAAGCCTCTGGGGAATTAGCTTCGTAATCGAAACCAGAATATACATCCTCAGTATTTTCTCTAAATAAAGTTATGTCTAATTTTTCTGGATTCTTCATCGGTGAAGGAACACCTTTATACCAGCGAACTGGTCTAACACAGGCGTATAGATCGAAAATCTGTCTAAGAGCGACATTTAGACTTCTTATTCCGCCACCAACTGGTGTAGTTAAAGGTCCTTTAATCGCAAGTGAATATTCTTTAATATCATCAATGGTCTGCTGTGGTAGCCATTCACCAGTTTGGTTAAATGCTTTTTCACCAGCAAGAATCTCTTTCCATTCGATTTTCTTTTTACCTTGATAAGCTATTTCTACTGCCGCATCTAATACTCTCTGAGATGCTTTCCAGATATCTGGTCCAGTACCATCACCTTCTATAAATAGAACTATAGGATTATCTCCTACTTGTGCTTTTGCGTTTTTAATAATTACTTTTTCAGCCATAACCTTTATCTTATATACAATTGAAGGCTAAGTCAAACTATTGTATTTGGGGGATTTGGAGATACTAAAAACTCACCTCAAACTTAGCTGCAATAAGCTCAAGTATCTCCAAATCACGGCAGACTATAAAAAAATCTATAACTCCATTTCCAGAATAGCCCCTAGCTCTAAAACCAGCTCCTGTCTTTTCGACTAAACGTATATGACCAGGAGGATACTTATGGCGAGCGCATTCTGAAATTCCTAAAACGATTTTAACGCCGAGTTTATTTTCTAACCAGTTAATGTTTTTTTTTAGTTCACGGGGAACGGTTTTGTGTTTGCCTCGTGCCATTTAGATCTAAATTATAACGTGAGACCGCGCTTCCCGTCCTTAAGAACCGATAGAGCTAATATCTTTAAAAGACGTTTTGATTTTATTGATAATATCAGCCTCTATAAGCAGCTTTGCATGCTTCGCTGCGTTCTTTATGGCTTCAGCATTAGAGCTGCCATGAGAGATAATAGATATTTCATTAAGCCCACCCAGCATAGCCCCACCATAGCTAGATGGATCGAATTTATCTTTAATTCTATCGAAAGATCCTTGAGCTTTAAGAATTAATCCAGCAAGCTTAGTTAACGGAGATGAATTAAACTCGGATTTAAAGCTATCAGCCATCATTTTAAGCCCACCTTCAAGAGCCTTTAAGTGGATATTTCCCGTGAAACCATCTGCGACAGCGACATCACAAATGTCTTTGGTGATGTAATTCCCCTCGACATTACCAAAGAAGTTAATAGTGCTATCTGCACTTAACTTATTGAAAACCTCTTTATATAAATCATTTCCCTTACCTGGTTCTTCACCGATATTTAGTAATCCTACTTTGGGAGACTCTTTATTAAAAAGAGCAGTGGCTAAAATCGACCCTAGGCGAGCTACTTGGTGCATCTGCTCTGCTGTGGCAGATATATTGGAACCAGCATCAAGTAGTAACATCTTGCCTGAATTAGTCGGGATAAGGGTGCAGATACAAGGTCTATCAAATCCGTCAATCCTTTTGAATTCAAATAAGGAAGCTGCTGTAGCTGCACCAGTATTACCAGCTGAGATTACGGCAGAGGCTCTGCCCTCACTCACTAATCTGTTTGCGACAACTAAACTGCTGTCTTTCTTTTGACGAATGGATTTCGCAGGATTACTATCTCCCATCTCTATTATTGAGCCTGATTCAATTATTTCGAAATTATCTTTTTCAAAATCAGCCGAGTTCTCCTTTAGGATTTTAGTAATGGCTTCTTTTTCACCAACTATCAGTGCTTTAATATCAAGCTCTCTGACCGCAATAAGAGCACCTTTAACTATCTCATCTGGGGCATTATCGCCGCCCATAGCATCAAAGCTTATGCTTATCATAATTACATATTTTCGTCGTCAACTGCTACAAAATCATCCATCGGATCCATGTCTTCTGGCATGCTGTCATTAGGCAGCGAATCAAGGTTGTTATTCTCAATGCCTGATTCTTCGATGCTCGTAATTTTGTTAACGGAAATTACAGAATCATTGCTATCCATATTCTGAACCTTAACACCAGTCGCCATGCGTCCTTGCTGAGATATATTCTCTGCCATCTGTCTGACTATGACACCATTTGAAGTAGCGATCATAAATTCCTGCTTACTTTCAATGTTAATTAAGCAAGCCATTTTACTATTTGGTGATTTGAATTTAATAGCGATAAGACCAAGACCACCTCTGCCTTGTACTCTAAATTCACCGATCTTAACTCGCTTACCGTAGCCATCATTCGTAATAATCAGAAGATCTATATTCTCATTATTAGAAGGTACTATGTCGAAGCCAACTAAATAATCACCTTCACGCATGCTAATGGCTCTAACCCCTCTAGCAGCGCGTCCCATACCTCTAACTTCACCTTCGTCATAGCGAATGACCATACCATCTGCGGTACCTAAAACTAAAGTCTTAGTACCATCGGTTACTCTAACCCAATTTAGAGAATCATTATCATCTAAATTCAGTGCTACTATTCCAGATTTCCTTACAGATTCAAACTCCGATAGAGCAGTCTTCTTAATTACTCCTTGGGAAGTAAGCATGGTTAAGTAATGCCCTTCATCAAAAATACTTATAGGAAGAACAGCTGTAATGGACTCATCTGGTTTAACAGCTATTAAATTAACTAAGGCTTGACCTTTATGCTGACGGCTTCCTTCGACTACGTCGAATACTTTAGCGCTATAAACTAAGCCCTTATTCGTAAAGAATAAAAGTGTGTCATGCATGGAAGTCGAGAAGAAGTCCTGAAGATCATCTTCATCTCTAGTCTTAATGCCACCTTTACCTTTAGTAGCTCTTCTCTGTCTTTCAAAAGTTTCTAGTGGAATGCGTTTTATATAACCCTGTCTAGTAAGGAAGAGAACCATACGCTCATTTGCGATAAGGTCTTCCATATTTAGTTCACCTTGCTCGCTGGTTATTTTTGTTCTTCTTTCATCACCATATTTTTCAATTAATTCTCTAGACTGCTTTTTAACTTCTTCTAAAATCAAGTCTCTTCTTGATAGAAGGTTTTTAAGTTCGGCTATCAGTTTAGTTAACTCTTCATGCTCATTTTCGATTTTCTCATGCTCTAAACCAGTTAAGCGTCTTAATTGCATCTCAAGGATGGCATTAGCCTGTTCTAGACTAAGTTCGAATTTCTCGATTAAACCCTGTCTAGCTGAATCACTCGATTCAGATTCTTTGATAAGGGCAATTACGGCATCAATATTAGCTAGTGCTTTCAGTAAGCCCATTAATATATGGTCTCTAGCTATCGCTTTATTTAAATCAAATTGAGCCTTGCGGGTTATTACTTCTACTCTGAATTCTATAAACTCTCTGAGTATCGGTAATAAGCCAAGCTGTCTAGGCTTGCCTTTTACAAGGGCTACTATATTTACAGAAAAATTCTGCTGTAATGGAGTGAATTTCAGAAGATTATTTGCTATTACATTTGCGTTAGCATCTTTCTTTAATTTAATAACTATTCTAGTACCTTGTCTACCAGTCTCATCATTCGCATCCGCAATGCCAGTAAGCCTTTCTGCTTTAACTAGCTCAGCTACTTTGCTAACGAAAGCTTCTGCACCTACAAGATAAGGTAACTCAGTAATGACGATGGATTGACGACCTTTGTCATTTTCTTCGATAACATAGGTTCCTTTTTGAGTGACAGAACCTCTACCTGTTTCAAAGTATTCTCTGATACCTTGGCGGCCTACTATCGTACAGCCTGCTGGAAAATCTGGACCCTTAATGATTTTTAAAAGTTCATCTATGCTCAGTTCTGGATTATCTACTAAAGCTATAAGTCCTTCCATTACTTCTTTTAAGTTATGCGGAGGAATATTAGTCGCCATACCAACTGCGATACCCGTACCACCATTTAAAAGTAAATTAGGTATTTTAGATGGAAGTACTTCTGGTTCCTGTAATGAGCCATCGAAGTTATCTGTGAAATTTACGGTTTCTGATTCTATGTCAGAGAGTGCTTCTACTGAGATTTTTTGAAGCTTCGCTTCCGTATATCTCATCGCAGCAGGCCCGTCATCAAGGCTACCAAAGTTACCATGACCATCAATTAACATGTATCTAGAGCTGAATGGCTGCGCCATTCTTACTAAAGAGTCATACACGGCTGTATCGCCGTGAGGATGATATTTACCTAGAACTTCACCAACTATACGAGCACATTTTTTAAAGGGCTTATCTGGATACATGTTCATGTCATGCATCGCGTACAGTATTCTTCTGTGAACTGGCTTTAACCCATCCCTCACGTCTGGAATAGCCCTAGAGACTATAACTGACATCGCATAAGAGATGAAACTTTTAGTCATTTCATCTTGAACGTTAATATCAACGGTTTTTCCGCCGTTACGGAAAGATTCTTCTGCTGCGCCTGAACTTGTCATAAATAATTGGGGTGTAGATTTTGATTATACTATTTTTTCAAACATTGTAATAATCATTAGGGAAGTGGTGAAAATAACTTTAATCTCATGTGCTGTTACTATCTTTAAAAAAATAGCGAGATATCTATCTCGCTATTTTTTAGATATTTAAATTAAAAGTGTATTAATGCTTTTAATCGAACTAAGAATTAACAGCTTCTTTAAACTGTTTTCCTGGAGAGAATCCTGGAACGTCACAAGCTGGGATCTGTATTTTCTGACCGTTCTGTGGGTTTCTTCCTTCTCTTTCTTTTCTGTGGCGTTTTTCAAATGTACCAAAGCCAGTTAGAGTTACCTTTTCTCCAGCTTTAACACTATTTTTTACGACTTCAATGAAAGAAGCAAGCATTGTATCAACTTGTTTCTGAGTCATTTGAGTCTCTTCGGCGATCTTCGCAACCAATTCAGCTCTATTCATCTAATTTATCTCCTTAATTAGTGCTCTTAAACTAACTATCCTGTGATTATAAATGCAAAAACTCAATTAGTACAAGAAGATTTTTTCAAAAATCTTAAAAATGCTAGAATTTTAAACTAGTGGCATAGGAAAGGTAAGCTACCTGACCATGGATAATTCATCATCACTACCCTC
Organism: Candidatus Melainabacteria bacterium; assembly: GCA_005110385.1. Classification (GTDB taxonomy): domain Bacteria; phylum Cyanobacteriota; class Vampirovibrionia; order LMEP-6097; family LMEP-6097; genus LMEP-6097. The sequence continues at coordinate 89,793 of DUDT01000014.1, read as the reverse complement.
AATAAATAACTCAAACTTCTCTCATAGGATTAGAGACCCTCGCTTGAAGCCTAATATCTCTTCTCGTGATTTTTTAAATGATAGTAATCGAATAGTTAAAACTGACAGATTCTTGCATATTGTTGATGATTATTCGAGGAGATTAGAAGAATACGGAACTAGGCTGCAAGTATCGACAGCAACTATCTCTAATGCTTTAGGGGATATATTACGTTCATATCCTAATCAAACTTTTACCTATGATGAGCTTTTTAACTATGTTTTAGATGCAATAAATAGTAAGAATCTTTTAAATAAGCCCTTATTAGATGAAAGTGCTCGTATTAAGACTGCTGAGAGAGGCGTTCGTTTTGATGAATATTCGCATCAACCAATTTATAAAGATTTTTCTCGTGAAATTAATTTAGTATCAGCTGCTAATGTAGGGCGTGATAATCTCAAATCACCAAAAGCCTTACCAGCACAGGAGCGTACTGATTTTGCTAATATGTCTAGAAATGTTTTGAGTAATAAAGATTTCGCTTCATGGTTATTAGCTAGTCCTCCTGCACTTGCAAGTATGATGACTAAAAGAGATTATACGAATATGCTTTCGGCGATGATGAATACGAATATTTTAGATAAATCCTCACCGCTCTTTATTGCTCAAATGGGTAGTTTAGTGGCTCAGCTATTAAAATTGAAGCAAGGAAAAACGAATACTACTGCTGGAATTGAAGAAGAACGAACATTAGAGGAGATTGTTCAAGAAGATAAAGTTAGCTCTGCGGAGCATACACACAGTATTGTAGATAGCGTTAAAGATGTAATTAATACTATTCCAATAAAGTCTGTCAAGGATTTTCTATTAGAAGCAGAGAGATTTGTCGAGGAAGAGATCGCCTTATTTTATTCAATCCAAAAGAGTATAGAGAGAGAGATTCTTAATCAAGTGAAGAAGAAAGTTAAAAAATAATGTCTGATTTTCGAGACGGTGTTATTGATTATATTTCAGAAACTTTTAAATTAGAGGATGAAATTTTAAAAGATATAATTAAGCAACAGAGTTTAGCATCTGGACCTATGATGAATATTGGTCCAGATCAAGGTAAGCTTATAGAGCTTTTAATTAAAATTCATAAGCCTCAAAGAGTCTTAGAGATTGGTTCATATTTTGGTTATAGTGCTGTCTGGCTAGCCCGAGCTTTAAAAAGTAACCTGGCGAAGGCGGGTGAAAACGCAGAAATTGAAGATCGCGAGGGGGTTCTAGGTGAGCGTGTAGCTGAACGAACAAGTTTAAGGCAGTACCCTTTACTTACGTGCTTAGAGAAATCTAGTAAGCAAGTACCTATCATTAAAGCCAATCTTGAAAAGGCAGAATTAGACTCCATCGTAGAAGTTCTTGAAGGAGATGCTTTCGATTTTTTAAAAAAGCAATCAGCAAATAGTTTTGATCTTATATTTATTGATGCCGATAAAACTAACTACCCCACGTATTTTACTTTTGCTGAAAAAATACTGAAATCAGGCGGATTGCTTCTTGTTGACAATGTTTTAGGGCTTTATAATTCTGAGGTGCTTGATCCAGATAATAATGATCACCGCATATCAGCTATTCGCAAATTTAATACTATGCTTGCAAATTCAGAGCTTTTTGACAGTGCGATCTTGGCTATTCAGTCTGGGCTTGCTATTGCTGTGAAAAAATAAATCGTAGAGACCGCTAGCGCACTCTATTGTCTGCGTTTTTGTTGTCCTCTCGATCCTCGCTCTTGAACTTATTCGTTCGGCTACACGCCAATATTATCAATTAACCTTACACCGTCTACTCTTGCTGCAATAAGTATTCTTGACCAGTGATATTCTATATAATCAATCTCAAAGCCGCTGTTAATAAACTTTTCCTTGTAAGAATCAATAATTCTTTGAATTTTTTTGTTCAGTTCAATGTCGCCAGCAAGTATTTTACTTATTTCTGCTGACATACTGCAGAGGTTTTTATAAATTTCATCGGCTTTTATTCTAGAGCTTTGGCTTAGATAAACATTTCTTGAACTCATTGCTAGACCTGATTCTTCTCTAAGAATCTCTGCTGCTAAGATTTTGACATTTAAAGAAAGATTATTTACCATCGTTTCGATAATCTTTAACTGCTGATAATCTTTCTCGCCAAATATCGCATAATCTGGCTCTATCAATTCAAAAAAATAATTAACTATGGTCACAACTCCATCAAAGTGGCCTTTCCTAAATTTTCCACAGAGTATATCTGCTAATTTAGGCTCTGCTTGGAGCTGCTTGATTTTAAGAAGCTCATCCTTAGTGAAATTAGGGCAGAAAAGGTAATCTACTTTTTTACTTTTTAGTAAATTTATATCTCGATCTATATCGCGAGGATATTGACTAAAATCTTCATTCGGACCAAACTGTAGGGGGTTTACAAAAATACTTACTATGACCTTCTCTGCAACAGAGTTAGCTTTATCAATCAATGATAAGTGCCCTGCATGTAAGGCTCCCATAGTCGGAATAAAAGCAATGCTGTATTGCTTATACTCATTCTTCGCTGCTTCTAATTCTTCTAAATTATATAAAATTCTCATACTAATTTTACGGTAATGAAGCTGCTTCTACTGTTTATATTTACCAACAATGCTATTCCAAGCGGTAACCGCAAGGGGGTGTATCATTTTCCCCGATTTGATAGTATCCTGTATTTTTATTTGCAAGCCAAAAATTAAAGCTGCTTCTAAATTATGCTCTTTATAAATAAGCTCTCTAATATGTTCTAGATCAGGGTCTTTATCTAAGTCATCTCTGTAAGGCTCTGCCATATCTGCTAAGAAAATTATTTTAGAAGCGAAGGTCATATTCACTCCAGCAAAAGTATGCTCTCTTATCGCAGACAGTATCACCGTATCATGAATATCTAATTCTTCTTCTGCCAGCATCGCTCCATTACGAGCATGCAAAAGATTGGGTCTTTCTAAATCTGCAGGGTAAACATCTAATCCATAGAACTTTGCAAGATGAAGCTGTTCACTATTCTCTAATTCTTTAGCATAATCGTGTAATAAAGCAGCTGTTTCTATTTTTTTTAGGTAATGATCATTTAGAACGGCTTTTTCTGCTACTAAGTCTTGAAGACCTTTCTCCTGTAATGACTTAGTGAAATTCAAGGCTGTCTCTCTAACAGAGAGTGTATGTTTGAATCTATATTCTGAAAGGCGTAGCCTTAGGCTTTCTGTAATCTTCTCTAAATCAAGGGATATCATGGTTTTATTAAGTATATGTACTCCTGTAATATTGTATAGTAAAGAGCTATTAGATACAGGAAATAAAATTTAAAATGGTGGATTCAATGAAAACACAGAAAATCGAGTTGTGATGATGGGGATAATTTATGATTTTTAGAGACTACGTTTCGGTGGAATTAAAATATTAGCTAGCAGCAGTCCTGCTACTATCGCCATCCCAGTAAAGAATACCCTTATTAAAAGATTTAAACCCAGCACTGTATTATCTTCTAATACTAATGTTAAGCCTTTAAGCCCCATGCTACCAGGAACCAATAAAGTAATTCCAGGTAAAAGTATCGTAATCGCTGGATGTTTAAGGTAACGAGCGTATAAACTACCAGCTAGACCTACTATTAAAGCTGCGATGAAGGTCGGAGCAAATGGATTACTAAAATACAAAGAACAGATTTTAAAAATACCAAAACCAAAAAAAGATGAAAGTATTATCCATTTTATATCTCGAAAACGTGCTTCTAGAAGGAAAGTGAAAGCAATTGAAGCGATAAGTATGGCTATAGCTAATATGCTAAATGGATACTCTGGTTTCAAGCTGAGTTCAATCACTGGGTTTGTAAAGAAGAGTTGACCTGCAAAAATCCCCATAATTAAACCAAAAACTAATTTTAATAAAACCATTACAGCACCCATTAGGCGAGCGGTTCCTGAAACTAAATTTTCCGTAGCTAATTCTGCCATTGAGATAGTGAGGCTTACTCCAGGGACAAGATAGATTAGAGACGAGATATTTACTAGATTGCTATTGAATTCAAATCCTAAATGAAAATAAGTAATTAAAGAAAAACAGCCGTAGGTAAATAAAGATATTACAAAGGCAAGTAAAAACTCCAAGGAACGCTCAACATTAAAAGCTTTGGCTAAATAATTACTGATAAAGCCAACTATTAATCCACCGACTCCTGAAGTTAGGATCTCAATTGGACTTCCAGAGAAAATGATAGCAACAGCCAGAGCTACTATCCCGTAGGAAAGGGTCTTTAGCCATGCTGGGTAGTTAGCTTTTTTGCGATTAATCGCAGAGAGTCGCTTGTAAGCTACTTCTACGCTTAGTCCATTTTCAATTAAGCTATCTCCAAGTTCATCGAGCAGAGATAATCGATCTAAATTAACATCACCCGGTCTTAGTCGCTTAGCGATTTGTAATCTTTCCCCTTCTTCTGATTCAAGCGATAATAATAGTAATGTTGGGGTCGAAAAGACATCTACCTTCACTTTTAAAGCATTTGCGACATTAGTCATCACACTCTCTAGATTATGAGCAGCTAAGCCATGTTTGTGCAAAGCAAGACCGTAGTCAGTGAGGAAGTTAATTGTAAGAGAGTGGAGCGACATAGCAATCTATATGCTTGATTCTCGCATGTAATTTGAAATCTTTGATCGGGGAATCATAATTTAAGATGAGTCTTCCTTGATTAGCCAAATTTAACATCCTCAATATCAGAAGCAATTTCAATTCTAGTACCAGTTGCTCTGTGGATATATGTTTTACTACCGTCTTTATTCTCCGTAATCGTATAATCAGCCATTGGACCAGCTAAAGATAGAATGTCATAACCTGCTCCACCGTCTATATCAAGCACACCACCTTGAGTAGTAATTTTATCTATAAAAATACTATCATTTCCAGTTCCGGCATCAATAGTGCCTCCTCTACTGCCGCTACGTAAGCGAACTATGTCATTACCCTCACCGCTTTGTATATTGGTATTTGAACCAGATGCCGTAATCGTATCGTTGCCAGCACCACTTTGAACCTTATTGTTATCGCCAGTAGTATTTATTAAATCATTACCAGTGCTGGTGAGTATTGTTTTATTGCTGTTATGCTCTCTCCAACGGCTTTGTGGCCCAGTTCCTTTAAAATTAATAGTTTCGATATCAGCTGCGATATTTATAACTGATCCAGTTGCTTTGTCCGTGTAAACCTTGCTGCCATCATTGTTTGTTACTATTGTGTAATTTTCAGCAGAACCACCTAAGACTAAGACATCTTGTCCTTCGCCACCTTTAACAGACATAGTACCTTTTTCTAAAATAGTATCTACTACTATTCTGTCATTACCAGCACCACCATCTACATTTGTACCATTTATTTTATTGGATACTAAGACTACATCATTTCCTTCACCAGCATTGATTTTACTATTCTCACCAACTACATCAATGCGATCATCACCAGCTCCAGAATTGATAGTACTATTTTTCCCAGAGCTATATATCTTGTCATTTCCAGCCTCTGTTGTAATAGTTTTATCATCTGTATTATCTTTTACGGTAGTTCCATCTTGTACTGTATTTTCCCTGAATTTAACTGTTTCAACGTCCGCAGAAACTCTAATGACAGCATTAGTATTTTTGTTTGTGTAAACTTTTGTACCATCATCCATAGTAGTCAAGTTATAGTCATTAGCACTGTCATGCAAGCTCACCGTATCAGTTCCAGCTCCTCCAGTAATACTAGTAACACTATCTTTGGTTAAATTACCAACCCATATATGATCATTGCCAGTACCAGCATCTACTATAGATCCACTTGCATTCCTGCCGATACCGATACGATCATTACCTTCTCCTGTATTTACCACATTGTTTTTACCATGAATAGTTACGGAATCATTACCAGCACCACTATCTACAATATTGGAATCTCCATTCACTCTAACAATATCTCTGTCCGCTCCTGAATTTAGGGTATTATTATTGCCTTTAATTTCCACATTATCAGAGCCAGAGCCAGAGTTGATAGTATTTGAATTACCAGTGCTGATTACAACATCGTCACCAGCGCCAGAGTCTATGGTGTTTGAATCACCCTTGCTCTGAACCACATCTAAACCATCTCCTAGTGAGAGTTTATTATTACTACCTTCACTATCAATAACATCATCTCCTACCCCAGTGTTGACGGTGTTGTTTTTCCCTGTTGTATTAACTACGTCATTTTCAGCACCAGTAGCGATGGTTTTATTATCACCAGTATTGGTGATAGTTTCATCTTTTGTGGCTACAGTAAAAGCGACATTCTCAACATCAGCCCCAATGGTAAGAGCAGCATTACTAGTGTTGTGTGTGTATGTTTTGCTGCCATCTTTGTTGCTTATTACTTTGTAATCATTAGCGCTACCAGTGAGTGTTACAGTGTCAGTTCCCTCACCACCATTGATAGTATTTTTACTATCTTTGACCATATTTCCTACGTTAATGTTGTCATTGCCGCTGCCTGCGTTTATTACGGAATCAGTAGAATCTTTACCCAGTAAAATAGTATCGTTACCAGAACCAGCGTCTACAGAGTTATCTTTGCCGTTAATGGTTATGAAATCTTTGCCAGACCCGCTATCAATAGAGTTAGAATTGCCATTAATTGATAAGGTATCATCGCCTCTACCGGAATTTATAATATTGTCATCACCAGTACTGTCAAGAAAATCATTCCCGCGTCCTAAATTTATATCATTAGCATCCCCAGTATTATATACAAAATCATCACCAGAACCAGTACTTATAATATTGTCATCACCAACAGTATCTACATAGTCTTTACCAGCACCAGTATATATTATATTGGCATCCCCCTCGCTAGAGATGATGTCATTACCACGACCAGTATTTATGTCGTTTTCATCACCGTTATTGCTGATAAAATCATTTCCCGCACCTGAACGGATAGTATTATTATTAGCGTCATTAAGGATAGTGGTATTTTGATCATTTGTTATGAAAGTGCTATTACTAGTGTTTGTAGTCTTTATTATTGATGTATTGGCTATAGCATTATCAAATAAGCTGGTATTGAGTTCTAAGCCCAGACCCAGATCCAGCTGAACATTTCGTTCTTCTGCAAGTGTAAGTATTCTTTCTTTACTTTTATTAATTGCTTCTGTGGCTGCAGGATCATTACTAGTTGATGGTGTATTATTTACATTATTGGCTGTAACAGCCTTTACTCCGAAAAAATTCTTAAAACCATCAACTACGCTCATACACTTGTACCTCGATCTCTTTGGTGAGTTATAGCAATGTTATGTTAAGAAATGGTTTGGATTTATCGATTTATTTTAAAAACCTCTGCTTAAAGCAAGAAATATATAAAATAGCCCCGCACTAATAAGTATTGCTGCACTTATTCTTGTTACCACTAGGCTATTAGATTTAAACCAGTTAAGTTGTTTCATTAAACCAACCGAAACGCTTGCAAAGAAAATAATGGCTGTGTAACCGAGGGCATAAAAGAACATTATCAGCACGCTGCTGATGACCGAACCTGCTGTGCTTGCCATGGAAAGTATGCCAAACAAGACGGGGCTAGAGCAGGGAGAGCTAATTAAAGCAAATAGCATGCCGATGAATAAGGGTGGTAGTTTTGGCATGCGTGTAACTAGCTGTGGTAAAGGAATCTTAATTAAACCAAGTACCATTAATGCCATAAAAAGAATAATGACCCCAACGATAAGATAAAGTATGGATCTAAATTCAGAAAAAACAGCGAAAGCAAAATTACTGAAAGCACCCAGTAAACCCATTACTAAAGATGCTCCAAGCACAAATGCTGCAGCCTTATTAAAAGCAGCTTTCTTGTCTTCTATATCGAGTGTTCCTATATAAGCAAGATTTAGGGGTAAAAGACTAAGCACGCAAGGACTTAAGCTAGAGAGAAGCCCACCCACTAGGGCAAAAATCAGCATCAAGAAAAAAGAAGTATTAGCTTGATTCACTAATAGAAACTGATTAAAGTCATTAGAAAAAAATTCAGGCATTATTACTGCAAGCATAACTTAATTATAGAGTGAGTTTAAAGGAACTGTTTCTAAGCTTTAATTTTTGCATTTCCCTTGTTCTTATAGTAATGAACTTAAAGCTGGAATTACCTCAAAAAGATCACCAATGATCGCATAATCAGCTTTTTTAAGTATAGGAGCATCTTTATCTGTATTAATCGCGACTATAACTTTACTTGAACCCATACCTGCAAAATGCTGAATAGCGCCAGAAATACCAGAAGCTATATAGAGATTAGGGCTAACCACTTTACCGGTCTGCCCTACTTGCATACTATGAGGGGCATAACCACTATCTACTGCCGCCCTAGAGGCTCCTACAGCAGCACCTATCTTTCCAGCTAGTTCTCTTAAAATACTGAAGTTTTCACTATTTCCCATGGCCCTGCCGCCTGAAATAATAATGGCTGCTTCAGTTAGAGAAGGTTCTTTAGAGGCAGCAGCTTTAAACTCTATACATTTTATTCTGGCTTCGGCTGAATCTGCCTCTAGGCTAATGATTTCAGTATTCGTTCCCGAGATTTCTTCTTCGATGCGAATACTATTAGGTCTAAAACTGATGAAAGAAGCTTTTCCTTCGGCTAATGAAGATTTTAAAGAAAGTTTATTCGAGTACATGGATCTTAGTACGGATTTTTCATTGAAGTCAAAACCGAGGCAGTCAGTCGCAATATTAGTTTCTAACTTAGCAGCTAGTATAGCTAAAACAGTCTCTGTATCTGGAGAGTGACTAGCGAAAATTAAGTTCGCTGATTCTTTAAGAAAAGCCTCTTCTAATTTAGCTTTATAAATATCAGAACTGAAAATTTTTACTGATAATGAATCGAGAGAATATACTTTAGCTGGTCCGATACTCTTAATCTCTTCTAGCGAAGAAGCTAAATTTTCACCAAGGATAAAAGCTGAAACATTTTCTGCACCAACATTTTTAATTGAAAATTTTAATAACTCTTTAGAAGAATCACTAAGAACAAGCTTCCCAGCCTCTTTTAGGCTTTCTTTAGCTTCACAGAAAACTAAGACTTTCATATGTAGATATAATACCCAGCATTTTATTTTTGAGTCACTCTTAATTTTGAAAATATTCTCGGGTTAAAGCTTCTTCTAAGCCAAGTTTAGTCTGACCTGTTTCGACCATATCCCTTGCTATAGTTTCATCCATAATTTGATAAAACATTTCTTCTGATTTGCTAGGTCCTAAAGCGCCTTTATTCTCTATCTTAGGGTGCATTTCTTTTAACATCATCTGCATAAACATAGCTTCGAATTCCTTTGCAGTAGTCTTTTCTTGAGAGTTATTAACTTTAACTCCACTTGGTATATTCAAAAAATCATTGTTTATTTTCATGCTATTGATATTTTTAAGCCTAAGTATTCTTGAATTCTTAACTTAGATTTTCACTCTAAAGTATTCCTCTTTATCAAAACTATCTGTTAGAACTAGCCATCTGCCAGTATCTATTCCTTTACTTGGTAAATCTACGATGTATTCTTGTATTGAGTTTGCTGGTATATCACGCCTGTCGAAATAATTAAAGGTCTTAATGGCGTGCTTAACATAGCCTAGGTTATCCACGACTTTTAAATTAGCGAGACGCAGAGCTTTATTATTTTTATTTTCTATCTGTAATTTAAGTTTATCTCTGCTTTTATTTAGTATTTTCACTGAGACCTTGGTATCTGCTTGCGGCATGGCTTGTTCAGAGCAGGTTTTATTCTCCATATTAATTAGACTTAAAGTCATCGGCAGCCCAGGTTCGATTTTCAATTCTTTACCATTTTCGGAGATGAAAGAGACTAAAGCTAATCCAGCACCAGTTCCAGCGGCTATCATTAAATTAGAACCACTTAGAGATGAGCCTAATACTCCAGCGAAGCGAAATCCAATTATGGCTCCTAAGGCTGCTCCACCTAATACTTTCACAGAACCTTGTCCTATAGCTTTAAGTAATTTATGCTTATCTTCTACTAAACTTCCATCGGCGAGTATTTTAATGGAATTTATATTATTTGGAAAAACTATTTCTTTAAATTCAATATCCACCCTTCCTGCTCGCCTAAAACTCTTTTCATTAGTGATGTTCGTGATATGCCCCTTAACTTTACTATTTTTAGGAATAAGGACTTCACCATTATCTAAGATGACGTCTTCTACGACTCTTGCGATAAAGTGTTCACCTTCTTGAGTATATTTATCAACAGGCCATTCTGCGACCACCTGTACTGGAGTGGTTTCTAAAGCTCCGAGTTTGACTGGATTTGCATAAGCTTGCCCCGCTTTAAAGAACATATATTCTCCACCTGAAATAGATATGAGATTAATTAGTAAAATAATGACCAAGGCTTTATTAAATCGACCACCGAGTAATCTTAAAATGCAAAATGGAAGACGCTTAACCATAGATAATTCTTAAATAACTTCTAACTCAGCTTGTAATGCTCCAGAAGCTTTCAGTGCTTGCATAATAGAAATCATATCTTTAGCTTTAATGCCGATTTTGTTAAGTTCTTTGACTAAATCTGCTAAGGATGTGGCTTCTGCGAGTTCTACGTATTTAGTATAGGTGTCACTGTAGTCAATAGCTGAATTAGAGAAGCTTTGAGTAACTATGCCACCACCTGCTCCACTCCCATTTCCAGCACCACTATTGTTGTTAATCGTGCTACCATCTGTTGCGGTATTAACATTAGCGAGGGTATTAACGAATGGCTGTGAGATATTATTATTAGTTCTAACTGTGATAGATATCCCACCATGGGAAAGTGCTACTGGAGATAGTTTTACATCTTGACCGACTACGATGGTACCAGTTCTTTCCATGATAACTACTTTAGCTTCATTTTCAGCATTAACTCTGAGATCGCCTAACTGGGCTAAAGCTACTATTGGATTATCACCAGCTCCATTTAATTCTATTTTTACAGTTCTGCCATCTACTACTGCTGCACGGCGATTTAGGTTGGAGTTATTTATCGCTTCTACTATCTTATTCGTAGTGGCGAAATCGATTTTATCAGTAGTTAGTATTAGACCATTAGCTGTATTAATCTCAGTCGGTAAAGGAAACTCGATTATTCCGCCTTTTGGTATTCTTCCAGAATTAGGAGAGCCTTCTCTTACTAAACTGCCATTAGCTTCGATTTCATAACCTGAACTTATAACTGGTCCCTGAACAGTGGCGTAAACTCGTCCATCAGCGGCTTTCATTAATGATTGTAAAAGTATTCCACCTGTTAGGTTTCTTGCCGTAGAGACAGAGGAAATATCTACATCAAAACGATCACCCTCTTTTGAATAAGGTCCTATTTTAGCTGTAATCATCACGGCAGCTATATTTCCAACTGCTCCACCATTTAACTGCTTCAGTGCAGCTAAGGCAGATTGTCCTGGATTATTCGTATCTAAATTCTTTACGTCAATTTGGTTATTAACTAAGAAATCTTTAATATTTATGCCGAAATTTTCGAGCATATTTATTTGAGCCAAATTAGTGGCTATATTGTTTCTGTCACCACTATTACTTGGCAATCCCGCGACTAGACCGTAGCCTATTAAATAATGATCACGAAGACCTTGTACCTTCGTTATATCTTTTACTCTAACGATAATCGCTGCTGATGGTAAGTTTGCCGATAGAAAAAATAAAAATAGTAATACTAGGCGCATCTATTATCTTATTGACCTATTGGGGGAAATATCTATAGGTTAAATATAGGATTTAGTTGTTTTTGAATTTCTTAGCGTTTTCCTTATCACCAATTGAAATGAAGAAATCATAAGCTTTCTCGCAGGCTTGCTCTATGGAAATATTCGTAATGTGATAGATGTCATTTGCATGAAATTTATGTGAGCCTTCTTGATATTCTTCAATGGCAGAGAGCATTTTCATAAAAAAATCTTTAGTTTTTTGCAAGTAAAGCTTGTCTTTTTTATTTTTAAAAGTATAGTATTTTAGATTGAGATCAGCTAAATAGAAAAGGGTTTTCCAGCTTATATCTAAGATTTTTTCTTCACTAAAGTATTTATAGGATCTTTCGAGATGGTCTTCAGCTATAGGATAAGTGTGTTCATTTAGTACGGCTGGATTCAAGATTAAAATTCCTATTAATGTTTCAGTGACAGCATTTTGTAAATTAGCTTGAGTCGCTTTGTATAATTTTTTAGCTTTTATTAGGGAATTTAGTGAATCCTCGAATTTGCCGATATTTGCAAAAAGGTCTCCCATTGCTTGATATATATTGGCTTCACCGATTTTATTATCTTCGCTTTTGAAAATCCCTATCGCTTTTTCAAAATAATCTATGGCTACTGCGAAATTTTCTTCGTTTAAATTATGTTTTCTTGCATTAATATTAATCAGACCATAAGCAAGGTCTACATATTTATTTGCAACTTCCTCGACATTCCCAAGCTTAGAAGCAAGTTTAATAATTTCTTGAGCTTTAGCTGTAAGATCATCGCTATTACCCTCCATCAGGCATTCTTGAAATCTAATATTTTCGGCTTGTAGTAAGTGGTGAAAACGCTTTAGTTCTTTAAAATATTCACAAGAAGTGTCTATAATTTGGCGAATCTGCTTAGTATCGCCACCATTTTTAATCAGGATTCCAGCAAATATCTGTCCTGCTTGAGCTTGAAAAAATTTAGGTATATTTTCTTTTAAAAGACGCAAGGCCAGTGCTTCGATTTCATCATACCTACCTTGAATTGAAAGTAATGAAAGTTCTTGAATATCTACATTCAATCTATCAAAGAGGCTGCATTGCATGTTTTTTTCTTTGGCACGAGATAGATAGAGTTCTGCGTCTCTTAAGTTTCCATTAACCAAGGACTGAGAAGCTAATATTGAGTTAATTAGAGAGAGGGCGATGTTGTTACCGACTTGATTGTAAAGATTAATGGCTTTACTGAAATATTCTTCTTCACCAAACTCGTTTGCATAGAAGAGATATACTTCAGCGAGTCCATTTCTATTTTTATCTTTACCAAACAGTATTTCAGCATCTTCTGCAAATTCACGATTTTTCGTTAATAGAGCTTTAAGCAAGAATAATCTAGCTTTAGTTGAATCATATTTGGCTTGTTCGCTGAATTTTATTAAGTTATCTATCTGCTCTAGGCTAACTAAAGAAATTAAATCTTTGCTGAGATGGGCTTCCTGTAAGGAAATCTCTACCGATTTCGCTAAGGTGAGAATCGCAAAGTCGATTTTCCCTTCAGTAATAAGTTCATCAAAAACTTTTTCTAAAAGTATATCTGGGTCTTCATAGTGTTCATTTGATTTTAAATAGTCAGCTCCCCAGTAAACTTTTGAGAGCATAGATGAAAATGCTTTATATACATGACTAGAAATGTCATTTTTAAAACGCCCTAATATTGGTCGAAGATTACCTTCGAGAAGAAATTCCAAAAAGAGTTTAAAAGGGCTAAAAGACTTACGATTTTTGATCAAGTCATAGGCATCTAAATATAAACCCTGTTTAAGTAATATCTTGGATTTTAATTCTTTTGCTTCATCCTTGTCAAAATCAGTCTTGGCTGATTCAAAAAGTTTCACGGAAATATGGATTGCTTTGGAAAAATTATCGGTGTAAAAATAATCCCAGTATTGCTCTAATAATGTAGATCTAGGTTTTGGTTCGGAGAAGTCTTCGTGCATTTAATAATCTCTTCTTTAAATCTTAACCTAGTAGTCTCAAAAGCTAAAATACCTGAGAAGAAATTTGCGGAGCAATCATCAATGTTAGCAATTTCATAATTTAAAATATCTTCGTCAATCTCAGAGAATTTTTTTACTAGACTTAGCTTCTTGAAATTGGATTTGCATATTTCAGCTATATCTTTTAATTGTTCAGCTTTTTCGTTTTCTTTTATTAAAGCTGATATATAAGAATTATAAACACCTAGGGCACTTACAGTTGACATCATTGTACTTTGTTCTTGCATTTGGACTTCCTTAACTATTTCTTAACCTTCAAATCATGATAACATAACAGACTCGAAAAGTGTAAAAATTTTAAAGTTTTTAAAACTATTAGCTATAAATTGCTAAAATTTATCGATTTTCAATGTTTTCAGTGATATTCTTGAAATCTAATGATTCCTAGATACTCAAGGCAAGAAATTACTAAAATATGGTCAGAGGAACAGGCTTATCAATACTGGCTAGATATAGAGTTAGCCGTTTTACGAGCTTTAGAGGATTTAGCTAAGGTTCCTAGTGGTACCCATGAGAAAATTAAGACTAAGGCTAGTTTTAGTATAGAAAGAATACATGAGTTAGAGAAAGATCTTCAGCATGATATTCTGGCCTTTTTGACTTGTCTTAGCGAAAGCATTAATTCAGAAGAATCTCGTTATGTGCATTTAGGACTTACGAGTTCTGATATTAAAGATACAGCGCTTAATTTAGCGATTAGGGACTCAGGGGTAATAATAGATAATGGGTTTAATGAATTGCTAGAAGTTCTAAAAGTTAAAGCTCTTGAATACAAGGGAGTTCCTTGTGTAGCAAGATCTCATGGTATTCATGCTGAGCCTACTAGCTTTGGCTTAAAGCTCTTAAATTTCTATGCTGATATAGAAAGGTCTAGGAAAAATTTTAATTTAGCCTTAGAGGATTTAAGACTCGGTATGTTTAGCGGAGCGGTTGGGACTTATGCTAATACAGAGCCAGCTGTAGAAGAATATGCTTGTAGATATTTAAGTTTAAAACCCGTGAATATCAGCACCCAAGTAATTAGCAGAGATCTATATGCTCATTTGGTAAATTCTTTGGCTGTTGCTGCGACTTGTGTCGAAAAAATTGCGGTGGAGATCAGGCATTTGCAGCGTACAGAGGTGCTGGAGCTGGAAGAGCCATTTTATGAAAAGCAGAAAGGGTCTAGTGCTATGCCACATAAGCGTAATCCTTGGAAGTCTGAGAATCTCTCTGGTTTAGCAAGATTAATGCGTGCCTATGCCTCGGCCTGCCTTGAGGATATAGTGCTCTGGCATGAAAGAGATATGTCTCACAGTGCAGTCGAGAGAGTCGCTTTGGTAGATGCACTTATATTAATGGATTTTATGCTAAGCCGCATAGCGATTATCATTAAAGAGCTGAATGTTTATCCGCAGAATATGATGAAGAATTTAAATAGCTTTGGAGGGGTAATATTTTCACAGAAGCTGCTTCTAAAGCTTATAGATAAAGGTCTTTTACGCGAAGATGCGTATGCGATTATGCAGAAACTAGCGAAACAAGCTTGGAATAAAGAAGATGGAGATTTTAAAAACTTAGTTAAGCAAGCAGAAGAGATTCTTGCATATTTAAATTTAGATGAAATAGAGAGTAGCTTTGACTATCAGCAGGATTTAAAGTATGAAGATTTTATATATCAGAGAGTCTTAGGCAGCTAGATTATCTAGAATAATACTCAACTATCATTATCTCGTTAACTGGAACGGGGATAGCTTTTCTTTCTGGTATCTCTGTAAGCTCGCCATCAAAAGAATCTTTATCTCTTTTAATGTAAGAAAGGGTATCTACCCAATTTTTCATAGCCTCTTCTACTGCTGGGATTTTACGAGATTTTTCTTTAAGGGTAATAATATCACCAGGGAAAAGTCTGTACGAAGGAATGTCTACTTTAAAACTGTTAACTAAAATGTGACCATGAGATACTAACTGCCTAGCTCCGAAAATAGTCGAAGAGAAACCCATTCTCATAACGATGTTATCAAGCCTAGTTTCTAAAAGCTGCATAAGAATCTCACCAGTAGGTCCTTTCATCTTAGTAGCTTTATCTACATAACGCTTAAACTGTTTTTCAAGGATAACTCCGTAGCTAAATCTTAATTTCTGCTTCTCTTCTAAAAGAATTTTATATTCAGAAGGCTTAGTTCTTTTTTGACCATGCATACCAGCTCGGTACGGTCTTTTAGCGATGTCAAAAACAGGCATGCCGTTTAAGACCTGACCGTATCTTCTTGAAAGTTTGTTTTTTGGACCTGTATATCTAGCCATAGAAAAAACTATGATAACTCAAAAGCTTACTTTTATGCAAAATTTTAATCTTAGTTATAGAATTTCACTAAAGCGTTAAAATTTTAGTATATGAATCTAGTAAAAGATATTAGTAATTATTCGAGCATTACCTGTAATAGTAAGGAAGTTCAGGCAGAGTCAATTTTTGTCTGTATTAAAGGTACCCATACTGATGGTCATAAATATATAGAGCAAGCTGCAAGTGCAGGCGCAAGTTTGATTGTCATATCGAATGAATTTGCAAAAGCTGAGGGCGTTTTTTTGGATATGATAAAAAAAAATTATCCTCAGGTGGAGTTCTTATTTAGTGATGATACACGTGTGAGTTTAGCTGAACTCGCAGCTAAACTCTTTAATGAGCCAAGTAAGCATATTGATGTATATGGCGTGACTGGAACTAATGGTAAAACTACCGTTACGCACCTAATACAGGAAATTTTTGATGGTGAAGGCTGTGCTCTTTTAGGTACAATAGGAGTACGTTATAAAAGTACTGATCAGTATATTGAGCTTGGTAACACCACTCCGCAGTCGAATTTAATTCAAGAGGAATTAAGTAAAGCTTATGCAAGAAATTTAAGAAAGCTCACAATGGAAGTCAGTTCTCATGCCTTAGATCAGAAAAGATGTCATGGTATTGAGTTTAAATACAGCATAGTTACAAATCTGACCCAGGATCATTTGGATTATCACCATAATATGGAAGAGTATTTAATGGCGAAAGCAGAGATATTCAAGCAAACCAAACATGCAGCTATATTAAATCCAGACAATGAATACTTCTCTCGCTTTAAAGAAGAGGCCCTAAGGGCGAAATTAGATATCTGGACTTTTGCGATTAATACTAATGCAGATATTAGGGCTGTTGATGTGAAAATCTCTCAAGCTGGTTTAGAGTATGGCTTAGAGATGAGTGATAGGCTCAAGGTTAAATATTTGGCTGTGCAGAATCAAGAATCTGATAAAGCAAAGGCTGATTTAGATTCATTTTTAAAAAAATCTCGCATTAAATTAAAACTGAATGGTACTTTTAATATTTATAATTCACTAGCAGCTTTTTTATTAGCTTTGCTTGAAGGTATTTCTCTGGAATCTTTATTGGAGAAGGCTCCGACTTTGAGAGCTGTACCAGGTAGGTTTGAGAGTATTACTGCTGAGTCAAAACCCTTGTGTATTGTTGATTATGCACATAGTCCAGATGGCTTGGAGAATATACTTAAGGGGGCTAGAGATCTTATTTCTAATAGTGAATTTACGCGCTTGGTCTGTGTTTTTGGTTGTGGCGGAGATCGAGATATTACTAAAAGACCTAAGATGGGGAGAATTGCTTATGATCTTGCTGACTTAGTTTACGTAACTTCTGATAATCCACGCTCTGAGGAGCCGAGGCAGATTATCGCAGATATATTAGCTGGTATTCCTAATTTAGAGAAGATTGAAATTATAGAGAATCGCGCAGATGCAATCAAAAGAGCTGTCAGCACGGCACTAGTGACGGATGTTGTTGTAGTTGCTGGTAAAGGACACGAAGATTACCAAATCTTAAAAGATCAAACTATTCATTTTGATGACAGGGAACATGTTAGAAAAGCTCTGGCTATATAGATTTATTACTAGCTACTACCGGTATCTCATCCTCCCAGAGCAACTGATAGACTAAATTCAGTGCAAGTTCTTGCTGAATTAAATTCATAGTATGTACATTGAGGGTTAGTTGATCATTGTGCAATTCTTCTATAAAATCTTTTAAATCATTATCTAGAGTGTCTTTTAGGATTATCTGTTTTACATTGGCTCTGCATATTAAGTCTTTGATGCGTTGATAGGATAATTGATTCGCACAGACTGCATCGTAAATTTGAAAGTTGAGTAAATTCTTAGTGGTAGGTATTTTTTGAAGATGTTTAGGATTTTTGGTAAGAATTATTTTAGTTTCGTTAGCTTCTTCTATGATTTCTAGTAAATGCGAACCATTAATTTTTTCATTAATTCTATAGATTAGAGCTGAGTGGAATTCCCTGAGCCTTACTTCACTTTCTTGAAGCATCTCTCTGATTTCTGCTATAGGAGAATCACTTAGAGAGATCTTAAGCGTTTTTACTGCCTCTAAAGCTTTTTCTATAATATCTTTAATTATTTTAGGATTTAAGACGCAGTCACAGGCTTGAATTGCGTTATCGTAGCTTTTGAAGTAGCTTTGAGAAAGTGAGCTTACGGCATCTGTGTTGTTACCTTCTTCACTGCCTAAGATTAATTCACTGTTTTTGCTTATTTTTTCTAAAGCATCTTTTTCGTTAAGAATCAGTAATTTACTGACCTTATGGACTAAGGTCTTGGTGTCTAATGTAAACTTTTTGGAATCTATGTTCCAAGGTTTATCGTCAAGTAGGTCACTGAGGGCTTGCTGTGCTTCGATGATTAATGTCGTGTCGTGCTTTTCGGTACTCTGTATTAAAGCTTCAAGTCTGCTGGATAATATATCTAAGTCTTCCTCGCCTATTTCTTTTTTACTAAGCTTCTCCCTGATTAAGAATTTAGTTTTATCAGCTATCTTGAATGGCAGAAAACTAAAAGATAGTGGGTCATAATCTTTAAAAATATTAGTTAAATAATCAAACTTTTCCTGAATTTTCATTAGGTTGCGGACTTTTCTCTTTTTAAATAATATAAAATTTTCGGTAGGCATAAGCTGATAAACTTTTAATGTGATCAGTAAGCGTATTATTCCCTGCCTAGACGTAGATAAAGGTCGGGTAGTTAAGGGAGTTAATTTTATCAATATAAGGCAAGCTGGTGATCCAGTAGAGCTTGCCCGCAAATATTATGAAATGGGGGCTGATGAGCTTTGTTTTCTGGATATTACCGCTAGTAATGAAGATCGTAAGGCGACTTATGAAGTTATTAAGGCTACCGCTAAGGAAATTTTTATTCCTTTAACTGTTGGTGGTGGAGTTTCTAGTGTGAGTGATGTAGAAATGCTTTTACATTCGGGGGCTGATAAGGTAGGTATAAACTCTGCTGCTGTGCGTAATCCAGAGCTCATTTTAGATGGAGCTAATAATTTTGGTAGTCAGTGTATAGTTCTAGCTGTTGATGTTAAGCGACATGGGAATTCTTGGCGAGTTTATGTTAAGGGTGGCAGAGAGGATACTGGCTTAGATGCTCTTGATTGGATCAGGGCTGGCGAGCAGCGTGGTGCTGGTGAAATATTACTTACTAGTATGGACGGAGATGGTAGTAAGAATGGTTACGATTTAGATCTCATTAAGCGAGTTACTGAGCTGGTGAGAATACCAGTGATCGCAAGTGGTGGTGCTGGTAATACTAAGCATGTAGTTGATGTATTGAAAGCTGGTGCTGATGCTGCTTTGCTTGCTTCGATTTTACATTTTGGCGAAACGACAGTTCAGGAAATTAAGTCTCACATGAAGGAAGCTACGATTAGGGTCAGAGTGTAGTGAGCCTGAAGTCAAAGATATCATTTTGATTAAAAATAACTTAGCTTGATTTCTTAATTCTCGCTTCTACTGATCTCATACCAAAGGCTGCCATCGTAGATTAACTCGAGAATATCTCTTGCATTAAAAGTCTTATTAGTTGTGCCAGCTAAATCTAATTCATCTGTTAAAAAACTCGTACTGTTTTTTACTCTGACCAAGGTATCAAAAAGAATAATTACTCTTTGACCAGAGATTCCACCAGTAAGGCGTTTTAATTGATCAGCATTGTCATCCGTGTTTGCTGGACTGGAGTCTGTGATTTTAATAAAATTCACTCCAGTCACATTGACAGAGGCATTAGCCCCAAGAGCATTTAGGTTAATCGGTGTTAAATTCAAACTAATTGGGGTTAAACCAGTGCTAGTCGCAAGTGTTCCTGTACTTGGTAAGTTAAGATTTGTGGGAGATGTAGTATTTAAAATTAAGGAATTCCCGCCACTTAGTTGTAAGGTATTAGCACCATTTAAAAGACTTTGGGCGGTGGTCGCGCTAATAGCATTTTGAACTGCTCCTATTACATTTGTTCCAGTTACGGTAGTTGTGCCAGCAGGACCTTGTGGACCAGTAGGACCGATTGGACCTTGTGGTCCCGTGGGGCCTATAGGTCCTTGTATACCTTGTGCCCCAGTTGGACCCGTAGCGCCAGTGCTACCTTGCGGACCGACGACTATATTTGAAAATAGACCACTGTTTGCGGAGCTAGGTATTTCTAATGCGGCATTAAGATTAATTTGTGGGCTAATGGGTTTGTCGGAATAAAGATTTAAGTTGAGGTTTGTTGGTTGTCTGGTTAATAACCTAGTGGTAGCTTCTGCCTCATCTGAGCTTATATCTGCCCCGCTGGTTTTTAGAGTTATTCTGAACATATTACTTGCATTTGCTGGTAAAAGAGGCAGGCGAATTTGTGCTTTATTATTTTTTGAATTAATAAATGTCTCTAGTGGAATTTCTTGATTATCTGCTGTTATAAGGCTTACGCGAAATTTATTTCTAGGGCTGCTTAAAAAATTATTTGGTTGAGCATGAAAAGTTAATAAAGAACCTTCATAAAGTACGTCTGGTATTTTTGAAAAATTAACCGAAGCTAAGTTAGGTGAGATATTGAGTACATATGTCATTGTGAATAATAACAAGCCGAGAAATTTAAATTGATGCTTTGTTTTATTTACTAAAGGTAGTATACTCATTGTGTTCTAGATAATACTTAAGATTCTCTAAAACATAACATTAGTATAAAAAAACGTCAATGTAAATAATCTATCTAAAAGAATTTAGGCTCTAATTTGTAATGGTATTAATCTTAAAGCTTGACGCCACTTACGAGTAGTCTTAATGAATAATTTGATGATAGTTCGCCTAAAGGAGCTAATTCCCAGTACCATTTTTTTTGTTCTTTTATGTTTGGTAGATTTTGCTTGATACTGATTTCATAAAGGCTAGATTCTTGAGATATTTCTTTACCTCGTCTGTCAGAAGTATATTTAGAAGTATCGCTAATTATTAAAACACTTTTACCTTGCTTTTTAGCATGGGTCATTAACTGCAAATGCTCTTTGATTAACATTTTATAAAAGAAAGAAAATTCTTTTTCATTGTAATTGCCTTTAAATGTTTTTTCGAATAATCGAGTGAAAGTTAAAGGTATTTGAGAAAGCAGGTTTAATGAAATGATATTTTTTGTTTCATTGTTATGGATAAGTTTTAGAAAAGGGTGTTCTTTGAAATTATTTGCAGAATTAGATCTTTGCTCTGTAAATTCTTTTAGCTTTTCTAGGAAAGAATTCTTGTCGTTTTTATATCTTTGAAGTAGAAGAAGTATTTCCTCCATGCATTGAGTTATATCAAATTCAGAGAAGAATATATTCGGGTAAAAACTTAATTTTTTGCGGGCTGATTTTAGAAAAAAGAGATCTGCTAATATGATTTTCTCAAAATTATCAGTAAGGAAATATAGGTCTAAATCATTTCCAAAGCCTGCTCCTAACACCAGTACATAAGAGCTACCAAATATATTTGCTTCCCTATCTATGTTTTCATTGATAAATTTTTTACTATTTTCCAAATGAGCATTCCATTGAGTAAAGCAGCGTTGATACCTATGTTTAATCGCGATTAATTCTTCTATTTGCTTATAGCTTTTAAGATAGCTAGGGCATCTATTGATATTTTCGTAGTACTCTAGTATTTCAAAAAGCATTGATTTCCTCTAATCATAATGGTTGTTGAGTTAACAGTGTTGACCAGCTAGAAAGCCAGAAGACCAAGCCCATTGAAAATTATACCCACCAAGCCAGCCTGTCACATCTACCAATTCACCAACGAAAAATAAGTTGGGAATTTTTGTAGTTGCCATGCTTTTATTAGATAGTTCATTCGTGTTTATACCACCTCTCGTAACTTCGGCTTTATCAAAGCCTTCTGAGCTGAGACTCGTGAATTTCCAGTCACTTAGTTTAAAGTGAAGCTCTTCAAAAAAAGAGTGAGGATACTCGCCAAGTGGTTTGGCTAATTTGCAAGAATAGCTTTCTGCTAAAGAATCAATAAAATTATTTGAGACTTTATTAAGAAGGCTTTTAAGTATATTATTTAGATTCTTCTTGGCGTAATTTTTATCTTTGCTGTGTTTCTTTATGTCACTTAGAAAGTCTTTGTAATCTGGAATGAGATTTATGGAGATGCTGTCACCGTCATTAATGTAAGAAGAAATTTGTAATATAGCTGGCCCGCTGAGTCCTCTGTGTGTAAATAAAATATTTTCTCTGAAATTAATAGAGCTAGGTTTGCGAGTATTTAATATATTAGTTTTAGCTGTTACTAATGAATCTATAGATACGCCACTTAACTCTTTATACAAATTCCTTTGGGCAAGAAGACTCATCAGTGGGACTAGAGCTGCTTTAGGTTCTATTATGTCTAAGTTAAATTGTTTTGCGATTCGATAACCAAAATCACTAGCTCCTATTTTTGGAATGGAAAGACCACCAGTAGCGATTACTAGTGATTCACATTCTATCTCAAGTTTTCTTTTGGTACTAACTTGTGCTTCGATATTGAAATTTTGATTCTCTAGTTTTTTGATTCTCTCCGTTTTAGCTTGGCTAATGATTTCCACATTATTATATGCTGCTTCATGAAGTAACATATCTATTATTCTCTGAGAACTATCGTCGCAGAATAGCTGTCCGAGCTTTTTTTCGTGAAATTTAATATGGTGTTTTTCCACTAGTTTAATAAAATCATGCTGAGTGTAAGTGTTTAAGGCGGTTTTAGAAAAATGTGGATTCTGAGAAATATAATTTTCTGAGCTAGCGTTAAGATTCGTAAAATTACATCTGCCACCACCAGAAATGCGGATTTTTTCACAAAGCTTAGAGCTAGATTCTAAAATAACAACTTTTCTTTTGCGTGAAGCTGCCTGAATGGCAGTCATTAAGCCCGCAGCGCCAGCTCCAATAATAACTACGTCTGTGGAAATTTTCTCTGTCACTGATTTTTTTTAAGATTTTAATATTTAGATCTCTATTCCTAAGCCTACTTTATCATGTAAGTGAATTTCATTGTTTTGAAATAAGCCATTCGCGTAGGGGTCTTTGGCTAGTAATAAGGCGCCATCTAAATCTGTAAAATCTACTAATGGACTAATGCTTGCCATTGCACTTATGGATACATTAGTTTCAGTAAAACAGCCTAGCATGATTTTTAAGCCGTGTGCTCTAGCTGCATGTATCATTCTTATCGTTTCTGTAAGTCCACCAGTTTTAGTGAGTTTTAGATTTATCATGTGGAAATATTTGGCACAGTGTGGAATATCTAAAAGTCTTTTACAGCTCTCATCAGCCATTAGTGGTAGCGGGCTTTTCAGGAAAAGTTCTTTATATTCTTCTAGGCTTGAGCTTTGCACTAGAGGTTCTTCGACGAATTCTATATTTAAAGCTTTTATTTCAGTTAAAACATTTAGGCTTTCTTTTAAAGTCCAAGCGCAGTTTGCATCTACTCTAATTCGTGCATTGGGGGCGAGTTTACGAATCATTTTAATGATTTCTAGGTCATCCTTGCAGCCAAGTTTCACTTTTAAAATGTCATAACCTCGTTCTAAAGCAGTGAGAGTTTTTTGTTTAATAGTATCTAGATCTGCGATCCCAATAGTGTAAGAACTAGCTGGCGCCTTACTTTTATCTAGTCCAAAATATTTATAGAGAGGAAGTTTTAGTATCTTTGCACGAATGTCGTAGAGAGCTATGTCTATGCCAGCTTTTGCTGCATAATTGTAAGGATACTTCTCTAGCCGTATTTCTAGGTCCTGTATGTTAAATATATCTAAGTCCTCTAATGATTTATCATTAATGATTTTTTGATAAAAAGCTTTCACCGATTTTTCATCTTCTCCGTAGAATTTTGAAAATACTGCTTCGCCTATTCCAGAGAATATTTCACCATTGTATTCGTAGCTAATCTCGGTGATGATGGTCTTGGAGATTGATTTTGAGCTTCTTGATATTGTGAATGTGAATTCTAGCTCAGATTCGAGAGTATGGTAGTCTAGTTTTATCATTATTTTAACTTTTTAGAATTCTATAGTGGTGTTTGATATTTCTAAAATCTTCTTGCAGATATCCTCAGTACCATACCTTATTGGGTCGGTGGCCGGTAATTGAGTTTCTGACTCTATGTTTTTAAGTAATTTATAAGCTGAGGCTTCATCTAATTCACTAGTATTAATGGAAATGCCGATTACTTTGGCTGATTGCGAAGATGTCTGAATCCAAGCAGAAGCAGTTTCATAAACTTCTATTAATTCTGTAACAGAAGGAATTTTAACTGTATAGCCACCTTGAATATATTCTAGTCCAGCTTTTAAGCAGAGAACTAAATACTCTGGATTTGAACCATGAATCAGTGACAGCGTCACACCAGAATAACCTGGATGTAATAAAGAACCTTGACCTTCTACGATAATAAATTCTGGATCTTTTTCTTGAATTATTTTATGAAGTTCGTTTTCTATTGAACCTGCCATAAAATCACCGATTACTCGATCTAGTGGAACACCAGAACCTGAAATCATAATGCCAGTTTGACCTGTAGCTAGAAATTCGGCTTTTCTTTTATGGCTTTTTAGTTCTTGAACTATTTCTAGAGCTGTGCACATCTTGCCTACATTACAGTCGCTGCCTACCATGGTGATGACTTTTAATTTTTCGGCTCTTGGCTTTTGTTTAGCGACACTCTGCGCGGCAGATGAACTGTATAGGTTTGGATTACGCACATCCCAAAGTAATATTTCTTTTTCTTTAGCTAGTAACGCTAATTCAGGAATCTCATTTAAAAATTCATGGAGACCACTGATGATATGTATTTTCTTGCTGATGGCTTCTTTTATAATCTGAATCCAAGTTTCTGGTATTTGACCACCTACTGGAGCTATACCGATTAAAAGAGCATCTATCTTGCTTATCTGAAGGGCATCTTCAAGATTTTTAACGATTGGAATATCGTTTAATACTTTGTTTGAGTTAATATCTGAGCTGAAATTGCTTCTTGTATTTATTTTACTAAGTTCTAGAAAGGATTTACCGATGTTACTCGAATCTATAATTGATTTAACTTGCCAGTTACCATACTTAATTACACCGGTAGCTGTCTTTGCATGTCTAGTCCCAGTGAAGCCCTCGCAGAGAATGCTTAAGGAAGTTTCTTTAGGTATTAATGAGGTGCTTGGATCTGTAGTGAAGGTCATTTTAAGAATTGTAAGGCATTTTAAAATTTATGCCCAACTCAATAAAAACCTTCAATTAGGTTAAAGAATGATTAAGATTGCTCTTCCAAAAATACCTTTATGATTTTATAATGTTCCATATGAGTTCTCTAATTACACTTAAGGGGCAATTAATTAAGGATGTGAAATATTCACTAGCAGAGGGAAACGTCCTAGCTGATCTGAATCGAGAGTTAGTACTTTTTCCTCTTGCAGTTAATTCGACTGTAGATAATCGGGAACACAAATCACTTTATTATGTTTACTTTGATAAATCCTGTTCTGCACTTAAAAATTTAAAAGCGGGCGTCACTATTGAAGTAGAAGGCATTCCTTTCATGAAAAATTTAAAAGATAAATGTTTAATGTTTGTTAAGGGAACGGGTTTCAAGTTTTTTATTTAGAGGTTTTTGATTATTTATCATTATGGTAAGGCTGTTTTAATTTTACTTTGAGTTAAACTTAAGTTATATGTTACTTCGACCAAGACGCTTAAGGCAGTCTAAAGCAATTCGAGATTTAGTTCAAGAAAATAATCTTTCGGTAAATGATTTTATCTATCCTCTTTTTATTAAAGATGAGAAGAACGCTTATGATGAGATCGCAGCGATGCCAGGTATTTTCAGATTTGGTATAGAAAGACTTTTAGGTGAAGTGGAGGAATTACTATCACTTGGTATTAAAGCTATAGCTCTTTTTCCGATTACACCTAATGAGCTTAAAAATTACCAAGCGATTGAAAGTTACAATGCAAATAATCTTACTTGTAAAGCTATTCGGGAAATTAAAAAGAGATTTCCTGAAATGCTTATTATGTCTGATGTCGCACTAGATCCATATACGGATCATGGTCATGATGGGCTTTTAGCAAAAGGGAAGGTTCTAAATGATGAAACAGTAGATGTACTTAAGAAGATGGCTTTAGTGCAAGCCGCAGCGGGAGCTGATATTTTGGGTCCTTCTGATATGATGGATGGGCGCGTAAAAGCCATTAGGACTGCACTTGAAACAGAGGGCTTTAAAGATACTATGCTTATTTCTTATACAGCTAAATACGCATCTAGCTTGTATGCACCTTTTCGTGATGCGATGGGAACAGCGAATTATCATATAGATGGAAAAATTCCGAAGGATAAAAAAACTTATCAGATGAATCCAGCTAATTCCTTAGAAGCTTTAAAAGAGCTTCAACTAGATATAGAAGAGGGGGCTGATATGGTGATGATAAAGCCAGCTGGCTGGTATTTAGATATTATTCATCAGACTAAAAAAAATTCTAAAGTACCAGTAGTAGCCTACCAAGTAAGTGGTGAGTATTCCATGATATTAGCTGCTGTCAGTGCAGGTTTGACTGTTCGTGAGAAAGCTATTTATGAGTCACTGATTAGTATTAAGCGTGCTGGTGCTGATATTATTCTTAGTTATTTTGCTAAAGAATTATTTTCTATGTAATAAGTTATTTAAGCGATATCAATATGTATATCTGATATGCTATATTAAATGTGTAATACGATTTGAGTATGGCAGATTCAAAACCAATTAAAAATTTCCAGTTAGCTGTCTATGACCGCTCGTCACCTTATAATGGTGATTTTGCGGATTCGGAATCATTTTCTAGATCTGGTTTAGGGTATATTACTATCTTTGAAAAAGGACGAAAAATTAAGATTTACCCTGATGAAAAAAAAATCGAGATCCTGAGTGAAAATTCGCAGGTTTTTTTAGATACAGAATCTAAGACTCTTGTAAAGTACGATGCACTAACTGGATCTAAATTACCTCTCTGTGCAGGTGAAAGATTCTTCTATTTGAAAATATTTTTTGAGTATATTGGTG
Source organism: Candidatus Melainabacteria bacterium (assembly GCA_005110385.1). Lineage (GTDB taxonomy): Bacteria > Cyanobacteriota > Vampirovibrionia > LMEP-6097 > LMEP-6097 > LMEP-6097. The sequence goes on along the minus strand of DUDT01000014.1, from coordinate 62,601 downwards.
GAATTCGTTCTTGGATTCCAGAGGCTGAATTTTAGGTATGGTTGTAACTCGGACTCAGAGTAAAACTCCAGTGCTGTATGGCAAGTCTGAGGTGAAGCTTGATAATGACGAGGATGTTGTAGCTTTGAAATTTTCAGACTTGCAGCCAGGTAAGGAGACTAAGGTTGATGAGCAAGAGAATAGGTCATTGCCAGAGACATTGGCGAGGAAAGTTGTTAACTTTGAAAGACATCCAGCTAAGAAAACGCTGACTAGGTTCTGTTCAATGGCTGGCTTGATTTTGATATACCAAGTATTCAAGGATAAAAAAGCGTCTCCTAGAGATAAATGGCTTAGTATTACGGGTGCTATACCGTTAGTGTTATCTGATATCCTCTATAAAGACTTGCTAAGCCCTGCTGCTAAAAAGCTAATCCCTGAAAAGCACTCTAGGACGGACTTTAATCCAGATAAAGATATGATATTCCCGTCGGCAGAGTTTAAAGAAATTCTATTTAATGGTATATCTCGCTTTTTAGATGCTTCTGATCGCAGTGATATTGAGTTGAAGCTAAACCATCGTAAGCAGAAGTCACCGACTATGTTATTTACTGGGCCGCCTGGAGTTGGTAAGACGGAAATTGCTAAATTTACTGCTGAAAAAATGGGCAAGGAGCTTAAATTTGTGGGCTCGGACCAAATGTCCAAGTACATAGGTGAAACTGAAAATAATTTGATTAAGTTATTTGAGGAAGCTAAGAAAAAGAATCAGCTTTTATTTTTTGATGAAGCAGATACTTTTTTATCTCAAAGATCTGATGCTGCAGGTAGCTTTAATTCTTCTTCCGTCCAGTATCGTAACGATATTGTAAACACCATTCTTAAACAAATTGATGAATCTGGCGTGCCTGTTATTCTTGCCACTAATTCTGGCCAGATTGATGGGGCAATTAAGAGTAGAATGAAGGTTACAATTGCCTTCCCCGCAGCCACTCCTGAACAGAATTATGGGATTCTATTGTCTGAGTTTAAAAAAATGGAAATGAAGCTAGAGCGGCTTACTGAATTTGAGAAAAATAAGGACCATATTCTTAAGCTATTTTCTATGTTTGAATTTTCTCCGAGACAGGTGACGGAGAATATCATTGGGGATGCGCTCGCATTATTAACTATGCGTATCAGTAAAGCAAAACGAGCCGGGGCAGATGCTTTAGCGAAAGTAGATAAATCAATCAATCTTAAAGATATTGAGACTGCTATTTTAAGACTTAAAGAGAATTTAGAAAAATCCTCTAAATCTCAGATGGGCGGAAGATCTTCTTTGTTAGATGCACTTGGCGTATAATTTAATAATGTTGAAAATCAGAGAAGCTTTGCCGACAGATGTTTCTGGAATATTTTCCCTTATAAAAGAGATTGCAGAATATGAAAAACTGACACATCTTGTTACAGGGTCTGAAGAGCTTTTAGTGAAATATCTTTTCGATTCAGAGTTTAAGGTTGCAAGTGTTTTACTTGCAGAATGGGAATCTCACTTAATTGGTTATGCATTATATTTCTTTAATTTCTCTTCATTTCTCACTAGACCTAGTCTTTATCTGGAAGATCTTTATGTACAGCCTGAGATGAGAAATAAAGGTGTCGGTAAAGCTATATTCGAGATATTGAAAGATACTGCTCGTAAAAAAGATTGCGGTCGGATGGAGTGGTCAGTGCTCAACTGGAATACTCCTAGTATTGAGTTTTATAGAAACTCTTTAGGGGCGGTTCCTATGGACGAATGGACAGTTTATAGGCTCACTGAATTTTAAAAGTGGTTCCTGGGATTTATATTGATAGCTACTTTAGTAAAGAAAAATCGGCGATATTCTTAAAAGCTTCATCTAGTCTATAAATAAGAGCTTGTCTATTCTCTTTGATTTTTAAATCAGTGTCATTGACTAGAACATGCTCAAAGAAATTATTAATACTTGAGCTTATACTGCTTAAATCTTTGATATTAAAGTCTAATTCAGTATTAAAGTGCTTTCTTAGTTTAGGTTCTAAGGTTTCTAGCGCTTTATATAGTTCTTCCTCGGCTGTTTCTTTAAATAAAGAAGCGTTAATCTCAAGATTGCTCTTATTGAAGTCTTTGAAAGATTTTGCCATGCTGTTGACTCTAATAGCAGCCTGAGAAAATTCCGCATAAGGGGACTGCTCGCAAACTCCAATTTCTGCGTTTTCGTTGTCCTCATGATCCTCATGTACCCCGAGTACATTGCGGTCATTCGTCCTCCTCAGCCTTGAACTTGCACGTTTGCGAGCAGTCCCGTAGTTCGATTGCTCGCAAACTCCAATTTCTGTGTTTTCGACAAATTCATTCATGAAATGAATAACCCTATGCCTGTTATATAAATTTTGAAGAGGTTTATCCGTGTTAATAACAGCTTTATTTATTGTAGGATTTTTATGATATATTGCAAAAACGAATTCCAGCCTTTGTTCTAGGAATTCACGCAGCTTGCTTAATAATTCATCTGCTGAGAATTCTGAATTCTTTAAAAATATAGGATTTAAATTTATAAATTTCTCTAAGAACTCTTCTAGATTGAATTTTAGCTCTCCATGAATGATAATTTGCAGAAGACCATTAGCCTGTCTTCTTAATGCAAATGGATCAGCAGAGCCTTTCGGGACTTTTCCAGCTGCGAAATAAGCGATTATATTATCAAGTTTATCGACTAAGGCTATAAGCTTTCCGCCGAGCGATTCAGGCTCTTTGTCTTCCGCGAATCTTGGCATATACTGCTCACTGATTGCTTTAGATATGGTTTCAGATAGACCCTGTCTTTTAGCGTAAATTCCACCTATTTCTCCTTGTAATTCAGTGAATTCGAATACTAGTTTCGTATCTAAATCACTTTTAGCGATAAGCGCGGCTTGAATAATATCATTTCTTTCATTTGCGTCAATCAAATAATTACTGCCAGACTGAATTTTAGATTCAACTAAGTTTGTATTAGTCTTTTCTAATGCTTCAATTAATACTCCAGTCATCCTTTGTAAGCGCTCAGCTTTTTCCTGCATGTTACCTACTTGGAAATTAATTTTTGCAAGTTTTGGAAGCCTGTCAGCAAGTGAGATTTTATTATCTTCGTTTAAAAAGAAGCAGGCATCTTCAAATCGAGGAATTATGACTTTTTCATTGCCAGCTTTAATGTTTTTTTCAGCTATGCTTTCAGGGTTGTTGCTAATTACTATGAAATAGGGAGTGAGTTCTTCATTGTTATTAAGGTTTGCGATAGGAATATACCTTTGATGTACTTTCATTACGGTCTTGAGTACCAGAGAAGGTACTTCTAAATATTTTTTTGAAAATTCACAGAGAATAGCTTTCGGGCTTTCTACTAGCCCGCAGATTTCTTCGAGTAAATCATCATCTAGAACGGCTTTTCCCTCAACTTGCTCAGCAAGCTTATTGGCTTCTTTTATGATTAAGGCTTTTCTTTCTTCGGGCTGAAGAATGATATGTTCTTCTTTTAGTTTAAGAAAGTAGCTCTTCTGATTTTGAATGGTGAATTCTTTTTTACCGTAAATGCGGTGGCCAAAGCTTACATTTGAAGTATGAATATCTTCAAAATCGAATTTAATATCTTCAGTCGCGCCGCCATCTTTACTAAAGAGTCTTGAAGATATCCATTCTATAGGTCTAGTGAATTTATTTTCACTATCAGACCAGCGCATAAAGCGCTTCCCTGGAGTCTTTTTTATAATTTCAGCTAAGCCATTCTCTAAGATAGACTTTAGACTATTACCTTTTTTTAGGCTTTTAGCGTAAATATAACCATCCTGAATGTATAAATCATTTTCGGTTAATTGATTTTTTTTGGCAAAGCTCAAAGCTGCTGCTGTAAAGCTCGGAATTTCAGCTGATTCATCCAATACCCCAATTTTACTAGCTGGACCTCTTAGAATCAACTCTTCGTCAGAGGAAAAAGAGTCGAGGTTTTGGATCTCGAAGTACAATCTACGTGGAGAGCCGTAGCTAATTAATTTATCGAAAGTGAGTTTATGTAAACTCAGCAGGGCTTCTATGCCAGAGGCGATGGAATCTTTAATATTGTTGATAAGAGAACTAGGTATTTCCTCTACACCTATTTCTAAAAGGAAGTCTAGTTTTGGATTTGCTATAGCGTTATTCATGATTTACTTGAATAATTATATACAGGACGAATCTGTATGCGAAAAATTACCGAGATTTTAATTAAACTGATTCGTTTCTATCAGGCTCATCGTCCTTTCAAGACACCTACTTGTAGATTTCATCCAACCTGCTCAGAATACATGATTGAGGCACTGAACAAGTATGGTCTTCTGAAAGGTTTATGTAGAGGGCTTGGGCGCATATTCAGATGCCATCCATTTGGTAAGTTTGGTTATGATCCACTTGATTAGTGTGTTTCAGGGTTAATGCTTTTATCAAATAAGAACATTCTTAAATTTAACCTCTTTAAATTTATTTTAGTTAGTCTTATTTTTTGTCGAAAATAATGGAAAATTTTGACAATTCAAGAGTTTTAATATATTTTTATTTTCTTCTGCTGCAAAATCGATATCGGCTTGCTATTATATTAGTTCTCGGGTGACGTAAGTCGCCAGAGATAGTAAACTGAAAACTGCATATTTTAGATAGACTAGGTCTATATCCATAGCTCAATTTAATTAAGTTATTTTAGAGCATCTTTAGTATTCCTGAGAAAGAAAGTAGGAAAGCTATTAAGTGCGTATGGTGGATACCTTGGTACCAACAGCCGATGAAGGGCGTGCAAGTCTGCGAAATGCTACGGGGAGGTGACAAGAACCTATGAACCGTAGATTCCCGAATGGGGAAACCCAGTGAGAGTAATATCTCATTACTTCCATCTGAACACATAGGATGGATAGAGGTAAGCGAGTGAATTGAAACATCTTAGTAACTCGAGGAAAAGAAAACAAATCAGTGATTCCCCTAGTAGCGGCGAGCGAACGGGGATTAGCCCAAACCACTTTTAGTGGGGTTGTAGGACTACAATGTGAGATCAAAAAATATAGTTGAACAGAGTTGGAAAGCTCGGCCAAAGACGGTGAAAGCCCGGTAAGCGAAATGTTTTTTGACTCTAGTAGCACCTGAGTAGTGCCGGACACGTGAAACCCGGTGTGAATCTGCCAGGACCATCTTGGCAAGGCTAAATACTGTTGGTGACCGATAGTGAACAAGTACAGTGATGGAAAGGTGAAAAGAACCCCTGGCGGGGAGTGAAATAGAACATGAAACCGTATGCATACAAGCGATCAGAGCACTATTAGAAGTGTCATGATATGCCTGTTGAAGAATGAGCCGGCGAGTTAGTTTATGTGGTTGGTTAAAGCGTAGTAGCTGGAGCCATAGAGAAATCGAGTCTTAATAGGGCGTTTAATCACATGATCTAGACCCGAACCTTCGTGATCTAACCATGGGCAGGTTGAAGCGTAAGTAACATTACGTGGAGGACCGAACCGACTAATGTTGAAAAATTAGCGGATGACTTGTGGTTAGGGGAGAAATTCCAATCGAACGAAGAGCTAGCTGGTTCTCCCTGAAATGCGTTGAGGCACAGCGTCTGGTTATAGTTTATCGGGGGTAGAGCACTATTTCGTTGCGGGCTGGGATAACTGGTACCAAAACGAGTTAAACTCCGAATACCGATAATATTTTACCAGGCAGTGAGACTACGAGAGATAAGTTCCGTGGTCAAGAGGGAAACAGCCCAGATCGTCGTCTAAGGTCCCCAAGTTACAGCTAAGTGATAAAGGATGTGAAACTGCTAAGACAACCAGGAGGTTGGCTTAGAAGCAGCCATCCCTTGAAAGAGTGCGTAATAGCTCACTGGTCAAGCGGTTTTGCGCCGAAAATCTAAGGGGCTAAGCTGTACACCGAAGACACGGGTTGCATTTATTTGCAGCGGTAAGGGAGCGTTTTGTAAGCCGTTGAAGTATGACCGTAAGGACATATGGAGGTATCAAAAGTGAGAATGTCGGCATAAGTAGCGAAAAGAGGAGTGAGAATCTCCTCCACCGAAATCCTAAGGGTTCCCACGTCAAGTTCGTCTACGTGGGGTTAGTCTGGACCTAAGGCGAGGCCGAAAGGCGTAGTCGATGGAGAGCAGGTTGATATTCCTGCACTAGTGAATAATCGTTATTATCAAAGTCGTGACGCAGTAGGCTATATTGCGGGGGTTATTGGATTCCCCTCCAAACACGTAGCTTGAGAATGTAGGTAAATCCGCATTCTTTTATGTGAGGTGTGATGGTAAGGAACTACGGTTCCAAAGTGATAGATGCCACGCTGACTAGAAAACCGGCGTTGAGAGATTATTGACTACCAGTACCCGAAACCGACACAGGTAGGATGGCAGAGAATGCTAAGGTGCGCGAGATAACCCTCTTTAAGGAACTCGGCAATTTACTTCCGTAACTTCGGGAGAAGGAAGGCCACAGTAGTGTGATAGCCCCGCGGCTGGAGCACGAAGTGGTGTCACAAACTAGGCCCAAGCAACTGTTTACCAAAAACACAGCTCTGTGCAAATTCGTAAGAAGAAGTATACAGGGTGACGCCTGCCCGGTGCTGGAAGGTTAAGGGGAGAGGTTAGCTTCGGCGAAGCTTTGAACTGAAGCCCCAGTGAACGGCGGCCGTAACTATAACGGTCCTAAGGTAGCGAAATTCCTTGTCAGGTAAGTTCTGACCCGCACGAAAGGCGTAATGATTTGGGCACTGTCTCAAAGAGGGACTCGGCGAAATTGGATTGGCTGTGAAGATACGGCCTAGGCATGCCAGGACAGAAAGACCCTATTGAGCTTTACTGTAGGCTTGTAGTGAACGCGGGATTGAGATGCGTAGCATAGTTGGGAGAATTTGATTAGGTGATCGTGGTCACCTATGATTCGTCAGTGAAATACCAATCTTCTCAGTTCTTCGTTCTAACGGTAACCATTATCTGGTTATCGGACACTGCATGTCGGGCAGTTTGACTGGGGCGGTCACCTCCTAAAATGTAACGGAGGTGTACAAAGGTTCCCTCAGGTTGGTCGGAAATCAACCATTGAGTGCAAAAGCAAAAGGGAGCTTGACTGCGAGACTGACAAGTCAAGCAGGTAGGAAACTAGGTTTTAGTGATCCGGTGGTTCCACATGGAAGGGCCATCGCTCATCGGATAAAAGTTACCATAGGGATAACAGGCTGATCTCCCCCAAGAGTTCATATCGACGGGGAGGTTTGGCACCTCGATGTCGGCTCGTCGCATCCTGGAGCGGTAGTACGTTCCAAGGGTTGGGCTGTTCGCCCATTAAAGCGGCACGCGAGCTGGGTTCAGAACGTCGTGAGACAGTTCGGTCCATATCCGGCATGTCCGTAAGATATTTGAGAGGAGTCTTTCCTAGTACGAGAGGACCGGAAAGGACAAACCTCTGGTGTACCTGTTGTCACGCCCGTGGCAAACGCAGGGTAGCTATGTTTGGAGAGGATAAGTGCTGAAAGCATCTAAGTACGAAGCCCACCTCAAGATTAGATATCTCATCTTTTAGATTAAGTCCCCTTGAAGAACACAAGGTTGATAGGCTACCGGTGTAAGTGGAGCGATCCATTCAGCTAAGTAGTACTAATAGGACGAGGGCTTTTTTCCAATTTCTTAGTAATACTAAGGTTTGGGTAAAGACTTGGTCTAACAAAATATGCAGTTTTCAGTTTAATATGAAAAGCTTCTGTTTTATTTGTTTGGAAATACTAAAATGTGCTGTTTCTGAATGGAGCTATGTAACGGCGGTCTTAGATGATTTGTTGCTAAGTTTGGTGATTAAAGCGTCTGCATTTTCATAACCGAGTTCTTGGGCTAGTTTATCTGTAATTTCATTTAAAGGAATACCAAAAACTATTTTCTGTCCGCTGCCATTATCAATTTCTACCTTAATTTCTTTTTTCTCATCATTTTTTTTGAGCGTGACTTTATCTTTTTCTATTTTTATGATGTCACCTTTAGCGTCTTTTAGCTCAATATCATCAACTAGAAGATCTTCTATGAATTTACCAAGTCCAACACTACCTGTTACGCTATTTTTACCTGAAAATGAGATAGTGTCTTTATCTTGATTATAATTCGCTGAACTTAGCTGGTTTAGTTTAACATTAGAAATTTTCTCTACTGCTTCGGGTTCTTTAGGTTTCCAGTTACGTGATTTATCTATCAATTCTGATAAAGCCGAGTCTTCGCCCCCAGTCGCAGATTTAACATCACTGTAGCCATTAGCTTTAGCAGAGCCTTCTAGTCTTGGGACGATTCCTTTATCACGCAGCCCTTTATTTCGCAGAAAGGCTATGGTATTTAGTTTCGAGATTCTATCTGAGAATTCGCTTTCATAGTGAGGTTTATCTGTTTTCCCTTTATATTTATTATAATATTCCTTTATAGCTGTTCCATCTGCCCCGTGGACCTTGCCTATTAAATTCATTCGAGCTTGATCTAATTCTGCTTTACTGAATTCACCTGTATCTAGGTTATATTTATAAGCTTTAGTTAATAAATCTAAATTCGCTTTTAATTCTTCTTTGCTGTAGTTTGTTTTACCTTCAGCTAGTTCTTCTATTTTCTTTTGAGCTTCTTTTTTACCATTTTTTGTTTTAAATTCACTGGTATCTAAGCTTTTAATAAACTCCGCATTCTTTTCCCAAGTGTCTAAGGTATTTCTCTGTACAGCTTTAGTAGATTTAGGATCTATAGCTGAAGTTTTATTATTAGGGTCAGTGGATTTAATCGAATAACCTTCTTTTTCACTGCCATCGATTTTATACTTTATGCCAGCATCATTAAGTAGTTCATTAAACCTAGCTACATCGCCGAAGTCTTTCTTGATGTCAGTTATAAAAGCATCTATCTTTTTTTTATCTTCTGGTGTTTTAGGATTTAATTTAGATAACTTTTTAAGCTCTGAAGATATCGTAGATCCCTGTGTTTTTAATTTATCTAAAGAGCTTTCATAGATTATTTCATTCCATTCTTGTCTAGCATTAGGAGCTAGGTTTCTCTGTTGATCAGTGAGTTCGCCAAACTCAGTAACTAATTTTTTTCTAAGTTCGTTTACTAAAGCTGGGTCGTCTTTAACTTGACTGACAAGAGCGTTAAAGTTCTGTAAAAAATTTTTACTATTAAGCTCGTAACTTTTACCATCAGTACCTTTTAAAGCTAAAAGCTCTCTGTAAAATTCACTTGCTTGTATTCCTTTATCTATACCCGTCCTACTTTTTACTTGAGCTAAAAGATCTTGCATTTTTTTCTGCTGTGCTTCATTAACGTATTTATCCTCATTGTTATTTAGGGTTTTATAATTAGCGAAATTTAATTTCTCTTTAGTAGTGCTGAAAGGGTTTTCAGGAAGCTTATGGGATGAATCACTACCGAAAGGAGCTGTTATTTGTGTAAAAAGATTAGAAAGGTCTACCATAAATAAGATCTCGTATTACTTTTTACTTTATGCATAAAAAGTTAGGAGATGGTTATGATATACCACTATTTAGCGCGGCCTTTTATATTTTCAAATTTTATATTTCAGATAATTAGTTTTATTAAAATGCCACGATCGGTTTTATTAAAACGTCGTGATAAGATTAGGCTCTAGTATGAAAGCGGAAGTAGAAGTTTCTAAAGATATCGCTAAGGCATTATTAGAAGTTAAAGCTGTTTTTCTCCGCCCAGATGATATGTTTACCTGGGCATCTGGGATTAAGTCTCCTATCTATTGTGATAATAGAATTACTTTATCTCATCCTAAAATCAGAAATCTAATTAAAGATTCTTTTGTGAAGATGATACAGACTAAGTTTCCAGCAGTGGAATATGTGGCTGGTGTTGCCACCGCTGGTATACCCCATGCGGCATTGATAGCAGATGCCTTAAATTTACCTTTGGTTTATGTTAGAGCTAGTAATAAAGATCATGGTAGAGAAAATTTAATCGAGGGTGACTTAGCGAAGGGAGCAAAAGTCGTCGTTATAGAAGATCTTATTTCTACAGGTACTAGTGTTATAAATGCTATTCATAGCCTGCAAGCAGCATCGGCAGATGTTCTTGGGCTACTAGCGATATTTGATTATCGTTTAGCTAAGTCAATTAAGAATTTTTCAGCTTTGGATTTACCTTACTATACTTTATCTGGCTATGATGAATTGATTGAAGTGGCTTTAGATAAGGGTTATATCGAAGAGAAGGATGTAGAGTTTTTAAAAGACTGGCGTAATTCGCTTAACTAATGATCTGCTCTTATTTCTGCAAAGCAGGATCTTATATGCGATGAACCTAGTTCTGCTTCGACTTTGAGATAAGGTATTTCATCTGCCGAAAAGATTTTATAGTAAATGGATTGATGTTGGTTAATGAAAAGCGTTTCAAAGAGCGCATTTTCGACTATGCCGTTTTGACCAGTGAGGAAATATTTAGGAATATTTTCACCAGAGAATATTATTAACTTGCCTTTGTTTTGAGTTAAGTATTTAAAATAGCGTGCCTGGCAGTCTTTACATGGTAGTAGCTTTTCGGGGCTATAAGAACCATATTCTTTATTCCTCCTATAAAGAAATAGGAATTTTAAATCTCTTAAATCTTGTCTATCATTCTCGCAGGCTGAGCTGATAGCCTGCTTTTCAGCACAATTGCGGTGTTCTTTGCAGGAAAGTAAATTTGCACTAGGTGGATCTATATTAGCCCCCGCGTGAATGACGTATTTATTCTCTAAATGAGGAAATGCTTTTCCAGAGGGGCTTCTTGCAAGGCTTGGATTTGAAGATGTTTGGAAAACAGCTATCGCACTGTATGCTGCGTTAGATACGGGGCATATAGCATCTTGGTTTTTTTCTAAGATAGCGTTGTAAACACTTTTTAAGCCTTGTGGATTTATTCTTAGGCTTTGAGTCCAGTATTCATCGAAATAAGGGTTGTTTAAAGATTCAAATAATTTTTGCACCGAGCTTGAAGCCTCAAGCTGTTTGAGTTTTGTACCTGTATCGAAGTGGTTTTTTGCTCTGATGTTTCGGTTCCTCTATGGGGTGACGAATTAAGCCCCCGAGAGGGGACTGTGTATCTATATTATGGGGGGCTTGGGTTAAGAGGGGGTTATGTAATTTTCTAAAGTAATGGCATTGTTGCCGAACGTGCAAGTATAAGGCTGAGGAGGCAGTGCCATAATCTTCATGGATTAATATAAAGGCTGGATCTTAAAGTTTGTCATATAAACCTTGTAAATCTGTATAAGCTCTTTCTTGTATACTTAGATTTCCTCCTTCTCGTAATTTTTTATTAATTGCATAGCTGTGTTTGAGCTGCGTTAAGCCTATGGCAGAATTGGCGTGTATGAATTTGTTATCGTGACCGCCTGAACCACTAGCGCAGTGTGCTATTTCGTGATTTAAAGTATTGAGGGCAGTGTAGATATCAGCTTTTAAAGTTTCTCTATGTAGTCCAATGTTTTTTAGATAGTGGATGATTGGAAATTTATAAAAAATATTACAAACTTGACGATTTTTAATTTAATAATGTCACTAAGATAACGATTTTTAGATTAAAAATGTTACTGTAGTGACGTTTTTTGGTAAGATATTTAACGATGTATGAATTTATAATCAGATCAAGGTTAGAAACACTAAAAAAAAATCTAGATCCAAGAAAAGTAAATGTAATTCTAGGCATAAGAAGATCTGGGAAAACCAGTCTCTTAGAGAAATTTTTAGAAGCATATGAGCATAAATATTTATTTTTAAATGGAGATGATATTCAAGCTCAGGGCTTACTCAGTGGGCAGTCGATTACACAGTTTCAAAATCTCTTAGCTGGTTATAAGCTCTTGGTTATAGATGAAGCACAGCAGATACCAAACATCGGCTTGAATTTAAAACTTATTATAGATCACATTAAGGATGTAACTGTTTTGGTGACAGGTTCGTCCTCGTTATTTGAGGGGACTGCTCACAAACGTACAAGTTCAAGGCTGAGGAGGACGAATGACCGCAGTGTACTGCGAGTACATGAGGATCATGAGGACGACGAAAACGCAGAAATTGAAGATTGCGAGCAGTCCCTTGATTTAGATCAGAAGCTAGGTGAGCCACTTACTGGACGAAAGAAAACTTTTAAATTATTTACTATCGCACAGTTAGAGCTAAATGCTTATGAGAATCCTCTGGAAAGCTCTGCTAATCTCGATAATAGATTAGTTTATGGTTCTTACCCAGAGGTAATTACTGCGATTAATAATCATGAAAAAGAAATATATTTAAGAGAAATAGTAAATTCTTATCTCCTAAAGGATATCTTAGTCTATGACGGGATTAGAAACTCGAATAAGATTTATAAAATACTTCAGTTGCTCGCTTATCAAGTGGGGAAAGAGGTGGCTTTTGATGAATTAGCAACTCATGTATCTATGAGTAAAAATACGGTCGAGAAATATTTAGATCTATTAGAAAAGAATTTTATTTTATATAAACTTAGTAGTTTTAGTAGTAATCCTAGAAAGGAGCTTAGTAAAAAGAAAAGATTTTACTTCCATGATAATGGTATTCGTAATGCACTTATAAATAATTTTAACCCACTGAGTATTCGTAATGATGTCGGGGAGCTGTGGGAGAATTATATATTTTATGAACGGATGAAATTCCTTGAATATAATGATATTTTCGTAAAGAGATATTTTTGGCGTACTTATGACCAACAGGAGATAGATTTAGTCGAGGAAAAAAATCAATGCCTGTCAGCATTTGAAGTTAAATATAGTAGTAAGGCTAAATATAAATTTTCGAAATATTGGCTAGAACATTATCCTGAAGCTGTGAATCAGCTTATACACAAGGATAATTATATGGGGTTTATTGCTTAATTTTCTAGTGCTTAAAGAACACTATCCTAAAGATTGCTTCAGTTAGCAGATCTTATTATTTCAAGTCTTTATATTAGGATGGGGTACTAAGAGTCTGCAATTATTTTAAAAATTTTTATTATTTTTTTTAATTATGTATTGACGGCGGAACATATAATTATCTATAATGTCTATATGCTATTAATTTGTAAAGATAAATTTCTTAATAGATCCATAACTTTTTGTCAAAGATGATAGATGGGTGACTTTATATAAATACAGGTAGTAGATAAGTAAAAGGGAAAATTTTTAAAATGTCAGTAGATTCAGCTTCGTTAAATGTTACAAGTTCTAATTATTATAGTGATCTTGGTGCGGCGAATAATATGGTCAAGTTTAACCGCAAAGATAAAGATATTAAGTCTGAGCAAGTGAGTGAAGAAAAAGAAGCTGCCCTTGAAACCAAGGCAGGGAAATGGGAAGAGCAGTTTAAAGGTATTCAGCATGACCCAGTAGAGGGGCTTGAATATATACAGTGGGGAGCAAGAGTTGATCATGAAGATTTTGATGCGTTGCATGATACTACTGCTAAGTTAGTTAGTGAGTTATCAGATCGTTATGCTACTCAAGGGCATAGAGTGAAGGAAGAAAAATCCGCAGATCTATTATCTAAGCTTATGCTAACTATGAGCTTTAGGTCTGAGACTGATCCAGACAGCTTAAAAAAGACTCAAGCTAAGGCTTTTAGTGTTGTGAGTGAAGTTCTAGGTGATTTAAAAGGCAAGATCAGTCCAGACCTCCGTGAAGCTGTTTTAAATTTATTAGATCCTTCTGTAAATAATGATCTTGATAAAAAGGCTCGTAAGGTAGTTGACTTTATTGAAATCGCAGGTCCTCAGGAATTAGTTAAGAAAAATTCTAGACTCTTAAATAATATTAAGGAAGCTTTCGACGTGAAAATCGGTGGTGAAGTTTTTAAAGATTCAGAAGGAAACTCTATCGGTGATCAAGTTAGAGATCTTGTGAAGATGTATATAAATCCAATACTAATTCACCCTACTGATGTTGATGCTGAATCTAATCAATTAGGAGAGAAAGGCAGGGCAGCATTTAAAGATATTAGGACAGATATCGTTAATGCGGCTATGGAGCAGGCTAAAGATACTCAGACTTTAATGAAAAATTTTAATGGCGTTAGGATTAAGTATGGTGCTAATGAAGAAGATTATTCTTCATTAGCCTCTAATGGTAAAAGTTTTAAACAGTATGCAGAAGAGAGGTTAAATGTAGTAAGGGAATACTATATTGATCCTAATGCTGCTAATCGTAAGGCTCTAATTGAGCATTATGCTGATTTAGCTGCTGAGCAGTCTGACGTGAAGCAGCAAGCTGCTTTATCTAAAGCATCTTTCGACATGTTAAATAAAATTGATCGTAAGTTTAATAATATAGTTTTAATTCCTCCTCAGTTGATGACTGTAGATAAAGCCAAAGAATCTTTAACGACTACGGCAGAGCTTAAATTAAAGCGTATAGAGGATTTAGAGTTATACAAGGCTGATACCAAAGTCTCTAATGACGATATTAGTGCGGCTGTCGCAAGTTTGAAAAAAGCTGGCCAATTAAAAGTTGGTAGTGAAATTAAGGTAGAGGATGCTGAAAGATTAGCTAAAAAGCTCAGTGGTGATTTTGCTAATAGGGCAGATTTTATTGCAGAGGCGAAGAAGATAAAGAAAGATAATGGTAGTGAGTCGATTATTAGTGATGATACTCTGCTTGGTAAAATCTATGATAAAGCGAATGAGTTAAAGACTAAGAAAATAGATGAGGTTATTTTACAGGAGAAGACGGTTTTATTAAATCTTGTAGATCCAAATGTGAGAACTGGCACTGTAAATAATGCGACGACTAGCACTGTAGATAAAGACGCAGTGAAAACAGCATTAGATACTATTTTCCCTCCAGTGGTATTGGGTGATAATCCTGCTGACGCTGATAGGGAAAGAGCTACCGCACGAGATGCACGTGTTGCTGAGTTGAAGGCAGTTGTCGACTCTAGTGCATCTAAAGATGCGATGATGGTTGGTATTAAGAGTATCTTGGGAGACACTGCTCCAGAACTTACTGTTATTGAAGCGGCAATTGAAGCGGCAACAAAAACAACAACAAAACAAGAATCAGGTACTAGAGACCTAAAAGCAATAAAAGCAATGGGTGTAGATGCTTTGAAAGTGAAAGTTGCTGAGTTGGACGAGGTTACTGCGGAACAAGCACTGAAACTTATTAAAAACTCTGGCACTGATTCTTACAGGGTTATAGAGAAGGGCGAAGATATTAGTACTTTAAAACAAGAAGTATTGGATTTACATAGGGCTAATAACGCAAAGCTTGCTTACCTGAATAAAGTTGAGACTAATCTAGCTAGGATGTTTATGGATAGTTTTACTAGAGCAGGACTGGAAGGTGTAAATAAATCCATCGCTGGTGCACTTGAACAAAGTTTTATCCAGAATGATCAATATACTGGTGACGGGATTGCTTATCTTCAAAGACATGCTGAAAAACTTTCATCAAATCATAATGGTTTTGTGGAAGCATTAAAAATGAATCGTAATTATGCTGAAGCACAGCAAGCTGGGGCGCTTGATAAACTGATAGAAAAATTAGCTAAGTCTGCTATCGGTGGAGAAGGCCAGACTGTAGAACAGCAAATTTCAACTGTTTTAGGCAGGTCTGTAACTGGATCGACAGCGTTAAAGGCATTAGTTGACGCTACTGATAAGATGTATAACGATACTAATTCTGATAACTTTAAGATTGTGGATAGAGATGCTTTATTAAATCCAGACTATACTGATTCGGCTTATAAGCAAAAACAAGATCTAGAAGCTAGAAAAGTTTTACTTAATTTTGTGGAAGGGCTTTATAAGTTAACACCAGAGAATCTTAAGCGATTGGAAGCTGCTAATAATACTGGAGCTCAAGATCATCTAGATCGTGTCAAGAATTTAGCTGCAGATCCGACTCAGAACTTAACTAGAGAGAATGTGGTGTCTGTAAATAATAACTTAAAGAGAGATCTACAGCAGGTTGAACGTGAGTATAAAAATTTCTTGACTGCTATTTCAGAGGAAAGAATGCCTAAAGGTCTTGGTAATGCTGTCGGTTTAGAATCTTTAATGCAAGAAGAGGAAGATATTGATGCCGCTAAATTTGGTGGTAAAAGGTTCTTTAAAGCTGCTACAAATTTCTTTGAGAAACTCGTAACTTCACTGTTAACTTCTGCTAGTGGTGGTAGGAGAGATACGGCTAACGATCTGATAAGTGATATGAATACTAGGCATGGTGATAATGCTCTAGCTGATGTCACTGGTGCAGTCGCGGAGAGTTTTAAAGCAATGGTAACTGATCCTTCTACTTACAACAGAGTTACAAGAGCTAAGGTCGCTTAATCTTTAGATATCAAATTAACTAAATTATCCCCTTTGTCTAAATTAAAAGGATAAAGGGGATAATTTTTATGACTAAGCATTTTCAAACTAAAATGAATAATATGAACTTAAAAAAGTTTATGACGCCTGAGCAGCTAGAAGATTGGGAAAGGCGCAATCAAGCAATGCGTATTT
Organism: Candidatus Melainabacteria bacterium; assembly: GCA_005110385.1. Lineage (GTDB taxonomy): Bacteria > Cyanobacteriota > Vampirovibrionia > LMEP-6097 > LMEP-6097 > LMEP-6097. The sequence continues at coordinate 46,105 of DUDT01000014.1, read as the reverse complement.
TTACAATGTTAGGACAGAAAGGTTCTAATTATCGCTATTCTAAGCTTATAGAAAGTTTATATCCCTATATCGATCTTGATTTTGTAAAAGAGGGACTTATAAAAATTTATAGAGAGACGAAGAGTGATTTTTTGAAAGAGACTATATGCTCTATACACGATGGCACTCTTGATCTTAGTGAGCAAGAAGTACTTGCTGAGCGTTTTAGTGAATTGGATTCTTATGCTCAGGAATTAGATGATGAATATGAGTTAGAGTCCTCAAGCGCTGACTCTGTGCCTATTAGTAATTTAAAACTCACATTCAAAAAAAATTAATATCAAATTTCATCTCTCAAATCATATATATGTATACACGTTTAAGTGTTTTAAGGATTAATATAAAGTGGGCGTGATCGCATGGAATCAACTTCAATCACAAGATAACTGGGGAAATCCACCTCAGCAGACCAGGGATAAAGTTTACTCTAATTTAATTAGCTTAGATTTTGCACAAAAAGCGAAGAAGCTTGGTGAAGAGCTTGGAGACTTTGCTTCGCTTTTCAGTAAGCTCGGTTTAAAACTTTCTACAGATACTCCCGCTGAATCTACAAATGATCCAACTCAGATTTTTTCTCATCAAGTATCTTTCGGTACTGATCTGGACTTTAATAAAACATTTCAAGTGACCAGCTTATTTGAAAAGCTTTCTAAATCAATAGACCAGGATGGGGTTAGTCCAGTTTATATTATTGATCAAAAAACAAAGGCTCAGGTTAGTGACTCTTCGGGGCTTTTGGTTCGCTATGCTTTGGAGATTGCTTCTGCAAAAATCGACAAGACTGCTTTGGATGAGGATTCCATTAAGAATGCTCAATTGATTCAAGCTTCAGCTAGGGAGTTTATCGAAAAATATACTCAAAGAAATTATCGTTCTACATCTCAATTGACAGAAACTCGTAGAGATTTATTTAAGAATTTATTGTTTGCAAATGATGAACTTAGCCAAGTAAAGGCTGTTAAGTCTATTATTCAAGAAGTGGGTTTGAAAGAATTTGGTTATGATCAAGCTTCTAACTCTTTTAGAGAAAAACTTAAATTAGCTTTTGGTGGGAATGGTGTGGCTGACGGTATCGTGAATGAAATTTATGGTAAGATCCGTGATTTTACAAGCTTTGATAAAATGGAAGCTCTTAAAAATCTTGATACAAGTATTTCAGAAACTGATCAAGCTAAGATTAAAGATGAATTTAAAGAATTACAAAAATTAGTCGGAGATGAGTTTTTAAAATTAGTAGATAAAAGAGCTGTGCAGAGACTAGATAAAGATTTAGGTCTAGGGCTTTTAGATAGTTATGAAAAGATCCTCGGTGCTACAGCTTTACTTCCTACTGTGAGATATGATTCTGATCCCGAGAAACTCTCTTCTGTATTAGATACTATCGCTGCTAATTACTTAGAAATAAGTAATAAGCTTAATGATATTTCTACCCAACAGGGGTATTTACATAAACTTAATAATAAGATGCTTTCGGCTTTCTCCACAATAATGAAAGACAGAGTTAATGCCTCTATAGATATAGAGATTAATCCTCAGTATTTTAATCAAGAAGCTAAAGCTGAGTTTTTAAAATTAAAGCGTGGTGCTTTAAGTGAAGAGCAGAAGTTAATCGAAAATCAACAGAGAGAATTTTATGATTCAGGTAATAAGCTTGACCCAGTTAAGGTTACAAGATTAGTTAAAGCAGAAATACATTCATGGCTCACTGCAAATACTGACTCTGACGCAAAATATGATTTAGGTGCTTTTACTATTTCTAGAGCTGAGCTTGCAAAAATGGTAGACCCATTATCACCAGCTCATGCTGATATTGAGGTGGAACATTCTGGAAGCACGGTCTCTCTTAACAAGAGCTCAGTCGAAGATCATATAAGATTTAAAATGCAGGCTGGTTTAAATGAGAGGTATGCTAAAATCTCCCAGGAAATTTTAGATCTAGCTTTAAATAAAGATGGTGATAATGATAAACCTTTCACGCTTACACTTGATGCTACAAATGTAAGAGATTATTATCCTCTGCGTAGATCTATTTCAAGATGGTTAAATCACTATGAGCAGTTAGACAAGAAAATAAGTCAGTTCAAAGAAGCAGTTAATGATTCAATTCAAGAAGCTTCAGCTGTCTATGCCCCAGCTATTCAGCATTCAAGAACTGAGGCGATGAAGGATGTTGCAAATAATAATAATGGGGATGTCCCAGATTTAATAGTCAAGTGGATGGAAGGATCTTTAACGACTAAGGCTGAAGAGCTATTAAAGTTAAATGAAACAGATATTGTGGCGTTATCAACTGCGACTCAAGGTAAATTACAGAATTTAGCGAATGTTGAAAAATTCCAAAATCTTGACCTGTCTGATCATACAGCTTGGGATGATTTTATAGGCCGTGATTTTCAAACTGCTTATACAGATCCTGACGGTAAGCCAACGGCAAGCTCGGCGAAAACTTTGCTGGAGGAATCAAAAAAGCGTTTAAGAGAATTAGCAGATGCTGGGGTTGATAGTGAAGCTTTGAAAATGCTTGATCTTGGTTACAAAAAGTTAATTTATATGTATTTTCTTGCTGATACTAAAGACTCAGAAAAGGTTTTCAGTACTAATTATTCTCAAGATAGAGCTTTATTTCCAGAAGATAATTCTATTCTTAGAGGGGAAGTAGATGTTTCGAAAAATCTTTTAAAAAAACAGGAAGCTAATTTATTATTTCTTAAATCTCTTGGTGATGGTAAACAGCAAACTTTAAATACAGTTTTGGCACAAACGCTTCAAGAAAAAGGCTTTGAGGCTTTTTATAATAGGATGAGTGACAATTATGCTGATAGTGATCTTATTACAGACAAGAATGACAGCTCTCCAGAGAATATTATGTATAGATTGCAAGTGCAGTTGCGAAACATGGTAAGTTCATTTGTTAATCTTTTGTTCACTAAGACTGAATTGCCAAGTGGCTTTATTATAGAAGATCCAGAGGACTATGCTAGACGAGATGGTCTTCATGGCGTAGTCGGATATGAAGTCTTTAAGCACGTTCAAAAGCAGTAATTTTTATCAAAAACATCAAGGTATTTACTTTTTATTAATAGATAAATAGAAAAAAGTCTAATTAATTTAAAGGTAAAAATATTGGCTGGTATAGTTCAAACAATAAAAAATATTCCTCAAAGTCTTGGAAACGTAAAAACCTTTTTAAGAGAAGGCTTGAGGGCTGCGGCACCTTTAACGGCAGATACTATAGATGCTACATATGAATTTTTAAATTTAGATATTTCCTCTAATCAAGACTATGCAAGGGTTTTAATTGATACTATTCAACAGCAGCCTGAGAAGATTAAATGGGGACCTATCGGTGGTGGATTAAGAGATAACGCTGTTGATGTTTTAAATAAATTAAGAGAAACTTCACTTGATGAGGAGTTACCTCCTAATTTACGTGCAAGTGCTACAAGATCTTTAAAGTCTATTCTTGATACTGCGAATGCTAATCTGAAGTCTCCAGCTATTTCGGTAGAAAATATAGCTCTGGCTAATAATACCGTAGAGGCTTTAGTAGCTGCTGGGGAAATTTTAGCCACTGCTGATTTTACAGGTAACCAGAAGTTTTTCAACTTTTTTTCTAAAGCTAATAAAGATATTGAGGCTAATATAGATGCTACTTTAAATGAGCAATTAAAGGGTTATGATCCTAAAGTAAAAGAATTTTATAGAGAAGTGGCTAAATCTGAGATTTTAAATTTTTTTGAAAATTCAGAAAAAATATTAATAGGTGATGAATACGCTGATTTTAGAAGAGATTCACGCTCTAGAGATTTAGTAAATAATTTAAGAGCAGCTCTCGCTAAGAAGTTTGAGGCTTCTATTCCTCAAGAAGCTAAAAATGGTACGTACATTAAACCTGAGTATACGATTCTTGCAAAGATGACTGAATTAGTTAAGCATGCTCCAGGGTCACGCTTGTATAACCAAGCTAAAGAAGAGCTTTTAACTACCGTAAATAATAGCGCTGAGAGACAGTTTATTATAGAAGAGAAGATCGCAGCGACAAATAAAAGCATTCAAGAGAGGCAAGAGAAAATAGATAAAGGCTTAGGAGATAAAAACGCACATCAAGAAAAAATTACTGCGCTTAGAGATGATCTGAAACAATTAACACAGCAGCATAATACCCTGTTAAATATTAGAGATAAACAATCTGAGCTTATTGAAAGAACTTGGTTGAAGATGGAGTCTTTGACTGGGTCTCGTGCTTTACAGGAATCTTTACAGAATGAACTTTTTCATAAAATAGTCGATGGAAAAAGGCAAATAGATAAAGAATCTGTAAAATCTTTATTCCCTCATGATGAGTGGTCTCCTCTAATAGATCCAGAACTTAGTGTAAAAGAGCTTATGCATGCTTATCACAGTAGATCTGGGGGGGATATAACTATTAATCTTCATAATTCTTCTGCTACAGCTACTGCTGAGACGGTTACTTATGATGTCCATAGTGCTCAAGGACACATGATCGCTCAATTTGCAAAGGAAGAAGATAAACGTAATAAGGCATTGGTTGAAAAGCGAGGTGAATTAGAGGCACTTACTAAAGAAAGAAAAAGACTTGAAGACTCTTTTCTTGGCAGTGGTGCGGGGCAATTGATGAAAGGTTTATTTGCAGTGGCTACGTCTGATATCAGTCAGCAAAGATTTTCTGTTTTAAATCAGAATTTAGATATCTTGTCTGCAAGAGGTAATGATAATGCTGCTGATTTGAAAGTTTTGATTCAAGAGTCGAAAGGTAGATTTTCCGATATTAATTCTAAATTAGATGAAGTTTTGGATGTTTCTGCTGTGAAGGCTCTTAGCGAAGACTTTTCATATGCTGATACTTTTCGTGCTTTAAGATCTGGCGAATATGATAGATCTAATGTTACTGGTATTATTGATAATTTAGAAAGTTTTATACAAACCTCTCAAATACGTGGAATCTTAGATCAAAACCAAGAGGAGAGGCTTAAAGAAGTAATAGATATCTTGAAAATAGATCAGCAAGCTGTCATTAAAGAGGCTGTATTAATAAATAAAGTCTGTGCTTATGAAGCCAAGCAGGAGGATTTTATTAGCAGCAGAGCTGGTGAGAGTATTGAAAATAGGGCTGCTAAAACTATTCACCTAGATGGTCAAATAAATTTAAATATTAGCAATGCTGCTGGTTTAGCTAAGGATTTAGTAGATTATGAAACTCTTGCTACGAAGATAATTGATTTAGATGGAGAGGTTAAAGATGATTTATTCTATAACTCTCTTGAGCAGAAAAGAACAACGTATTTTAATAATTTCGTCCAGAGGTCGTCAGAGATTAAGTTTGATAATTTAGTGACGATGGGTCTAACAGATCCTCAGAAAGCTGATCAGCAGGTTCTTGAGCCACTTAATGGGGTTTTAAATGACTTTATTGTTAAAGAACAGTCTAGCAGTGAACTTGCAGATGTGCTGAGAGCTCTTATGGCTTATATTCTTGATTTTGCTGGGAATTTTATTTCTTTACCTCACGGCTTAGCTAGAGATGAGAGCAAGGTAGTAGATATTAATAGTAAGAGGAAGCCGCCAGTAGCAGAGTCTATGGAGGGTGCTTTGGCAGCTTAATTTTATAAGGAATTTTATGTTAGCAAATACAGAACAGTTGAAAATCAAACTTAATCAACAAGCAGATCTTGAGTCTGAAAAAAAGAATCAGGCACGTTTAAAAGCGGTGGATTTTTTATTCAGTAATTTAAAATGTGGTGGAGAATGGTTGAAAATAGAAGGTATTAAGCTTTTATTTTTTTATCGTGATCTAGATATAGTGAATGAGAGACTAAAAGAATTTTTTAAAGATAGTGAGAGTTTGCTAATACAAAAGGCTTTAGAGGAATTCTTCTCAGGGACTTTAAATGTTGATGATATTATCGCCCAGAGAAAACGCCAAATGGAAATAAAGGAAGAATTGCGAATTTTAAAAGTGACTATTCGTAAAGAGGAAGAGACTGAAGCCACTCCGAGTGAAGCTTTGAGCTTTTTAGATTTAACGGCACTTAAGATGAAAGATATTGCTATCAAAAACTAATACGAATTAACCTTCTATTAATACATGATTATGTCATTTTAGGAGTTAAGGTGTTTACTAGGGCTAAAGAAGCTGTCACTACAGCTGTTGAAGTTTATAAGGTGAATAGAGCTAATAGGCGCGAGGAGTTTCATCGTAATTTATCTGCAAAATCCAGAACGGCAGCTTGCGCTAGTGATACTTCCTCTTCTGTATTTAGAGATAATTTGAATCTTTTAGCTTCAGTTGATTTAAATTCTAAATCTTTATCTTCTGCGGAATTACAGGTATTAGAAAATACTTTAAAACCAGTTATAGAGAGTTTAAGTTCTCTATGTGTAGAAAAGACAGATGATCTTCAGTTATTTAAAAACAATCCTAAAGCTATTCAGAATTTAGTGTTAATCGCATCAGAATATCCTATGAATCCAGAAGTGAAGGATCAGGCATCTAAGCTTCTTGCCGCGATTATACGAAACTCTCTTTCCCCGAGAGCATTTTCAAGTAATGCTGATAAGGGAAATTTGGAGAAATTCTTAAAGGTTATCGAAGCGAGTGATAAGGTAGAAAAATATTCTGCTGCTGTAGATTTTTTAAGTAGCTTAAATGGACAGAGAGGGGGACTTACTGAAAATTTAGGTAAATTTTATTCCACTCTTGAAAAAGGCTTAGATGCTGGCTTGGGTGCAGTGCTTTCGGAGCCTTTACAAAAAGGACTTATTGCTCAAGAGATATCCACGATATTAAATGATCCTATGGAGTTTATTGAGACACTTAAGCAAAGTTCTACGGTGCTGAATACAGATGAAAATAGGTTAGTACATAAAATTCTAGATCTTGCAGCTTCAAATTTTGGGGTAGTAGCTGATTCTAATTCTGGTTTAGATCCTAAGTGGCAAGAGCTTTTTAAAAATGTTATTTCTGCTAAAACTGATACTCAAGTGAAACTCGCTGTGGGCAACGTAGGTCAACAGATGCTAGAGACAGTTAATGCTTTATCTCATCATGATTCTGAAGTGCAGAGTGCAGAGAATTTACTCTCCTTGGTGAAAGTGAATCTGGGTTTATATCCTGATGATAGTCAAAAAAGAGCTTTTCTAGTTCAGGCCTTTTCCAATATCGAAGGAAGCTTGTCTAAATTTTTACATAACTCTCCAATGAACAGTAGTGTAGAAGAACGTTTAGAGTTTTATTTAGCTCTTCAAAAAAGGACCTTGGAACAAGAGCAGAGAGACTTTAATAGAAATTTTGTTGCTCTTTCTGAGATTCTCAATAAATTGAGTATGCCAATGGTTCAAGAAGATGGTCAAATTATTAATTCATCAGGCTTTGGGGGAATACTTAAGCAGCGACTATCTGATTTATATGATGGTGAAATGGTTTTTACTAAGATAGTCGAAGACTTAGGGGAAAATGATTTTGAGATTAATGCAAAAAATGAGTCTCCGAGCAAAACTGCTCAAGCTTTACAATTACAGCAATTAGTAAGTAGTCTTCAAGCTCGTCAAGATATTCTAAATGCTGATCATAACAAAGATTCAATGTATTTTAATTTTGCTCTAGCTGCTATTTCTGATAATCGTCTTGAATATGAGCGTATCAGTTCTCATAATATTTATGCTGCTGAACTTTTAAAACATAAGGACTCGATTCCTGATACAAAGAGAGAGCTCCAGGCGATTTTAAATACACAAGACTCAAGTAATCCTTGTGTTCAAGAATTAAACAGATATTTAGTGGCTGATCAAAATTCTCTTTTATTCAAGCAGATATTAGAAAACAAGCAAGAATTAAAGACATTAGGCATCTATAGTGATTTAGAGAGGCTCGTGATTAAGAAAGTTAAATTAGAGCAGGATCTTGATTTGTTATTTTTTAAAACCATGGCTGCTGAAAGGGAGCATAGACTTTCAACTGGAACTAAGTCAGAGGATATTGATTTAACTAATTTGATGCCAAGTCATGGCTTTGATATGGAGAAATACCCGCTTCTAAAAGATTCATCTATATTTAAAGATCAGAATGCTTTAAATAGCTTAATCGAAGCTAAAGAGGAAAAATCTCAAGTAATAAATAATCTTATAGATGTTACTGTGAAATCTTTTACTCGAGATGGTTCTAGTTTTTCTAGTGAAAATGCTAATGCTTTGGCGGAGAGATTTACTGAAATGCTAGGAGTGGTTAAAGATAGTTTATTTAATGAGCCTAACGATAGGGCTGCTCATAACTTTAGAGTTAATTTGAAAGAATATCATTCCGCTAATATTAATAATACTGTTTTAGATCAGGCTCCAGCTCTTGCTCAAAGATTTTTAATTCAGATCATGAGATTTATTGAAAATTTATTAGTTGACCCTCAATTAGCGGTAGCAAACCAAGGAGAATAGTATGACTGCACATTATGTAATGTTAAAGCAAACTTTAATCGCTCATTTAAATTCACAGGATTTAGAGATTGATTTAGATACTCAAGCCTTAGTCGATAGTTATTTAAATCATGATTCTTTAAATAAAGATTATTTTAGGAAGTTTTCTAAATGCTGTGAAGCGAGAGAATATATTGAAAATTTATTTAATGCTAAACGTTTATCTCCCTCTGAAACAGAGGCTTTAGCAATTTTCTGTGAATTATTAGAAGGGTTAGATTTAAAAGCTTTTTTTTTAAAATTTACTAGAAAGAACGAAATCGAAACTGTAGCTATTCTTGAAAACTTAATTAGTTTAGAACAGATTCTAATTAACAAATTTCCAATTTATGTATCTGTTTTTAAGAAAGAGAAATTAAGATATTCACTGTCTATGAAGCAGATATTCTGAGCTGATTTTGATGACTTAGTATATTATTCTTGAATCTCTTGTCAAAAGTATTGTTTCTTACTCTATTTATGGAGTAGGACTATTTTAGTTTTTACAATAGTTCATGATGAGGGGATTTAGATGACAATACCTGGTTCGCGATTGTTCCAAACTATTACTAATTTACCTAGGGCTGCGTTTCATGGACTGCAAGCTAGACTAGCTTTTGCTAACTCAGCAAACAATCAAACGACGACAATAGTTGAACCCGCTCCGGCTGAGATCGTTCAACCCGCTGAGCTACCATCCTGCAAGAAAGATTCTGAAGGTCCATTATCTCAAGGACTTAAGCAGATTATTAATGCTAGTTTGAATCCGAGTATTGTGATAAATTCAGATTCTCTTTGGGATGCCTTATGCCAGATATCTACTGATGAGAGTTCAAAGTCGTGCTTGGTAGACAAAAAAATAATTATAGATTTAAGTGGTTTTCAAGATGATTTAAATGGTTTAAATTTAGATCATTTTCAGATGTCTGGTTTAGATTTAGTATTTAAGGTTCCACCTCAATATGAAAATACATTTACGGGAAAAATTCAAACAGCTGTAAGAGAGCAAGAATCACAAACTAGTAGGGATAATGTTGCAAACCCGCTTTTCACACAACCAAAAATCTTTTTAGAAACAGTAACAAGTGCTGATCCAAGCTTAGCGGAGATTGAATTATTGAGAAAGCGAGGTGATTTAGGGGCTATTGTTAAAGAAAATCTTGCCCAGGGACAGGAGATTCAAGAGCGGCAGCTAATAAATTTTATAAAATCTAACGAAAGTATTTTAATTCAAAATACTGCTCTTGATATTTTTCCACCTAAAGTAGGCTATTTGCCACCATTGAACTATCAAGATCTAGCGAAGGCTTATGTGCGAACTCAAGCTGTATTCGTGGAAAAAGGCATAGGATATCTTCAAGAAAATAACTACTTAGATGCTGGTCTAATTAAAGATATGATTGAGTTTAATCTTGATCTTAAATATGAAACTGCTTTAAAAGAGGCAGCTTCACAGGGGGGAATCTCTTTAGATTTAAGTAAGCCTAGCTTCCTTGAAAATGATTCTGTGAAAAATACTTTAAAAGCTGGCTCGAATTCTAGTTCAGCTGAGCTTGATAAAGCTTTTCTTAAATTATCTGTTGGAGCTGATTTTAAAGAACCTGCTGAAAAAGCTTTTGCGCGTGATTTCGTGGATGTGGCATTAATGAAATCGGATACGCCTCAAGAGTTAACTGATCAATTAACAGCGTTTCAAGTTTTAGTTAGGAATTATCATGCATATTATAGAAATGATGCTTCTTTAACCCCAGATTCTATGAAATCTATTGTTCGTGCGTGTGATGATGCTTTGGGGCGTAATCTTTCACCAGAAAATACCGTGAAAAAATTTGCAGACCAGCCAGCATTTTTGCAATCAATAGACGAGCTTATTCAACCAGATAGGGATATTGTTAGTAATAATTTTTCAAAAGACTTCTTGATTTTAAAGAATAAGCTGACTGCTAATGAGAGACAGACTGACTGTAGATTAATCGAAGAGTACGAAAAAGATATCGCTCGGTTAATTTTCTCTTCACCAGAGTTATTAATTCATGGGCAAACTAATTGCTCTGATGACAGAGCTGTGAAGATTAATCTTTTTGAAGCATGGTGTGAAAAAAATTCTAATATTACTGATCCAAGTAAGAAAATCAGTTTAGAAGCTTATACAGAGAATGTTTCTAAAGCTCTGAAAATCTATCAGGATGCAGTTATTGAAGTTAATTATCCTAATATAGATGTAAATAATAATTTTGTTTCACAAGTACAGGAAGCGTTACAGAGTTCAGGTAAGGCTTTTGCAAAACTTCCAACGACTAATATTGAAACTGATCCAAATGAGCTTTTACGAGATGGAATACCTTTAAGAACTTTTAGGGAATATCTCTTAGCAGCTTTACCAGATGATTGCCATGGCATTGATAATGGCGCTCTAAGATTCTATAGAGATCGGGCTCATGATGAAACTAAGATAAGAGATCTTGGTGAGTTTGTTGTAGATTTTTATTTATCTGTTCTTCAAGATTCAGAAAAAACTTTAGCTAAAGATAAAACTAATTTACTGGCATTCTTAAATTCAGGGCGTTTAGAAGATTTATTTGTAAACCCTAAATTAAAGACAACCGAGGATGATTATCAGGCATTGTCCAAGCAGCTTATCCAAGAGACTTTAGGGGAATTGCGTAAGTTTTTTACTGAGTCATTAAACCAGGGAAAATTCCAGGCGGTTCCATTAGCTCTTAATTTAAGGACTTTAATTTCAGATGATGCACTATGGAGTAAAAGGGAATCTGAGTTGATTTCTAGAACAGCAGAGAAAATCAAACCAGATCATGTAAAAGTTTATGAAAGATTGGCAAATGAAGTAGATAAAGCGGGAATCTCTTCAGGTACAGGTTCTATTTATAGAAATATTCAAAAAATATCTATGAATGCAGGATCTTCTGATGCAGATAAAAAATCTCAATTAGACTTCTTATTAGGACAAGCTTTTACGGATGCTTTAGTGGAGAAAAGACCTCTAAGTGTAGAAGAGTTCTTTAATACTTTAGAACTTAAATTAAAAGAAGCTGAAAATGAAATTTTCAACTCAAGTCGTGGTGAGTCTTTAGTGCTTGGTGATGTTAGTGCAATTAAGAAAATGGAAAATCCTTTAGTCGCAGAGAGTTTAGCTGCAATGAAAGCTAAGAGTCTAGAAGACATAATCCTTCCAACAATAGAGAGTCCTGATAAGCAGTTTATGGAAGCTCTTGCTGGTTACGAAATTATATCTCCTCTTGTAAGACAAGAGTATGCAAGATTACTTTCAGGCACTGCTTCTCAGAATGATGTTTCTTTAGATACATTAGGATTTTTAGATAAAGTTACTCTAAATCTTGCTGGTCAGAATGTTAAATTAGCGCAAGTTTTGAAGCATATATTGGATGAGGTTTCTATTTATGATCAACAGTTGGAAATTAAAGAAGTTAAGAATCAGATCATAGATACACCTATTTTTAAAACATTAAACCTACTTCTAGAGACTAAGCCTGAGAATATTACGGGGCGAGCAAAAATTAGGGCGGATATATTTTCAGATATTTTAGCGTCTCAAATGCCAGAAAATTCACTAAATGTTTTCTTTAATTTTTCCTCTGAATTTTCTACTATAGTTGATTTTACAAAAATGACTCAGGATCTTTTAAAAGAGAGGATCCTTGCTGCTGAGGGTTCTGATGAGGCTAAAGTGAAATTAAATGATTTTATTAAGCTGTGTGATTTAGTCGGTGATGATGATAAGAAATTAGGTGTTTATCAAAAATATGAGGGCTTAGTATTTTCGGCAGAAGATTTAAAGCATTTAACTCATTTAAGATCTTTATTGAAACTTGAGCAAGGTACTTTGAGTAATGACGAAGTGAAGACTATGAAACAAGAGTGCCTGAAATATTCTTACACGAAGAATGCTATAGATTCTTCTAATGCAGGCTTGATTGATGATGAATTCTTAGATAATAACTTAATAAAAGCAGTTAATGATAATTTAACTCCAGCAGGGTTGGTGATTGATTTAGATTTATTTAAACAATTTAGGACCGATCTCTTACTCTTACAATTACAAACCCCTAATTCTACTAAATCTGGTGACAGTCATGAATCTATCAAAAATATTACTGAAAGGTTTATAAAAGCTAATCTTATTAATATTTTTCCAGAAGCTAATATTCCTGCAGATAATCCAGAAAACATTGAGGCACTTGGGAAATTTTTAAAATATTTCGATCAAGCATTGTCAGATGATCTACGTGATAAAGAATTTCCCCTCTCCTCCCTAAACCTAGCACCCTCCATAAAAGCAGCCCTAGACACCCCCGCAAATAAAATAAAAAACCAAATTCAGGCTGCATTAGAAAATGTTTTTACTTCTAATATAGATATAAAATTACCAGAGACTATTAATAATATTAATGCCCCTGAAATCCAGTTCTATTTAGACACTCAAAAATTAATTACTGAAATGAGACTCGCTAATCCAGCCTCAGCATCCGCAGGCACAGAAAAAGATATCAGTAATGCAATATTCGGCAAGCTCGCAGCCTACATCAATAAAGCTGCCAAAGAAGCTAATCTAGAAGATTTTAACCTCCTTGCCTTAAGATATAGTGAAAAACAGTTTGTAGCTAATTTACTAACTCAATTAAGAGTTTCAAATAAAGTTCTAGATACTTATTTCACGGATCATAAAGCCGAAGTGTTTGAAGCGTCTGTGCAGAGTGTATTTCAGCCTTCTTCTGTTATGAGTGTATTAGCTTCTGTAAATGATACGACTGACGTACAGGCTTTAATAGACAATGCTGTAATTAATTTATTAGTAGCTCCAGATGGACTTGAGATCCCAGTGAATAAAGACATTCGTCAAGCTTATATAGAAGCTAGTCGTGAATTGATTAATAATCGCAGAACTCATTTGACAGATGAGGTCACCATTACCCAGGGTATAGTTTCTGAGGATGGAGCTTTTACCCAGAATATTAAAGATGAAAATACATCAGGGAGGCTTAGTCAATCTGAAGCCGAAAAACTATTTTATGGTCAGTATAAGGCGTTTGCTGATCTTTCTGAGCAAGCAACTAGATTGCTAGGCGAGAAACCAGAGTTTGAATTTTTGCAGGACACTTTTTGCCCTAACCATAATACTTTAAGCCGTATCGCTCAGGCTTTGCAAAATAAAGAGCCTTCAGGTACAGAAGGCTTCATTAAATCTTATTTACTTGCTGACCAAGGTACTAATTCTTCTCCAAATGTGATAAATGAAAGTATCCTATCTAATAAATTGAATATTGGAGAAAAAGAAGCTATTAATTCATTAGCCTTAATTTCTCTTGTCCTTGAAGGCAATAGGCAGGCTGTAGCTCAAGAGCTCAAGGAATACTTGGAAACTAAAGATAGCTTCTTAACGGATAATGTAGATGGCGGTAGAATTCCATACATAAATACTGCTTCTACACACACTAAGCTTCAGGCAGGTATTGCTTTAGGTAAAGAGCTTTCTGCTAATTCCTCTGTTGAAAATGGTTTGGTGGAAAATGCAGTCATAGAAGGTATTCAGGCTGTTATTGATTCTGTTAAAACTGCTCATGGAAAAGATTCTACAGTTAAATTAATATCAAATAATTATCCTTCTGAAGCTCTTGCTGACATAATTACTAAATCTATCTTCGGGGAATCACAGAATTTAGATGCTAGTGTCTATAAGCTTTATAAAGACTCTGGATGTGATCCAGAAGTGTTAAAGCAGACTGAGACTATCTTAGTAGGCTTAAATAACCTCGCGAAGGCTGGTAAAGATTTTAAACTCTGTCCTGATCTTCAAGCGAAGTGTACTGAATTGAATGCTTCTTGGGAAGCTGCTTCCCCAGCGAATCTGAACATTAATCGGAATCTGAGATTGGATTTCGCGATTACAGAAGAGGTGAAATTAAATACAGATAATTTAACTTTAGTAAATGCTTATGTGAATTTACGTAGAGGCTTCAGTACTGTGACTGGAGGCAGTGATGCTGAAAAAACATCTAGAGATTCTGAGAATCTTAGGCTCATAGAAGAATTTAAAAATATATATCATCAAGAATATCCAGAGGCTGAGTATAATGCCCAGAATCCAGCTTATGTAAGGGCTCTTGAAACTTTGAATGATAAATATTCTTCTGTAGTAGAGTATCATGGGACAGCTCCTAATACTGCTTTAGTGGAAAATATTACTGGTTTTATTAAAGAGAGTGATGATTTGCTAATTTCAGCCAGTGCTTCAGCTAAAGCCCAACTAATTGCGAAATTTAAATCTACTGAAATAGTTAAGTCTCAACCTCCTACAGATGAACGGATAACTCAAATGGCAGATGCCTACGTGAAAACTTATAATCAGATGCAGGCTCTTTACAGGCAGAATCCAGCATCTTTTGAAAATTTCGTTGATACGGCGATTAATGGAGCTTTAAAATCAAGTACTGTAAAAGAAGAAGCTATTGGAAGGGCAAATGGTCTTCTGGGAACTTTTGCTAATATTATTCAAGTTTTAGATGGAATTTTTGAAGGTATTCTAGTAGGCTCTCCTGAAGCTAACTTCACGCCTTTATCAGATACTTATGCTGAAATTAGACAGAAACAGAATGCGAAGTTCTACTAAATTAATGGGTGATTTTATTAGACCAAAGATAATTGTAAAAAATAAGTCTTAAAATGCTTTATATCTCTATATAAGGGATTAAAGATGACTTTTATTGGAGTCCGCTTTGGGAGATTATCTCAGGCTGTGCAAAATTTGGGACAAAAAGAGCTTGATGTTCAAGCTATAGAATCTCAGCTGGCTTCATTCCCATTTAATAATCATGCTGTTGCTAAGTCTCACGAGGAATTTGCAAAAACTACTTTAGCGTATTTATTAACGACTCCTAGAGCTAAGTTTCAGGATGAGATCTCTAGTTTCATAGATAGAGCATTACCAGAATTTGTAAATGCTCAGCAAGCGAAAAATAACACCTATGGCTCTCAAGCAGAGGTCTTCAGTGCTTTTAAAGATGAATTTAATACTTTAATTAATGATATGCTTGGAATGGTTTTTCAGGGTTCTGATAAAAATTTTAAGACGCAGGCTCAGAAGCAGGTTTTTCAGAGTAATTTGGATAAATTTTGGACTCAGCAGAGTAACACTCAAGAAATTAAACACGCAGATGCCTTAGATTCTTTAATTTCAGTGGTGAATAATCCCGTTACTTCCACTTCCACTTCTCGATTCATTAATAATCTTGCGACTTTAAGTGTGGCTCAGCAAGTAGCGGCAGGAGTCCCTGCTCAAGCTAATGCTTCTACTGCATTTGATCCAATGGATCCAACTGCTTTGTTAAATTTAACAAGTGATCTTCCTGATATTTTGTCTAAAGTACAAATCCCACACGCTCAGTTGAGAGAATATGCTCAGGCTTATAGCGATTTGCTTCAAGGTACTCTTTCTGAGAGTGTTTTAAAATTGGCGATTAATTCTGTGAATCCTGGTATAAAATTAGATGTTGCATCTGTGGCGATCCCTGAGATTGAAAGGTTTGTAAATAAGTGCTTGGAAGCTGATGGTATTAGGCTTGCAGAAGGAAAAGCTCAGCATGTAAATTCTACTGAGATAAAAACTCTTATAACCTCTCCCGAGGCTCAAGAAAATTTAAATAATATTCTTAAAGCTTGGGGACTTGAATATGATTTTAAAACAGGCACTTTAAAACAGAACGCTTTCATTGAACAGGTATCTACTCAGATTGGGCAAATAGCTCAATTGCCTGTTTCAGGTTTAGATTCGGAGCAAGGCTCTAGTACTCTTAAAGTTAATAATCAAGGACACCTTATAGAGATATGTGGATCTATTGTTGATGAGAAAGACACCTCCATTACACATCTTTCTTTTTTAGGTTATTCTGATGGTCCAGCTTCGCTTGCTAAGAATATTGATTTTAAAAAATTGATTACTGATTCTAATAGATCTGATTTAATTATAGAGCTACCTTATTCACAGGAAGCCGTTCAGACCATTAAAGACCTTAAGGCTCAAGAACTTGCTAAAAATCCCGAAAAGTTAATGCCTGAAATTCGATTTATCAATGCATCTTTAGAAGACAGTAGTATTGATGCTTTGAGAGGTTTAATTAAGCAAGCTGCTGCTAAGGCTGAGTCTAATGCGGAAATATCACCTGAACTCAAACCTACTTTAGATGCTTATGAGAAGAAAGCATTAGCCGAACGAAGCAGAGTTGAAAAGCTTTTGACTTTAGCCGTTAAAGAAGGTGGTTATGATTTAGATACAGTTAAGGACAAGCCTTATATTGACTACGTGTTAAATGCTATCGCTCCAGAATCAGTGAAAGGGTTTAATGATGTTTATGGTTTACAGGAGTATCAGAGTAAGTTAGCAGAAGCTTTTAAAAATAGTCTGATTCATAATCCTGATAATATGAGGGATGTTCGTAATCCTGTTCAAGCTGTCATTGAGCAGGCAAGGAGAATAGAGGAGAATTTTAAGACGGCTGATAATTTACCTAAAATTTCAAATATTTTAGAAAACGCATTATTTGCAGCTAAGCCAGATACTGAGGATCGAAGCTATTCACCGCTTGCTTATTTTTACTGGGTGGAGCGCGGCTTGTCTCATCCAGAGCTACTTAAAACACTAGCTTCGGAAAATAAATCCTCAAATCAACCTGCTTTAGATGAAAGTCAAACTGCAAAGTTACTTAAGAGTTATTTTGAGATTGCTACCGATTCAAATAAAATAGAACAGAATAAAAAACTTTCACAGTTAATTTCAGAAGGTTTTAAAGCAGAGCTTTTAATTGAAAAATTTAAACTTATAGATACTGCTATGGGGGCTAAGTATAGTAACTATTTATCGCAGAATTCTTCTTATGATAAAGAAGCTCGCCCGCCACTTTCTCAGTTAGCTATTTTTGAGGATTTATGTAAATCACCTAGTCAGCAAGTTAGCAACTTTATAGAAAAAGAAATTAATTCTTTAAAATCTGTAAACCCTTCTCCACTTGCAGAAGTAAGCGAGGAGTCTATTAATCTATACAAAGAGTTATTTATCTCTGGTCCTAGTGATATATCTTTTATTACACAAGAATTTTTATTCAAGTCATTAATTGAATCTCCTTCTAGTATTACAGATGAGGCTATAAGAGCTTCTACGGGCAGGATAGGTAAATTAATAGAAGATTTTCGTATTCTAGATTCATCTTTAATTCCGAGCCTAGCAGGAAAATTGCCGCATTTAAACGCTTGGGCAAAGCCTTTACTAAATGCAGAATCTCTTGATTGGCAGGGTGAGAATGTCTCTGTACATGAGTCTTTAAATTCTTATAAAGATTTAGATCTTCAGGGATTACTGAATGACAGTAAGCAAAAATTACAGACATTATTTATAACGGATAATGCATATAAACCAGGTCCTAGTAACTCACTCTACAAGACGGATGCAGAAAGACAAGAAGTTTTAGATTATATTAGTAAATTTAATACTACTGCTAAGCCAGCTGATATTTACAGACAAGAATTTGAAGACAGAGCTAAGGCTGCATTTTTAAATCCAGAAAATCAAACTCCAGGAGCTTTCGCTCAATCTATTGACCTAGCGCATGTAAGGGTGAACTTAATGCAGAATAATGCTCTTAATTCTGGTCTTAACTACTTACTGGGTGGAAATTTATATCCTTTGGTAAAACCTTTTACTAATGTTAGTTTAGGGGAT
The DNA here is from genome assembly GCA_005110385.1 of Candidatus Melainabacteria bacterium. Classification (GTDB taxonomy): domain Bacteria; phylum Cyanobacteriota; class Vampirovibrionia; order LMEP-6097; family LMEP-6097; genus LMEP-6097. The sequence goes on along the minus strand of DUDT01000014.1, from coordinate 27,852 downwards.
CAGGAAGCTTTAAATCAAGTACAGATTTCTTTAAAAGCTAATAACTCCGCTGTGAATTTCTTAAATCTAATTAATTTAAATGGAGATGATTTAATTCAGCTAGGAGTTGAACCAGAACAAGCTTCACCAGAGAATTTAGCGAGATATATGCGCTATCAAGAATCTCCAGATCATGCAGCTTTGAAATCGGATATGCAGGCTCGTTATAAAGACTTAACCGAAGGAGATAAGCCCGCTTCTCACGCACAGGCTATTACTTTAATTCATCAAGAATTCAGTGAATTTTTACAAGCTTATGATAATTCCGAGTTAGCACCTCGCTTAGAAGCAATAGGAAAAAAACTAGAATCTAAGGGTAGTGCAGACGCTGCTACTGAATCACCTACTTGCTCTGGCTTGGCTAAGCTTTCTATGTCACAGGCTATGAAAGACTTTTCCTTGAATCTGGGATCTGTAAATCTTACTAATATTTTAAATGAGCAGAGAATCAAGAATTTTATTGATTCATATTCCTATAGATTGCATGATGACAGTTTTATGTTAGCTTTGCCGAAGGAATCTCTAGAGCAAGAGCGCCAATATATCCATCTGAATGCTGATGAGTATAGGTATTTTAGTAAAGTTATGGCTAATTCTTTTGCAGAAGATATTAATTTATTAGACATGACTAATATTAGTAGAGATAATAATTTAATTATTTATCCTTCCGTCCCTGCATTACTTGATAATGCTGGTGGACTTTTAAGTACTAGCCCTACTGAAAATGCTCCAAAACTTTTACTGCCAAAGAGTCGAGAGCTTAACTTTGCAGGAATAACTTTTGTTAAACCAGGAAACTTAATCTTGCCTAAAGCTTTCATAGAAGCAGAATCACCTCTTGTAAATACTCAAGAGCCTGAAACTCTTTTATCTAGGAGTTCTATTAATCTTGCACGGAATGCTTTTAAAATCTATACTTTAGCTATAGAAGCAGAAAACCCGACTTTAAACGACTTTACTCCATCAAGTAATATTGCCCATAATCTAAATCTAGGAGATTTCGCTAAAGATGCTCTTCTTGAGCTTAATGCTAAACAAAGTCAAGAGAAAGAAGAAAAAACTCTTATCGCAGATACTTTTAAATCTTTACAGAGTGGTAGTCCAGAAGATGTAAATGCTAGATTTGTGACTTATGAAAGTGAAAAAGGTACTTTACCAGACTTGTATAAAAATTCGACTTGGAATAATTTATTTTTAAAGTCCTTAGGAATAAATCAAGTAAATCCAGTTCAAGCTGCTGAATATCTCACTCGCACAATAGATCAAGCGCTGTCCGGGAGAGGAGATGTTGAGAAAACTACAATGCTTAAAACAATCGAAAAAATGTTTAAAGTGTTTGAGGCTGTATATTTAGAAATTTTCTCGAATGCTGCAACCATTTCAGGAGCTACTCTTGGTCAAGGAAAAATAAAACCTTTAATGGAGAACCAAGGAATACAAGAATATTTTAAAAAGAATCAAACTGCGGGTACTCTAACTATTTAGCGACGCTCAAGAACTCCATCAGACAGACTTCTAACCAAATCTCCCTGATTATCCACCCTAGCCATCTCACTAAGCTCTAGAATCTGCTCCATAAGAGCATTCTCTTCGACTTCCTCGATTTTGGCTTTGAAAATCTTATCAGTAAGCTGCGAAGCCACGAACTCCTCCGAAGTTAAAAGCTCCTCATAGAGCTTCTCCCCAGCTCTCATGCCAGTGAATTCTATATCTACATCAGCTAGTGATAAACCAGATAATTGAATGAATTGCTTCGCTAGTTCATAGATATTAATCGGTTCACCCATATCAAGAATCATAATCTCACCAGAGTTGGCTTTAGAAGCTGCTTTTATCACGAGCTGTGAAGCCTCAGGAATAGTCATAAAATATCTGATCGCCTCTTTATCGGTTACTGTAATGGATTTTCCTTCTTCTATCTGCTTTTCCCAGACTTTAATCACCGAACCTCTGCTGCCAAGCACATTTCCGAAGCGTACGGCTGTATATTTAGTATTGGTGAATTTGCGAGCATGAATTAATAAAAGCTTTTCAGCGAGCCTTTTAGTTTTACCCATTATGCTAGTAGGGTTTACTGCTTTGTCTGTACTGATTAGTACGAAATTTTCGACTCCATGTATCGCAGCTAATTCCATGAGATTCTTGCTGCCAAGAACGTTATTTTCGAAAGCCTCACAGGGATTTTCTTCCATCATGACGACGTGTTTGTGTGCTGCTGCATGAAAAATAATCTCGGGTTTAAAGTCTTTAATGATATGTTCTATGCGTGAATAGTTGCGAATATCAGCTATGCGAGCGATTATTTCTGTATTTATTTTATGACTATTGAGTTCATCTGCCTGAATGCTTTCTTGGGCTTTTAGATGTTTCATTCTCTCTAACTCTTGCCTAGATTCGAATATGGAATTTTCCCCTTTCCCGAGTAAACATAGGCTTTTTATCTGTCCTTTACCTAGAAGCTGTTTACAGAGTTCTCTGCCTATAGAACCGCCAGCTCCAGTAACTAAGACTCTTTTATCTTTTAAAAACTCTACTACTTCTGGAATATTTAAATTAATTTCTTCTCTACCAAGAAGGTCTTCCATACTGAGCTTTCTGATTTCTCTAATATCTACATTGCCGCCAGCGAGCTGATCTACTGAAGGTACTATTCTTACATCCACGCCAGTATTATTACACAGCAAGCTTATACGCTTGCGCTCTTTTAATGATGAGCTTGGTATGGCGATAATAATCTGTTCTATAGCTAGTTCATCTACCCAGTACTGAACATCGACTATGGCACCTTTTACTTGCATTGAGCCAAGTAAGCTCATCCCAAATTTTTTAGTATCATCATCTAGCACGCCTTTTATGTCTAAACCTAACTCGGGGTGATTTTTTATTGCTTGTAGAACCTCCATCCCGCCTTCACCAGCACCTATAATTAGGGTATTTTTAGTTTTACTAGAGAGTACTTTAAGTCTAGATTTTATATTACTCTGCTCTTTAAGATAGAAGCGCAGTAGGCGAACGCCAGATATTAGGGTCACGCTTAAAAAAAAGTCTATAATCATTACACCGTAAGACACCGCGAATAAATCATGAGCTTTAGGGCTGAGACCTAGAACTACTCTAGGTAGCACTATGAGTAAATTAGCGATAAGCAGTGAGCGTCCGACCTGTATTAAATCTTCAGTTTTAGTATAACGCCAGAATTTTTTATAAATCCCCATGAAATAAAAAACGAGTAGCTTAATTAGAATAATAAAACCGATGATTCTTATTAATTGATCGCTAATAATAAATTCACTGGTGTTGCCACCTTGAGTATTTAAAACTCTTAAGTTACTTGCCGCGATATAGGATACAGCGATAATGCTTATATCGATTATGACTCGGCTGAGGCTTTTTAGTGATTTCTGAAACATTCACTAACATTATATCCCACTGTAAATTCACGCTGTAAATTCGCAGATGCACGATAGATTTAAGTAAGACTTTAAAAAATCGTGGTAAAATTAAAGTATGGCTTCAAAAAACATTGATAGGATTTTGAAATTACCACTCAAGCATAGTTTTTTTTTGTTTGGTCCAAGACAGGTAGGTAAGACTACTTTAATTAAAAATAGTTTTGGTCTTGATTCTTGCCTAATCTATGACTTGTTAATTCCAGAGGAATTAAGGCGCTTGAAAATGAATCCAGGACGCTTTCGTGATGAAATTATTTATCGTGATTCTAAATATACTCATGTTTTTATTGATGAGGTGCAGAAATTGCCAGAGATTTTAGATGAAATTCATTATCTATTAGAGAATATGAAGAAGCCACCAGCTTTTATTTTGAGTGGTTCTAGTGCAAGAAAACTTAAACGTTCTAATGCGAATATGTTGGGCGGCAGAGCTTTCAGTTTTTCTCTATTCGGTCTAACCCATTTAGAGCTTATGCCTTCTTCTAAATTTTCCTTGTATCGTTCTCTAGAATTTGGTAGCTTGCCAGCTATTTATTTGCTTTCTATGGGAGGCGATGAAAACGCAGAAGTTGGAGTTCGCGAGCAGTCCCAAGATGCTATTCTTGCTTTGCGTTCATACGTTAATACCTACATAAAAGAGGAAATACAGATGGAGGCTTTAGTTAGAAACTTGGATGCTTTTACAGAGTTCTTGAAATTAGCTGCTGATGAGAATACTAATGTTTTAAATTATTCGAATATCGCAAGTGATATTGGTGTGAGCAGTGCTACCGTTAAAGAATATTATCAAATCCTTGAAGATACTTTACTGGGCTTTTATCTCAGACCTTATTCTTCACGCTTAAGAAAGAAATTATCTAAGCATCCTAAATTTTATTTTTTTGATACTGGGGTTGCTAGAGCTCTTCAGCAGAAGCTTTCTCTGGAATTGACTCCTAAGACTAAAGAGTTTGGGAAAGCTTTTGAGCATTTTGTAATTAAAGAATTTATTTATACTGCGAATTATTTAAATCCCGATTATAAATTTTCTTATTATCGAACTGAAAATAATGCGGAAGTAGATTTGATAATAGAAGCACCTACTGGAAAGGTTTTCGCGGTGGAGGTTAAAGCCTCTGATACACCGAAGAACTCTGAACTTAAAGGTCTTAAATCCTTTAAAACACTAGTGCCTAAAGCGTCTCTGATCTGTGCATCGCTTGCAGAGAAGCGTTATAAGCTAGATGAGGATATCTGGGTTTATCCTTGGCAAGAGGTTTTTGACGTGGTCTTTAAGCAGGTTTAATTAAAGCATAAAATAAGCTCCCTTTATAAATCACTAAAAAGCTCCTCTACCTCAAGTATTCTATCAAAACTAATAAAATGAATCTCTCTACCATTCCAAGAAATAATCTCATTTAATGATTCATTAAAGACTATTCCGAAAGTTGCTTCACCATAGGCTTTAAAGAATGTTTTAAAGCCTGGGAAAATTTCTGGATTCTTTAATTTAGATTTTACTTCAATGGGGATAGGTATTTTATTTTGAAGCCAGATGAAATCTAACTCTACTTGGTCAGAGGTTCTCCAGAATAGTATTTCTGTATTCGCTTCATTAGCTAAGCTTAAGAGGTGATTATAGGTATAACTCTTCCAAGCAGAGCCTTTGAGCTTGTTTCTATCACTGACTTTAAAATCACTTAAAGTCGCATTGCGCACGCCCACATCGTAAAAGTAATATTTCTTAGATTTTTTTAGTTCATTACTGAGGTTCCCTGAAAAAGAATTTACTTTATATAAAACGAAAGTCTGCTCTAGTATTTCCAAATGATGTTCTATAGTGCTTTCACTGAGCCTAACTTCACGAGCTAGATTAGCTTTAGATATTAGCTGTCCCTGCTTCTCAGCTAGTATATAGATTAGGTGATTAAAGGCACTGATATTTTCTTCTTTAATTAGGGCTTTAATATCTTTCTGTATATAGGTTTCTAGTATTAGCTTTAGGTAGCTCTGTTTATCAGTATCCCGCGGATGTTCACTCTCATTATAGACTCCTGGCAGCCCCCCAAATTTTAAATAATTTTTTATCAAATCTTGGTTTGAACTGTTTTCTTCTCTTGCATTTGTCTTTTTATTCTTTTTACCTGCTTGTGATTTCAGCTCATCTAAAGTCAGAGGTCTAATCATAAATTTCTTATAACGCCCAGCCATGCTCTCTTTGATATGCTTATGCATTTCTAGAGCAGAGGAGCCAGATGCGTATATTTTAATTTTTTTCTTTGGGTGCAGATCATTAAAGTCGTAGATCGCTTTAAATATGCGTGAAATATTTTCAATATACTGAAATTCATCTATGAAAACATAGTCACCAGAGGATTTTAGAAAATTAAAAATCTCTTCATCACTGCCACTGAATAATTTACTGTGTTCTGGGAACTCTAAATTAAAATAACTGCTGCTACTGTTTTTACTCAGCTCTCTATGTAATTTTTTAAGTATATGTGTTTTACCGACTTGTCTAGGGCCGAAAATTACGCTAAGCTTCGGGCTCTTATGATGAGCCATAATTTCAGCATAAGCTTTTCTCTCGAATTGAGACATTATATTAGATTATACCCATTTTCTAGAATTCCCCGATAATGATATGGAATTCTAGATTTTCTAGAATTCCACGGTGATGGTATGGAATTCTAGATTTTTAAATTGCTGCTAATGCTTTAATTACTCTCTGATTCTCAGCTTCAGTTCCTATTGTCATGCGAATCGCATAATTAGAGGTGGCTTTAGATCTTCTGAGTATAATGCCCTTAGAGAAAAGGTATTCCATAACTGCTCCAGTTATATCTTTTTCTCTGACGTCTTTATCTAGATGCTCATAGATAGCTAATTTCTTCTGCTCATCTGAATTCTCTGGAATCTCAAATAAAATGAAATTAGTATAACTCCTGTAAACCTTAAAGCCAAGCTCTGAAAGAGCTTGCTCTACTTTAGGGCGTTCATTGTTATTGTTATCAATGATTTTTTTAAAATGTTCGCTATCGCGTATCGCAGCTTTAGCTGCTTTTAAGCTTGGTTTAGCACAGAGAAATGGCGTATTATACTTTAGGTATATGTTTTTCAATTCTTGATGCATTAGGGCATAGCCTACTCTGTAACCAGCTAAGGCATAGGCTTTAGAGAAAGTGTAGCCGATAACTATGTGAGGGTATTTGTGGATGATTTTCGTCGCTTCGAAAGTCTCTCTGTGAGTGAACTCTATATAAGCATGGTCTATAAAAAGTATGATATTTTTTTCTTCACAGATTTCTGCTACATTTTCTATCTCGCTAAGGCTGAGAATGTTTCCAGTGGGGTTATTGGGCGTGCAGAGGAAAATAACCTTAACTTTAGAGTTCGTTTCCGATTCGTGTTTATCGATATCTGCTACAAGATTGCTAATCAATGGCTCGAAAGTTTTCTTATCCCTGCCGAGGTCTAAAACTATTCCGCCCATCTTTAAAGTGCAGAAACTATAAAAATCAAAGGTCGGACTGAAGTTAACTACAGTGTCCCCAGCTTGGATTGAAAGACAGAGAATATGCTCAATTACTTTATCCATGCCATTTCCGATAACAAAGCCGAGTTTATTTACATGTGGCGTAGAATCTTTAAAATCATCAACGAGGGCATCCATTAACTCTTCACAGTTAGGCTCATCATAGTAATTTGAGCTAAGTAAGGCGTCTTGAGCAGCCTCTAAGGCTTTAGGGCTAGCACCTATAGTACTTTCATTACCAGCAAGGCGAAGTATTTCTTCTCGCTTAAAGCCATATTTCGTCATTAATTCTTCAAAAGTCACTCCAGCTGCGTAACTGTTTGCGCTTGAAAGCCATGGATTTAATCTATAATTACTATTCATTTTTTAATAGAATTAGCCATTTAATGCTAATTGAGAGGTTTTCCTGTGCTAAATTATAGCCTTCTTAATAAATTTATTTAAGCTATTAAAGCTAATCACTTCAATATTTTTACGTTTTTGATTTAAGTCGCCATCGTAGATTACCCCTAGGCTTTCGGTGCTCTCTGGAAAGAGCTTTTCATAGTAATTTAAATTTTCTAGAAATGAATCATGGAAAGTTTTCGCAGATTTAATTTCAATCGCAAGGCTGTTTTCAGCTTTTTTTATAATTAAATCTAATTCTTTAGCTTTATCTCGATAAAAATAAAGGTTAGGGTCTAAGCCACTGTTGTAAAAGCTCTTCATGAATTCTAAGATGATGAGATTCTCAAATAGAGCTCCTTTCAAGTGATGTGTTTTAAGCTGCTTTATATCCGTGATATCAAGAAGATAACGAACTAGACCTGTGTCGTAGAAATATATTTTAGGGCTTTTAATTAATCTTTTGTTGATATTTGCACTAAATGGTTCAAGCAAGAAAATAATGTAGCTAGTTTCAAGTAAGCTTACCCATTCTCGTACAGTACCGCTTGCTATGCCTAAATCTTCACTAAGGCTTTGATAATTTAGTAATTGACCTACTCTGCCAGCACAAAGTTTTAAAAATTTATGAAATAGGCTTAAATCATGAACAGCTTTTAAAGTTCTAAGATCTCTCTCTAAATAAGTTTTAATATAGTCTCTATAATAGTAATTTGGATTAATTTTATTTCTGTAAACACGTGGGTAAAAACCATTGAAAATATATTCTTCACTGCTATAGTCTTGATTGTTCCTGCGAAGTTCATTAATGGAGAATGGTAAAAGAGATAGTAGTGCAGTTCTTCCAGCTAAAGATTGGGTTACCGTGTTAAGTAATAGAAAGTTTTGGCTGCCAGTAAGTATAAAATGAGATTTCTTGTCAGCTTTATCTACTTCTAATTGAATGTAAGATAGTAGCTGAGGAGCTTTCTGGATTTCATCAATGATTGCACCTTCTGAAATATCTTGAATAAAGCCTTTAGGATCTTTTAGAGCATATTCGAATAATTCTAAATCTTCTAAATTTAGGTATTTTTTATTAGGGAAGAGGTTTTTGACTATGGTGGTTTTCCCCGACTGCCTAGGTCCTGTTATGGTTAGTACAGGATACATGTTTCTTAATTCATTTACATGTTTGGTTATGTCTCTGTGAAGATAGTCATGTTTTGTGTTCATAAAATATATGTAAAATAATCTTACCCGCAAATTGGGCAAATCGGCAATTCAATTGCTGATTTGTCTAATGCATGGAATTAATATTTTCTTATTTTCACTATTGGTGTTTGTAGATGATTGTGCTTAAATAATAAGGAGGTTTTTCAAGTTTAAATAAAAGAGCTAGAATTATAAGGATTGTTAGATGATTATCTGTGAAAAAACTTCTAAATAGTTTAAAAAAAATTCTTAAACCTCAACAGGTTTTAAATAAGCCTGAGGATTTACGTCTTTATGATACTGATGCTACTGCATTGTTTAAAAATAAGCCAAGACTGGTTTTAATTCCGTATGATACCGAAGAAGTTTCTAAAATAATTTTAGAGATTATTTCTTATAATAAAAAACTTAAAAATCCGCAAGAGAAACTCAGCTTCGTTGCTAGAGGAGCGGGAACTGGTCTGTCTGGTGGAGCTATAGCTGCTGAAAACTCTGTTCTGATTTCACTTGCGATGTTAAGTAAATTGATTTTTGTTGACTGCGAAAATCGTGTGGCTTTAGTTGAATCTGGTTATGTAAATGCTACTTTAAATAAGGCTTTACTGGGTACTGGTTTGCACTTCGCCCCAGATCCTTCTAGCCAACTCGCTTGTACTATAGGTGGAAATATCGCAGAAAATGCTGGCGGTATTCACTGCTATAAATATGGTGTTACTGCTGATCATGTGCTTGGTCTGGAGATAGTTTCACCTAATGGTGAAATTCAGTATGTAGGCTCTTTAGTTCCTGAATGTACTGAAAATGGTACTGCTCATAAACATGCAAATTTAAATTTGAAATTTAAAAAGACATTATCCGATTTAGATGTTACTGGCTTATTTATTGGTACTGAAGGAACTTTTGGGATAGTAACTAAAGCTTTACTGAAACTTACCCCTAATCAAGAGGCTTTTATAACGATTCAGGTATCTTTCTCCGCTACTCTTACTTGTGCAGAAGTGGTAAGTGAGCTTATACGCCAAGGTTTTAAGCCTGCTGCTCTAGAGATTATTGATAATCATGCGGTGCGAGCGGTTAATGCTGCTTATAATCTTGGTTTTTCTGATGAAGTGAAAGCTGTTCTGCTGATTGAGTTAGACGGTATTAACGAAGAGATACTTAAAGAGTCGTATAGGATAGAGGCTCTAGTCTCAGATTTTAATCCACTTAGCTATAAAACCACTCAGGATGTGGCTGAAAGATTGAAATTGTGGAAAGTCAGAAAGGGTTCAGCGTCTGCATTTGGTAGGATAGCACCATTCTGGTATCTCTATGATGCAGTGGTACCAAGATCTAAAATCCCTGCTGCTCTTCAAGGTGTGGAGCGGATTGCAGAAAAATATAATTTAATGTTAGCTAACTTAGTTCATGCTGGCGATGGTAATTTACATCCTAATTTTCTCTATGATCCAGAAAAAGATATTACTGTAATAGAGAGGATATTCGAGGCGAGTCATGAAATTATGCGTCTCTGTGTAGATCTTGGTGGTACCCTGTCTGGAGAACATGGTATTGGTGTGGAAAAGCAGGAATATATGGATTATCTATTTAGCCCTAATGATATGCAAAAAATGTTAGATGTGAGAGCTATCTTTGATCCAGAATATATTTCTAATCCTGATAAAATTTTCCCAATTAAAGTCTGTAAAGAATGTCACAGGGAGGTTCCAGCTCATGGACTCTAATTTAACTAATGAAGCATTTGATGCTGGACTTATGTCTAAACCTCCTATCTATACAGAGTTTGACTATATTGAACTTGGTAATGAGTTTAGCTCTGAAAGCCTTGGCTCCTCTGTATCTCATGGCTCGAAAGAGGAATTGAAGCGTATTTTAGGAGAGGTTGACAAGGGGCTTGATATATATAATGATGATTTCGTGGCTAAGGTATCTGCCGATTTGACGATAGCTGAGCTAGATCTTAAGCTGCAAGCTTATTCTAAGATGACCATGATTACTGCTCCAGCTAAGTATAAGCTTTCAAGAGTATTAGGTGAAATGTTTTCTCCTTTAGAGAAGAGGTCGGTGCTTGGGCTTGAGCTTTTACATTTAGACGGTTCTACTAGTAAGGCGGGCGGACAGGTAATTAAAAATGTAGCAGGCTATGATTTAAGAAAGCTTTACTTGGGATCCTTTAATTCACTTGCTTTCATTCGTTCTGCTTATATACGTTTAGAGAAAACGCCGATGTTGAAGCTGATCTTAAGCGAAGATATGGAATCTTTAGATACTATGGATTTTCAGAAGTGGAGATCTTTGTTTGACTTCGATGTAAATCAGGTAGAGTCTAGATTATTTATTAGTAAAGATTTCGCTTATGAGGGTACATTGCCTTTTACTTTAGGAGCTGAGTTTTATGGTACTCCAGATCTCTTAGAGCTGCGTAAACAGCGTATTTTAAAGAAGACTGGTCTTGATTTAAATGTTTTGATTATGCCATTTAAGAAGTATTATCCGAGTGAAAATCAGTTTAAGGTAGATTTCTCTTTGAAGCATAGTAATTTGAAAGCCTTTGTGATAGAGCTTTCATCGTTTTTGAAAAGTTTAGTTAAAGAAAGTGTTTTAACTGGTTATGCTGAGAACGAGGCTGGTGCTGAAGTTGAGCATTTTAATGACGAGCATAACGCAGAAAATGAAGTTGTGCAGCAGTCTCTTCTAGGGGGTTTTCCGCATGGAGTACTAAAGCTAGAGATAGATTTAATAAATGCTACAGTAAGGGTTTTCGTAAAACCTCAGGATTTTGAAATTATCCGAAATGCTGTTGTTTTTAAAGATCTGAATAGTAAATATCAGCCAGTGATTCGTATTAGACCATTAACGCTTGATAATCGTCTCATAGAAAGGGCTTTGAATTTATCTGTGTCACAGGATGAACTTCAGTTATTAAGGAAAATTAAGGAGAAATTTGATCCAGAGGGGCGTTTAAACCCAGGTCTGCTTATTTAATTATGTTTGAGGAAAATGCCGAGATTGCTATGAGAGATGAAGAGCTTGATAAAATTAAGGCTTGCATACATTGTGGCATCTGCCTTTCAGCTTGTCCTACTTATTTGACTACTGGTAATGAAGGTAATTCTCCACGGGGTAGGCTTTATTTAATTAAAGATCTGATTCAGGGTGAGGTATCTGAGCTGGATGCCACTGGGCAAGAGTATCTTGATAATTGTCTTAGTTGTATGGCTTGTGAGACAGTCTGCCCATCTGGAGTTGAATATATTCGGCTCTTAGATTATGCTCGCCATGAAAAACAGGAAAATGGTTATACTAAAGGTTTTTGGGGTTTGCTACGTAAATTCTCTTTCGCTTTTTTGCTTGATCAAAGATATTTACTGAATTTAGGGCGTATAGGTTTAAAAGTATTAAATATTTTTTATAAGCTGTTTCCGTTTTTACCGAAGCTTAGTAAGATGCAGCCCACTAGAGAAATTTCGTATACTAAGCTAGAAGTAAATAAACTTTATCCTTCTACTGAAAAGATTTTAGATGAGGATGGCGAAAATGCGGGAATTGAAGTTTGCGAGCAGTCCCGTACTGTGCTATTTAATTTGGGTTGTGTCATGGATACACTTTATAATAGTGTTCATCACGATACGATTAAGGTTTTAAATGCTGCTGGTTATCATGTCTATGTACCAGCTTCAGGCTGCTGTGGTGCTTTAGCTAGCCATAGTGGTGAATTTAAGATTGGTGAGAAGCAGACTGAAAAATTTATTCAAGCACAATGTGATGCTTTAAATAAACTATATAAAGGGCCTGACGAAAACGCAGAAATTGAAGATTACGAGCCTTTCCAGAGGCGAGCTATTGAAGACTTTTCTAACCCTATAGTCTTTAATTCAGCTGGTTGTGGAGCATATGTGAAAGATAAGGTTTATTTAGAGTCTCTTGTTATAAAGGATATAGCCGAGCTTATAGATCCAGATAATTGGTTGGCACCCATATCTTTAGGGGCTTTTAAAGCTAAATTGACTTCTCTGAAAGGGACTGACGAAAACGCAGAAATTGAAGATTGCGAGCAGTCCCTTAAAGCTGTTTACCACCCAGCTTGTCATTTGTATCATGCTCAGGGATTGACGACTCAGTACCAAAGCTTACTTGCATTAATTCCAAATTTAGAATTAATTCCCTTTTTAGAAGCTGAGGTCTGCTGTGGTTCTGCGGGTTTCTATAATTTGATTAAGCCGAAACTTGCAGAACCAATTGGTGAAAGAAAAGCTGCAAATATTAAAAAAGCTGGGGTGGATTTAGTGATAACTGCAAACCCTGGTTGCATGTCTCAAATAGAGGCACATTTAAGCGAGGGATATAAAGTGATTCATCCAATGAGCTTACTTGCACGGTGCTTTCCCGAAAAGAGTAATATTTAGAATTTACCGTCTCGAAATATTAAAAAAACATTAAGTTCAAATCTTTAGCTTTTGCTAAAATATTCGCAAGGATGAGGGAATTATGTTTGAAAGTAAAAAACTTTACTGCGAAGTTTTAGTGAAAAAGAATGCTAGTGATGATTTTTTGTGTGTATATAATTTGTTTTTAGCTGGGAAAATCTCTCTCTCAATTCTGGTCATAATGTTAGAGGAAAATAGTAAATCTTAACCTTCCTTTTTAATATAGGCTTCATAGTCAGAGTCATTCAGGGAGTCAAGTTCTGGTAGTGAGTCTAGTGGTTTTATTTCAAGTAACCAATCTTCACCAGTTAACTCTTCTGGCGTTTTGACTATTTTTTCATTCACTCTGAGTATTTCACATGCAAATGGTGCATAAACGTCACCTACAGCCTTTACTGATTCTAGGATCATAAGGGTTTCGCCTGCGATAAAACTATTTTGATCTTCCATCTGTTCTATAAATACTACGTCACCCAGTCTGCGAGCGGCGTATTCGCTAATGCCTATGTAATAAGCACCATTGCTACTTTCTTCTATCCACTCATGTGTTTTGAAATATTGTTTCATTTTTGAATCGCCTCCAAATCTTGAATCTCTTTACCCCTGATGTTTCTATAAAACCAAGGCTCAACTATGCTAGCACTAAAAATATCTTTGCGAACTTTTATTGATACTTTTTTCAGATTTATTTTACTAGTTATATCAGTCTTATTTGAAATTATGGATTTAATAATTTCAGGATCGGTTAAATAGACTAGAGCAATCGCTCTATCTAAAATAAAAGAAAAGGTACCACTAGTAATAACCCCAATTTCACGTTCTTCATCGTCATAAACCTTAGTGCCGGCTCTAGGAATTATTTTCTCGGAGATGGAAAACGATAAACCGCAGAGTATTTTCTCTTGTCTAGTGCAGTTAAATTTACCGATGAAATTCTCTTTCGTTATTTTTACTATCCAGTCAAGGCCAGCTTCATAAGGCGTAGTCAGAGTATCTATATCATTACCATGCAAGCAGTAGCCAGCTTCTAAGCGTAAAACGTCTCTAGCTCCTAGTCCTGCTGGGACTAATTCTGAATTACTGCATAAGTCTTCTACTAATTTAATTAGTAAGCTCGGCTTAGCATATATTTCATAACCAGCTTCACCAGTATAGCCGGTGGCAGAGATTATATAATCCTCATTATTAAAAGAAACTTTACGAAAAGAAAAATAAGATAATTCCTCTCTCAATCCCAGATATTTATTCACTAAATCCTTTGCTAAAGGACCTTGCACCGCTATTTGAGCAATTTTAGATGTGACATCCTCCATCATAATATCTTCGTAGGACTGCTCACAACCTTCAAGTCCTGAGTTTTTTAAAGAAATTTCTTCTGATTTTAATTTATTGTATTGTAGCCAGAACCAATCCGTGACAGTATCGTGATTGCCAGCGTTGTTTATTAATAGAAATCGCTCAGGATTGAATTTATAAATAACCAAATCATCAATAATACCACCATCTTCATTAAGTAGTGTCGTGTAGAGAGCTTTACCATCTTTAAGTGTGCTTAAATCATTAGTAGTCAGATAATCTAGAAAAGCCATGGCATTTTTACCACTGAAAAACCAGCGTCCCATGTGGGATACATCAAAAACGCTAGCTTTTTCTCTTGTCGCTTTATATTCTTCACGTATGCCTTCATAAAATACTGGCATTTGCCAGCCATGAAAGTCCACGATGTTAGCCTTTCTTGCAAGATTAAATTCATGGAGTATAGGGAAACTCATATACCCTTAGTCTAATACAAAAAGCTCTCCAAGAGTAGGGTGGGGGAATACCATATTCTGTATTTCTTCATAACTTAGATTTAAGTGAATTAGTGGCACGGCTATAGAAATAAGATCTGTAGCTAAATTACCTATTAATGAGCAAGCTAATATTTTCCTAGTTGAGCTTTCAAAGATAAATCTAGCGTAACCCCTTTCACTACCAGAGATTCGAGCTTTAGCATTTTCTGTCCAGTTTTTTTCTATAATAAAAAAATTCTCAGAATATTTTTCTTTAATTTTATCTAGGCTCATTCCACAGTGAGCAAATTCAGTATCGGTGAAAATTACTTGAGGAATTAAATCTAGATTAGGTTTTGTGAAATTGTTGTTAATTACTTTACTGCTTTGTTCAGGTTTATTAAGAATGCCAAGATATTTAGCTAAAGCTTTAGCTTCTGTGTAAGCATAGTGAGCTAGTGGCATATGCTCAGATAGATCTCCGATTAAGAAAATGCGATTATCGAGATTAAGCTTAGAGATTTTTTCATTGAGGATATGCTTATCTGTAATTTTTTCTATAGTGTTTTTTTCTTTATAGCTGACTGGTGGTAAAACTATTTCTCTGCCAATCGCGATGAAGATTTTATCCTCTAGAATATTCTGGTAGTCTATGTTTTGTACATTAGTTTCTATCTTAATTCCTTGCTTAATTAAATTCGCTTTTATACGTTCGCGTAAGTCTTTATCTAAAAACAGTAAAATATCTTCTGCCGATTCTATTATCCTAATTTTTTTCCCAAGCTCAGCAAGCATAGAAGCTATCTCTACGCCGATATAGCCACCGCCGATAAAGCAGTATGAATCAGAGAAGCCTTTCTGTAATTTAATATCGCAAAAGAAGCTATCGCTGCTAATGGCTTTATCTTTCACTTTTTGGATTTCAGAAGAATCTATTTCAGGATATTTTTCTTTAAAGTGTTTATCAAAATCTATTTTTCGAGGTCTAGAGCCGCTCGCTAGAATTAAGTAATCAGCACTTAAGCGTTTTTTACTTTCAGGGCTGCCCTCATCTGCATTTTCGTTTATAACATAACCCTCATCATCACAGTCTTGAACCTGGACTTGAAAAGATGATTCACTGATTTCTATATTTGCACTGCCGTAAATTATTTCTACATCTGCTTTTAATAATTTCTGTTCAATCCCTTTCGTTAAAAGGGTTTTATTCTTTGTCAATGTCTTTAAATAATTTTTTTCTTCTTCTATGCAGGATAACTGTTTACTGGGTATGCAGCCACGATGCAGGCAGGTGCCGCCTAGTTTATATCTTTCTATTAATATTATTTTAGAATCTGCCACAGTTTTTCGTAATTCTAGTGCTGATTGATAGCCTGCTGGACCAGCACCGATGATGATAAAAGATTTAGTCATAATAGTTAGAACCCTCTTCCTTTGACTTTTTCTTAACCTCTTTAATGGTGCTTTTTAAGTCTGTTATATGATTATCAAAAATAGAGCGAGCTATATCTAGTAGGCTTAATATACCCTCATCTTTGATTGAGTAAAATACTTGGCTGCCCTCTTTTCTTCTAGAAACGATGTTCTTATTTTTCAGTATTGATAGTTGTTGTGAAGCGTAGGAGCTTTCTATGTTAAGAATTTCACAAATATGAGCTACACTCCTTTCTCCGTCTCTTAGAGTATTAATTATAGAAATTCTATGACCATGTGACAAGGCTTTAAAGAGTTCTACTTTGAAATTTTCTATATTACTCATTCCTTACGAAAGTGATGCTAAGACTTTAGTACCAGCTGAGCAGTTGAAGCAAGTAATTCAAGTGAATTCAGTAACTCCGTAGTTTATAATTAGGGTAATTGTATGAGGAAAAATATTTTGATCACTCTTCTTTTATCATCTTTTTTCCTGCCATCATCTGCTGGTATTAAAGAAGGTAAGGAGATATTTTTTAGTCGTCAAGGCACTTATGGGACTTGTGCTACTTGTCACCCTGGTGGGGGAACTGCTGGTAAGTGGGATACTAAGACAAAAACCACTGGAAATACTGGAAGGAAAATACCAGATCTGCATGGTATTAGCTCAAGGCGTACTTTAGAGCAGACTCGTAGGCTGGCAAGCTTCTATGCTAAAGAGTTTGAAATTAAGCTTTCTGCTGCTGAGATTGAAGATGTGGTGATGTGGCTGTATATGGCAAATAAATAAAATCTATGAACCTTGTTAGATATGTGAGTTTGTTTGTTTTTTGTCTCTGGACTGCTTTAATGCAGGTTTCAGCGAAATACTCATCTTTAAGTCTTTCCTCTAGAGAGATATTAAAATCTAAGTGTGCAGATTGTCATTCCAGTAAGGCTGTTATGCCATTCTATGCAAAGCTACCATTTGTAAAAGACCTTGTGAAAAAAGATGTTGAAGATGGTTTGCTAGATTTTGATATGGAAAAAGACTTAAATGATATTCAAGATAAAGATTTAGATGAGGCTAAGTTGATCCATCTCGAGACTTCTATCGCTGATAATACCATGCCACCTTTACAGTATGCTGTCGTTCATTGGGATAAGCTCTTAACTAAAGAAGATAAGGTTATTTTAATGAAGTGGATAAACTCTGTTTATAAATTAAAAGGTATTTAGGGCGTGTAGCCGAACGCCCATTTAATGGAATAAACCTTGCCGAAAAGCTCTTGCAGAAGTATCTGTGCGATCTTTTGCTGAAAGTTTTGATAATATTCGAGACATGGGCTTTAACTGTGTGGGATGTAATAAATAAATCTTATGTAAAAGAGATTGAAGGGATGATTTATGTTTCACAAATAGAGCTATTGTAAATTAGCAGTAGCTGGTACTAGAATTATTACTCTGTAATAATTCGTGATCCAGAGGTTTTATTTATTTTTGTTTTGTTGTTCTTGTGCATGTAGTATGCAGCTACCTTTGAGCGCACAGCAAGCCATTATTAATTTACCTTCTGCTGATATTACTCCTAAAAATAAGCTATTTATCATGAATGAGAGCTTTGTTAAAATGTGGGGGACTGATGGTCACTGGAGTTCAACTAATTTTATAACTTATGGATTGAATGAAAATTGGGAATTGGCTATTACTAATTACGGTCTCAAATCAGATGATTTAAATAATCTGAGTCTAGCCTTTGGTGCTAAGCATTCAAAGCGAATACCGTCTATAAAAATATTAGATGATGTGAAAATTACTAGTGGCTATATGCTGCCTGTTTCCTTGCAGGGTAATGGAGTTGGAACTAATTTTTTCTCACATTTGAGTTTCCGCTTGCCAAGAATTAAGACTCGCTTAACGACTGGTATTGCTACTGGTACTCAGCAAGTTTATGGTAGGGATACGATATGTTTTATCGGCGGTATTGAGCATCCAGTAAATAAAGAACTTAATATTGTTTTAGAGTATTTTTCTGGGACTCATGATTTTGCTGGAATTATTCCTGGCTTGGTTTATCATAATTTAAAACGAGATGTAGTAGCGGTTATTGCTTATCGTATACCTGCAAATAGTATTTCTGGTGATTCTGGATTCGTTTTTGAGTTGGGTAAATATTTTGATTTTAATTAAGCATTAAAAGAATTTTGAGATTTTTTATTTAGAGCCTCTATAAGGCTATCTAGATTTAAGTTTTCACCACTATTAAAAGCCTCAGTCATTGATATTGATTGGATATCAAAACTAAGTTTGTTGTGTAGATTTTTTTTGTTTATTAAAATTGAGCCTTGTTGTAAAAAGCAGTTCGCATAGATCATTTGGGCGGAACCTAAGACTTTATGATTTTCCCCTTGGTGTTTAATGATTCCTTCACTCCCCAGTGCTTGAGAGAAACAGTTTTGTTTGTAAATGTTGATTGGCTTGTTAGTACTTGCTATTAGACTGTCTTTGTTATATTCAGAGGCTTCTATCTTGCCCTTCCAGCCGAGGCTCTGTGTGAAATGTTCGTTTAATATTTTAAGAATATAATCTAGGACTTTAGCGTAAGATTCTTGGAGATTTCCACCAAAATGTTTATGACTTTGCCTTGCGATAAAAGTAAAACAGATATCACCATCATGAATGACAGCTTTGCCGCCACTAGGACGAATAGTTACTGGGATATCTTTGAGAATGCACTCTTGGATGAGATCTTGGCTTTTGCGTTGAGAACGTCCAAGGGAGGCGCTAGGTTTATCCCAAGTATAGAAAAAGAAAATAAATTCATCGAAGTTTAAGTGTTCCTCTGCAAACTCAAGTAAGCAAAGGTCTCTAAACATAGGATTAGGGAAGGTTTTAAACTCTGTTTTTTTTATTTTCCCCATGGTCCTAATTTTATGATAAAGAGACTAATGCCAAAATATTACAAAGTACTTTCATGCAGATGATCTGCCATATAACTACTACGAGTGAGTGGTGAAGCTTGTACCCAGAGACCTAGTTCTTGACCTTGTTTGCGATAGTACTGATAAATATCTTCTTCTATATATTCAATTACAGGTAATGGCATCTCTGCTGGTTTAAGATACTGTCCTAGAGTGATGTAGCGCACACCATGTGAATATAGTTCTTTCATTAATTCGATAATCTCTTCAGGTTTTTCACCTAAGCCAAGCATAATGCCACTTTTAAGACCGATATCTAGTTTCTTGGCTTTTATTTCTGTGTTGAAATATGAAAACAGCTCCAGTGCTTTATCATAGGAGAAACCAGGTCTAACCCATTTGTAAAGTGCTTTTACTGTCTGTGTATCAAAGCAGATCATCTCTGGCTCTGCTGAAATGATCTCATCAAAAGCATAATGCTGGTTTTGGAAATCTGGGATTAATAGTTCTAGCTTTACATCTGGTCTATATAGTCTAATATGTTCCACTGTCTTGCGAAATTGACTAGCTCCGCCATCAAATAGATCATCCCTAGTGGGTGCTGTAATAACCACATATTTAGCTTTCATGTAGTTCACCATGTCAAGCATTTTCTGTGGCTCTAAGGGGTCTACAGGCAGTGGTGTGTTCCTTTCTACTGCACAAAAAGTACAGGCACGAGTACACTCACTGCCTAAAATCATGACAGTGACGATGCCACGAGAAATACATTCGCCACGATTAGGACACTTAGCTTCTTCGCAGACAGTAGTCATGCCATTTAAAGGCATGTCTTTAATTAATTTATCAAACTTATATTTAGGAAATGAGTTTCTTAACCACTGTGGCAGCTTAGGTAAGCGATCTGCTGGTACTGAAAATGGATTTCTAGATTCATTCATATTCAGCCTTGGACTTGTGCGCTCGATGACACTGCCATCAAATACCACTTTTAGAAACTAATACCAGCTTCTTTCATTCTTGAGAATGCTAGTTCTACTCTATCTATATCAGTAGTCATGGCTATTCTGAAATATCCTTCGCCATACTCACCGAAGGCGTTACCCGGAGATACGACTATGCCACAGTCATCTAAAAGCTTTTCACAAAACTCAGCAGAAGATTTAAAAGCAGAAGGAATAGGTGCCCAAACAAACATTGAAGATTTAGGAGCTTCAATATCACAACCTAGTGATCTTAATCCTTTCACGATAGCTTTTCTTCTTCCGTCATAGATTGAGTTACGCTGGTCTAAGACTTTTTGCTCTATTTCAAGTGCTGTTAAACAAGCTTTTTGTATGGCTTTAAATATACCTGAATCAATATTGGTTTTTACTTGAGAAAGGGCTTGCACAGCTGGAGCCCAACCTAGTACCCAGCCTGCACGCCAGCCAGTCATGTTATAGCTTTTAGAGAAAGAGTGAAACTCTATCGCTATTTCTTCAGCACCTTTTACGTTGAAAATTGAAGGTACTTTATAGTTATCAAAGTTAATCTCTGAGTAAGCCATATCATGGCAAAGTAAAATATTATACTCTTTACAGAAAGACACAGCTTCTTCAAAGAATTCAATTGGAGCGATAGCACTGGTCGGATTATTTGGGTAATTTAAAAACATTAATTTAGCTTTTTTGGCTATTTCTACTGGAATAGCTTTTAAGTCTGGAAGAAAATTATTTTCTTTTAAAAGAGGCATCTTGAATGGAGTACCGCCTGCAAATATAGTTCCAGTATTATAGACAGGATAACCAGGGTCGGGAATTAATGTGTAATCACCAGGGTCTACATAAGCTAGGAAAATATTGTGGATAGCTTCTTTTGAGCCAATAGTCCCTAAGCATTCAGCAATGGGATCAAATTCTGGAATCCCAAATTTTTGAGCAGTCCACTTGCAGACAGCTTTACGGTATTCCAAAGTTCCAGTGTAAGGTGGGTAATCATGTGTTTTAGGGTCTGCGACTGCTGCCTGCATAGTATCAATGATGGGCGAAAAAGTAGGCATGTCTGGATCGCCTATACCCATATTGATAATATCTACGCCTTTAGAAATAGCGATAGCTTTTTTTTCATCTATTCTTGCAAAAAGATACGGTGGTATTAAGTCGAGGCGTTTAGATTTAGGAACTTGTATTTGGGTAACCATGATTCAAGCTAAGATTTTATCGGATTTTTTATTTGTTATGTTAAAAATTTATAGGCAAAAAAAATATTATGTTGATACAATATTTTTATTGAGTTAATATTAGAATTTAATATTTCCTAGGGCTGCTTCCAGATGTGCAAGATCTAGGTACTTTTCTTTATGTTATTAATACAAGGACTTCTAAAAGATTTACAGTTAGCTGATGAAAGTATTAATTTCAAGGCTTATTATTTAACTTTTGCATATGAGAGAAATAAACTAGAACCCGCTCAGGTTGAAAGAGAGGCGCTATTAATTAGCTCTAAGCTTGAAAATAAAGGCGAGAGTAAATTCTTCCTTAATAAAGAAACTCCTGATCTTTTAAAAAATGAGCCTATAAGTTTAAATATTATTAAAAATATTAAAGATATAGCGGGTTATAAAGATGAATTGAGTTCTGAAAAAACTCGCACTGAAGTCACTAAAGATACCTTTAATACGGCTTTAAATTCTAGTGATTCACTGGTAATGAACCGTATAGAAGTTTCAGAACGTGGTGAATTTATTTTACAGATTCCAGAATCAGAATTCATTTCTGAAGATTTAAAGCTTAAAGTTTATTCACCAGATGGGGCTTTGTTGCAAGAGTTTGCTTATGCTTATCATTATCTTAAGACTATCGCTGAAACTGAAGTAATCTTAGAGCTGCCGATTAAGTCACGAATTATGGCTTACGCAAGAAGAACTTTTACTGAAGTTAATCATAAAGATTACTTATGTGAGGGTCAGATACTTGCGGTTAGTGGTACTCAAATTCCAGAAGGTTTAACTCTGATTTTTTGGGCTTCTCCTGAAGAATTAAAGCAGTTTAATAGTAAAGAATTAGAGCCGATTGCTGTTTTGAAAACCTCTCTAAATGGGGTTTTTAAAACCAAATTAGCTTCTGAAAATAAATATAAAACAGTTTATGTAAGCCTATCTGCTGATAAGCTTTTAGCTAAAAAAATAGAACTTGATGCAAATGGTTTAATACCTTCTAAGCTTAAAGTCATTTTTAAAAATCCAATTTTTTCTGTACATTCTAAATTAACTATTGATAAGTATGTGGCAGAAGAGTTCTTTTTTTATAAGGCTTTAAGAACTACGCAGTTTGGGCTTGAAGATCAAATGAATAGTTCTGATTTCATGAAACCCGTATCCTGTTTTGATCGTACGGCTAACCTCGAAATTAAGAAAATTGCTCATGGTCATGTTTTAGCAATTAAGCAGCTTTGGCGTTTACCAAAAAATGATGTCGCTGATTCTGCTTTTGCTCGAAAGCTTGTTGAAGCTTGCTTTGATGAGAAGTTTGCTAATTATTTTATTGGTGGCGATGGTCTTACTAGTAATGTAGATTTAAGGTCACCTAATAATTTTGAGAAAGCTTTAAATGATGTTTTAAGATATAGCTTTTATTCTCTTGAAGAGAAAATGAAAAGGCAGAGTAGTGAAGCTAGGCTAGAAAGAAATTATAGAGAATATACTTCACTTACTGTTGAGCAGAGTCTTCATGATGCTAGGGAATGTCTTTTTATTCCATTTGCTCTTGAAGAATTTGATGTAGAGATGATTTTAGCGTTTAAAGACATTTTAGTTGAGTATCTTTTGGGGAAAGAATACGAGTTTTTATTGAAAAGTTTTAAATTCTATAATGATGAAAATTGTGATTTTGATATAGATAATTTAATTAAGCACCTAAATGAGAATTTAGAATATTATCATCAAGTGATTTGGTATAGAATGTCTGCTAATAAACGTTTCAGTCTTCTTGATAATTGTATTGCACCTAATACTAATGGTAAGAGTATAGCTTCTGTGGTTGAGAATAGGGTCATCGGTATTCTTGGAAATTCGATAATTATGCCTCTTGCTCCTGGATACAGTTTTGAGCCTAATTTTAGGCAATACGCAAATGGTTTAATGGATCTTTATAGAGATGTTGAAAAGTTTTCTGTATTTGAGCTGCGTATTCCGAAGTTACTTTAAGAGATCTTTTTGCAATGCGTGCAGTATTAAGTTCGCATCCGTCTTTTTAAGCAAAGCTGTATTCACTGGGCTTATCTTTAAAATCTCTAATTATAATCCCAGCTTTTTCTAGCTCTAGTCTAATTCTATCGCTAAGCTCGAAATTCTTTTCGAGGCGAGCTTTTTCTCTTAGCTCGAGTAGGGTCTCAATGATGCTGCCTAAGCTACTCTTATCGATGAGAATATTCTCTTGCATAGTAGCATTAGCTTCTGTGAGATTATCATACGAGGTGGCTGCTGCTTTAAGTGAAGCGATGGCATCGACGTGAGAAGCTCTCGACATGGCTTTGGCATCAGCGATGGAGTGCATTAAAGACTTTAGCGAATTCTCTTTAGTATTAGATCTGAGATCGAAGCCAAGTATGCTTAAAAGATAAATTACTGTAGGTTTTTGGTCTAGGTTTTCAAACAGTAATGCAAGAGCCTGTGGCGTAGCTAGATCGTTATCTAATATTTCGGTGAAGCGATTAATTAAAGCTTGATCTAGGCTTGCTAACTGGATTTTATCTAATTGAACCTGTGCAAAGCTGTTAAATTTAATGCCTTTAAGTTCTTCTGAAATGGCATTGAAAAGTTTATCAAAGCCACTTTCAGCAGCTTGAAGAGCAGTGTTTGTGAAGTTGATTTGCTTTTTATAATGAGTTTGCAAACAGAAAAAACGAACAGTATTTGGTTTGAATTTAGTTAGAACACTTTTGATGGTCATGTAATTATTTAATGACTTTGACATTTTAGTACCGTTTATCATGACCATGCCATTATGTAGCCAGTATTTTGCAAGCGGTTTTCCCGTGAAACATTCTGATTGAGCACATTCATTCTCGTGATGAGGGAAGATTAAGTCATCTCCGCCAGCATGTATATCTAAGGTAGAGATAGCAAATTTTTCTTTTAAAATCGTTTCTATCATAGTGCTGCACTCTATATGCCAGCCAGGTCTACCTAATCCCCATGGAGAGCTGAAGCTTGAAAGTGGTTCATTCGGAAAAGCTTTCCATAAAGCGAAATCTAACTGATCTTTTTTCTTACTATTTGGATCTAAGCGGCTATTCCCCTCTTTTAAAGCATCAATACTTTGTCTTTTTAGTTGACCATACTGAGTATATTTACTCACGCTGAAATATACATCACCATCTACTTCATAGGCAGAACCTTGAGCGATAAGTCCTTCTATGAATTTGATCATTTCTGGAATATAGTCGGTAGCTCTAGGTTCATGATCTGGCCAAGAAACATTTAGAGAAACCATGTCATCCCAGAACTCATAGGTGTATTTTCGTGAAAGAGTGTCTGCTAGTATGTCTAATTCTTTTGCACGGTTGATAATTTTGTCATCAACATTAGTGATATTCCTAATCCAAGTTACTTGATAATTTTTAAAACGAAGATATCTTGCAAGTAAATCCCAAGTGATAGCACTGCGAGCGTGCCCTATATGTGAATCATCGTAGACGGTGGGTCCACAGGAGTAAAAAGTAACTATATTTGAGTTTATTGGCTCAAATTCTTCAAGTTTATGCGTAAGATTATTAAAGACCCTCACTCAGTCTAAAATACCATACGTCTTTATAACTTGTTTTTGTAAATTGAACATTTTTTCTGCATCCTCCTCTGTTTCATGGTCATAGCCAAGTAAATGTAAGACTCCATGAGCAAATAAGAAAATCAATTCTCGTCTGAGCGTGTAACCTAGCTCCCAAGCTTGCTCTTGTGCTCTTGTAGTGCAGATGATGATATCGCCAAGTGGCTGAATTTCTCCAGTGTCTTGTAGCTCTTGAAAGTTAAATGAGAGCACGTCAGTGATAGAGTCTTTGTTACGAAAATTACGATTCAAATCTCTAATTTCAGATTCGGTGCAGAAACTTAAGCAGATTTCGCGATTAAGGTTGAATTCCATTTCATCAGATAACTTAATACAAAGCTCAGCAAGGCTTGACCAGTTTACGCAGCTCTCAATATCTAAAATTTCATTACTATCTGATTTATTTAAATATTGGGTTTTGGAATCTCTATTTAAAACATTAATTTGGCTCATTACTGAATCAGCTCTATCGCTGTACCAGTAATTTTATCAGCAAGCTTCTGAGCTTGAGTAGCAAATTGATAAGATCTTTGTGCCTCTGTTAGGTAATGGGCTTCAGTTTTCATATTGGCATTGCTTTTCTCTAAAGCTTCTGAAATAATGATTGCTCCAGTGCTTGCAAGAGTAGGCATGCCACTATTACTATTAGTCTCGAAATAAATTCCATCTTTAAGATCGGTTAATCCTTCTGGGTTGTTGAAATTTGCTAATTGTATTTTATAAAGAGAGACTAGATTGTTTCCATCTTTGCCATAAACGACTCCATCTTCTGCGACTTTGATCTCATCGTATAAGCCTAGATACTTACCATTACGTGGATCTAAGGCGATATTAATTGCTTGAACATTGCCAACGGGTCTCCCCGCTGGATTTAATTTTTGCGGTGCACCATTTGGCGCTTTTCTGAAAGGATTACCTTGGGTTATGTCATCGAAACTATCAGCTTGGGTATTTAAATCTGTATATTGTCCTTGTCTTCGTAGTTGGGTATAAGAGCCTTCTAGTGGAGCTCCTAAAACTTGGTAACCTTCTTTAGAAACCATGTTTCCAGAACCATCTATGTGAAAATCGCCGAGCCTCGTATACATAGTTTTCTGTTGTTTAGGGTCCCAGACAGTAAAGAATCCTTTACCTTTTATAAATAATTTAGTCCATTCTCCTAATCTAGGTGCTTGACCACCTTGCTTCATACTAAGACCACCTTCGACCATTTCACCACCATACATATAGTCTTTGAATGACCATACTTTAGCTCTGTGACCATAAGTTGCAGCACCAGCCATGTTCCCTGATATTAGACCTATTAAATCAGTCGAATTTAAAGTAGTGTTTTGTGATAAATGGTGAAGATTATTCATGATTGATTACTTTTGATACATTGCTTTTGCATCGAAGGCTGTTACTGAATCTAGTTTGACATTTTTCTTAGCAAGGGCATTTCTGAGAATTCCTTCTCTAGTGGAGAAGCTGTTTACCATGTCTTCAGAACCTATGGCTTGTATAGTAACTCCGGATTGACCCATCCTGACTATTACGGTTTGTATATCCTCTACGTCTGGTATGTCTAACCTGATAGCACGATTTGCAGAATCCTCTATTAGTCTAGGTGCTAACAGCTCCCAATTTGCAAGTTGCTGCTGCCTGCTGCCATCTTCAGATTGTCTTTGTTCTTGCTGAGCTACATTTCCTTCTCTTGCAGCTTCTGTTATAGATTTACTGTTTTCCTGAGCGGCTGTCGCAATCGTAGCTTCATTGCTCGAATAATAATGTTTCTTTTCTTCAGAGACCCTTTCTTCCTGCTCTTCTGCGCGAGATTGACTAAAGGCTTTTCGGACATCTTCCTGTCTTAAATTCTCTTTATCAGCTTGAGCCTTGTTTAAACTATCCTCCATGCTTGTAAGAGCTTCATGACTTTTGACTGCAGTTCTGTTGTTATTTATTCTTTTTCCTTGAGCGTTAGGTTCGTTATTGATTTGATCAGAGAGACCCATCTCCTCCATTTTTGCTTTTAATTCATCAGGTATTTCTTGTCCATTCGCTAATAAAGCTGCCATTTCTTGAGCGAAGCTTTTGGACTGGACTCCATTATTTAGAAATTTACCGTGGGAGGCGACATTAGCGTTAACCCCAGAGCCTAGTTGCTGTCTAGTCTGCCCAGAAGAGGGTCTTGTATCTTTGTTACCTAAAAATGATCCCTCTAAGTTACTCACAATACTAATCTACATAAAGTTTATTAATATTAGGTTATGATAATGTTCTCTGTAGAGCAGTAATGGCAGTTTGATGTGAATTTATTTGAGATCTATAATTATCAATTTTACCTGTATTTGGCTGTTCCTTTGCACTTTCCTGAGCTATCTGAAGATTAAAAAACTCAATCATGGATTCAAATTGCTCTATTTGCAGGTTAGCAACACTAACATTATTTAATCCCAATTGATTCCTGTAAGTAGAATTATTTTTAACCTGCTCACTACTGCTCTTTATACCTACTGCCCCATTGTAGTATAAATCATTTCCAAATCCAGCAATTACTCTTGTAATAAACTTGTCGTAAGCTGCAGCACTAAGTGTCTCTGGTTTACCTTCTAGCGTATCTTCAAGAGAGTCAAAGAAGGCTATAGTTAAATCTGATTCTATACTAGTATTAAATCCCTTTGCATTGTTTAAAACAGTTTCAAGCATAAAGTTATTTGCAGCATAATTAGAATAATTCTGCTCTTTTAAATTCTGACTGAATTCTAAGATGTTATACGCTACTTCTATGTTTCGTGCTGATAAGTTTGTATTGCTGAATCCTCTAGCTTGATAAGTATAATTATTATCTGCTCCTATAAAATTCGCAATTTGAGCTAATTTGCTTGCAGAGGCATTATCACCAGTAGCAACCAATTTACCATAGCTTTGTAAAAATTCTTGATTATCAGCAAGTATCATATTGCCCTGAATC